>NZ_AJXU01000044.1 GCF_000264315.1 Rhodanobacter fulvus Jip2
CCGGGCAGCTTCCCCCGCAATGCGGGGGAAGCAAAGGCCGTAGCCCACGCCTTAAACCGAAACCCCACGCCTTCCTTCCCCCGCTTGCGGGGGAAGGTGCCGAAGGCGGAAGAGGGCGCTCTTGGCTTGGCTGGCGCCGAACGAAAAGCGCCCCCTTCAGCCCTGCGGGCAGCTTCCCCCGCGATGCGGGGGAAGCGAAGGCCGTAGCCTCACGCCTTAAACCGAACCCCCACGCCTTCCTTCTCCCGCTTGCGGGGGAAGGTGCCGAAGGCGGAAGGGGGCGCTCTTGGCTTGGCTGGCGCCGAACGAAAAGCACCCCCTTCAGCCCTCCGGGCAGCTTCCCCCGCGATGCGGGGGAAGCGAAGGCCGTGGCCCACGTCTTGAGCCGAAACCCCACGCCTTCCTTCCCCCGCTTGCGGGGGAAGGTGCCGAAGGCGGATGGGGGCGCTCTTGCTTGGCTGGCGCCGAACGACAAGCGCCCCCTCCGGGCAGCTTCCCCCGCGATGCGGGGGAAGCGAAAAGCCGAGACCTCTCACTCCACGCTGGCTTTCCGTGCCCGTGCCACGTTCTGGCGCCAATGCGGAACCACGGTCGCCGGATGCGGCGTGCCGTTGGTCACCGTGCTGCGCACGTCGGCGCGGTTGAGGTGTGGCGCGAACTGCACGATCCAGTCCAGGGTGTAATCACGCAGCACGCTGTCACGGCGCAACAGGATCCAGGTGGTGCAGGTCGGGAACAGCGCATCGGCGGTGATCGTGCGCAAGTCGTCGCCATCGCTTGGCAACATGGCCATTTCCGCCAGTACGCCAATGCCCATGCCGGCGCGCACGTAGGTCTTGATCAGGTCCGCATCGGCGGCGGTCATGGCTATCTGCGGCACCAGCCCCGCCGCGGCAAACGCACGCCGCAGCGAGGATTCGGGCTTTACCGACGAGTCGTAGCTGACCAGCGGCAAATCGGCCAGTTCGGCCAGGGTCGGCGCGCGCTTGAGCGAGGCCAGTGGGTGCGTATGCGGCATCAGCACCACGCGGTTCCAGCGGTACGCGGGCAGGGCAATGCCGCTGGCCGGCGCCGCACCCGAGGTGCTGACCACGGCCAGGTCGACGCGGCCACCCTCCAGCAAGGCCAGTACTTCCGCGTCGCCGCTGGGCTGCAGATGCACGCTGACCTGTGGGTAGCGTCGGCTCAGTGCCGCGATCGACGGCGGCAGCGCAAAGCGGGCCTGGGTGTGCGTGGTGGCGATGCGAAGCTCGCCGTGTTCCTCGTTGCGCAGGTTGGCGGCGATGGAACGGATGTTGACCGCTTCGGCCAGGATCACGCGGGCGCGCTCGAGCACACGGGCGCCCGCATCGGTCACGCCATCGAGGCTCTTGCCCTTGCGTGTGAACAACTGCAGGCCGAGTTCGTCCTCCAGTTGCTTCAACTGCTTGCTGACGCCCGGTTGCGTGGCGTGCACGCGTTCGGCGGCCGCGGTGATATTGAGTCCGCAATCGGCGATGGCGATGAGGTAGCGCAGTTGGGTCAGGGTCATGGCGTCGGTTCGCAGGTATGCCGGTGAGAGTGTAGGGGTAGAAGAGCGTGATGCGGCTGCTTCGCGTGGCAGGCCATTCCACATGGCATGCCGGCTCATGCGGGATGCCTGTACCCCAACGGCCGGTAGCGGCTCCATTCTATGGCAATTCGGACGTCTATACGCCCAAACGTGCCTGGCATTCTACATCACGCCATGGCTCATAACCTTGAGGTATATCAACGGCATCACAAGTCATTTCCACAACGATGGCGTCATCGGTAGCGTTGCAGTGCCGCGCCGCCGTGGCGCCGATGCCGTGCAAGCCATGAAGCTGTATCCGCTTTTCGCCGATCTTTCCCGCCGCGCCGTACTGGTTGTGGGCGGTGGTGCCGTGGCCGAGCGCAAGGTGGCGGCGCTGCTGGCGGCCAAGGCGCAGGTGACGGTAGGCGCGCCATTGCTGACACCGCAGCTGGAAAGCCTGGTCAGGAAAGGCCGCATCGCGCATCGCGCGGGCGTGTTCGAGTCTGGCTGGATCGACCACGTGTGGCTGGTGGTGGCCGCCACCTCCGATCAGGCGCTGAACGCCCAGGTCGCCGAGCTGGCCACCTTGCAGCGCATTTTCGTCAATGTGGTGGACGACGCGCAGCTGTCCAGTTTCCACGTGCCGGCGGTGATCGACCGCTCGCCGGTGATCGTGGCCATATCCAGCAGTGGCGAGGCGCCGATGCTGGGCCGGTTGCTGCGCGAGCGGCTGGAAACGCTGATCGACCATTCGATCGGGCCGCTGGCCGCACTGGCCGCGCGCCTGCGCAAACGCATCCGCCGGCGTTATCCGGACCTCGCCCTGCGCCGTCAGTTCTATCAAAAGCTGCTGACCGGTCCGGTCGCGGACCTGCTTCGCCGCAACCAGCCCGAGGCAGCCACCGCTGCGGCCGAACGGGAACTCGCCGCACCCCGCGCGGGCGCCGTCGGCTCGGTGGTGCTGGTGGGCGCGGGTCCCGGCGATCCCGGCCTGCTGACCCTGCGTGCGCTGCGCGCGTTGAACGAAGCCGACGTGATCCTGCACGACCGGCTGGTCAGCCCCGACATACTGGAACTGGCCCGCCGCGACGCCGATCGCATCGAGGTGGGCAAGCAGGCCGGCAACCACCACACCACCCAGGACGGCATCCATGCGCTGATGCTGGAACATGCGCGCGCCGGCAAGCGCGTGGTGCGCCTGAAAGGGGGTGACCCGTTCGTGTTCGGTCGCGGCGGCGAGGAGCTGGAATTCCTGCACGAGCATGGCATCGCCTTCGAAGTGGTGCCCGGCATCACCGCCGCGCTGGCCTGCGCCGCCTACGCCGGCGTGCCGCTGACCCATCGCGACCATGCGCAGTCGGTGCGCCTGGTCACCGCGCATTGCCGCTCATCGATGGACACGCTGGACTGGCCCGCGCTGGCGCAGGAACGGCAGACGCTGGCGGTCTACATGGGCGTGGCCGGGCTGGAAACGGTGCAGGCGCAACTGCTTGCGCATGGTCGGGCGGCGGAAACGCCGTTCGCGCTGGTCGAGAACGGTTCGCGTGCGGACCAGCGCGTGGTGACCGGCACGCTGGCCGACCTGTCGGCACAGGCGCGTCGCCACGATGTGCGCTCGCCAGCGCTGCTGATCCTGGGCGAGGTGGCCTCGCTCAGCCATCGGCTGGCCTGGTTCGGTGCCGAGCCGCTGGGGTCGCCGGCCGCCATCGAGCCCGCGCCACCGTCCCGGCCCGTGCCGCGCCCCACGTCGCGCGCCGCGGTGGAGACCTTGCGCGCCATCCATCGCGCGTAACCTCCGCGTCACCGCGGTTTTTTCATGCTGCGCGTTGCCGAGATTCCGGCAGCGCGCTTTTCTTTACCCACGGAGCGTTTCCATGATCTACAACAGCATCCTCGACACCATCGGCCGCACGCCCATCGTGAAGCTGCAGCGTCTGGCGCCGGCCCACGTGGATATCTACGTGAAGGTCGAAGCGTTCAACCCGGCCGGTTCGGTGAAAGACCGCCTGGCGCTGGCCATCATCCTCGACGCCGAGCAGCGCGGCGTGCTGAAACCTGGCCAGACCGTGGTGGAGTCCACCTCGGGCAACACCGGTGTGGCGCTGGCTGCCGTGTGTGCGGCCCGTGGCTATCCCTTCGTGGCAGTGTTGCCGGACTCCTTCTCCATCGAGCGGCGCAAGCTGATCCGCGCCTATGGTGGCAAGGTGCTGCTCACTCCGGCGGCGCTGCGTGGCAGCGGTGCATCGGCGAAGGCGCAGGAGTTGGCCGACAAGCACGGCTGGTTCCTTGCCAACCAGTTCGACAACCCGGCCAATCCGGCCTACCACCGCCAGACCACGGCCGCTGAAATCATCAGCGACTTCGCTGGTCGCCGCTTCAACTATTTCGTCAGCGGCTGGGGCACCGGCGGTACGCTTACCGGCGTGGGCGAGGTGCTCAAGGTGGCGCGCCCGGAGGTCAAGGTAGTCGGTGCCGAGCCCGCCGCGGCCTCGCTGCTGGGTGGCAACGAATGGGCCTCGCACAAGATCCAGGGTTGGACGCCGGACTTCCTGCCCGCCGTGCTCAACGGCCAGGTGGTCGACCAGCTGGTGACCGTGGACGACGTGGTGGCCCGCGACACCGCGCGCGTGCTGGCGCAGAAGGAAGGCATCTTCGCCGGCCTTTCCTCCGGCGCCACGCTGGCAGCTGCGCTGCAGGTGGCGCAGACCGCGCCGGAAGGTTCCGTGCTGCTGGCGATGCTGCCCGACACCGGCGAGCGCTACCTGTCGACCTTCCTGTTCGAAGGCGTCAACGAAGGTTCGGACGAAGTCTGAGCATGGCGGCAGGCCGGTTCGTGCAATCGGCCGCCGCTTCCATTCAATCGTGCAGCGTGCAGGCGGGCCCGGGGGACGGCGCCCGCGTCCGCTCACCCCGTCTCGCCATCAGCTTCTCGCCCACGCCAGCCAACGCCTGGATGGCCGGCAACAGTTCGCGGCCCAGCTCGGTAAGCGCGTACTCGGCCGATGGCGGCGAGCTGTCCAGGGCCCGCCGCTTCACCAGCCCCAGGGATTGCAGCTCGCGTAACCGCGCACTCAGGACGCGCGCGGAGATGGGCGGAATGTCGTGGCGCAGCTCACCGAAACGACGCGGCCCGCCGCTCAGGTACCAGATCACGTTGGGCGCCCAGGCGCCGCGCAACATCGCCATGCACTCGCTTAGCGGGCAGGTAGGCGGCACCGCGACTTTGTTCTTGCGTACTGACAGACCCATGCGTTCTCCACGAAGTCAGGTAACCGGGGGGATACCGCATTTTCGCCGTATCGGCGCCTGATTAGTATCCATCAGTAACCATGGTGGTTAGCATGCTCCGCGTCGCTGCGATTCGCGCGACAGTCTCTCGCGCATGCCGCGTCCCCCACCATCATGGAGCAACGATGAAACTCTTCTACTTCCCCGGCGCCTGTTCCCTGTCACCCCATATCGTGGCGCTCGAAGCCGGCATCCCGGTACAGCTGGAAAGGGTCGACATCAAGACCAAGCTCACCGAAAGCGGCCAGGATTTCGCGAAGATCAACCCGAAAGGCTACGTACCGACCCTGCAGCTGGACAACGGCGAAGTGCTGACCGAAGGCCCCGCCATCGTGCAATACCTGGCCGACCTGAAGCCCGAAAGCGGCCTGGCCCCGGCCAACGGCACCCTGCTGCGCTACCGGCTGCAGGAAATGCTGGGCTTCATCAACACCGAACTGCACAAGACCTACAGCCCGCTGTTCAATCCCGACACGTCGGAAGACGTCCGCGCCGGCCGCAAGGCCTACCTGCTCAAGCGCTACCAGCTGATCGAGGACGTGCTGGCCAAACAGCCCTGGCTGCTGGGCGACCACTTCACCGCCGCCGACGCGTACCTGTTCACGATCACCGCCTGGGCCGCCTACGTCGATGTGGATCTGTCGGCGTTCCCGGCGTTGCTGGTCTTCCAGAAGACCGTGGCGCAGCGACCGGCGGTGCAGAAGGCGATGCTGGAAGAGGGGTTGATCAAGGCGGCTGCTTGATTGACCGCTGCTTGAATGCGAACGGCCGGCGCTGTGAGGTGCCGGCCGTTTGCGTTTCTTGGATTGCCCCATGAGCAACCGTGAATAAAGCCGGGTTCAGTCTGGTGCAAAATTTCTATTAAGGAGCAAATGAACCTGCCCCTTTTTTGAACGAAAACCTTCAGCGGCCGCGGAGTCTGGCCCTTTCGTTGGCTGCATCCCGGCGGCGATTGGCTTCTTCGGGCGACACCACGGGTGCCGCTTCATGGTCGCCGGGTTGTTTCAGCATGTCGCCGTAGAAGACCTCAAGCTCTTTTTTGGTCCGGGTTGGCGCCAGGGCCAGAGCCTGCTCGATGCGGATCGGGCATTGATTGACAGGCGCGCCCACGCGCAACAGCGGGTGCTTCGCCATGCGTGAGGACAAGCGGGCCGGCTCGGCGCCGGCTGGCCGCTGGCGATACCAGAATTTGAACCGGTGTACCTGCGTGGTGTCCGGCAACAGGTAGCTGCATTCGATCAGGCGCGCAGTCTTGGACACCGCCACGTTGTCTTCGTGGATGATGCCTCGCCATGGCTGGCGGAATGCATCGGCCTGTGACAACTCGATGTCCGGCCCCATCATGGCCATGCCGCTGATCATCAGCCCCCTCAGCGTGCCCGGCTGGTTGCGGTCGGTATAGACGGTGTACAGCGGTTGGCTGACCGGCTGCACGGGAAACGCCATGCCGGGCGGCACGTTGTGATAAAGGAAATTGGCGTTGTCGGGGCTTTCGACAGCCAACTCCCCGCGCGCCTTCTTGTTGAGCAAGGCCGCGTAATCATAAAAAGGCTTGGCCTCACCGGCGCTGCATAACTGGTAAAGACGGTCCTCGGCATGGCAGACGCCGCCGAATTCACCGGCGGATCTGTTGTCATGGTCGACCTTGCAATCAAAGGCACGGTCGAACAACGCGACGCAAAGCGGTGGAAGTTTCTCGACCTGATCGGGACGGATCTTTATCCCCAGCTTCCAGGCCTGCCACGGATCCATGCCATAAGCCTTGCCCACCATAGATTCGATCGACTCAAGCGATTGCTTGTTGCGCTCGGCGATAGCCAGTTGGCGCTGCAGCTCTCCGCGCTCCTTGCACGACCCGCAGGCCGCGATCCGGGCCCGCAAAATATCCGGCTCATGCTGCATCGTGGTGCGCAGGGAAACATAATCGATGACGTCGGAAACCAAACCGGGACCGTCGTTCATCCGCGCTTGATCCTCCGCCAGGTCAAGCCACGTCTTCTGCAGCGCGCTGACACGTGGCGAACACGCCAACAGCAAAACCGCCAGTGTGATTCCTGATACCCATGCCTTGTTCATGGAAAGTCCCCCCTCTCCGCGTGCAGGTCGCTAGCGCCCGGCCACCACGGCGGTGCGCTTTTCATGGCGGCGGGATCCTGGGCGGAGCCCGCTGAAGTACCGTAGCCCGGATGCGATCCATCAGGCTTCGGCAAAGCTGCTGATACGGTGTGTCGGCGCCCCATCCCCGGTGCCCGGCCCATGATTTACGTTCCCCGCAGCGGATGGTACATGCGTAGCGGGGAAGGTGTCCTGGCGCGGGCGGTATCGACATAACGGCGACGAAGCCCGGGGCGAAAACCTCATGTGGTCGGCACTCCAAGAAACGGGCAGGCTTCACAGCCTCCACGAAATCCGGGGCGGTTCAAGCTGTTGGGCATGGTTTCCTCGCGCCTCGGCCGGGGTGTCGCAAGCTCACGGGGGCGACCCACTTAACTTCCTCCGTCCCGGTTTCGGTGCTCAGCTCTATTGAGGTAGCGTTGTCAGCCGTTTTTGATGGCTTTCCAAAAACACGTCAGCGATAGGCACGCAATCAGGCCCGTAGCCAAGCTGAGTCCGAGAAAGGTGATCCAGAAGAGCAGCGGATGTTCGGTACGATGGAACAGAACGCTACCGCCACGGCTGCTGCTAGCCGCGACGTTGCCGGTATTGAGCGCATACAACATGCCGCCGATAGCGCCATAGGCGTACAGCCCGATGGCAGTACCCACTAGGAACCATGCCAACCTGGCCGCACCGTTCCTGGCGCCGCCGGTGATACCTTTGTTAAAGATTGTGATGATTCCGCCGCTGCATAGTGATCCGAGTGCGACGAAATCCATTGTCGATAGCGTTGCCATTAACCGTTTCGCCCCAGTAGTTACATCAGTACCGTAAGCCACACCCTGTTTGCTTTTGCGTTCATACCTAGGGAAACAGGGGCCGCGACGGAACTGTCCAAAACATGGGTCAGAGAGGATTTTCACCTGATCCATTTCGAAAGGTGCACTCTGACCCGCGTTTTTGGCGTTTTTGCCTTTTTCTATGGGACGCGCCATATCTTTCCTTGAGATCTAACGCCTGAGTTAAGCGGAGGCGCTGCTGTCCGCCTTGGACGATTTGTTAGTGCCCACAACTACATCCCTTTACTTTGCTGCTTTTTGATCTCCTCAAGATAGACGCTACAGATCGTGTCCGCGATATTACTAGCTGCACTTTCGCCTTTGGAAACGAAATCGATTTCCCCTGCGTAATCACCATTAATGCTAAGTATGACGAGCTTCCCAAGACCGCCCACACAGTCGTCTTTCGATACATACCACTTCCGATATACAACGGCTTTTGTATTTACACCAGTGGATTGTCCGAGAACTACAGCAATGGGTGCTCCGGCTTTTGTTTGCGTAATTTCAAATGAGCCTTTACGAACACTGTAGGTCTGGGTGTCGGTGCTTGAGACCTCCACCCATGCGGAATCACTTGATGCATTAGAAGCACTTGTAGGAGTAGCAGAGACTGCACTGAAACTCATCGCGGCTAATACGAACCCGAATATGACGATCTTCATGACTGTCGACCTCCCTTGTGGCTCTAACGCTGGAGTTAAGCGGCGGCGTAGCCGTCCGCCTTGAACGAGATGTTAGGCATCATGCGATCAAGCTACGCGGACAACGTCCCCAATAATCAATTTATTTCCTCCAGGCGCTTGGACATCGAATTTTACCTCGCCTGGAAGACCGTCTGCGTCGATGTATCGAATGACACCTTGACTGACGGCGGTGAGCACAAAACGGAGTTCGATTACAATCACCTCGTCTCGCGCCACAACCGCCAAATTATGATGCTTTGGAACCTCAATAGCGTCTCCGAAGGCCAAGCGGAAGCGAGTGGCAGTATTGCCGATGTTGACAATCTTAAGTTTATAGGTTGTCACGCCACTGCTGACGACGGTTCCGGAGTGCTGTGGTACGAATCTTGGCCTTGCTGCCTCGCGCCTTAGTTCTCGTTCATCTTGTAGCGCCTCGTACTCATTCTGAAACTGCTCACGGGTCACGGCCACAAGCTGGCTCTGCTGCTCTACAGAATTGCGTAACTCTTCGGCTTGCAGGCGAAGTGCCTCCGTACTGTGTTTCAGTTCCTCCCCTTGCTGCATGTAACCGATAACGAGCCAGAGAAATGCCAGTGGGGCAAACAATCCGGAGAAGTAATCCCCCCAAGCATCCAGTTCCTTAGGGTGAGCGTAGATCGAAACCATGTATCCAGAGAAGCCGAGCCACGCCACGGTGACAAGTAGCCCAAACCAAAATCTCTTGTCCTTCAAGGGCTGCTCCTGATGGTCGATAAAGCCTAACGCTAAGTAGATTCCAAAATGCAGTGTAATCCTTGCAGCCTATCCCGGTAGGTAGGTCCCTGCCTTGCGTCGCGAACCTAAAATAATCAACAGCTTGTTCCCCTTGGCGCCGTCTAGTCCAGCAGCCTAATCTCGCAACGTTTGCGAAAAGGCGCCATATCGTTTGCAGTGAAGCAACGGGCGACTGGCTTGCTTGCTCCGCGTTCGTTCCGTCGCAACCATCATGGTTTGATGTGCTGTTTTCAGATGTCCTTCGCCAACGTTTCCGCCAAACCGATATAGCCCCCCGGCGTAAGCTCCATCAGCCGCTGCTTCGCATCCGGCGGCAATTCCAGCTCACCGATGAACTCCCGCATAGATTCCTTCGTAATGCCATGCCCCCGAGTCAGCGCCTTCAACTGCTCATACGGCTGCGGCAGGCCATAGCGCCGCATCACCGTCTGCACCGCCTCGGCCAGCACTTCCCAGCTCGCATCGAGGTCGGCGCCGATGCGGTCAGCATTGACGTTGAGCTTGCCCAGGCCTTTCTTCAGCGATTCCAGCGCCACCAGGGTGTGGCCAAAAGCGGTGCCGAGGGCGCGCAGCACGGTGGAGTCGGTGAGGTCGCGTTGCCAGCGGCTGATGGGCAGTTTCTCGGCGAAATGACCGAGCAGAGCGTTGGCGAGGCCGAAGTTGCCTTCGGCGTTTTCGAAGTCGATCGGGTTGACCTTGTGCGGCATGGTGGAGGAGCCGACTTCGCCCGCTTTCAGCGTCTGCTTGAAGTAGCCCAGCGAGATGTAGCCCCAGATGTCGCGGGCCAGGTCGATCAGGATGATGTTGGCGCGGCGCACGGCGTCGCAGTATTCGGCGACGTTGTCGTGCGGCTCGATCTGGGTGGTGTAGGCGTTGTAGTCCAGGCCCAGGCTTTCCACGAACTGCTGCGAGAAGCACTGCCAGTCCACATCGGGATAGGTGATGGCGTGGGCGTTGTAGTTGCCCACGGCGCCGTTGATCTTGCCGGACACATCCACCGCGGCCAGTTGCCGGCGCTGGCGTTCGATGCGCGCCACCACGTTGGCGATTTCCTTGCCCATGGTGGTGGGCGAAGCGGTCTGGCCGTGGGTGCGGGCGAGTAGCGGTAGCGCGGCGTTGGTGTGGGCGAGGTCGCGCAGCTGGGCGGTGACGGTGTCGAGTTGCGGCAGCAATACCTCGGCGCGCGCGTCGCGCAGCATCAGCGCGTAGGAGAGGTTGTTGATGTCCTCGCTGGTGCAGGCAAAGTGCACGAATTCTTTCGCTTGGGCCAGGCTGGCGTCGGCGCCGATCTTTTCCTTGATGAAGTACTCGACCGCCTTCACGTCGTGGTTGGTGGTGGCCTCGATCGCCTTGATGCGCTCGCCGTCGGCGACGCTGAAATCGTCCGCGATGGCTTTCAGGGTGGCGATCTGGGCGGCGTCGAACGGCGGCAGTTCGGCGATCTTCGGTTCGGCGGCCAGCGCCAGCAGCCATTCGATTTCCACCTGCACGCGCCGATGCATCAGGCCGAACTCGCTGAAGATCGGGCGCAGCGCTTCGACCTTGCCGGCGTAGCGGCCGTCCAGCGGGGACAGGGCGGTGAGGGTGTGAGTGGACATCGGCAGGTTCCGGCGAGGGGAAAACCGCCATTTTACATTGACGGCGCGGCTGTGCCGGGCGGCCTATAGTTAGGCGATGCGAGCGTTTCGTTTCCGGTTTTCCCTTACCCCGTTCTCCCCGAGCGTAGCCGCGCAGCGGCGAAGTCGAAGGGCCGCGAGAGGCTTCGACTTCGCGCCTGCGGCGCTACGCTCAGCCCGAACGGTTGTCGGGGGCGTGATGAGCCCTTGCATATAAACCTTTCCCCAAGGATTCCCAATGACCGACTACCGCATTGAACACGACAGCATGGGCGAACTGCAGGTGCCCGCCGACGCGCTGTATGGCGCGCAGACCCAGCGCGCGATCGACAATTTCCCGATCTCCGGCCTGCACCTGCCGCGCCCGTTCATCCGCGCGCTGGGGCTGATCAAGGCCGCCGCCGCCGAGGTCAACTTGTCCCTTGGCCATTTGAAGAAGGGGCAGGCCGCGGCAATCCGCAAGGCGGCGCTGGCGGTGGCCGAGGGCCAGTACGACGCGCAGTTCCCGATCGACATCTTCCAGACCGGCTCGGGCACCAGCACCAACATGAATGCGAACGAGGTGATCGCGCATCTGGCGGTAGCCGCAGGTACGAAGGTGCATCCGAACGATCACGTCAATTACGGACAGAGTTCGAACGACGTGATCCCCACTGCGATCCACGTCAGCGCCGCGCTGACCACCAGCGAGCAGTTGCTGCCGGCGCTGAAGCATCTGAAAAAGGCCATCGACAAGCGCGCGCGCGAATTGCGCAACACGCCCAAAACCGGCCGCACCCACCTGATGGACGCGATGCCGATCACCTTCGGCCAGGAGCTGTCCGGCTGGTCGGCGCAGATCGCCACGGCGATCGAACGCATCGAGGACGCGCTGAAGCGCATGCGCCGGCTGCCGCAGGGCGGCACCGCGGTGGGCACCGGCATCAATGCCGACCCGAAATTCGGCCCGGCCATCGCGCAGCAGTTGAAGAAGCTGACGGGGGTGAAATTCGAATCAGCGGAAAACTATTTCGAGGGCATGGCCGCGCAGGATGCGGCAGTGGAACTGTCAGGCCAGTTGAAGACGCTGGCCGTTGGCCTGATGAAGATCGCCAACGACCTGCGCTGGATGAATTCCGGCCCGCTGGCCGGGCTGGGCGAGATCGAGTTGCCCGCGCTGCAGCCGGGCTCGTCAATCATGCCGGGCAAGGTGAATCCGGTGATTCCCGAGGCGGTGGCGATGGTGGCCGCGCAGGTGATCGGCAACGACGCGTCGATCACCATCGCCGGTCAGTCCGGCAACTTCCAGCTCAACGTGATGCTGCCGCTGATCGCGCACAACCTGCTGCAGTCGATCGGCATCCTGGCCAACGTCAGCGTGCTGCTGGCCGACAAATCCATCGCCGGCTTCAAGGTCAACAAGGAACGCGTGAACCAGGCGCTGGCAATGAATCCCATCCTGGTCACCGCGCTGAACCCGGTGATCGGTTATGAGAAGGGCGCGGCCACCGCGAAGCAGGCCTACAAGGAAAAGCGCCCGATCATGGATGTGGCGCTGGAAACCACCGGTCTGTCGAAGGATGAGCTGAAGAAGCTGCTCGATCCGATGACGCTGACTCGCGGCGGTATTCAGGGCTGAGTCTGTTTGTCGTGGGGGCTGGCGAACGGGTTTTTGCGGGTAGGCTTTGGCTGAGGCTAGAGCGTCACCCCCTCCCAGCCTCCCCCTGCAAGCAGGGGGAGGGGCCAAAGCCGTGCATTGAGCTTGGCTCGCCAGCCGATCGTCATCGTCAATCGGAGAACACGGCAAAACCGTGCTTGCCATCCTGGTCGGTCATGTCCTTGCTGCAGTCGTCGATGTCCTTCTGTTCCATCGTGGCGTACGGCTGGAATGCCGGCATCGCCGCGGCCAGCTTTTGCTGACTGGCGAGCAGGGCCGGCATGTGCTGTTGGCAAAGCTGGTGGGCAGCGGCTTCGATCTTGTCGGTTTGCGGCTTGATGGCCGCCTCGATCTGCTTGTCGCTCTTGCCGCTGAACGCGCCCAGCATCGCGGTCTTGGCGGCCTGCATGCCAAGGTCGGCGCCTTGCGTGCCGATGTCCATGCCGGCCGAGGCGATGCCCACGATCTGCTGGCGGTAGTCCAGCAGCAAGGCGCGTTGTGCCGGTGTGGCGTCGACCTTCTTGCCGGCGATCAGCAGATCGCCTTGCGGGGTGATTTCGGCTTTCGGTCGCTTGTCGCTGTCGTCGTCACCGAAGTGGACATGATCCAGTTCGATGTTCTTGGTGGCCAGATCGCGCTTGGCTTCCTGCATGGCCTTGTCGATGCCCTTGGCGATCAGCGAGCGCGGCGCGGTTTCGCCTTCCTTGCTGGTCGATGTCGATTGCCCGGTAGAAGCGGGCTGGGAATCCGGGGCCTGGCTGCACGCCGCCAGCGGCAGCAGCAAAAGCAGAGCGAGAGCGCGGTAAGAGAAGGGTTTCATGGATGTGCTCCTTGGTCGAGGTCGTGACGGACGGGCCGGGCGGCCCGTCCGTCAGCGTGCTCAGGCGTCGTCGCGCCAGCGGCGGAACCAGATGGCGCCGGCCAGCAGGGCCACGCCGGCGACTACACCGATCCACAGGTCGGGAGTGGCTGCCAGGTGCCAGGTCTGCGCCAGGTCCAATACATCCGTCCCGTTGCTTGAGACAAAAGCCACGGTGTTGTGTGAGCCGAAGAGGTTGCCGGTGCCCGGGAATACGCTCAGCAAGGCACGCAGCACCACGTTTTTCCAGAACCATGCCGTCGGCAGGTTGAACAAACCCATGATGCCGAACCACGCCACCAGCAGGCCGGTGCCGACAGGCAGTGCCACCGCCCACAGGAAGGGTTTGCTGCGCGACCAGGCGGAGCAGATCAGCAGCCAGCCGACCGCCGGTGCCGCCCACAACGCATACAGCGGGATATAGCCGATCAGGTTGAACATAACCCGGAACGGATGGGCCAGCAGCAGCAATTGCCACACGTTGACGCCGTGGAACGACAGCGTGACCGCGAGTATCAGCAACTGCAGCATGCCCACGACGATGCCCACGACCACGGCGATGATCGGCGCCAGCACGGTGGCGCTGATGACCTTGGACAGCACGGTGCTGGTGTCCGAGACCGGCAGCGATTTCCAGAACAGGATGCTGCGGTCGCGGCGGTCGTCATACAGTGCGCCGAGGCAATAGAAGAACACCACGAAACCCAGCACCACCACCAGCAGGCCCATGGCCGAGTACATCGCGACGTCCAGCGCAAACCCGACCTGGCTCAGGTCGCCGGCATCCATGTCGGCGATGACATGCTGCAGGCCGCCACTGGCGCCCAAGTTGATGCCGTTGCGGGCGCCCAGCACCTCGGCGGTGATGATGCCCATGATGTTGAGCAGCAGAAAGATGCCGCCGGTAATGACCGGTGCCCAGAAGAACCCGCCACGGTGCTCCCAGTATTCGCGTTTCACCAGCCAGTACACATTGTTCAATGTCTGATTCTTCAACGTCTGGGTGTTCATGCGTAGGTTC
Organism: Rhodanobacter fulvus Jip2; assembly: GCF_000264315.1. GTDB lineage: Bacteria > Pseudomonadota > Gammaproteobacteria > Xanthomonadales > Rhodanobacteraceae > Rhodanobacter > Rhodanobacter fulvus. The sequence continues at coordinate 14,351 of NZ_AJXU01000044.1, forward strand.
CCTTCATGGTCGCCACGAACAGGTCGCTGACGGAAGGCCGGCGGATCTCGCCCAGCCCCTCCAGCGTCGCGCGGCTCGCGCCGTCAAACAGAAAAATGCTCTTGCCGAAAACCTGGCGTTCGTCGATGGGTTTCAAGGCCCGGGCGACGTCGGCCTGGTCGGCGTTGACCATCACCTCGATGAAGCGCTCACCGACCGCATCCATGTCGGCATCCAGCACGATCCTGCCGTCGCGGATGAACATCAGGTCGGTAAGGATGTGCTCGACTTCCTCCACCTGGTGCGTCGTCACGATGATCGTCTTGTTCTCGTCGAAGTAGTCCTCCAGCAGGTTCTGGTAGAACTGCTTGCGATAGAGGATGTCCAGCCCCAGCGTGGGTTCGTCCAGGATCAGCAGGCGGGCGTCGATGGCCATCACCAGTGCCAGATGCAGCTGCACGATCATGCCCTTGGACATCTGCCGCACGCGCTGATTCGGCTGCAATTTGGTGCGCGCCAGGAAGGCCTCGCACTTCTTGCGGTCGAAACGCGGGTGCACATTGGCGACGAAATCCACCGCCTGGCTGACCTTGATCCAGCGCGGCAACACGGCCACGTCGGCGATGAAGCACACATCGCCCATCAGCTTGTCGCGCTGCTTGCGCGGGTCGTAGCCCAGCACGTTCAGCTCGCCGGTGAAATCGGTGAGCCCGAGGATGGCCTTCAGCGCCGTGGTCTTGCCCGCACCGTTGGGGCCGATCAGGCCGACGATGCGGCCGGGCTCGATCTGGAAGCTGACGTCGTCCAGCGCCACCGAGGTTTTGTACCGCTTGCCCAGCCTGCTGGCCGTAATGACCGCACTCATGATTGTTGCTCCTTGTTGGTGCTCGCTTCGCGCAGCAAGGTCTTCAGATCCAGCCCCAGCCGCTGCAGCCGGGCGAACAGTACGGGCCACTCTTCGCGCAGAAACCGCTCGCGTTCGGATTTAAGCAGCGCTTCGCGAGCGCCTTCGATGACGAACATGCCCAAGCCCCTCCGTTTTTCCACCAATTGTTGATCGACCAGTTCCTGATAGGCCTTGGAGACGGTCAGCGGGTTGATCTGGTAATCCGCTGCCACCTGGCGTACCGACGGCAACGGGTCGCCCTCGTTCAAGGCGCCATCCAGGATCATCGCCACCACGCGTTGCTGCAGCTGGCGGTAGATCGGCGCGTTGTCGTTCCAGGTGATGGTCATGCTTATTCCTTGCTGATGCCGCCGAATTGATTGGCGAACGAATAGTAGGGCATGGCCAATTGCGAGCTGACCAGGCTCAGGTGCGGCCCGCCGCCATGACCGGCGGAGGCGCCGATGAAGTCGCCGCTGTCGATCAGTGCGGCCTCGCGCCGCTCGGCGGCAGTGGGGTGGACCACGATCATGGGCAGGTCGGTCACGACCCGCTGGGTTGCCGCGGCGGATACCGGGCGGACGTCGACGTTGTAGTTGACCGCGCCCAGCGAGGCGAAGGTGAACAGGGCGGCGGCGACGCTGGCGATGAGATTTTGCGATTTCATGGCGTGCTCCTCAGTGAACTCGTTGACCGGTGTTGTAGTGAACTATAACACCATGTTTCGAGCCGTCAATGGGTGGAGCCTGAAATCGAGGTATGACTGATGGCAGGGGTGGCCGGAACGCCGTAGCGACGGCCTTTCAGCCACGCAAAAAAGGCCAGCTTGCGAGGCTGGCCTTTGCTTGGCGGTTCCGGCGTGCGGTCGCCGTGGGGAGCGGCGTGCCGCGGCCGGTCGTTGTTATCGACGCACGGACCGCCGCCGCTTGCGCCGTGTGGCGCGTCAGGCGGCTTCGGCCACCAGCGTGTGGATCGCGTCCTGTGCCGATTTCAGCGCTGCCGACTTCTGTTCGTCGCCAACCGCCACGCCTTCGGCCCGCACGATTTCGATGTCGCTGACACCGATGAAGGCGAATACGGCACGCAGGTAGGGTTCCTGGAAATCCACGGCCGCGCGTCCGCTTTCCTGGCCGTAGAAGCCGCCGCGACTGGAGGCGACGATCACCCGCTTGCCGCCGGCCAGGCCCTCCGGGCCGTTCGCGCCGTAGCGGAAGGTCTTGCCGGCGACCAGCACGCGATCAAGCCATGCCTTGAGCTGGCTGGGAATGCCGAAGTTGTACATCGGCGCGCCAATCACCACCACGTCGGCGGCGAGAAACTCTTCCAGCATCGCGTTCCCCGCCACGGCAGCGGGATCATTGGCGTCGGCGACCGGCGACCAGTGGGTCAGCGGCTGGGCGGCGAGGTCACGATAGTTGACGGTGGCGTCGGGCGTGCCGTGCTTCAGCTCCGCTACGATGTCGGCGGTGAGCTGGCGCGACACCGAATAGCTGCCGAGGGCGCTGGAATCGATATGGACGATTTTCATGGCGGGGTTTCCTGTTTGGGCCGGAAGACCGGCGACGAAATCAGGATATATTTGAAACAATGCGGCGATAAGTCGGTAGTTATCGGACTTATCGTTCTAAAAGGGAAACAACCATGACGGTGTTGACGGGTGCCTTGCAGGATCTCAATGACCTGTACTTCTTTGCCGCCGTGGTCGAACACGGTGGTTTTTCCGCCGCCGGCCGGGCGCTGGGCGTGCCTAAATCCCGCCTCAGCAAGCGCGTGGCCCAGCTCGAGGAACGGCTGGGCGTGCGCCTGCTGCAGCGGACCACGCGACGCTTCATGGTCACCGAGGTGGGCGAGCGCTTCTACGCCCATTGCCGTGCCGTGTTGGAAGAAGCGCAGGCCGCGCAGGATGCCGTGGACGAGTTGCGCGCGGAGCCGCGCGGCGTGGTGCGCCTGAGCTGCCCGATATCGCTGACGCAGACGGTGCTGGCGTATCTGCTGCCGGATTTCCTGGCGCTGTATCCCAAAATGCAGGTACGGCTGTTGTCCAGCGATCGCCGCGTCGACGTGATCGGCGAGGGCTACGACCTGGCCATCCGTGTACGCACCAAGCTGGATACCGACGCCAACCTGGTCATGCGCAGTTTCGGCCTGGCGCAAACCAAGCTGGTGGCCAGCCCCGCGCTGCTCGATGCGCTGGGCCGCCCGTCGCAACCCGATGAGCTGGCCCGCTTGCCGGCGCTGTCGATGCGCGAGCACGAGGGCGCACAGGTGTGGGAGCTGATTGATGCCGACGGCAAGCAGTCCGTCGTTGAAGTACAGGCGCGGCTGATCACCGGCGATTTTGCCGTACTGCTGGAGGCTGCCCGTCGTGGCATGGGGGTGGCGTTGTTGCCGGAGTCCGTCTGCGCGCCGGCCATCAGCAGCGGCGAGCTGGAAGTGGTGCTGCCGGATTGGAGCGTTCCCGGCGGCACCATGCACTTTGTCTACCCCAGCCGCCGCGGCATGCTGCCGGGCGTGCGCGCACTGGTGGATTTCCTGGCCGAGCGCCTGCCGGCCACCACCTCGCTGAGACACGAGCAATGCAAGAAGCGTCCGCTGGATGAGGTGCCTGCCAGACGCTGATCACGCCAATGCGCGGGGCGGCGTCGATATAATGTCCCATTCCCGATTCAGGCATCCAGACGGCCAAATCATCATGATCGAAACCAAGCTTCCGAAAGTCGGCACCACCATCTTTACCGTGATGAGCCAGCTGGCGCTGGAATACAAGGCGGTGAACCTGGGGCAGGGCTTTCCGGATTTCGAACCACCGCAGCCGCTGCGCGATGCGCTTGCCCGTGCCATGGACGAGGGCCGCAACCAGTACGCGCCGATGCACGGCACCGCCGGCCTGCGCGAACAAATCGCGCTGAAGACCGAGCGGCTTTATGGCCGCAAAGTGGATGTCGACCGCGAGATCACGGTGACCTCCGGCGCCACCGAAGCACTGTTCGCCGCGATGGCTGCGGTGGTTCGCGCGGGCGACGAGGTGATCGTGTTCGACCCGGCCTACGACAGCTACGAGCCGGCGATCGACTTGCAGGGCGCCCGTGCGGTGCATATCCCGCTGACCGTGCCGACGTTCTCGATCGACTGGCAGCGCGTGCGTGACGCGATCACGCCGAAAACCCGCATGATCCTGGTCAACAGCCCGCACAACCCGTCGGGTGCCGTGCTGTCGGCGGGCGACCTGGACGAGCTGGCGGCGATCGTGCGCGACAGCTCCATCGTGGTGCTCTCCGACGAGGTCTACGAGCACATCGTGTACGACGGTGCGCAGCACCAAAGCGTGCTGCGGCATCCGGAGCTGGCCGAGCGCAGCTTCGTGATCTCCTCGTTCGGCAAGACCTACCACTGCACGGGCTGGAAGGTCGGTTACGCGATCGCGCCACCGGCGTTGTCGGCCGAGTTCCGCAAGGTGCACCAGTACCTCACGTTCTGCACGTTCCATCCGGCGCAGGTGGCATTTGCGGAGTTCATGGCCAGCACTCCCGAGCATTACCTGGAGTTGCCGGCGTTCTACCAGGCCAAGCGCGACCGTTTCCGCGCCCTGCTGGCGCCGTCGCGCTTCAAGCTGCTGGATGTGCCGGGCGGTTATTTCCAGCTGGTCGATTATTCGGCGATCCGCGATGAGGACGATGTGGCCTTCAGCCGATGGCTGGTGGAGCAGGGTGGCGTGGCCGCGATTCCGCTGACGCCGTTTTACGAGACCGCGCCCGGCACGCGACTGCTGCGGCTGTGTTTCGCCAAGAGCGACGCCACCATGGAGGCAGGCGCCGAGCGCCTGTGCCGGCTGTGAGCATGCAACCGTTGAAAGTCTCACTGGTGCAGGGTGCCACCCGCTGGCACGACGCGCCGGCCAACCGCGATTACTACGGCACACTGGTGCGCCAGGCCAAAGGCAGCGACCTCATCGTGTTGCCGGAGACCTTCCTGTCCGGCTTCAGCAACGACACCCGCGCCAGCGCGGAAACCATGCAGGGCGAAGGCGTGGCCTGGCTGCGTGCGCTGGCGGCCGAGGTGGGCGCGGTGATCTGCGGCAGCCTGGCGATCCTGGAAGACGGCGTGGTCTACAACCGCCTGCTGTGGATGCAACCCGACGGCAGTTTCCAGCAATACGACAAACGCCACCTGTTCCGCATGGCCGGCGAACATACCCGCTATGGTGGCGGCAACGCGCGCCTGATCGTGACGCTGAAAGGCTGGCGCATCCTGCCGCAGGTTTGCTACGACCTGCGCTTCCCGGTGTGGCTGCGCAATCGCCGGCTGGCCGATGCGGCGGGCGGCATGGATTACGACCTGGCGCTGTTCGTCGCCAACTGGCCCGCACCGCGGCGGCAACCGTGGCGCACGCTGCTGCGTGCGCGGGCGATCGAAAACCTCAGCTACGTAGTCGGCGTGAACCGCGTCGGCGTGGATGGCAACGAGTTGCCGTATGCGGGCGACAGCGTGGTTGTCGACCCGGTCGGCGAGGCGTTGATCGAGCTGGGTGCGCAGGAACAGGTGGCGACCGTGACGCTGGATCCCGCTGTGCTGCTGGCACATCGCGAGCGTTTTCCCGCATGGATGGATGCGGATGCGTTTTCGCTGGATCGCGACTGATACCTGGCTCTGGTGCTTGCGGAACCGGCCGCTTTTGTGGGAGCGGATTCAGCCGCGATGCTCTTTCTCTGGAGCTCCAAAGCAAGAGCATCGCGACTGAAGTCGCTCCCACACAGGGCATGTTCAGAGTATCGCCAGCACCGTCTCGGGCGGGCGGCCGATGGCGGCCTTGCCGTTGGCGACGACGATCGGGCGCTCGATCAGTTTCGGGTGCGCCACCATCGCCGCGATCAGGGCGGATTCGCCGAGTGATTGGTCCGCCAGTCCCAGGGCCTGGTATTCCGCCTCACCCGTGCGCAACAGCGCACGTGCGGTCATCCCCAACTGCTTCAGCAACACGGCCAGCTCGACCGCGGTGGGCGGGTTGTCGAGGTAGTTGATGACCTCGATGTCGTCGCCGCGCGCTTCCAGCAAGGCCAGCGTGGCGCGGGATTTGGTGCAGCGGTTGTTGTGGTAGATACGCACCATTATTCGTGGCTCCGATCAGCCTCCGGCCGACTCAGCGATTGCCCGAGCGGTTGCCGCCACGGCCACCCGGCGGGCGTCCACCGGCGGCGCCGCCATGTCCATGCGGACGGCCCGCGCCCTGCGAACGGTTGCCACCCTGACCCTGCGGCCGGCCGGCACCCTGGGGACGATTGCCGCCCTGGCCTTGCGGGCGACCGCCGCCAGCCTGGTTGCCCTGCGCACGGTTGCCCTGGCCCTGCGGCCGGGCGCCCGGTGCGCGATTGCCATTGCCACCGCTAGTCCCGCGTGATTCGCCGCCGAAGCCGCTGTACGGGCTGCCGCCAGCGGCGGCGCGTGCGCCGAACGGCTTGCCGCCTGCGGGGCGACGATTGCCGGCGCCGCCGGCGGTGTTGCCGCGCGGTGCGCCGCCAGCGCGGTTCGCGCCGTCGCGGCTTTCACCGGCGAACCAGGTGCGTACCGAGGGCAGTTCCTGGCCCGGCGCCACGCGCCGCGCACGACCGCCACCGCTGCGTGCGCCGCCGGCGCCGCGCTCGGGGCGCGCCACGTTGCCGTTGACTTCCTTGCCGTCGCGACGCGGCGGCTTGCGGCCACGGGTGGGCTCTTCGCGGATGCGGTCGAACGCGCGTATTTCGCGGGCCTCGTCCTGGCCGCCGGTCCAGGCGGTGCCGGCACCGCGTTCGGGGCGGTATTCGGTGACGCTGCGGTTGGCGCGACGCTGGTGCAGTACCGGGCTCAGGGTCAGCACCGGTTGCGGCGCGCCCAGGCCGGTGGTCTGGCGCAATTGTTTTACCGCTTCGGCATCCAGCGGCTCGCAGTCGCCGCGGCGCAGGTTGCGCGGCAGTTCGATCTGGCCGTAGCGGATGCGCTTGAGGCGGCTGACCAGGAACCCCTGCGAGTCCCACAGGCGGCGCACTTCGCGGTTGCGGCCCTCGCGGATCACCACGCGGAACCAGCTGTGGCTGCCGCCGCGGCTGATCACCGCGATCTCGTCGAAACGGGCGGGACCGTCGTCCAGCTCCACGCCGGCTTTCAGGCGTTCGATGATCTCGTCGGGCACTTCACCGTGCACGCGGCACAGGTATTCGCGCTCGAGCCCGCTCTTGGGATGCATCAGGCCGTTGGCCAGCTCGCCATCGGTGGTCAGCAGCAGCAGGCCGGTGGTGTTGATGTCCAGCCGGCCCACGGCGACCCAGCGCGCGCCCTTCAGGCGCGGCAGCTGTTCGAACACGGTGGGGCGGCCTTCCGGGTCGTCGCGCGTGGTCAGCACGCCTTCGGGCTTGTGGTAGATCAGCACTTCAGTGTCGTCGCGGCTGTCGGTAGCCACCACGAACTGCTTGCCGTCGAGCGTCACGCGATCGCCGGCATGCACGCTGGTGCCGATTTCGGCACGCGTGCCGTTGAGCTCGACTTCGCCGGACTGGATGCGCACTTCGAGCGTGCGGCGCGAGCCCAGGCCCGCGTTGGCCAGCACCTTGTGCAGGCGCTCTTCCAGTTGGGCGGCGGCTTCGTCGCGCGGTTCACGCTTCAGGGACAGAACGGATTTTTGCGGCGCAGTCATGCGCGGTACTCCTCGGAATCTTGGCTTGCGGCGTCGGGTTCGACGTCCGCGGCGGGGTTCGCTGCCTCATCGGCAGTGGCAATCGGGTTGTCGGCGAGTGGGCTCGTGTCGGAGCCTGGCTCGTCGGACTCGGATGAAGCGGCTGGCGCGTTGGCGTCGGCCGTGGTGTCGTCAGCATCTGCGGCGTCCGCGGATGCGTGGTGTTCGGTATCAGTACGGGTTTCGCTACTGTCGGCTTCGTGTTCCCGTTCGGCTGCTGCGTCTGCGTCCGGGTCGATCGACAGATCGCGCACGATGCGGGCGGGCAGGGGTTCCGGCTCGAAGCGCAGCTGCGGGTCTTCCATGTCGCGGATTTCCGACAGCGGCGGCAACTGGTCCAGCGATTTCAGGTTGAAGTAGTCCAGGAACGCGCGGGTGGTGCCGAACAGCGCCGGCTTGCCGGGCACGTCGCGGTAACCGACCACGCGAATCCACTCGCGTTCCTCCATCGTCTTGATGATGTTGGAGGAGACCACCACGCCTCGGATCTGCTCGATCTCGGGGCGGGTGATCGGCTGGCGGTAGGCGATCAGCGCCAGCGTTTCCAGCATCGCCCGCGAATAGCGGCTGGGCCGCTCGGTCCACATCCGCGAGATCCATGGATGCACGTCCTGGCGCACCTGGTAGCGGAATCCGGAGGCGACCTCCTTCAACTCGACGCCGCGGCCTTCGCAATCGCCGGCCAGTGCTTCCAGTGCGCGGGCGATCTGCTCGTGGCCGACCTCGTCGGTTTCACTGAACAGGTCGCCCAGCTGATGGGTGGTCATCGGCTGGCTGGAGGCCAGCAGCGCGGCCTCGATGATGGGTTTGATTTGCTCGATCTGCATAACCTTGGGTCGGATGCCGATTCAATAAATGTGTTTCATTCGCCGAACGCGTCGTTGCGCGCCGATGGGTCGGCCTGGGTTTGATCGTCCGCCAGGTCGGGTTCCGCTTCGCCATGGCTGATCCTGGCCTTGACGTAGATCGGCGCCAGCGGCGCCTCCTGCACGATTTCCACCAGCATTTCCTTGGCCAGCTCCAGCATCGACAGGAAGGTCACCACGATGCCAAGACGCCCCTCGGCGGGGTCGAACAGGCTTTCGAAGCGATGGAAGCTGTTGTCGTCCAGCCGGCTCAGCAATTCGCCCATGCGCTGCCTTACGCTGAGCGCCTCGCGCTTGATCGCGTGGTGCCCGAACAGTTCGGCCCGGTGCATCACGTCTTTCAGGGCCAGCAGCAGTTCGGTCAGCTCCAGCGGCGGCGGCAACCTGATCACGTTGCGCTCGCCCGTTTCGGCATGTACCACCACGGTGTCGCGTTCGACCCGGGGCAACGCCTCGATGTCTTCCGCGGCTCGCTTGAACCGTTCGTACTCCTGCAGTCGCCGCACCAGTTCGGCGCGCGGATCCTCTTCCAGCCCTTCCTCCAGCGGCGGTCGCGGCAGCAGCAGCCGCGACTTGATCTCGGCCAGGATCGCGGCCATCAGCAGGTATTCCGCCGCCAGTTCCAGTCGCATCACATCGCGCATCAGCTCGATGTAGCTCATGTACTGCCGGGTGATCTCGGCTACAGGGATGTCCAGGATGTCCAGGTTCTGCCGGCGGATCAGGTACAGCAGCAGATCCAGCGGCCCCTCGAACGACTCCAGGATCACCTCGAGCGCGTCCGGCGGGATGTACAGATCCTGCGGCATCTGCAGCATCGGTTCGCCGCGCACGATCGCCAGCGGCATTTCCTGCTGCTGCGGCACCGACGCGAACGCATCCTGCGGTGCGGTTACCAGGCTCTCGGGCTCGACCGGCTCAGTGCTCATCAATGCATGTCGTAAAGGCCGCCTTCAGCGGCTGGCAGTGCGTTCAACGTGATTGGAACCCGTCCATTTACCGGGATGCCCCGCGGAAATGTCCGTACTTGGAGCGCGTCTCAATGCGTCTTCCCGGCTACATCTGGTTCAGCCGCCCATGGCGAACGGCAAGATTGCCTGGCGCCTTTGCCGACATGACGAAGCCACTCGATGGCGGTTCGGTCATGTGGGTCGACCGCCTCTGCGGTGCGTCGCAATCCGCCGTCAACAGCGGCAATGACGTCAGCCAGAGATGGTGGAGCCCCGGTTTCGCTGGTTGCTTGTCGGTGGTCGTTATCGGTCTGCCCGAGCACCGGTTGACTGTCCCGCCAGCGCAATGCGCTGCAAGCCTGTTGCCGGGGAACCACGCGTTGTCGAAGCGTAACGGCTGCCACGGGACAAGTCCAGCCTTATATCGGATGCGCGTGCGGGGTTTCGTTCATGCCGGCGTGTTCCGATGACCGGGCGATCCGCCCATGGACCGGACGTCGGCAGCCGGGCGCGATGTGACCCAATTGGTCGCTGTGACGCTCAGGGGTAACCCCGCATCCAGCGACGGGACAGGGCGCATCACGGTGGGGAATGGGTGCACACTCGCCCACACGACGGACACGCCAGCGGGAATGGATCATCAGGCGATCCGTCCATTGCAACCGCTACCACTGGCGCAATGGCTTGGTGGCATGGCATGTTGATTGCTTGACCACGCGTGAGCCCACTGCAAGCGATTGCCTGTTGCCGTTGCGGGGCGCATATCGGCAGCCCTGGATGTCATCGGCGCTGCCTGGTCAAGGATGCGGGGTGGCAACGAATGAACATGCTTTGTGATGCCAGACGCCATCGTGGGTGGAAGGAATCTTTGATGATCGACGAAAACGAACGAGACGACGCCGGCGCGGCGTACGAACAACTGCGGCCGGCTCGAATGCAGATCGAGACTACCGTGTTGATGTGTCGCGGCGACAAATCCCACCCCACCGAGCTGGTCGACATTTCCGCGACGGGGGCGTTGTTGCGTCGACCGCTGGGCTGGGTGGGCGAACCGGGGCAGAGTTGGGTGCTCGACATGATTTTCGGGCACAACCTGCACATCCATCTGCAGGCGGAAGTGGCGCGCATATCCGAGCACCACATCGGTTTTTCCTATACCCACATCCCCGAAGACAAGCAGGTGCCGTTGTGGAACCTGCTGGGCGGCTATGCCGACATCCTGGAGAACTGGAAGGGGTAGTGACCCTGCCGGGGTGCGGGCGTCTCTGCACGCCCGCAAGCGCTCAACCATTCAACTGGCGTTTGCAGGCGCCGGTTTGTGCTCGTCGCGCAATTCGCGGCGAAGGATCTTGCCTACATTGCTCTTGGGCAGCGAATCACGGAATTCGATCAGCTTGGGTCGCTTGTAGCCGGTAAGGTTTTCGCGACAGAAGGCCTTCAAGTCTTCGATGGTCAGGTTCGGGTCCTTGCGCACCACGAACAGTTTCACCACCTCACCGGAATGCTCGTCGGGCAGACCGACGGCCGCCACCTCGGCCACGCCGGGATGCTGCATCACGGTGTCCTCGACCTCGTTCGGATACACGTTGAAGCCGGACACCAGGATCATGTCCTTCTTGCGGTCGACGATATAGACATAGCCGCTCTCGTCCATCCGCGCGATGTCGCCGGTATGCAACCAGCCTTCGGCATCCAGCACATTGGCCGTTTCGTTGGGGCGGTTCCAGTAACCCTTCATCACCTGCGGGCCGCGCACCATCAGTTCGCCGATCTCGCCGATGGGCAGCGGCTGGCTTTCCTCCGACCATATCGCCACGTCGGTGGAGGGAATCGGCAGGCCGATCGAGCCGTTGTAGGCCGCCAGGTCCAGCGGGTTGATGCAAACCGCCGGCGAGGTTTCCGTCAAGCCGTAGGCTTCGGCCAGGGTGCAGCCGGTGGTTTTCTTCCAGCGTTCCGCCACCGACCGCTGTACCGCCATGCCACCACCCAGGGTCAGGTGCAGGCGCGAGAAATCCAGCTCGGCAAAGCCAGGCGTGTTGAGCAGGCCGTTGAACAGGGTGTTGACGCCGGTGATCGCGGTGGGCCGGGACTTCTTCAGCTCCTTGACGAAGCCGGGCATGTCGCGCGGGTTGGTGATCAGCCAGTTCAACCCGCCCAGGCTCATGAACACCAGCCCGTTCGCGGTCAGTGAAAAGATGTGGTACAGCGGCAGCGCGGTGATGATGACTTCCTCGCCGGGTTTGACCAGTTCGGTGCCGATCCACGCGCTGGCTTGCAGCATGTTCGCCACCATGTTGCCGTGGGTCAGCATGGCGCCCTTGGCCACGCCGGTGGTGCCGCCGGTGTATTGCAGGAAGGCCAGGTCGTCCCGCGTGAGTGTCACCGCGGGCAGCGGATGGGCGGCGCCACGTGCCAGCGCATCGCGGAACCGCACCGCCTGCGGCAACCGGAACGACGGCACCATCTTCTTGACATGCTTGAGCACGAAATTGATCAGCGCGCCCTTGGGAAAACCGAGCATGTCGCCGATGCCGGTGGTCACGATGTGTTCGATCTGCGTGCCGTCCAGCGACTGCTGCAGCGTGGCCGCAAAGTTGTCCAGCACCACGATGGCCTTGGCGCCGGAGTCCTCCAGCTGGTGCTTCAGTTCGCGCGCGGTGTACATCGGGTTGGTATTGACCACCACCAGCCCCGCACGCAAAGCACCGAACAGCACGATCGGATACTGCAGCACGTTGGGCATCATGATCGCGACGCGGTCGCCCTTGGTGAGCTTCAGCACGCCGGTGAGGTAGCCGGCGAACTGGCGGCTCAACTCATCGACCTGGCCGTAGCTGAGCTGCTTGCCGAAGCTGGAGAACGCCGGCCGCTGACGGAACTGCGCGAACGCTTCCTCCACCACCGCCACCACCGATGCATAGCGATCGGTATCGATCTGCGCGGGGACGCCCGCCGGATAATTCGCCAGCCACGGACGCTCATTGCTCATGCTCGGGTTCCCTGTTTGTCGATGACCATGGACCGCACGGATTCACAACGGTGGCACTATCCGTCACGAACCACGCATTCCGATTCATTGGAACATGCGCTCGCGTATAGCGGCAAGCCGCACCGCAACGAGTCCCGCCATGATTCGACCGAAGAAAACGATCCTCATCGCAGGCGCGCTTGTCCTGCTTGCGCTGGTGCTGCCGGGCTGTCGCCGCACACCGGATGAAACGCGGGTACGCGAGGCGATCGTCGCGATGGCGCAGGCGGCCGAGGCCGGTTCGGCCGGGGATCTGGCCGAACCGCTCAGCGAGGATTTCGACGGCAATGCCGGCAGTCTGGATCGGCGCAAGTTGACCGGCATGGTTCGTTTGCTGGCGCTGCGCGGCGACCATGTCGGCGTCACGATGGGGCCGGTGTCGATCGAGCACCGCGGTGAACGGATGGTGGCCACGTTCACGGTCACATTGACCAGCGGCGGCAAGCTGCTGCCTGACCAGATGGGCGTGTACCAGGTCGAATCGGCGTGGCGCAACGAGGATGGCGATTGGCGTTGCTACACCGCGACGTGGAAACGCGTGATGTAGCGCCGTTCGCGGGATTCGCCAGGCGAGGCCAGGTTCAAAAAAAAAGCGCCCCTTTCGGGGCGCTCCTTTTTTCCGGTTGTGCTGAAACTCAGGCGGCTTTCTTGCCCGCCAGCTGGCGCAACACGTATTGCAGGATGCCGCCGTGACGGAAGAAGTCGCGCTCCTTCGGGGTCAGCAGCATCACGTGCACGGTGAACTGCTTGCTGCTGCCGTCGGGCGCGGTGGCGGTGACGGTGGCTTCCTTCGAACGGCCGTCGTCCAGTCCGCTGACGTCGAACGTTTCGTTGCCGGTCAGGCCCAGCGTCCTGGCGTTCTCGCCGTTCTTGAACTGCAACGGCAGCACGCCCATGCCGACCAGGTTCGAGCGATGGATGCGCTCGAAGCTCTCGGTGATCACGGCCTTGACGCCCAGCAGCAAGGTGCCCTTGGCCGCCCAGTCGCGCGAGGAGCCGGTGCCGTATTCCTTGCCGGCAATGACTACCAGCGGCGTGCCCGCTTCCTTGTATTTCATCGCGGCGTCATAGATCGCCATTTGCTCGCCGCTGGGAACGTGGCGGGTGAAGCCGCCTTCGACGCCGTCCAGCATCTGGTTCTTGATGCGGATGTTGGCGAAGGTGCCGCGCACCATCACGTCGTCGTTGCCGCGGCGCGAGCCGTAGGAGTTGAAGTCGATCGGCTGCACGCCGCGCGAGATCAGGAAGCGACCGGCGGGTGAATCCTTCTTGATCGAACCGGCCGGCGAGATGTGGTCGGTGGTGATTGAGTCGCCGAACAGACCCAGGCAGCGCGCGCCGTGGATGTCCTCGACCTTGGCCAGCTCCATCGTCATGCCGTCGAAGTAGGGCGGGTTCTTGATGTAGGTGGACGCTTCGTCCCACGCGTACAGCGCGCCGTCCGGCGAAGCGATCGCGTTCCAGCGCTCGTCACCCTTGAACACGTCGGCGTAGTTTTTCTTGAACATGTCCGAGGTGACGGCGCTGGCGAGCAGGTCGCTGATTTCCTGATTGCTCGGCCACACGTCCTTCAGGAACACGTCCTTGCCGTCCGAACCCTGGCCCAGCGGCTGGGTGGTGAGGTCGATGTCGAGCGAGCCGGCCAGCGCATAGGCCACCACCAGCGGCGGTGAGGCCAGGTAGTTCATCTTCACTTCGGCGTGCACGCGGCCTTCGAAGTTGCGGTTGCCGGAGATCACGGCGCCCACGGTGAGGTCGCCGGTGCTGATCGCCTGGCTGATTTCCTGCGGCAGCGGGCCGGAGTTGCCGATGCAGGTGGTGCAGCCGTAGCCGACCAGGTAGAAACCGGTCTTTTCCAGCTCGGTCAGCAGGCCGGTCTTTTCCAGGTAGTCGGTGACGACCTTGGAGCCGGGGGCCAGCGAGGTCTTCACCCACGGCTTGGCCTTGAGGCCACGCGCGGCGGCCTTCTTGGCGACCAGGCCGGCGGCCAGCATCACGGCGGGGTTGGAGGTGTTGGTGCACGAGGTGATCGCGGCGATCACCACCGAGCCGTCACCGACCTTGAAGCTGTCGCCGTTCATCTCGACCCGCACCCGACCGTCGGTGATGGTGTTGTTCGGGTTGCCGATGGCGGTGGCGCCGCCCTCACTGGCAAAGGCTTCCGCGGCGCCGTTCTTCGGCACGCGATTGACGGTGGTGGCGCCCAGGTTGTCGTTGTAGTTCTGCTTGACGTCGGTCAGCAGCACGCGATCCTGCGGACGCTTCGGGCCGGCCATCGACGGTTTGACATCGGCCAGGTCCAGCTCCAGCGTGGTGGTGAATTCGGCGTGCGGGCTGTTCTCGTCATGCCACAGGCCCTGGGCCTTGGCGTACGCCTCGACCAGCGCGACCTGCTCGTCGCTGCGACCGGACAGGCGCAGGTAGCGCAGCGACTCCGCGTCGACCGGGAAGATGCCGCAGGTGGCGCCGTACTCCGGCGCCATGTTGCCGATGGTGGCGCGATCAGCCAGCGCCAGGTGCTGCAGGCCTGGGCCGAAGAACTCCACGAACTTGCCGACCACGCCCTGCTTGCGCAGCATCTGCGTCACGGTCAGCACCAGGTCGGTGGCGGTGGCGCCCTCGGGCAGCTTGCCGGACAGCTTGAAGCCGACCACCTGCGGAATCAGCATGGAGGAGGGCTGGCCCAGCATCGCCGCCTCGGCCTCGATGCCGCCCACGCCCCAGCCCAGCACGCCCAGGCCGTTGACCATGGTGGTGTGCGAGTCGGTGCCGAACACGGTGTCCGGATAGGCCCACTGCTGGCCGTCGACTTCATTGGCCATCACCACCCGAGCCAGGTGCTCCAGGTTCACCTGGTGCACGATGCCGGTACGCGGCGGCACCACCTTGAAGTCGGTCAGCGCTTTCTGGCCCCAGCGCAGGAAGCTGTAGCGGGCCTGGTTGCGCTCGAATTCGATCGCGACGTTCTTTTCCAGCGCGTCTTCGCTGCCGAACACGTCGACCTGCACCGAGTGGTCGATGACCAGTTCGGCCGGCGACAGCGGGTTGATCAGGGTCGGGTCACCGCCCAGCGCCTTCATCGCGTCGCGCATCGCCGCCAGGTCGACCACGCAGGGCACGCCGGTGAAGTCCTGCAGCAGCACGCGGGCGGGCATGAAGGAGATCTCGGTATCCGGCTCTTTCTTCGCGTCCCAGGTGGCGACCGCTTCGATTTCCTTGCTGGTCACGTCCACGCCATCCTCATGGCGCAACAGGTTTTCCAGCAGGATCTTCATCGAGTACGGCAGTCGCTTCAGGTCGAAGCGTTGGCCCAGTTTGGCGAGGCTGGCAAAGGCATATTGCTTGCCGTTGACTTCGAGTGTGTCGCGTGCGGAAAAGGTGTCTTTCATGGGAAGCTCCTGGCTGAATCCTGCGGCTGGGATGATGACCACGGCGACGGTTGGCCGTCCCGGCAAATTTGCCAATTATCGCCCAAACGCGGGGAACTCGCGAACGAATACCCGCACGTTGGCGTCGCGGAATGGCGGAAAACGTATGCAACGCCGCGCGACGAGTAGACTTCGGCGACCGTCCACCCAGCATGGGCTCCGCACACCCATGGCGCAAACGCTTTTGATGACATGCAGCATTCGATGATTTCGACCACCCTGGCGGCAGTGTCGCTGCGTGATCTCGCGCTGGTGCAGGCGGTGCATCGCCATGCGAGTTTCAACAGCGCCGCGCGCGCCATGCACATCAGCCCGTCGGGCCTGTCGCATCAGGTACAGAAGGTGGAACAGGCGCTGGGCGCGCCGCTGTTCGAGCGCGGCGGGCGCAGCATCGTGCCCACTGCGGGCGGCCGTCGCCTGCTGCAGCAGATCGACGCGGTGCTGGCCGCCGCCGAGCACCTGCAGCAGCTGGCCCGTGCCGGTGCGGTGGCCTTTGGCGGTGAATTGCGGCTGGGTTTGCCGGCATCCCTGGGGCCGTACCTGTTGCCGCATCTCATCTCGCCGTTCCCGCAGCATTTTCCGGGCGCCCGGCTGGTGATTTCCGAAGGCAAGCCGCGCGGCCTGCTGCGCCGCCTGCACGAGGGTGAGCTGGATGCCGTGCTGGCGCCGTTGGTTCCCGCCATCAGCGGCATCGCGACGAAGCCGCTTTTTTTCGAGCCGTGGGAGCTGATGCTGCGCGCCGATCATGCGCTGGCCAGCCAGCGCAGCGTGACGCTGGAGCAGCTCGACCCGGCCCAGGCCACGCTGATGGCCGAGAGCCACGCCGACGGCCTGGGCGGGGATGGCGGCGATCACGGCCACGTGCAGGACGTCAGCCTGGAAAGCCTGGCGGCGCTGGTCAGCCTGCGCGGCGGCTACGCGCTGGTGCCAGCGCTGGCGCATGAGCGGCTGGCATCGATGCCCAATATCGTTCTGGCCAGGCTGAAAGGGCAGGCCACCGGCCGCGAGATCGCGCTGTATTGGCGCGACGCCTCGCCGTGGCAGGACAACCTGCAGGTCTTCGCCACCTTGCTGCGCCGACTGGCGCGGGCACGCCCGGGGTTGAAGCTGCTGGGGTGAATGCGGCGCGGCATCCTGTGTGGGAGCGACTTCAGTCGCGATGCCTCTGCTCTGGAACTCCAAAACAAGAGCGTCGCGACTGAAATGGCTCCTGCAAAGGCGGCGCCGCCGCTCAGCCGTTGTCCAGCATCGCGCCGGTCAGCAATCCACGCGCCAACATGCTGCACTGGCGTCGGTACAGCAGCAGTTGCCACTGGCGGCCACCCACCTGTCGCCACAACACGGCCGAACGCACGGCGGCCAGCAGGTTGGCGCGAATCTTCTCCACCACCGCCGGCTGCTGCAATTGCTGCGGGTTGCCGTTGACCATCACGCGCGGGGTCAGCAGGGACAGGGTGGATACGTACAGCTCGGCCAGCCGGCCCGTGACCTGTTGCGATGCCTGACCGAAATGCTCCACCTGGCGTTGCGCCGCAACGATGCCCTGCTGCAACTGCTCAAGCAGGTCGGGGCGCGCGGACAAGCTGCGTTCCAGCCGCATCACGGTGACCACCATGCGCGTCAGCGCCATGTCGCGGTCGCTTTCGTCCAGTTGCGACACCAGCCGGCGCAGGCCCGGTCGCATGGTGGCCACCGAACCGTACACACCCACCACCGAGGGCGCGTCGATGCGGAAAATGCTGGCCACGCCGGCTTCCATCGCGGCGTCATCGCAGCGTCCTTCGTTGGCCAGCTTCTGGGCCAGCGAGCACGCCTGGAAGATGCCAGCCAATGCCAGCACGCGCTCTTCATTCATCGAAAAAGTTTCAAACACCAGAACGTGACTCGCTGCTCAAGAGGGGAGGAGAGGTGGCAAGCCACCATAAGTGGCGTCGGTGGCGGCGATCACGGCGCCACCGAGGCAGGCCTCGCCATCATAGAGAACCACCGACTGGCCGGGGGTGACGGCGCGCTGGGGTTCGTCGAAGCGTACTTCCAGCCGGTCGGCATGCACGGTGACTTCACAGGCCTGGTCGAGCTGGCGATAGCGGGTGCGGGCGGTGCAGCGAAAGTGCGGCGCGGGCGCCTCGCCGGCAACCCAGCTCGGCGTTTCCGTTTCCAGCCGGTGCGAGTGGAGCCAGTGATTCTCGCCACCCTGGGCCACGTACAGCACATTGCTGGCGACATTCTTGCCCACCACGAACCAGGCCTCGCCACTGGCGCCATGGCGGCCGCCGATGCCCAGGCCGTTGCGCTGGCCCAGCGTGTAATACATCACGCCTTGATGCTCGCCGATCCGTTCCCCCTCGGGCGTACGCATCTCGCCGGGGCGGGCAGGGATGTACTGCGCCAGGAAGCTGCGGAAATCGCGTTCACCGATGAAGCAGATGCCGGTGGAATCCTTCTTGGCATGAGTGGGCAACGCCGCTTCGCGGGCCAGTTCGCGAACACGCGGTTTCTCGATGCCGCCCAGCGGAAACAGCGTGGCGGACAGCTGCTGCTGGCCCAGCGCGTGCAGGAAATAGCTCTGGTCCTTGGCCGCATCCACGGCGCGCAACAGCCGGTAGCGACCGTCGCGCCGATCCACGCGGGCGTAGTGGCCGGTGGCGATCTTCTCCGCGCCCAGCGCCTGCGCCTCGTGCAGAAACGTCTTGAACTTGATCTCCCGGTTGCACAGCACGTCGGGATTCGGCGTCCGGCCGGCGCGGTATTCGTCGAGAAAATGGGCGAACACGCCATCCCAGTACTCCGCCGCGAAATTGCGCGCGTGGAACGGAATGCCCAGCCGCCCGCATACCGCCACCGCGTCCTTGCGGTCGGCATCGGTGGTGCATGGCCCGCTGCGCTCGTCTTCCTCCCAGTTCTGCATGAACAGGCCCTCGACCTCGTGGCCGGCTTGTTGCAAAAGCAAGGCGGCGACCGAGGAATCGACGCCACCGGAAATGCCCAGCATCACTTTCATGCGGGCGTGTCCGGCGGGTTGCCCGGCAGGTAATCCAGCGCCCGCAACGGCAGGCGTTGGCCCGCCAGCCAGGCGTCGATGCTGAGCAGCACCAGCGGGCTGCGCAGGCGATCGCCCAGGGCGGCGATTTCGGCGCGGGTGAGCCACAGCGCGCGACGGATACCGGTGTCCAGCGGCCGTGCGGGATCGTGGCTCAGCGCACGCGCCGCGAAGCTGAAGCGCACTACGCCATCGCCATGCTCGGTACTGCGCCATTGCTGCACGCCGATGAGGTGCTGCAACTCGACCGTCCAGCCGGTTTCCTCCAGCGTCTCGCGCAACGCGGCGTCGGTGAGGCTTTCGTGATCTTCCAGGTGACCCGCGGGCTGGTTGTAGGCGAGGCGACCGCAGGCCTCTTCCTCGACCATCAGGTAACGGTCGCCATCGGCGACCACGCAGGCCACCGTGACATGGGGACACCAGACAGTTCGCGGGGTAGGGGGAGCGGACACGGGTAAATCGGACATGGGCAGGTACTGGAAAAGCGCCCATTGTGCCATTACCTCATGCACTTCTCGCTGCGGGGCGCAAGCGGCCGCAGCGTATACTCGACATCGAAATCATCACTCAAGAACTCATGGCCCACGAATCCGAACACGAACATGATCACGGCCGGGGACTGGCGGTGGAATCGGCCAAGCCGGAGGTGGCGCGACCACCCCTGTTTCGGGTATTGCTGCTCAACGACGACTTCACCCCGATGGATTTTGTGGTTGAAGTGTTGCGTGGCTTCTTCAACCTCGACCAGGAGCAGGCGGTACAGGTGATGTTGCACGTGCATACTCGTGGACGCGGCGTTTGCGGGGTTTTTACCCGGGAGGTGGCCGAGACCAAGGTGACTCAGGTAAACGAATATTCACGCGCTCATCAGCACCCGTTGTTGTGCACTATGGAAAAGGCTTGAGCACCCCCATTTTGGTGGGCATGGCGACAGTAAGTCGCTTCCAACCTCAGCGGAGTCGATCCGAATGTTCAGCAAGGATCTCGAAGTCACCATCGGCCATTGCTACAAGCAGGCCCGGGAGCAACGCCACGAGTTCATGACCGTGGAACACCTGTTGCTGGCGCTCACCACCAACCAGTCGGCGCTGGGCGCACTGCGCGCCTGCGGCGTCGACCTGCCGCGCTTGAGCAGCGAGCTCGAGCGCATCATCGCCGAGACCGTGCCGGTGCTGCCGCAAGGCGACGAGCGCGATACGCAACCGACGCTGGGTTTCCAGCGCGTGCTGCAGCGCGCCGTTTATCACGTGCAATCCTCCGGCCGCAAGGAAGTTACCGGCGCCAACGTGCTGGTGGCGATCTTTGGCGAGAAGGATTCGCATGCGGTGTATTTCATGCACCAGCAGGAGATCACCCGTCTCGACGTGGTCAATTACATCTCGCACGGCATCGCCAAGATCGGTGAGGAGCCGGCCGCCGGCGCCGCGGGCGGGCAGGAGCGCGAGGGCGAGGAAGGCGAGGCCAAGGGCAACCCGCTGCATGAGTTCGCCAGCAACCTCAACGAACTGGCGCTCGAGGGCAAGATCGATCCGCTGATCGGCCGCACCGACGAGATCGAGCGCACCATCCAGGTGCTGTGCCGCCGCCGCAAGAACAACCCGCTGTACGTGGGCGAGGCCGGCGTGGGCAAGACCGCGCTGGCCGAGGGCCTGGCCAAGCGGATCGTGGACGGTGAAGTGCCGCAGGTGCTGGAGGAAGCCACCATCTGGTCGCTCGACCTCGGCGCGCTGGTAGCTGGCACCAAGTATCGCGGCGACTTCGAGAAGCGCCTGAAGGGCGTGATCACCCAGCTCAAGAAGCAGCCGGGCGCGATCCTGTTCATCGACGAAATCCACACCATCATCGGTGCGGGTTCCGCCTCGGGCGGCACCATGGATGCGTCCAACCTGATCAAGCCGATGCTGGCGTCGGGCGAGCTGCGCTGCATCGGTTCCACCACGTTCCAGGAATACCGCGGCGTATTCGAGAAGGACCGCGCACTCGCGCGGCGCTTCCAGAAGATCGACGTGGTCGAGCCCACCGTGGCCGACAGTATCGAGATCCTGAAGGGCCTGCGTTCGCGCTTCGAGGAGCATCACCACGTCGCCTATACCAACGAGGCGTTGAAGGCGGCGGTGGATCTTTCCGTCAAGCACATCCCCGACCGGCTGCTGCCGGACAAGGCGATCGACGTGATCGATGAGGCGGGCGCGCGTCAGCGTTTGCTGCCGGATGACGAGCGCACCGGCACCATCGACGTGGGCGAGGTGGAATACATCGTCGCCAAGATGGCGCGGATTCCCGCCAAGCAGGTGTCCGCGTCCGACCGCGATGTGTTGCGCAACCTCGAGCGCAATCTGAAAATGGTGGTTTTCGGGCAGGATCCGGCGATCGAGGCGCTGGCCGCTTCGATCAAGATGGCCCGTTCGGGCCTGGCCGACCCGTCCAAGCCGATCGGCTGCTTCCTGCTGGCCGGCCCGACCGGTGTGGGCAAGACCGAGGTCACCAAGCAGCTGGCCATGCAACTGGGGATCGAAATGATCCGCTTCGACATGTCCGAGTACATGGAGAGCCACTCCGTGTCGCGGCTGGTTGGCGCGCCTCCCGGCTATGTCGGTTTCGACCAGGGCGGGCTGTTGACCGAGGCAGTGGTGAAGCATCCGCATGCGGTGCTGCTGCTGGACGAGATCGAGAAGGCGCACCCGGACGTGTTCAACATCCTGCTGCAGGTGATGGACCGCGGCGTGCTCACCGACACCAATGGTCGCGAGGCCAACTTCAAGAACGTGGTGGTGGTGATGACCACCAACGCGGGCGCGGCGCTGGCGTCGCGGCGCAGCATCGGTTTCGTGGAGCAGAAGCACGAGTCCGACGCGATGGAAGTGATCCGCCGCATCTTCACCCCGGAGTTCCGCAACCGGCTGGACGCGATCATCCAGTTCGGCGCGCTGGATTTCGAGCACATCCTGCGCGTGGTGGACAAGTTCCTGATCGAGCTGGAAAGCCAGCTTGCCGAGAAGCAGGTGGTACTGGACGTGGATGCAGACGCCCGCCATTGGCTGGCTGAGCATGGCTTCGACGCGCAGATGGGCGCACGTCCGATGGCTCGCGTGATCCAGGAGAAGGTGAAGCGGGCACTGGCCGACGAACTGCTGTTCGGCAAGCTGGCCGACGGCGGCAAGGTCCGGCTCAGCGTGCGCGACGGCGAGTTGCAGGTCGATTGCGAGGCCAGCGAGAAGTTTCCGGTGGTGGTGTAACCGGTACTGCGCTCAAACGCGAGGCAAAACAAAGGCGGCGCATTGCGCCGCCTTTTGTCTCCGAGCATCCGGATCGCGCCGGTTGAGTGCAGGCCGTGGCGAAGCCAACGGGCCGGCTACTACCTCAACACCGGTTTACTTCATGCGGTAGGTAATCCGCCCCTTGCTCAGGTCGTACGGGGTCATTTCGATCTTGACCTTGTCGCCCGTGAGGATGCGGATGTAATGCTTGCGCATGCGGCCGGAAATATGGGCGATGACAACATGCCCATTCTCCAGTTGTACGCGAAACATGGTGTTGGGCAAGGTCTCCTGGACCGTACCCTCCATTTCGATGACGTCGTCTTTTGCCATGTGGTCCGGTGTTCGTGCACAGCCATCGTGGCTGCGTAAGCCGACGAGTATGCCACGGATGTGGCCCTGGTCAAAGAATCATCAGTCGCGACCGCCCGGGGTCAGGCGAAGTGCTCGTCGAGCTTGCGCTGGATTTCCTGCTCGATCATGCCTTTCATCGGCGACAGCATCAGGCCCAGTTCGGCGTTGACGAGGATCTCGCTGGCACCGATGGCGATGTCGCCCTTGACGCCGGGTCGGGTGAAACGCAATGCATCACCCTGCCACTCGCACGCCATGCCGAACTTTTCGCGCATGCGCGCGGCGATCTGGTCGATCACCGAACGGGCCTCGGCAGGCGTCATCTGGTGGGGGCGTTTCAGTTGGATTCTGGACATGCCGCGCTCCGCAGTAAGCCGCGTAGTTTAAGGCAGCGATGCCTTCAGTGGCACGGCGGTTTGGCGCGCTGCGCATGCTAGAGTTTCGCTTCTCCCGCCTGGTACAGCGATGCGCATCGAGTTTCCCCGTTCGGCCCGCGAGGACTTCCTCTGGACGCAGCCTCAACTGCGCATCGGCAGCGCGCCCGACAACGACCTGGTGCTGGCGGCCAGCCATGCCGCGGAACATCACGTGCGGATCCAGCACGATCGTCGCGGCTGGGTGCTGCAGGTGCTTTCCGCCGCCGCGCGCATCCATGTGAACGCGCGGCCCGTGCGCGAGCGGGCATTGCTGCGCGCCGGTGATGTGGTCAGCGTGGGCGGTTGCCGCATGTTGTTGCGCGATGACGAGGACCCGGCGCGGCGCCCGGCCTTGCAGGTGTCGCAGGAAGGGCGTTGCACCGTGGCGCTGCGTGCCGTGGGTGGGCCGCTGTCGGGGCGCGTGCTGTCGTTGCGCGACAGTCTCGAGCTGGGCTCGCAGAGCCGCCTGCCGCTCGACCTGCCGCAAGGCGAGCAGGCCTCGCTGCGCATTTTCTGGCACGACGGCGAACTGATGCTGGAGGCCGGCCAGGCTTCGGCCAGTTACCCCTTGCGCGTCAACGGGGTAGTGACCGGGCGGGTGGCACTGCAGCCGGGCGACCAGGTCGGCGTGGCCTCGCATCGCTTCGTGGTGGATGCGCCCGGCATGATGCCCGAGGCGCCCATGCCCGAGTTGTATCTGCCGGCGGCGCCCGAAAGCGTGGCAGGCCCGCGCGGTGAAGTCTGGTGGCTCATCGTGACCGCAGCCGTGCTGGCGCTGGGTATCGCGATGGTGTTGCTGATCCGTTTCTGAAGCGTGCCGGCGACATCAGGGCGCTTGACCGGCGGTTGTTGCGCTGCGCCATAATACTTGACCTACCTAGGGAGCCATCGCAGTGAGCAGAATCTGGAATTTCAGCGCTGGTCCGGCGGCGTTGCCGCTGGCCGTGCTCGAACGTGCGCAGCGTGACATGCTGGACTGGAACGGCAGCGGCGCATCGGTGATGGAGCAATCCCACCGCGGCAAGCGCTTTGGCGAACTGGCTGCGCAGACCGAAGCCGACCTGCGCCAGCTGATGGCCATTCCGGATGATTACGCGGTGCTGTTCCTGCAGGGCGGCGCCACCCAGCATTTCGCCCAGATCCCGATGAATCTGGCGGCCGCTGACGGCAGCGCCGATTACCTGATCACCGGCCACTGGGGCGAAAAGGCCGCCAGTGAAGCGGCGCCGTACGTGCGGGTGAACGTGGCCGCCAGCAGCAAGGCGCAAAACTACCTGCGCATGCCGCCGCGCGAGGAATGGCAGCTCGATCCGAATGCCGCCTACGTGCACTACACCTCCAACGAAACGATCCACGGCGTGGAATACCACGACATCCCCGATGTGGGCGACGTGCCGCTGGTGGCGGACATGTCGTCCAACATCCTGTCCGAGCCCATCGATGTTTCGCGGTTCGGGCTGATCTACGCCGGCGCGCAGAAAAACATCGGCCCGGCCGGCTTCGTGGTGATGGTGATGCGCCGCGACCTGCTGCAGCGGGCCACGCGCCCGATGGCGCGGATTCTTCGCTACGCCGAGCACGCCGCCGCCGGCTCGATGCTCAACACGCCCAATACCTGGGGCTGGTACATCACCGGCCTGACCCTGCAATGGCTGAAGGAGCAGGGCGGTCTGGCGGCCATGGCCGAGCGAAATCGCGTCAAGGCCGAGACGTTGTACCGGGCCATCGATGGCTCGGGCGGCTATTACCGCAATCCGGTCGATGTGGCCGCGCGTTCGCGCATGAACGTACCTTTCACCCTGCACGACAGCACGCTCGATGCCGTTTTCCTGCAGGAATCCGAGGCGGCCGGACTGATGGCGCTCAAGGGCCACAAGGCGCTTGGCGGCATGCGCGCGTCGCTGTACAACGCGGTGCCGCCCGAGGCGGTCGAGGCGCTGACGGGCTTCATGCAGGACTTTGCCAAGCGCCACGGGTAATGGCCGGGAACGGGCTCTTCAGGCAAGATGCCCGTTCATCATTTGGACTTCTTTCCATCCAGGCGGCTGAACCATGAGCGACCCCAAGATCTCGCTGAGTGACATGCGCGAGCGCATCGACAGCATCGACCGCCAGATCCAGGAGCTGATTTCCGAGCGTGCGCGCCGCGCGCAGGAAGTGGCACAGGTGAAGGGCGCCGGGCTTTCCGCGATCGACTACTACCGCCCCGAGCGCGAG
Source organism: Rhodanobacter fulvus Jip2 (assembly GCF_000264315.1). Taxonomy (GTDB): domain Bacteria; phylum Pseudomonadota; class Gammaproteobacteria; order Xanthomonadales; family Rhodanobacteraceae; genus Rhodanobacter; species Rhodanobacter fulvus. The sequence goes on from NZ_AJXU01000044.1 coordinate 39,475, forward strand.
GCGCACGTGCTGCGCATGGTGGTCGACCGCAACGACGGCCCGTTGCCCGATACGGAAATGGTGCGGCTATTCCGCGAAATCATGTCGTCCTGCCTGGCGCAGGAAGACCCCCTGAAGATCGGCTACCTCGGCCCCGAGGGCACCTTCAGCGAACAGGCCGTGCGCAAGCATTTCGGCCATGCCGCCTACAGCCTGCCGCTGGGCAGCATCGAGGAAGTGTTCCAGGAAGTGGCCGCCGGCAATGCCGATTTCGGCGTGGTGCCGGTGGAAAATTCCGGACAGGGCATGATCCAGATAACGCTGGATCTGTTCCTCACCTCCGAGGCGATCATCTGCGGCGAGGTGGAGCTGCGCGTGCATCAGTGCCTGCATTCGCAGAACGGCCGGCTGGAAGACGTCAAGCGCGTCTATGCCCACGCGCAATCGCTGCAGCAGTGCAAGAGCTGGCTGCGGCTGAACCTGCCTACCGCGGAATGCATCGCCGTCAGCAGCAATGCCGAGGCCGCGCGGCTGGCGCGTCATGCCGACGACGTGGCCGCCATCGCCGGCGAAACCGCCGGGCGCGTGTACGGCCTGAAAACCGTGGCCGAGGCGATCGAGGATCGCGCCGACAACACCACCCGCTTCCTGGTCATCGGTCGCTCGCTGTTCCCGCCGTCGGGCAATGACCGCACCTCGCTGCTGGTCACCGTCAACGACAAGCCCGGCGCGCTGTACGACGTGCTCAGCCCGCTGGCCAGGCACAAGGTCAGCATGAACCGCATCGAGTCCCGGCCGGCGCATACCGGCAAGTGGCAATACGCCTTCTTCATCGACATCTCCGGCCACATTTCCGACGAGGGCGTGCAGGCGGCGGTGAAGGAGATCGACGGCAACGCCGGCACCGTGCGTGTGCTCGGTTCCTACCCGGTGGCATTGCCTTGAACGCAGGAGAGGGTGGAGTGAATTCATTTGACTGGGTCAGTGGCCAGGGCCAGCCATTGCACGGCAGCGTGCGTATTCCCGGTGACAAGTCGATTTCCCATCGTTCGTTGATGCTGTCTGCGCTGGCTGACGGCACGTCGCGCATCCGCGGCTTTCTCGAAGGTGAGGACACCCGCGCCACGGCGGCGGTCCTGTCGCAGCTCGGGGTGAAGATTGAAACACCCGCCGATGGCGAGCGTCTGGTGCACGGCGTGGGCCTGCACGGTTTGCGCGCCGCGGCGGAACCGCTCGATTGCGGCAACGCCGGCACCGGCATGCGCCTGCTGGCGGGTTTGCTGGCGGGGCAGGCGTTCGACAGCACATTGATCGGCGATGCCTCGCTGTCGAAGCGCCCCATGCGACGGGTCACCGATCCGCTGGGCCAGATGGGCGCGCGCATCGATACGCAGGAAGGTCTGCCGCCACTGCATATCCATGGCGTGCAGCCATTGCATGGCATTCGCTACGCGTTGCCGGTGGCCAGCGCCCAGGTGAAGTCAGCCCTGCTGCTGGCCGGGCTGTACGCGGCCGGCAGCACCGAGATCATCGAGCCACATCCCACCCGCGATTACACCGAGCGGATGCTGGCGGCGTTCGGCTGGCCGATCACGTTTTCACCGGGCAGCGCGAAGCTCGATGGCGGCCATGCCTTGCGCGCCACCGATGTCGACGTGCCGGCGGATTTTTCCTCGGCGGCGTTCTTCCTGGTGGCTGCCAGCATCGTGCCCGGCTCCGAGTTGCGCCTGCCCGCGGTGGGTCTCAACCCGCGCCGTACCGGTCTGCTGCAGGCGTTGCGGTTGATGGGCGCGGATATCCAGGTTGAAAACCCCCGCGAAAGCGGTGGCGAGCCGGTGGGTGATCTGCTGGTGCGCCACGCGCCGCTGCACGGCATCGAACTGCCCGAGGCGCTGGTGCCGGACATGATCGATGAGTTCCCGATCCTGTTCATCGCTGCCGCGGTGGCCAGCGGCCGCACCGTGGTGCGCGGCGCCGCCGAGCTGCGGGTGAAGGAATCCGATCGCCTCGCCAGCATGGCCACCGGCCTGCGCGCGCTGGGCGCACGCATCGAGGAAACGCCCGATGGCGCGATCATCGACGGCGGCGCGCTGGGCGGTGGCGAGGTGCAGACCCACATGGATCACCGCATCGCCATGAGCTTCACCGTGGCCGGCCTGGTCGCCACCGCGCCGGTACGCGTGCGCGATTGCAGCCATGTTGCCACCTCGTTCCCCGGCTACCGGGAACTGGCCAACGCCTGCGGTTTCGCCATCGCATCCGTGTAGGAGCGCACCTTGTGCGCGACGGCTTTTGCGGGATTCGGGATGACCGGACATTCGTCTGTTGAAAGCCGGGATTCGGGATTCGCAAGAGAGAGCAAGAGCAAGAACATCGCGCACACGTCGCGCTCCTACCTTGTTTCCGGGGCGGCGAGGTAGGCTTGGCGCCTTGATTGCCGAGACCGCCATGCCTGATCCCTCCTTCATCGTCGCTATCCCCGCGCGCTACGGTTCCACCCGCCTGCCGGCCAAGCCGCTGCGCCCCATCGACGGTATACCGATGGTGGCGCGCGTGGCGCAGCGGGCGTTGCAGGCCGGCGCCGCGCAGGTAGTGGTGGCGGTGGATGACACGCGCATTGCCGAGGCGTTGGCCGGGCAGGGCGTGGAGGTGTGCATGACCCGCGCCGACCACGCCTCGGGCAGCGACCGCCTGGCCGAATGCGTGGCGCACTACGGCTGGCCCGACGACGCCATCGTGGTGAACCTGCAGGGCGACGAGCCGTTCGCGCCGGCCGCCGGCATCCGCGAGGTGGCACGTGCGCTGGCCGAGGACGACGCGCCGATGGCCACGTTGGCCGCGCCGATCGAGGACGCACACGAATTGTTCGACCCGAACGTGGTGAAACTGGTGCGTGGCGCCAATGGCCGTGCGTTGTACTTCAGTCGTGCGCCCTTGCCGTGGGCGCGCGATGCATTCGCGGCAAGTCGTGATGCCTTGCCCGGCGATACGCCGTTCCTGCGCCATATCGGCATTTACGCCTACCGCGCCGGCTTTCTGCGCCAGTACACCCGGCTCTCGCGCACGCCGCTGGAACAGGCCGAATCGCTGGAGCAATTGCGCGTGCTGGAACACGGCCACGCCATCGCGGTGCGCCTGTCGCCCGAACCGTTCCCGCCCGGTATCGATACCGAAGCCGACCTGCGGCGTGCCGAAGCCTGGTTGCGGAGCCAGGCATGAGCACGCCACGCATCCTGTTCGTCTGCCTCGGCAATATCTGCCGCTCGCCGCTGGTGGAAAGCGTGGCCCGCAAGCGCTGCGCCGAGGCCGGGTTGTCGGTGGCGCTGGCCTCGTGCGGCACGGGTGACTGGCATGTCGGCAAGGGCGCCGACCCGCGCATGCGCGCGGCCGCCCGCGCGGCGGGGTTCGATCTCGAAAGCCACCGCGCACGGCAATTGCAGGCGGCGGATTTCGATCGCCACGACTGGTTGCTGGCGATGGACAGCGACAACCTGACCGAACTGAACCGTCTGGCACGACCTGGCGCCGCCGGGCAGGCTGCGTTGTTCCTGCCGTGGGCCGGGGTGACGTCGGTGCAGGATTTCCCCGACCCCTATTACGGCGAAGCCGAGGGCTTTCGGCAGTGCGTGGATCTGGCCGAACGCGGCGTTGCCGGGTTGATCGAGCGCCTGCGTCAGTGCTGAACCGCACGTTGCCGCGGCGCGGCGTACCTGGCCAGAACGGCTAGAATCAGCACATGCAGTCACCATCGTCGCCGGCCTTCGACGGCAAGGCCTTCGTCCACACGCTTACCGGTTCGCCTGGCGTCTACCGCTACTTCAACGCGGCGGACGAGCTGCTCTATGTCGGCAAGGCCAGCAACCTCAAGAAGCGGGTGGGCAGCTATTTCCTGAAGCCGCGAATGGAGCCGCGCATCGCCGCGATGGTGGCGCAGATCGCCCGCGTGCAGATCACCGTCACCCGCACCGAGGGCGAGGCGCTGCTGCTGGAATCGCAGCTGATCAAGTCGCTGAAGCCGCGCTACAACATCCTGCTGCGCGACGACAAAAGCTACCCGTACATCTACTTGTCCAGCGGTGAGGACTATCCGCGGCTGGCATTCCATCGTGGTGCGCGCAATCTGCCGGGGCGTTATTTCGGGCCGTATCCCAGCACTTGGGCGGTGCGCGAAAGCCTCAGCCTGATGCAGAAGCTGTTCAAGGTGCGCCAGTGCGAGGACAGCTATTTCCGCAACCGCTCGCGGCCTTGCCTGCTGCACCAGATCGGTCGCTGCAGCGCGCCCTGCGTCGGCCTGATCAGCGTGACCGATTACGCGCAGGACGTGCGCCACGCCGAGATGTTTCTGGAAGGCCGCAGCAGCGCGGTGATCGACGAACTGGCCGAGGCGATGGAGCAGGCCAGCAAGGCCTTGAATTTCGAGCGCGCCGCCAAGCTGCGCGACCAGGTCGCCACCTTGCGCCAGTTGCAGGCGCAGCATCACGTGCAGGGCGCCAGCGCCGACATGGACGTGCTCGCCTGCTGCATCGAGGCGGGCATGGCTTGCGTCAGCGTGCTGTTTTTCCGCAACGGCATCAGCCTTGGCACCCGCGATTTCTTCCCGCGCCTGCCGCTGGATGCCGAGCCCGCCGACGTGCTCACCCAGTTCATCGCGCAGTACTACCTCGACCGGCCGGTACCGCGCGAACTGGTGCTGGGCGAGAGCCTGGCCGACCAGCAGATCCTGGGCGACATGCTGGCACAGCACTCGGGCCACCCGGTGGAGTTGAAAACCAGCGTGCGCGGCGAGCGGGCGCGCTTCCTGCAGATGGCCGAGCGCAACGCGCAGGCCTCGCTGACCGGCCGCCTGGCCAGCAGACAGACGCTGGGTACGCGCTTCGACGACCTGCAGAAAGTACTGGGCCTGGACGAGCCGCCGCGGCGCATCGAATGCTTCGACATCAGCCACACGATGGGCGAGGCCACCGTGGCCTCGTGCGTGGTGTTCGGCCCCGAAGGCCCGGAGAAATCCCACTACCGGCGCTTCAATATCGCCGGCATCACGCCGGGTGACGACTACGCGGCGATGCACCAGGCGCTCACCCGTCGCTTCCGCAAGCTGGCCGAAGGCGAGGGCGCGCGACCGGACATCCTGCTGATCGACGGCGGCGCCGGCCAGGTGGCGCAGGCACTGGCCGTGCTGGACGACCTGGGCGTCAGCGGCATCGTGGTGGTCGGCGTGGCAAAGGGTCCGGGCCGTCGAGCCGGCGAGGAAACCCTGGTGCTGGCGCGCGACGATCGCACCCTCGGCGGTGAACTGCATCCCGGTTCCTCATCGCCCGCGCTGCATCTGGTGGCGGCGGTGCGCGACGAGGCCCACCGGTTTGCCATCAGCGGCCACCGCAAGCGACGCGAGAAGGCGCGCGAGCGCAGTGTGCTGGAAGATGTGCCGGGCATTGGCGCACGCCGCCGCTCGGCGTTGCTGAAGACGTTCGGCGGCATGCAGGGCGTGGAGGCAGCCGGTGTCGAGGAGCTGATGCAGGTGAAAGGCATCGATCGCGGCCTGGCCGAACGCATCTACGCCATGTTGCACGGCTGAACACGGCCGCAGTTTTCACTCACCGACTGCGTGCGTGCGTGAGACACTGTGACAAATCACTGGATCGAATCATGCGCATCAACCTGCCGACCTGGCTGACCTTGTTCCGCGTTGCACTGCTGCCGGTCATGGTCGTGGTGTTCTACCTGCCTTTCCCCGGCCACAACGCCACCGCCGCGGTGGTGTTTTTGCTGGCCGCGTTCACCGACTGGCTGGACGGCTACCTGGCGCGGCGCATGAACCTCACCTCCGCCTTCGGCGCGTTCCTGGATCCGGTGGCGGACAAATTGATGGTGGCGGTGACGCTGTTCCTGCTGGTGGAATCGCACCGCGGCGGCTGGCCCGGGATCCTGATGGCGGTGACCGCGGCGATCATCGTGGGGCGCGAGATCAGCGTGTCGGCGCTGCGCGAATGGATGGCCGAAATCGGCATGCGCGCCACGGTCAAGGTAGCCTTCATCGGCAAGTTGAAGACCGTCATGCAGATGGTGGCGCTGGTGGTGCTGATCGTGCAGCACGAGAAAGCCGCCGAGGCGCTGCGGCTGTACCACATCGGCGAGGCGCTGCTGGTGATCGCCGGCGTACTCACCATCTGGTCGGGCCTGCATTACCTGCGTGCGGCGTGGCCGATCCTCAGTGCCGACACCCCATCAGCGGCGAAAAGCAAAAACGCTTGACGCTCCGGATTCACGTATTAGAATGCGCGGCTCCAATGCGGGAATAGCTCAGTTGGTAGAGCACGACCTTGCCAAGGTCGGGGTCGCGAGTTCGAGTCTCGTTTCCCGCTCCAGATATACAGCCAGGGCCCCGACATGTTCGGGGCCTTGTCGTTTGTACGGAAGGCTGAATGTCGCATCGCGATGTGCGTTCGACTGTTCACAAGGGTTTCCGTTCTGCTATCATTCGCGGCTCAGATGCGGGAATAGCTCAGTTGGTAGAGCACGACCTTGCCAAGGTCGGGGTCGCGAGTTCGAGTCTCGTTTCCCGCTCCAGTTTTGCAAAGCCTCGGTTCACCGGGGTTTTGTTTTAAGGAAGCATTGCGCAACGGCCAGGTGGCAGAGTGGTCATGCAGCGGACTGCAAATCCGCGTACGCCGGTTCGATTCCGACCTTGGCCTCCATTGCGCAGCACGTTGCACGCCCAGCTTGAACCCGCCGATGGCGGGTTTTTTGTTGCCGCGGCTGCGCTCCGTGTGCCATGGATCGCGGACTTCGCATGCTACGATTCGCGCCGCCGGCTGCGCGCCCGGCACGTCCGAACATCCGCGCCCGGGTGGCGAAACTGGTAGACGCAAGGGACTTAAAATCCCTCCGCCGCAAGGCGATGCGGGTTCGATCCCCGCCCCGGGCACCAGCGTCCTGAACGGCACCAGCGATGGGTTGCGATTTGCATTGATGCCACGCGCGGCGACCCCATATACTTGTCTGGTCATATCGTTTTCCCCGGGGGTGTCCTGGCTTCGACGGGGGTAGTGAGATGACTTGGTGCATGCCGAGGGGGCAGCTTTCCTCGTAAATCCAGCAGCAAACTCATAGTTGCCAACGACGACAACTACGCTCTCGCCGCTTAAGGCGTAAGCCCCGAACCCACTTGTGCTCATGCTTGTCGGTGTAGGGTCATTATCATGAGATCGCCGAACGCTGCCGCCTGGCGGTTCTAGGCTAAATCAATCAGGCTGGTTTCGCGGTGCGCTTTGCCCACCGTGCTTGTCGCGAAACGAGATCGAACGGTGAGCTAAGCATGTAGATCTGGGCATTAAACATCCTCGGACGCGGGTTCGACTCCCGCCACCTCCACCAATACAAGCGACACGAAAAAGCCGGAATCCCCAAGGGAATCCGGCTTTTTTTGTGCGACGTGGCACCGCTCGCTGCGCGTTGGCTCACGGAGCCTGCGTGACCTGCGACCGTTTCAACAACACGGCCAGGATCGGCGGCGTGACCATGGCGGTGAGCAGCGACATGGCCACGATCAGCGCGTAGATGCGGTTGTCGAAGACGCCAGCGGCGAGGCCCAGGCTGGCCACCACGATGCCCACTTCGCCGCGCGGCACCATGCCGAAACCGATGATGGTGGCGCTGCGCGCGCCCAGCGGCAGCGAGCCCAGCCAGCCACCGATGAACTTGGAAATCACCGCGATGACGGTGACCACGGCCAGCATCCACAGCGCGTCGGCGCTGGCCAGTTCATGCAGGTCGATCTTGCTGCCGGTGACCACGAAGAAGAATGGCGTGAGCAGGGCCAGCAATGGTTTCACCTGTTGTTCCAGGGTGTGCTGCTGGCGGGTTTCCGAGGCGATCATGCCGGCCAGGAAGGCGCCGATGATGGCGGCCAAACCGAACATGGTGGACAGGCAGGCCAGCCCCAGGCACAGCGCCAGCACGATCATCAGCGGCGAATGCGGGCCCAGCGGCGTGTCCAGCCAGCGCGAGTTCCAGCGCATCACGCGGGCGCCGCCCCAGCCGATCACCACGATGAAGCCCACGGCGCCGGCCAGCACCAGCAACAGGTGTGAGGCGTCGAACGAACCGCCGCCCTGCAGCGACACCACCACGCCCAGCAGCAGCATGGCGAGGATGTCGTCGATCACCGCGGCGCCCAGGATCACCTTGCTTTCCACCCGCTGCAGCGCGCCCAGCTCCTGCAGCACGCGGGCGGTGATGCCGGCGGAGGTGGCCACGAAGGCGGCCGCCACGAATAGCGAGCGGCCCCAGTCGAAACCGTTGCCGTGCGCCCAGACACTGCCCATCGCGAACGGCACGATGACCCCGATGACGCCCACCGCGAAGGCGATCTTGCCGACCTTTTTCAGATCCTCCAGCCGCGTCTCCAGGCCCACGGCAAACAGCAGCAGAATCACGCCGACCTCGGCCAGCACATCCAGCGGCGTGCCCGGGAGTATCTGCGCCGGGGTGATCCAACCCAGCAATGACGGGCCGATGGCGCAGCCGGCGGCGATCTCGCCCACTACGCCGGGAAGTTTCAGTCGCTGCGCGATTTCGCCGCCGATTTGCGCGGCGACGAAAACGATGAACAGGGTGAACAGGATGTCGCTGGCGTGGTGCATGCGGCGCGCGTCCGGGGCGTGGCGGAAAGAGGACATGCTACATGCGCGAGGTGATGCCGAGGCGGTCGCCACCCGATGCGGCATGTTCCAAAGCCGGAAACACTACCTGACGATTCGGCGACAACTTCCGCGTACGAAGCGGTGAAAGCCGACGGATCATCCGCTGCCGGCGGCTAGGCGACGCGCGATACCTGCCATGACAGCTTGCTTTTCGCGGGCGTCCTGCGCAGAGTTGGAGGCTGTGAGGTGAAAGAGCGTTGCAGCAGATCGCCATCGAGCGATTTTTGACGCGTCCCACCTTGTTTCACCCGCCGACCGTGACTACATAGGTCATGACGGCCATACAATGACCACACGCGCCGGGGCGGTTTCGTTCCGGCGTGTGCTTTTGTGCGGCAACGCCGCCTGCACCAGGAAGAGCCATGAGCACCAAGCCACCGATTACTGTCTCCCGCATCGACATGGAACGCATCGAAGCGTTGCTGGAACGGCTGCCCGCCGCCGAAGCGGCCCGTTGTGCCGCGCTGATCTCCGAGCTGGATCGCGCCGACGTGGTCGAGCCTACCGCCATGCCCGCCGACACGGTGACGATGAATTCCACCGTCAGTTTCGAAGACGAGCACAATGGCGAGAAGCTCACCCTGACTCTGGTGTACCCCAATGCCGCCGGCGCGCCGGGCACCATCTCCATCCTGGCGCCGGTGGGCAGTGCGCTGCTCGGCTTGTCGCTTGGGCAGCATATCGACTGGCCCACGCCGGATGGCCATCAGCGTCGGCTGCGCGTGCTGGGTATCGACTACCAGCCCGAGGCGTCCGGCCATTTCCACCGCTGAGCATGTCGTTGCCGGGTCGCCGTCGAAACGGCGACTCGGCGGGTTCACGCGGGCTCGCTAAAATGCGCGGGACATGGAGACGCGCATGACCGAACCCTTGCCCCCACCTGAAGCCATCGCACGCGCCGCCACCTTGCGGGCGGCGATCGAGCAGGCCAATTACCGCTACCACGTCCTCGACGACCCGGACATCACCGACGCCGACTACGACCGGTTGATGCGGGAACTGGAAGCGCTGGAAACCGCACATCCCGCGCTGGCCTCCACCAGCTCGCCCACGCGCACCGTGGGCGCACGGGCGCACGGCGGTTTTGCCGAAGTGCGCCACGCCATCCCGATGCTGTCGCTGGGCAATGCGTTCGAACAGGCCGGCGATACCGAACGCGAACGCTTCCGCGAGATCGCCGAATTCGAGCGGCGCATCGAACAGACGCTGGATCGCCGCGTACCGGTGTTCTCGGTCGAGCCCAAGCTGGACGGCCTGGCCATCAGCCTGCGTTACGAGCAGGGCGTGTTCGTGCAGGGCGCCACCCGCGGCGACGGCGAAACCGGCGAGGACGTGACCGCGAACCTGCGCACGGTGCGGGCGATTCCGCTGAAAATGCGCGGCGAGGGCTGGCCCGACGTGCTCGAAGTGCGCGGCGAAGTGATCATGCTGCGCAAGGATTTCGAGGCCTTCAACGACTACGCCCGCAAGCATGACGAAAAGCCGCTGGCCAACCCGCGCAACGGCGCCGCCGGATCGCTGCGCCAGCTCGATCCGGCGATCACCGCGAAGCGGCGGTTGAGTTTCTTTGCCTATGCCATCGGCGTGGTCGAGGGCGGCGAGTTGCCGCCCACTCATTCGGCCACACTGCGGCAGCTGCGCGAGTGGGGTTTCCCGGTGTCGCCCGAGGTGGCTACGGCGCGCGGCTTCGATGGCCTGATCGCCTATTTCCAGCGCATCGGTGCCAGGCGTGACACCTTGCCGTACGACATCGACGGCGTGGTCTACAAGCTGGACGACTACGCCGGCCAGCGCGAGATGGGCTTCGTGTCGCGCGCGCCGCGCTGGGCCATCGCGCACAAATTCCCCGCGCAGGAACAGACCACCACGGTCGAGGCGATCGAGATCCAGATTGGCCGCACCGGCGCGGCCACACCAGTGGCGCGGCTGGCCGCGGTGCAGGTGGCCGGCGTCACCGTCACCAATGCCACGCTGCACAACGCCGACCAGATCGCGCGACTCGACGTGCGCGTGGGCGACACGGTGATCGTGCGCCGCGCGGGCGACGTGATTCCCGAGGTGGTGCGCGTCATCGCGGATCAGCGGCCGCCCCACACCGTGCCCTGGACCATGCCGGCGCATTGCCCGGTGTGCGGTTCCGCGCTGATGCGCGAAGAGGGCGCCGCGGCCTGGCGTTGCTCGGGCGGACTGGTGTGCGCCGCCCAGCGCAAGGAGGCGTTGATCCACTTCGCCTCGCGCCGCGCGATGGACATCGAAGGCCTGGGCCAGCGCTTCGCCGAGGCGCTGGTGGAGCTGGATATCGTGCACACGCCGGCCGACCTGTACGCGCTCACCGTCGAGCGCTTCGTGGCGATGAAACAGGCCATCGACGAAAGGGATGGCACCACGCCGGAGACAGTCAAGGCCGGCAAGGTGGCGACCCGCTGGGCCGAGAATCTGGTGGCCGGCATTGAGGCCAGCAAGCAGACCACCCTGGCGCGCTTCCTGTTCGCGCTGGGCATCATGCACATCGGCGAAAGCACCGCCCGGACGCTGGCCAGCTGGCTGGGCCGGCTGGAATTCGTGCGCAGCATGCCGGCCAGCGTGCTGCGCGTGCTGCCGGACGTGGGCGACGAAGTGGCGGCATCGATCGCCGGCTTCTTTGCGCAGGAGGGCAACCAGCAGGTGGTCGACGCGCTGCTGGCTGCCGGCATCGTGTTCAGCGACGAAACGGCGCCGTCGCCGCTGCTGCGCGAGCGCGTGGACCTGGGCGTGCTGCTGGGCCAGGCCGGGGTCAGCAAGCTCGGCCCCAAGAGCTGCCGCGTGCTGGTCGAACACTTTCCCACGCTGGATCGGCTGGTGGCCGGCGGCCCGGCGCACTGGTCCACCGCCGGCTTGCCGCAAGCCGCCGCGGCAGGCCTGGCCGAGCATCTCGCCGATCCGTCCGCCATGGCGAACCTGCGCGAAGCCGAGGCGGCCATGCAGCGCCTGCTGGGCGCGATTCCCGCCACGGCGGAGGTGGCACGTGCACCGCTGGATGGCCAGACCTTCGTGCTCACCGGCACGTTGGCCACGCTCACCCGCGAGGATGCCAAGGCCCGACTGGAGGCGCTGGGCGCCAAGGTATCGGGCTCGGTGTCGAAGAAGACCAGCGTGGTGGTGGCTGGCGAAGCGGCCGGGTCGAAACTGGACAAGGCGCAGGAGCTGGGTGTGACCGTGTGGGACGAGGCGCAGCTGCTGGCGTTGCTGGCGACGCATGAGGGATGAAGAGCGGCCCCCTCACCCCAACCCTCTCCCCCGGCGGGGGAGATGTAGCACAAGCGGCTGGGTCGATAGCCTGCGCTTCGGGCTTGAAAGCTCCCTCTCCCCTGGCGCAGCCGGGGGAGAGGGCTGGGGTGAGGGGGCGCGGTAAATAGATGATGCGAGCCAGACAACTCCGCCGCGACCAGACCGACGCCGAGCGCAAGCTGTGGTCGCGCTTGCGCGCGGCGCAACTTGGCGTGAAGTTCCGGAGACAACATCCGGTGGCGGGCTATTACGCGGACTTCTGCTGCGTGGAGCAGCAGCTGATCGTGGAACTGGATGGCGGCCAGCATGCGGATCGGCAGACCTATGACGAGCAGCGTACGGCGGATCTGCGCAAGGCGGGTTTCCGTGTGGTGAGGTTCTGGAACGACGATGCGTTGATCCGCACCGATGACGTATTGGAGGCGATCGTGCGGGCGCTGGGCGAAGAGCGGCCCCCTCACCCCAGCCCTCTCCCCCGGCGCAGCCGGGGGAGAGGGGGCCAAGAGCCAGGCATCCCGCCTAAGCCAGGCATCCCGTCGAAGCCAGGCATACCGCCTAAGCCAAGTCTCCCGCCCAAGCCAAGCACCCCGCCGGAGTCAGATGCGCCAGCCCCGCGTGGCGCGCAGCCCGGTCGCGAGCCTCGGCCCCCAAGCTCCCTCTCCCCTGGCGCAGCCGGGGGAGAGGGTTGGGGTGAGGGGGCGCTTCTCCGATCCCTGCACCTGCGCGCAAGCCTCTACCAACTCATCCGCCGCTTCTTCAGCGACCGCCACGTGCTGGAAGTCGAAACCCCGATCCTCTCCGCCGCCGGCAACACCGAGCCGAATATCGAGAGTTTCACCACGGCCTTCAGCGGCCATGTCGACGCCGGCGCGCGCGAACGCTGGCTGCGCACGTCGCCGGAATATCCGTTGAAGCGCCTGCTGGCGGCGGGCGTGGGCGATTGCTACGAACTCGGCCGGGTATTTCGCAATGGCGAGGCGGGCGGCCGCCACAATCCCGAGTTCACCATGCTGGAGTGGTACCGCTTGGGTTGGGATCATCATCGGTTGATGCGCGAAACCATGGACCTTGTGCAGGCGGCGCTGGCCATGGCCGGGCGGCGCGCCGAGCTCGTGGTGACGACTTACCGCCAACTTTTCCAGGACCAGTTGGACATCGATCCGGTGCACGCCACCATCGACGCCTTGCGCGCGCCGCTGGCGGAATACGGCATCGATCCCGCGGGCCTGGTGCGCGACGACTGGCTCGATCTGCTGATCACCCATCGCCTGCAGCCGGCGTTTCCGCGTGACCGCATCACCGTGATCCACGATTACCCGGCTACCCAATGTGCACTGGCCCGGATCCGTTCCGGCGAGCCGCCGCTGGCGGAACGTTTCGAGCTGTACCTGGGGCGCTACGAGCTGGCCAACGGGTATCACGAGTTGAACGATGCGTCCGAGCAGCGCGGGCGTTTCGAGCGCGACAACGTGCGCCGCCGCGAACGCGGCCTGCGCGAGGTTCCGCTGGACGAGAACCTCCTGGCAGTACTCGACGCGCTGCCCGATTGCGCCGGCGTGGCGCTGGGCGTCGAGCGCCTGCTGATGTGCCTGGCCGGTACCGATGCCATCGCCGACGTGTTGGCGTTTCCGTTCTCGGCAGCCTGAAACCAACCTGCGGCCCGAAGGCCGCAGGTTTTGTCGAACCCCTCAGCGATCGCCCGTAATCGCCGGTTCGGCGGGGCGGTCGCTCCACAGGTAGCGATAGACCAGGCCGCCGATGACGGCGCCGACGATCGGCATCACCCAGAAAAACCACAACTGCTCCACCGCCCAGCCGCCCTGGAATAGCGCCACGCCGGTGGAACGGGCCGGATTCACCGAGGTATTGGTGACCGGGATGCTGATCAGGTGGATCAGGGTCAGCGCCAGGCCGATGGCAATGCCGGCAAAGCCCACCGGTGCGCTCTTGTGGGTGGCACCCATGATGATGAAGATGAAGAAGCCGGTCAGCACGATTTCGCACGTGGCAGCGGCGCTCATTGCGTAGCCGCCCGGCGAATGCGCGCCGTAGCCGTTGGAGGCGAAGCCGCTGGCGGCGGCGTCGAAACCGGGCTTGCCCGAGGCGATCACGTACAGCACCAGGCCGGCGACGATGCCGCCGACGACCTGCGCCACGATGTAAGGGATCACTTCCTTCAGCGGAAACCGGCCGCCGGCGGCGAGGCCGCAGGTGACCGCCGGGTTGATGTGGCAGCCGGAGATGTGGCCGATGGCGTAGCACATCGTCAGCAGGGTCAGGCCAAATGCCAGCGCCACGCCGGCGAAACCGATGCCCAGTTCAGGAAATCCGGCGGCCAGCACCGCGCTGCCGCAGCCGCCAAGTACCAGCCAGAAGGTGCCGAAAAATTCGGCGGCCATGCGTTTGCCCATGTTCATTCGGTGACTCCTTGTGCTGTGGAAAGGACACTCGGCACCCACGCACGGCACGTGTCGGTGCACGGGCGCAGCAAGCTAAACATGATTTGCCGGCGGCGCACCATCGGAAGCTGTGCCGGCATCGCCGGGGATGGGATTCCGCCGCTGTTTCCGTGAGGCCGGGTGGGCAAGGTGGTGTAATTTACCGTTCCGATTTTTGCCCTGGATCGTGCCCATGCCCGCCCCTTTGCCGCCGCCGGAACGTGGCCTTGATCGTCGTGACGTCCGCACGCTGGGCTTGTCGGCGCTGGGCGGCGCGCTGGAGTTCTATGACTTCGTGGTGTTCGTGTTTTTCGCGATCCCCCTTGGCCATCTGTTCTTCCCTCCGGCAACGGCGCCCTGGCTGGCGCAGTTGCAGGTATTCGGCATCTTTGCGGCCGGCTACCTGGCGCGGCCGCTGGGCGGCATCGTGATGGCGCATTACGGCGACACGCTGGGGCGCAAGAAGATGTTCATGCTCAGCGTGTTCCTGATGGCGGTGCCCACGCTGTGCATCGGCCTGCTGCCGGTGTACGCGCAGATCGGCATGCTGGCGCCGCTACTGTTGCTGTTGCTGCGGGTGGTGCAGGGCATCGCGGTGGGCGGCGAGGTGCCCGGTGCGTGGGTGTTCGTGGCTGAGCATGTGCCGCCGCGGCGGATCGGTTTCGCCTGCGCCAGTCTTACCTCGGGGCTCACCGTCGGTATCCTGATCGGCTCGCTGATCGCGGCATCGATCAACCGCGGCATGACGCCGGCGCAGGTCCTCGACTATGGCTGGCGGCTGCCGTTCCTGATCGGCGGCGTGTTCGGCCTGCTTGCGGTCTGGCTACGCCGCTGGCTCAGCGAAACGCCCGTGTTCGAGGCGATGCAGGCGCGCAAGGAACTGGTTTCCGGCCTGCCGCTGAAGCGGGTGCTGGAGCGGCACCTGCCTGGGGTGCTGCTGTCGATGCTGGTGACCTGGATGCTGACCGCGGCGATCGTGGTGGTGATCCTGATGACGCCATCGCTGGCGCAGTCAGCCTTCCATATCGCGCCGGCGCGCGCTTTCCTGGGCAACAGCGTGGCCTCGTTCGCGCTGGCGCTGGGTTGCCTCTTCTACGGCTGGCTGGCCGACCGCGTCGGCCATGCACGCGCCTTGCTGCCGGGGGCGATCGGATTGCTGCTGAGCAGTTATGTGCTGTATCTGGATCTGCAGGCGGGCGGCGCGCATTTCATCGCGCTGTATGCGCTGGCCGGTTTCGCCGTGGGCGTGGTGGGCGTGGTGCCGGCGGTGATGGTGGCGGCGTTTCCGCCGTCCGTGCGTTTCTCTGGCCTGTCGTTTTCGTACAACATCGCCTATGCGGTGTTCGGCGGGCTGACGCCGCCGCTGATCGGCTTGCTGGTGCGCCACGCGGGTGTGCTGGCGCCGGCCCATTACGTGGCGTTTACCGCGTTGATCGGCGTGGCTGTAGCGCTATGGCTGCTGGCCCGGCGCAGCGCCGTGGTGGTTCAGAATTCCAGCTCCTGCGCGGCGCAAAGGTAGTCGACCAGCGGCGCGGCCTGCTTGAAGGTAGCGATGGTCCAGGGCAGCAGTTCGCTGGAGCAGGCCAGTTCCTCGCTGAAGGGCGCGGAGGCGATGAAGTCCTTGCGCTTCAGGTCGTCGATCAACGCGTGCGTGGGGTCGTAGCCGCGCGGTGGCCGGATCAGCGATTCGCCACCCAGTTGCAGATCGCCGAACGCCTTGCCGCGGGTGGCGCGCTTCCACGCGGCCGGGTTGTCCACCAGAAATTCGCGGATGCGCTTGAGCGCGTCCGACTCCGGATGCAACATGCCGCCGCCGGCAAAACAATCGCCCGGCTCGATGTGCAGGTAGAAACCCGGCGCCTGGATTTCGTGACGGCGCACGTGGAAGAAGCGCGAGCCCTGCCACGGCTTGTACGGCAGCTTGTTGTTGGAATAGCGGGTGTCGCGATAGATGCGGTACAGCGAGCCGCCGTTCTTGCGCGGGTCGGCGCGGTAGTGCTCGCTGATGGCCGCCAGCGGTTGCTGCATGTCGGTGATCAATTGCAGGAACGGCTCGCGCACATGGCGCTCGTAGTCGTCCTTGTGCGCGTGAAACCACGCACGCTCGTTGTGACGGTCGAGCGCGCGCAGGAAGCGGAAGGTGGCGGGGGTGAAATAGCTTGCGGGCATGGCGTTTCGTTGGAAGGGAGTGAGTTGCGGTCAGGCCGATTGGGGTCAGGCCGATAGCGGTCAGGCCGATAGCGGCAGATCGGGGGTGAGTTGTTCGCCCCAGGCCTGCAACTGGTCGATCAAGGCCAATTTGCCCTGGGTGGCGGGGTCGGCCCGCAGTTCGGCCAGGCGCGCGAAATAATCGTCGAGGGTCAAACCGGTCAGCGCGGTATGGCGGGTGAGCCGGTCGTGGCAGAACTGCCGCCAGCGCTCGCGCTCGTCCGCATCCAGCGTGTCCGGCCAGTTGCGGGCGCGGTAGCGGAACAGCAGTTCCGGATAGCGCGC
Organism: Rhodanobacter fulvus Jip2; assembly: GCF_000264315.1. GTDB lineage: Bacteria > Pseudomonadota > Gammaproteobacteria > Xanthomonadales > Rhodanobacteraceae > Rhodanobacter > Rhodanobacter fulvus. The sequence continues at coordinate 56,354 of NZ_AJXU01000044.1, forward strand.
ATCGCGAAACGGAAACGCCCGCTCGCCCAGTTGCTCCGGTGGCGTGGCGCGCACTTGGGCGAGCAGGCGCTTGTCGGCATCGGGGAGGAAGCCGCCGCCGTACAGGGCCAGCTCCGGGTCTTCCGGCGGCGGCAACGCGCTGGCGCGCTGGAATACACGGCGCAGCTTTTCCGCCAGCCCGTCCACCGCGTGCAGGACATCGCGGTGAGCCAGGCAGCGATCGACATCCAGTTGCAGCCGCGTCATGTCCACGCCCTGCAGCACCGACAGCGGCGCCAGCGCCGGCGCGTGGTTGGCGCGGATGGTGCGCAGCGGGATGCGCTCGATGCCTTCGGGCAGGTCGGCGCGGGCGGTGAAGATGCGGTCGGCGATGTCGTCCTCGTCCAGCGCCAGCCATTCGGCCGGGTCGGTGGCCAAGTCGTACACGATGATCTCGCCGGGTCGGGCAGGGTGCGCCGCCAGCGGCACGATCAGCGCCAGGCAATGCCGGCTGGCCGGGTAGCGCGAGGACACGTGCACCATCGGCGTGCGGTTCACCACGTCCAGCAGCTCGAACACCTTCTGCTTGCGGCGCAGCGCGTAGTACCAGTCCCACAGCCGCGGCTGGCGCACGCGGATCAACCGGGCCAGGTCGATCAGCGCATACACGTCGGACAAGGCGTCGTGCGCGCGCTCCTGCTTCAACTGGTTGGCCTGGGCCAGGTGCTCCAGCTTGAAGCTGGGCGAGCCGTCCTCGCGGGTGGGCCACACGATGCCTTCCGGCCGCAGTGCCTGGCACAGCCGCACCAGATCGATCAGATCCCAGCGCGAGTTGCCGTTCTCCCATTCCCGGCCATAGGGCTCGTAGAAATTGCGGTACAGCATCTGCCGCGTGATCTCGTCATCGAAGCGCAGCGAGTTGTAACCCACGCCGCACGTGCCGGGCAGGGCCAGTTGCTCGTGCACACGGGCAGCGAATTCCGCTTCGATCACGCCCTCGCGCTCGGCCAGTTGGGGCGTGATGCCGGTGATCAGGCAGGCATCGGGGTGCGGCGGCATTTCCCGCGGCGGCTTGCCGTAGAACATCACCGGCTCGCCGATGATTTCCAGCTCCAGCGTGGTGCGGATACCGGCGAACTGCACCGGCCGGTCGCGCCGCGGATCGGCGCCGAAGGTCTCGTAGTCGTGCCAGAAGAAGGTCTGCATGGGACGAATCATCTCACGCGCCAATCACGGGCAAGCGCAGGCAAGGCTGATAAACTGACGCTCCCAAGGAGGATCCATGAGCCAAGCCAACGACGAGAACCTGATCTGGATCGATCTGGAGATGACCGGCCTCGACACCGACAACGATTCCATCCTGGAGATCGCCACGGTGGTTACCGACAAGGATTTGAACGTGCTGGCCGACGGCCCGGTATTCGCCATCCGCCATGAGATCGATCAGCTGGAATCGATGGATAGCTGGAACCGCAACCAGCACCACAAGTCGGGGTTGTGGCGGCAGGTGCTGATTTCCGAAACCGATCACGCCATGGCCGAGCAGGCCACGGTGGATTTCCTGCGCGCCTGGGTGCCGCCGGGCAAGTCGCCGATGTGCGGCAACTCCATCTGCCAGGACCGCCGCTTCATGCATCGCGAAATGCCGCGGCTGGAACGCTACTTCCATTACCGCAACCTGGACGTGTCCACGCTGAAGGAGCTGGCGCGGCGCTGGGCGCCGGACATCGCCAAGAGTTTCGGCAAGGAATCGGCGCATACCGCGCTGTCCGACATCCGCGATTCGATCAGCGAACTGCGCCACTACCGCCAGTTCATGGGTGCGCTCGGCGGGTTGCAGGCGCCGTGATCCTGCCCGGCGGCCGCCCGAGGTAATGCCCATGTCGATGGATTTGCTGGCGCCCGTGCTGGATTGCCATGGCCGACTGCTGCGGCTGGATCGCCCGCGCGTGGTGGGCATCCTCAACCTCACCCCGGATTCATTCTCCGACGGCGGCAGCCACGACAGCGTGGACGCGGCCGTGGCGCACGCGCTGCGGATGGTGGAGGAGGGCGCCGACATGATCGACGTGGGTGGCGAATCCACCCGCCCCGGTGCCGCCGACGTGCCGGTGGACGAGGAACTGCGCCGCGTCATCGCGGTGATCGAACAGCTGGCGTCGCGCAGCGGCGTGCCGATCGGCATCGACACCTCCAAGCCCGAGGTGATGCGCGCGGCTGTGGCTGCCGGCGCGGGCATGATCAACGACGTCTACGCGCTGCGCCGCGAGGGCGCGCTGGAAGCGGCCGCCGAGTTGCGCGTGCCGGTGTGCCTGATGCACATGCAGGGCGAGCCGCGCAGCATGCAGGAGGCGCCGCATTACGACGACGTGGTGGGCGAGGTGCACCGTTTCCTCACCGACCGCCTGTTCGCCTGCGAACTGGCCGGTATCGAGCGGCGCAACGTGATGGTCGACCCGGGCTTCTGCTTCGGCAAGACGCTGGAGCACAACCTGGCGTTGCTGGCCGCGCTGGACCGGTTCGCCCCGCTGGGCAGCGGCGTGTACGCGGGCCTGTCGCGCAAGTCGATGATCGGCACGCTGACCGGTAGACAGGTGCCCGCCGAGCGCATCGCCGGCTCGGTCGCCGCCGCGCTGATCGCGGTGCAGCGCGGCGCGCGCATGGTGCGCGTTCATGACGTAGCTGCCACGGTAGATGCGCTGGCCGTGTGGCAGCCGGTGCACGCACTGGACGCGGCCCCCCGCCGCGAGGAAAAGAGCGCGATGCCGCGCTGGCCCGACGACGATTGATCCATCCACTTCTTCCGCCGGTCGGATGGCCGGGAATGGACAAGGAAACCCCATGACGCAACGCAAGTATTTCGGCACCGACGGCATCCGCGGCATGGTGGGCGAGTGGCCGATCAGCGCGGATTTCATGCTGCGCCTGGGGCGCGCCGCCGGCAGCGTGCTGGCGCGCAACAGCAAGGGCCGCCCGCTGGTCCTGATCGGCAAGGACACGCGCGTGTCCGGCTACATGTTCGAGTCGGCGCTGGAGGCCGGCCTGGTGGCCGCGGGCGTCGACGTGGGCCTGCTCGGCCCGATCCCCACGCCCGCGGTGGCGTTTCTCACCCGCTCGATGCGCGCCAGTGCCGGCATCGTGATCAGCGCTTCGCACAACCCGCACCACGACAACGGCATCAAGTTCTTTTCCGCCGACGGCGAGAAGCTGTCCGACGAGGTGGAGCTGGCGATCGAGCAGGAAGTCGATGCCGACTTCGTCACCGTGGCGTCGGAGAAACTGGGCAAGGCCAGCCGCCTCACCGACGTGGTGGCGCGCTACACCGAATTCTGCAAGGCCACCGTGCCCGAGGATTTCAGCCTGCGCGGGCTGAAGCTGGTGCTCGATTGCGCCCATGGCGCGACATACCAGGTGGCGCCGCGCGTTTTCGCCGAGCTGGGCGCCGAGGTGGTGTCCATCGGCGACAAGCCCGACGGCTTCAACATCAACCATGGCGTGGGCAGCACTCACCCGCAGGCGCTGCAGCAGGCGGTGCTTGAGCACCACGCCGACATCGGCATCGGCTTCGATGGCGATGGCGACCGCGTGGTGCTGGTCGACCGCCACGGTGCGCTGGCCGACGGCGACGATATCCTCTATGTGCTGGCCCACAGCCTGCACCGGCGCGGCCTGCTGCGCGGCCCGGTGGTGGGCACGTTGATGAGCAACTACGGGCTGGAGCTGGCGCTGGCGGACATCGATGTAGCGCTGATCCGCGCCAACGTGGGCGACCGCTACGTGATGCAGCAGCTGAAGCAGCACAAGGGCATGCTCGGCGGTGAAACCTCCGGTCACATCCTGTGTCTGGATCGCGCCACCACGGGCGACGGCATCGTCTCCGCGCTGGCCGTGCTGGAGGCGCTGGGGGAAGCTGGCCAGGACCTGGCCGGCGCCCGCGCAGGGCTGAAAAAGCTGCCGCAGGTGATGCTGAACGTGCGCGCCAACGGCGCCCGTGAAGCCCTGGACAGCGCCGAGGTGCGCCAGGCGCAGACCGAGGTGGAGGACGTTCTGCGCGGTCGCGGCCGGGTGGTCTTGCGGGCGTCGGGTACCGAGCCGCTGGTGCGCGTCACCATCGAGGGCGCCGACGCCGACGAGGTGCAGTCGTTGGCGGAAAAGCTGGCGGGGATTGTAAAATCCGTGGCCGAACGTTCGTGAACCTGTAGTTGTACGGGTCGCCATGGCAGGCCCGACGTGCACCGCCCAAGCGGGCCCAACCGGACTACAGCCATGCAGCATGTTCCCACCCTGGATATCCGCCGCTACGACAGCGACCGTGACGCCTTCGTCGCCGAACTGGGCGCGGCGTATCGCGAATTCGGCTTCTGCTGCATCAGCGGCCACGGCATCGCCCGCGAGTTGATCGACGGCTCCTACGACGCGTTCCAGCGCTTCTTCGCGTTGCCCGCCGAAGCCAAGCTGAAGTACCACATCCCCGGCAGCGGCGGCGCGCGCGGCTACACGCCGTTCAAGGTGGAAACGGCCAAGGACAGCCAGTACGCCGATCTCAAAGAGTTCTGGCACATCGGTCGCGAAATCCCGCGCGATTCGAAGTTCGCCGACGTGATGCCGCCGAATGTATGGCCGGCCGAGGTGCCCGATTTCAAGCGCTGGGGATACGGCCTGTACCAGGCGCTGGACGACCTCGGCAGCCGCGTGCTGCGCGCGCTGGCGTTGCATATCGGGCAGCCGGAGAACTTCTTCGAGGACAAGACCGACGTCGGCAATTCGATCCTGCGCCCGATCCATTACCCGCCGATCGACGACGCCAGCGACATCCCCAACGTGCGCGCCGGCGCGCATGAGGACATCAACCTCATCACCTTGCTGGTCGGCGCCAGCGCCGAGGGGCTGGAAGTGCTGAGCCACGGCAGCTGGCTGCCGATCACCACCAGGGGCGACGCCATCGTGGTGAACATCGGCGACATGCTGCAACGGCTGACCAACCACGTGTTTCCGTCCACTTCGCATCGGGTGGTCAACCCGCCGAACGAGAATGCGCGCAAGCCGCGCTATTCGGTGCCGTTCTTCCTGCACCCGAACCCGGACGTGGTGCTCGATCCGCTGGCGTCATGCATCACGCCGGACAACCCTCGCCGCTATGACACCTCGATCACCGCGCACGAATACCTCATGCAGCGGCTGCGCGAGATCAAGTTGATCGGCTAAGCCCTCAGGCGCGATTGTGCGAGCGCATGGTGCGCTGCTTCTCGATCTGCCAGTCGCGCTGCTTCTCGGTATCGCGCTTGTCGTGCTCCTGCTTGCCGCGCGCCAGGCCGATTTCCACCTTCACCTTGTTGCCCTTCCAGTACATCGCGGTGGGCACCAGCGTGTAGCCCTTGCGCTCGACGGCGCCGACCAGCTGGTCGATCTCCTTGCGATGCAGCAGCAGCTTGCGGGTGCGTCGATCCTCGGCGATGACGTGGGTGGACGCGCTGATCAGCGGCGGGATCGAGGCGCCGACCAGGAAGATCTCGTTCTTCAGCACCACCGCGTAGCTGTCGCCGAAGTTGATCCGGCCAGCGCGCAATGCCTTCAGTTCCCAACCCAGCAAGGCCACGCCGCACTCGAAGCGCTGGTCGATGTGGTACTCGAAGCGCGCACGTTTGTTGAGCGCTATGGTGCCGCCGCCCTTGGTGTCCTTGTCCTTCGTTTTGGCCATGTCCGTTAAACTCTCGCCTTTCGGCCCTGCTGCTGGCGTGACCGCGGAAGAGGCCAGGCTATGGATGATTTGAAGAGGCTGCCGTGATCGAAATTCGTCGCAGTGCGCTGGTGCGCTTTACGCCCGAGCAGATGTTCGATCTGGTCAATGATGTGGAAGCATACCCAAAGCGTTTCAACTGGTGCGCCTCGTCGGAAGTGATCGAACGCGACGGCAACGTGCTGGAAGCGCGGCTGGATCTGAATTTCGCCGGCCTGCGCCACAGCTTCACCACCCGCAACACGGCCGAGCCGCCGCAGCGCATCGACATCCGGCTGGTCGGCGGCCCGTTCCGTTCGCTCGATGGCGTTTGGACCTTCACCGCGCTCGGCGACAGCGGTTGCAAGGTGGCGCTGGCACTGGATTTCGAATTCGCCGGCCGCTTTGGTGGCGCCTTGCTCAAGCTGGGCTTCCAGAGCCTGGGCAACCGCATGGTCGACGACTTCTGTCGCGAGGCCGAGCGTCTGTATGGATGACCTCACGCCAGACGGCCCCGCGATTACGGTGGAAGTGGTGTATGCCGATGCGACGCGGCAGATCGTTCGGCGCCTGGAGTTGCCGGCTGGCAGCACGGTGATGGAAGCAGTTGTCGCGTCGGGACTGGAGAGGGACGCGCCCCCTGGCACGATCGATCCGGCGCGACTGGGCATTTTCTCGCGACGGGTATCCGCCGACCAGGTGCTTGGCCATGGCGACCGGGTGGAAATCTACCGGCCGCTGGTGCTCGATCCCATGGAAGCGCGTCGTCGGCGGGCGCGGCGCCGCTGAGAAACCGTGCCGGGCATGCCATGGCATGCCCGGCGGGCTACTTCAAGCGGTCATTGACCGTCGTCGTTGTTGCCACTATCTCCGCCGCTGCTGGCGCCCGCGCCGAAACCGCCGTCATCCTGCTTCGGCCTCTCGCTCTTGTCGCCCTCGGTTTCGTTGACCGGATAGTCGGCGTGGTACTTCTTGCTGTCTTCCAGCAATTTCTCCGCGTCCTGCGGGAAGAAGTCACCTTCGGTGCGCACCAGCGTGTCGTTGTTGAAGGTCAGCGTGAGGGTGCGTACCTTGATCGGGCCACCGCGGTGCGATTGCGTGGACACGTAATCCCAGCGGCTCTGCTCGAAGGGCGTGGCCACCGAGGGCGTGCCCATCAGCACCATCACCTGACGCTTGGTCATCCCCGGCTTCAGCTGATCGACCGTCTTCTTGTCGAGCAGGTTGCCCTGTTGCACATCGGGCGTGTAGACGATGTGGCAGCCGGCGATGGAGACCGCCAGCATGGTGAAAACCAGCAGGGAGATCAGCTTTTGCATGCGTGGTGCGTCCCAATCATAAAGGTGTCGGATGATACACTACCGTTTCGGTAGCGCTGTGCGCCTGGAGGTCAGTGATGGAACAGGAAACCAGGGAGCTGCGTCGGGTTGGCCTCAAGGTCACCCATCCGCGCATGCGCATCCTGCAGATCTTCGACGAGGAGGAGGGTAATCATCTCACCGCCGAAGACGTCTACAAGAAATTGCTGGCCCATCAGGAAGACATCGGCCTGGCGACGGTTTACCGCGTGCTGACCCAGTTCGAGGCAGCAGGCATCGTCGTCAAGCACAATTTCGAGGGCGGCCAGGCTGTCTACGAACTCGACCGCGGCAAACATCATGACCACATGATCGATGTGGACAGCGGAAAAGTGATTGAGTTCGTCAGCGAGGAGATCGAGCGGCTGCAGCACGAAATCGCGGCCCGGCATGGCTACGTCATCGAGGACCACAGCCTGGTTCTCTACGTGCGTCCAAAGCGGCGGGCCGGGAAGGCCTGAGCCTTCGGTCGCCGGGCGCTGATGCCGTCTGGCGGTATCTGGCAAGATCCGGACAGGGGACAAAAAAAGCACAAAAAAAACCGCAGTTGGACTCCTGTCCGCCTGCGGTTGTTCCGTTACCTGTCGAGCTCCGATTCAGCGAATTGCTCGCTGGCATCGAGTACGCCACAAGTCGCGGCAAAAACGGCATCCTGCCGTTTTTCTCGAAGCGCCCGTCCCCACGGTTGCTTCGATACACCATCTTGCGATGGTGGCTCCCCCACATCGATGGAGCGATACTAACGAAGCTTTCACGGGCCGGATATTGGAAAAATTCCTAGGTGACGCGACGATGCGCCGTTGCATCCGCCTTGAAGCTCAATGACATCGGTGGCATTCGGTTCAGGCGGGCTCTTTGTCCGCTACGTCTCACGCCAGCGCGGAGGGGTCGGCGCCGCCGGTGCTGTTTCGCAGCAGGATCCGCAGGTGAACGCCGGGCTGCTGCGGGTGCAGCCTGAAATCCCCGCCCAGTGAAGTCACCCGGTCGCGCATGCCCTGCAGGCCGCGTCCGCCACGCGGTACGCGAGCGGGCAGGCCTGTGCCGTTGTCGCGCAAGTCCAGCAGCGCCAGCGCGACTCCCTGGCGTTTGCCGATGCGCAGGCGCAGGCGGAATTCGGTGGCGCCGGAGTGTTTGACGGCGTTGGTGGCGCTTTCCTGCGCCAGACGATAGATCGCCGTGCGGATGTCCTCGTCAAGCTGGCGTGGATCGCCGTACAGGTCCGTGTGGTACGCGATGCCCGCGGTGGTCAGCAAGTCGCGTATCGGGCCTTCGTCAAGCGCGCGCATCAGGCCGAACTCGTCCAGCACCGCGGGGCGCAAATCGTCGAGCAGTCGATGCAGGGCTCGCCGCATGTGCCCCAGGATGGTGTTGATCGAGCTGCTGATGTCCTCCAGCCCGGCCTGCCGCAGACGCGCTTCCGCCAGCTTCACGTGGGTCTGGATCGCGGTGATGTTCTGCCCCAGTTCGTCGTGGAGTTCGGCGGCCAGGTGCCTGCGCTGGTTTTCGTCGGCGCGCAGGTTGCCGCGCGCGGCATTGCGCAGCTGGCCGGTGAGCTGGTCGAGGTGGTAATTGACCGCCCCCATGTAAGCGTTCTGCTCGGCCACGTACGCGCTGCTCTCGCGCAACGCGTCGGTGGCCGACCCCAGCATGATGGCGCCGGTACCGGCCACCGCCAGCAGCAAATAGGCCGAGGCAGTCGAGGGCGCGTAGCCCAGATGGTGCTCGGCCAGGGTAATGCCCACGCTGGTGACCAGCATGGCCAGGCTGGCCCCGCGCCAGCCATGCCGGAACGCGAAATACAGGATCGGTGCCAGCGACAGCACGCGGGCGAATTGCGGCTCGGGAGCGGCCTGTCGCGACAGCAGAAGCAGGATCGCCATCGAGGGCAGCATCACCAGCACGCCGTCGATCAGCAGGCTGATCAGCGCCCCGCGGTCCAGTCGGTCCCGCAACAGCATCACCGTCAGGGGGACCAGCAGGAGAATCGCCAGATAATGGCTGAGCAGTTGTTCACCCAGTGTCCTCAGCATCTGGTCGCCGCCACGATGGAGCGTGGTAAGCGCCGTGGCGTCGGTGATCGCGGTGGCGCCCACCAGCACCAGCACGATCAACAGCAGCCGCGCCATCTGCTGGGGTGTATTCAATGTGACCTGCCAGCCGAACCGGCGCACCAGCCACAAGCCGCCGGCCATCACCAGCATGTCCGGCAGTTCGCCGAAAAGGAGACCGTTCCAGCCGGCGGGCGCGCCCTGGTTCATGACGATGCCGAACGAGGCGACACATTCCGCGCCCAGGAGCCAGCCCCAATAACGCATGGGCGCGAGCAGCAGGGCACCGAATCGCAGCCCGTACGGCAACATCCAGAATGGCTGCGCCGTGGGCCACAGCGCCAGCCACGCCAGCAAATAAGCGAGCCCCAGCACCGGGCCGAGACATGCCGTGAGGAACGACTTCGATAGCATGGCGCGATGGTACATGTGCGGCGCCATGTCGCGGTGGTGGTTCCGGCGGAAGCGGAAGTCGTGCCGTGGCGCACGCGCGTGTGTAAAGTAGTGTCATGCACAGTATCGTTCTGGTTGACGACCACGCCATCGTCCGCGAAGGGTTCAAGCGCCTGATCGAGCTTGAGCCCGATCTGGACGTGATCGCCGAATGCCGTTGCGCCGACGACGCGGTGGAGGCGGTAACCCAGTGGCTCCCCGACCTGGTGGCGCTGGACTTGTCGTTGCCGGACGGCAGCGGATTGCCGCTGATCGAGCATCTGCTGAGCGTGGCGCCGCAGACCCGCATCGTGGTGCTGAGCATGCACGATGGCGAACCGTACATTTCCGAAGCCATGCGCCGTGGCGCCAGCGGCTACGTGACCAAGGGCGTGGCGCCGGAAGAGCTGGTGGCCGGGCTGCGCGCCGTGATGAATGGCGAGAGCTTCCTGAGCTCGGATATCCGCAAGCGTCGCGCGGAACGTCCCGGCGACGCGCTTGATCCCATCCACCGGCTGACGGCCCGCGAACGCGAAGTCTTTTTGCTGCTTGCCGCCGGGCGCGCGCCCAAACAGGTGGCTGCCGAGCTGGGCATTGGCCAGAAAACCGTCTATATCCATCGGGCCAGCGTGATGGGAAAACTCGGTGCCGGTTCCGAGCTCGAGCTTTACCGCATCGCCAGCGAACGCAGTCTGTTGCCGGCGGCCTGACGCACCAGCGAGTCCTCGAATGGACGGCCATCCGCGATGAGCCGCGATGATGCCGCTGCGGGCTGCGCTCTGTCAGAATTACCTGTCCAGCCAACAGGGGAGCCATGGCATGAGTGACACCGAAGTCGTGCCGGTCAATTCGCCGCGCCGCATTCTTTTTGCCAGCCTGATCGGCACCACGATCGAGTTCTTCGATTTCTACATCTACGCCACAGCGGCGGTGTTGATTTTCCCGACGCTGTTTTTCCCCGCGACGGACGCCACCTCGGCCACGCTGGAATCGCTGGCCACGTTCGCGCTGGCGTTCTTCGCGCGCCCGATCGGTTCGGCGGTGTTCGGTCACTTCGGTGACCGCATCGGGCGCAAGGCAACCCTGGTGGCGGCCTTGCTGACCATGGGCATTTCCACCGTGACGATCGGCTTGTTGCCCACCTATGCGGACATCGGCGTGGCTGCGCCCGCGCTGCTGGCGCTGTGCCGTTTCGGCCAGGGTCTGGGGCTGGGTGGCGAGTGGGGCGGCGCCGTGTTGCTGGCGACCGAGAACGCACCCCCGGGCAAGCGTGCGTGGTACGGCATGTTTCCGCAGCTCGGTGCGCCGATCGGCTTCTTCCTGTCTTCGGGCATGTTCTTGTGGCTGACCCAGGGTATCGGCGAGGCCGCGTTCTTCGCCTGGGGCTGGCGCGTTCCGTTCCTGGGCAGTGCGGCGCTGGTGGTGATCGGTTTGTGGATGCGGCTGAAGCTGCACGAGACGCCCGACTTCGCCCGCGCGATATCGCGCCATGAGCGCGTGCGCATGCCGATGCTGACCGTACTTGCGCGGCATCCGCGCGCCTTGCTGGCGGGCACCTTCACGGCGCTGGCCACCTTCGTATTGTTCTACCTGATGACGGTGTTCGCTCTGAGCTGGGCCACCACGCGGCTGGGTTATTCGCGCGAGGAGTTCCTGCTGCTGCAGATGCTCGGGGTGATCCTGTTCGGCGTCACCATCCCCCTGTCGGCGATCTTCGCCGACCGCTACGGCGCGCGCCTGGCGATGGTGCTTTCCACCTTGCTGATCCTGGCCTTCGGCATCGGTTTCGCACCGCTGTTTACAGCGGGCAGCATGACCAGCGTTCTTCTGTTCCTCTCGCTGGGTCTGGGCGTGATGGGGTTGACATACGGCCCGCTGGGCACGGCGTTGGCGCAGATGTTTCCCACCGCGGTGCGCTATACCGGCGCATCGCTGGCGTTCAACATGGCGGGTATTTTCGGTGCGTCGCTGGCGCCGTATATCGCCACCTGGCTGGCGACGACGCGCGGCCTGGCCTATGTCGGCTACTACCTTGCCGCGGCAGCGGTGGTGACGTTGCTGGCGCTGCTGATCACGCCGCGTTCCGCACACGAACCGGTTGTGTCAGGTGAGCCCACGGTCGCGATCCAGTGAAGGGGCGGATCAGCGACGGCGTCGCTGGATCTCGGGTAAGGTCTCCGCGTGACGGTCAGCCCGGCTGACGGTCAACGGGGATCGGTGTGGTCGTGTGATCGGCAGCGGGCCAGGTGGAAATGCTCGGGCACCGGATCCTCACCACCCGTGCACAGCGGCTGGCAGCGCAGCAGGCGCCAGCCGGTCAACAAACTTCCACGCCACGGGCCGAAGCGCGTCACCGCGATCCGTGCATAATCAGAGCAACTGGGATGAAAGCGGCAGCGCGGCCCCAGCAATGGACTGAGCCAACGCTTGTAGAAACGGAGCAACAACAGTATCAATCGGGTCAAGACAGACGTAACCGCGGCGAGCTGGGGAATTCAGTGCCACGAGTATTCCAGAATCGAGCTTGCCGGTGTAGGGCACATGGGCTATAACTCCCGGCCGCCACGGCCAAAAACGGTGAAGGAATATGGCGAATACGACGCGTAGTTCGACCGCTGCCAAGGTTAAAAAGGACAAGGTTCCGACCAAGTCGGCCGGCAAGCCCAAGGTGGCTGCCAGCAAGGGCGGCAAAGCCAGGCCCGTGGCGAAATCGGCAACCGCCAAGCGCCCGGTCACTGCGGCGAAGCCCGTTGCAAAGACCACTGCGGCACGCAAACCGGCGGCCGTGAAAAAGGCAAAGCCGGTTGCGGTGACGACCAGGAAAGTCGTGGCCAAGCCGGCAGCGAAAGCGTCTGCCAAACCGTCTAGCGGAAAGAGCGCGCCGAAGAAAGGGGTGGCAAAAAAAGCCCCCGTGAAGCAAGCTGTGGCGAAGGCGCCGGTCAAACCGGCGGTCGCAAAGAAGTCGGCGCAGAAGCCAGCATCCAAGCACTCGACTGTTTCGAAAACCCCCATCAAGCCGGTAGCGAAGAAGTCTGCACCACCGGCAAAACCCGCGGCGAAGGTTGCTTCGAAGCCCGCTTCGAAACCCAAGGCGCCGCTGCCGACCAAGGACAAGACGGCAAAGACTGCCGTGTCGGCCAAATCCGCTCCCCCCCGGCCCGCACCGGTGGCTGCACCCAAAAAACAGGCAGTTTCGGCTTCCACCACCGCGCTCTACAAAGGCAAGGTGGCAAGTGCCATCGCCATGGTGACCCCGCGGAAGGCCCCGGCTCCCGCACACCATGCCTCTCACCATAATCATAAAAATTCGTCATCAATGAATAAATCGGCTACAAAAAAGCTTGAAAACGGTGTCACTCGGGAAGACGGGCGCTATGCGCTGCCTTCCACCAGCGTCATCGCCTTGCCCAAGGGTTATCGTCCGTCCTCCAACGAGGAGTACATGAACCCGCAGCACCTGGCCTACTTCCGCAACAAGCTGCGCGACTGGCGCGACCAGTTGGTGGAGGAATCGCGTCAGACCATGGACAACCTGCGCGAAGAAGTGCGCGATGTCGGCGACGAGGCCGAGCGCGCCACCCGCGAAACCGAAAACTCGCTGGAACTGCGCACCCGTGACCGTTACCGCAAGCTGATTTCCAAGATCGACAAGGCGCTGCGCCGGATCGAGGAAGGCAGCTACGGTTTCTGCGAGGAGACCGACGAGGAAATCGGCGTGGACCGGCTCGATGCCCGTCCGATCGCCACCTTGTCGCTCGATGCGCAGGAGCGCCGCGAACATCTGCAGAAGCAGATGGGCGATTGATGGCTCTGGTTCATTGACCACGAAAAAGCCCCGCTTCAAGCGGGGCTTTTTCGTTGCCGGCGCGTGCGCGACGAGTGCGCTCGATGCGCAGTTGCCGGCGTGTGGTTAGGCCAGCGCCTGCGCGGCGTAGCCCTTCAATTTCGCCAGCATCGATGCCAGCCCGTTCGAGCGGGTGGGCGAGAGGTGCTTGGCCAGGCCGATGGTGCCGATGAAGGTGGGCTCGGTATCCACGATGTCCCGTGCCGGGCGGTCGGAGTACACACGCAGCACCAGCGCGATCAGGCCGGAAACAATGGCCGAATCGCTGGTCGCCTCGAAATGCATGCACTGGGCGTCACCGCTGGGAACCAGCCAGACCATCGACTGGCAACCGAGCACGCGGTAGTCCTCGGATTTGTGCTCTTCCGGAAACGGCGGCAGTTGCTTGCCCAGGTCGATCAGGTATTGGTAACGCTCGGTCCAGTCGCCGAAATAGGCGAATTCCTCGGCGATTTCCTGCTGCGCCTCTTCGGCGCTGGTTTGCGTATTCATCGGCTCATTATCGCGCAACGGATGGAGGCGAGGGGATGCGCTCGGTTCAGCGGCGCATCCACAACCCTCACTTGACGCTCCAGCGGGTGCCCTGGGCGCTGTCCTCGATCACGATGCCCAGCCCGTCCAGCTCGTCGCGGATGGCGTCGGCGCGGGCGAAGTCGCGCGCGGCGCGGGCGTCGCGACGCTGCTGCAACAGGTCTTCGACGTGGGCGGCGTCGATCGCCTCCCCGCCGCGCTGGAACCACGCTTCGGGCACCTGCTGCAGCAGGCCAAGCAAGGCGCCACCACCGAGCAGCTCAGCCTTGGCCGCGGCGGTGCCCGCCTGTCGCGCGGCATCGGCCAGTTGCGACAGTTCCGCCAGCGCCTGTGGCGTATTGAGGTCATCGCACAGCGCGGCCTCGACGGCGGGCGGAACCGGCAGCGCGCCCGGGGGCAGTTCGATGTCGGCCAGGTCACGCAGTACGCGGTACCAGCCATCGAGCGTGTTCACCGCCTGCTGGATGGCGTCGTCGGACCAGTCCAGCGGCTGGCGGTAATGGCCGCGCAGCAACATCAGGCGCAGCGCCTCGGCCGGATGCTGCTGCAGGAGCTCGTGCACCAGCAGCACGTTGCCCAGCGACTTGGACATCTTGCGGCCGCCGAAGGTGAGCATGCCGTTGTGCAGCCAGTAACGGGCAAATGTCTTGCCGCCATGCGCGCAGGTGGATTGGGCGATCTCGTTTTCGTGATGTGGAAACTGCAGGTCGATGCCACCAGCGTGGATATCGATGGTTTCGCCCAGATGGGCGGCGCTCATCGCCGAGCATTCGATATGCCAGCCGGGGCGGCCGCGGCCCCACGGGCTGTCCCAGCCGGGCAGCTCGGGGGTGGACGGCTTCCACAGCACGAAATCGCCCGGGCTCTTCTTGTAGGGCGCCACGTCCACCCGCGCGCCGGCGATCAATTCCTCGGTGTCACGGCCGGACAGCTCGCCGTACGCCGGGTAGCTGCCCACATCGAACAGCACGTGGCCTTCGGCGGCATACGCGTGACCACCGGCGAGCAGTTGCCCGATCATCGCCACGATCTCGCCGATATGCGCGGTGGCGTGCGGTTCGATGTCCGGCGGCGCCACGCCCAGGCCGGCCATGTCGTCGCGGAACGCCTGCGCGAAGCGGTCGGTGATGGTCGTGATCGGCACGCCCTGCTGCTGCGCGGCGGCATTGATCTTGTCGTCGACGTCGGTGATGTTGCGGGCGTACACCACCTGCGGATAATGCCGCCGCAGCAGCCGCGCCAGCACATCGAACACCACCGGCGGGCGCGCATTGCCGATGTGCACGAAGTTGTAGACGGTGGGGCCGCACACATACATGGTCACCCGTTTCGGGTCGAGCGGAACAAAGGGTTCGAGCCGGCGGGTGAGGCCGTTGTAGAGCGAAATCGGCATGGGTTGGAGCATCCGCGATGGAGAACAAGCGTGCTGGCGTTTTACGACAGCCCGGCATCTTAACAAGGTGTAAGCGGGGCAGGCGGAACCCGCTGATTCTAAGCGTTTATTCAGCGTGAATTTGTTGCAATGGCGGAGCAACCGCAATCCTTGCAGTGCTTATTGATCGGAGTTCGTAATGACCAAGTTGCTGTTTCCCATGCTGTTGCTGGCCTTGGCGACGACGGGCGTCCAGGCCCAGGACGGGCGCTACGCCAATGGCGACGACAACACGCATTACGGCTGGGCCGACGTGTTGCGTGTCGATCCGGTGTCGGCCATCACCCAGACCGAAGTGCCGCGGCAGGAGTGCTACGACCAGCAAGTCGTGCATCAGGAGCGCGGCAACAGCACCGCGGGCACGATCCTCGGCGCCGTCGTCGGTGGCGTGCTGGGCAACACCGTGGGCAAGGGCGACGGTCGCCGCGCGGCAACCGTGGCGGGCGCGGTGGCGGGCGGCGCGGTGGGCAATCGTGCGTCCAACCATGGCGGTTCGTATGAAACCACGCAGACGCAGTGCCGGCAGGTCAGCACGGTCAGCGAGCAACGCCGTATCGTCGGCTACGATGTCGAATATAAGTATCGGGGTGAGGTCTACGTGTCGCGGCTCAACTACGATCCGGGCGAACGACTCCGGGTCAGGGTGAACGTGCAACCGGCCGACTGACCCCTGGCTGGCCTCACCGGAACACGCCGCCTACGGGCGGCGTATTCGTTTGCAGGGGGCGCGCCGGCGAGGCAGATTTTTGTTGCAAGGCAGCGAAATTCCCGCCATCATGCGTGTTCGTGTTCAACGCCGATCACCGATTTACGCGCATGTCCATAGCCGTCTATACCGCCAACGTCCTCACCAGCGCCCGCATGGCCGCTGGCATGACGTCGCGCGCGCGCCGACCGCGGTACCGACTTTCGGCCGGGTAGGCAGTCGCGCACGTTAACTATGCGGATAGACGAAAAAGCCCGGCCCTCGTGCCGGGTTTTTGCGTTTTCGGAATTGGTTTCACACGTATCTATTGGCTGACTCTCACTCAAGGTATCGCCCCATGGCACCTCGACATTTCCTGACCACGCAGGATTACAGCCGCGCCGAGATCGACGCGTTGCTGACCCAAGCCGCCGAATTCAAGCGCTCGCCCGGCGGGCGGCAAATGGCCGGCAAGTCGATCGCGCTGCTGTTCTTCAACCCCTCGATGCGCACGCGCACCAGTTTCGAGCTGGGTGCGTTCCAGTTGGGCGGACATGCCGTGGTGTTGCAGCCGGGCAAGGATGCGTGGCCGATCGAGTTCGAAGTCGGCAGCGTGATGGATGGTGACACCGAGGAGCACATCGCCGAAGTGGCGCGCGTGCTTTCGCGCTATGTCGACCTGATCGCCGTGCGCGCGTTTCCCAAGTTCCAGGACTGGGCGGTGGACCGCCAGGACACCGTGATCAAGGCGTTCGCGCAGTACGCCACGGTGCCGGTGATCAACATGGAAACGATCACCCATCCCTGCCAGGAGCTGGCGCATGCGCTGGCGCTGAAGGAACACCTGGGCAGCCTGCAGAACAAGAAGTACGTACTGACCTGGACCTACCATCCCAAGCCGCTGAATACCGCCGTGGCGAACTCCGCCTTGCTGATCGCCACCAAGATGGGCATGGACGTCACGCTGCTGTGCCCCACGCCGGATTACGTGCTGGACGAGCGCTACATGGCGTATGGACGTCTGAACGCAGAGCAGAACGGCGGCTCGCTCAAGGTCAGCCACAACATCGAAGAGGCCTACAGCGGCGCCGACGTGGTCTACGCCAAGAGCTGGGGCGCATTGCCTTACTTCGGTCGCTGGGAACAGGAAAAGCCCATCCGCGAGGCCAACAAGCACTTCATCGTCGACGAAGCGAAGATGGCGCTGACCAACAACGGCCTGTTCAGCCATTGCCTGCCGTTGCGGCGGAACATCAAGGCTACCGACGGGGTGATGGACTCGCCCGCATGCATCGCCATCGATGAAGCCGAGAATCGCCTGCACGTGCAGAAGGCGGTCATGGCCTCGCTGATCGGCCAGGGCTGAGCCAAACGCCATGTACGTGCCCACGTCATTTCGCGAAACACGCCGAGAGGTTCTGCACGACCTGGTTCGTGCGTATCCGTTCGCCACCGTGGTCGTGCAGGCGCAGGGCGGGCTGGCGGCGAACCATCTGCCGTTCGAATGGAACGGCGACGCGCTGCAGGCGCATGTCGCCCGTGGCAACGAGTTGGTGGCGATGGATGGCGCCCAGGCGCTGGTGGTGTTCCAGGGGCCGCAGGGCTACATCAGCCCGAACTGGTACCCGAGCAAGCACGAGACCGGGCGCGAAGTGCCAACCTGGAACTACACCGTGGTGCATGTGCACGGCCGGCTGCGCGTGGTCGACGACGCGGCATGGGTCCGCGCGCAACTGGAAGCGCTCACCGATCACCACGAATCCGGCCAGCTCCGGCCATGGAAAATCAGCGATGCGCCCGAGGATCACGTCGAGAAATTGCTGGGCGCGATCGTCGGTATCGAAGTCACGGTCGAACGCATCGAGGGCAAGTTCAAGCTCAGCCAGAACCATCCTGCACGCAACCGCGAAGGGGTGATCGCCGGCCTGCGTCAGCGCGACGGCGATGGCGACGTGGAACTGGCCGCCATGATGAGCCAACGCGAGGAATCCGCATCGTGAACCATCAGCATCACTATCGCGTCGACGTGGAATGGACCGGCAACCTCGGTAGCGGCACGGACGGTTACCGCAACTACAGCCGTGACCACGTCATCCGCATCGAGGGCAAGCCGACGCTGGCCGGGTCGTCCGATCCCAGCTTCCGGGGTGACGCCGCCAGGCACAATCCCGAGGACATGCTGGTCACCGCCTTGTCGACCTGTCACATGCTGTCGTACCTGCACATGGCGACGGTGGCAGGGGTGGTGGTGACGGGCTATGTCGATGCGGCTGAGGGCAGCATGGCCATGGACGGGGATGGCGGCCGTTTCGTCGAAGTGGTGTTGCGCCCGACCGTCACGATCAGCGCCGCCAGCGATCCGGCCAAGGCCGAAGCGGCTCACGAGGCTGCCCACCACGCCTGCTTCATTGCCAATTCCGTGAATTTCCCCGTGCGCTGTGAACCGCGCACCGTCGTGGGCGGGGATTCGGGATTGGGGATTGGGGATTCGTAAAAGCCAACGTCAGAACTTCCGTATCGAACACTTCCATTCACATCGAGAACTTCCATGTCGCCTCAATCCGCTTCTGCAAATCCCGGCACCAAGGACATCGTCCTTGCCTTCTCCGGTGGCCTCGACACCAGCTTCTGCGTGCCTTACCTCAAGGAGCGCGGCTGGGCCGTGCACACCGTGTTTGCCGACACCGGCGGCGTGGATGCCGAGGAGCGCGCCTTTATCGAGAACCGCGCGAAGGAGCTGGGTGTGGCCAGCCACGTCACCATCGATGGTGGTCCCGCGATCTGGAGCGGCTTCGTCAAGCCGTTCGTGTGGGCAGGCGAGGGCTATCAGGGCCAGTACCCGTTGCTGGTGTCCGACCGTTACCTGATCGTGGAGGCTGCGCTGAAGCGCGCCGCCGAGTTGGGTACGCGCGCCATCGCGCACGGCTGCACCGGCATGGGCAACGACCAGGTGCGTTTCGATCTGGCGGTGAAATCGCTGGGTGACTACGAGATCGTGGCGCCGATCCGCGAGATCCAGAAGGAACACACGCAGACGCGCGCCTACGAGCAGGCGTTCCTGGAAGAGCGCGGTTTCGGCGTGCGCGCCAAGCAGCAGGCCTACACCATCAACGAAAACCTGCTGGGCCTGACCATGTCCGGCGGCGAGATCGACAAGTGGCAGGCGCCGGGTGCAGGTGCGGTGGGCTGGTGCAAGCCGCGCGCCGAATGGCCGTCCAAACCGCTGCAGGTGAAGATCGGCTTCGAGCATGGTGAAGCCGTGTCGCTGGATGGCGAAAAGATCGCCGGCCACAAGTTGCTGGCGAAATTGAACAGCCTGTTCGCGCCCTATGGCGTGGGTCGCGGCCTCTACACCGGCGACACCACCATCGGCCTGAAGGGCCGCATCATCTATGAGGCCCCCGGCCTGATTTCGCTGTTGACCGCGCACCGCGCGCTGGAAGAAGCCGTACTCAGCAAGCAGCAGAACCGCTTCAAGCCCGACGTGGCGCGCAAGTGGGTGGAGGTGGTGTACGAGGGTTTCTTCCACGACCCGATCAAGACCGACCTGGAAGCGTTCCTGGCGTCCAGCCAGTCCACCGTCAACGGTGAAGTGACGCTGGAGACGCATGGCGGCGTGGTCAGCGCGGTGGCGATCGAATCGAAGCACATCCTCAATGCCAAGGGCGCCACCTACGCGCAGTCGGCCGACTGGGGCGTGGCAGAGGCGGAGGGCTTCATCAAGCTGTTCGGGATGAGCTCTACGCTGTGGGCCGAGGTCAACAGGACCGGGAATGGAGAATAGGGAATCGGGAATGGTCAAGAGCGAAAAGCTGCTCGAGGCGACGCTGGCGCACCTGAAGGCACTGGTTGCTTTCGACACGCGCAACCCGCCGCGGGCGATCGACACCGGCGGTATCTTCGATTACCTGCGTGCGCAGTTGCCCGGCTTCGACGTGACCGTGACCGATCACGGCGCCGGCGCGGTGAGCCTGCATGCCGTGCGCGGCACGCCGAAATACCTGTTCAACGTGCATCTGGATACGGTGCCCGATTCGCCGGCGTGGACGGCCGATCCGCATGCGCTGCGTGTCACGTCGGATCGCGCTATCGGCCTCGGTGCCTGCGACATCAAGGGTGCGGCGGCCGCGTTGCTGGGGGCGGCCAATGCCAGCGATGGCGACATGGCGCTGCTGTTTTCCACTGACGAGGAAGCCAACGATCCGCGCTGCATCGCCGGGTTTCTCCGTGCTTTCCCCCCTCTCCCCGTGGGAGAGGGGAGCTATCAGGCAATCATCATTGCCGAGCCGACCAAGGGCGAAGCCGTGCTGGCCCATCGCGGCATCCAGTCGGTGCTGATGCGCTTCGCCGGCCATGCCGGTCACGCCTCGGGCGAGCAGAAAGCCAGCGACAGCGCGCTGCACCAGGCGGTGCGTTGGGGTGATGCCGCACTGGATTTCGTGGACGCGCAATCGCATGAGCGTTTCGGTGGCCTCACCGGCCTGCGCTTCAACATCGGCCGCATCGAAGGCGGCATCAAGGCCAACATGATTGCGCCCAGCGCCGAGCTGCGCTTCGGCATGCGGCCGTTGCCCACGATGCAACCCGATGGACTGCTGGACAGCTTTCGCGCCCTGGCCGAACCGGCGCCCGCGCACTTCGAGGAAACCTTCCGCGGCCCGTCGCTGCCGGCGGGCGACACGGCGCGGGCCGAGGAGCGACGCCTCCGTGCGCGCGACCTGGCCGACGAGTTGGGTATCCCGGTGGGCAACGCGGTGGACTTCTGGACCGAAGCGGCGCTGTTCTCCGCCGCCGGCTACACCGCCTTCGTCTACGGCCCCGGCGACATCGCCCAGGCGCACAGCGCCGACGAATGGGTGGCGCTGGACCAATTGCAGCAGTACGCAGAAACCATCTACCGGATCGTCGATCGTGGAAATGCATAACAAAAGCACTCGTCAGACCATCGTGCGCCTGCTCTCGAGCATGGGCAGCGCGAAGGAAATCCAGCAGTACCTGAAACGCTTCTCGCAGCTGGACGCCAAGCGCTTTGCCGTGGTGAAAGTCGGCGGCGCAGTGTTGCGCGACGACCTGTCCGCGCTGACCTCGTCGCTGACCTTCCTGCAGCAGGTGGGCCTGACGCCGATCGTGCTGCACGGCGCCGGCCCGCAACTGGACGAGGAGTTGGCCGCCGCCGGCATCGTCAAGGAAACCGTCAACGGCCTGCGGGTGACCTCGCCCGAGGCGCTGGCGATCGTGCGCAAGGTGTTCCAGGCGCAGAACCTGCGCCTGGTGGAAGCGCTGCAGAGCATGGATGCGCGTGCCACCTCGGTGCCATCGGGCGTATTCGCCTCCAGCTACCTGGATCAGTCCGTATACGGCCTGGTCGGCAAGGTGGACAGCATCAACCTGGCGCCGATCGATGCCAGCCTGCGCGCCGGCTCGATCCCGGTGATCGCCAGTCTCGGCGAAACGCCGAGCGGGCAGATCCTCAACATCAACGCCGACTTCGCCGCCAACGAACTGGTGCGCGTGCTGCAGCCGTACAAGATCGTGTTTCTCACCGGTACCGGCGGCTTGCTGGACGAGAAGGGCAAGGTGATCGATTCGATCAACCTCAGCACCGAGTACGAGCACCTGATGGCGCAGCCGTGGATCAACGGCGGCATGCGCCTGAAGATCGAGCAGATCGCCGACCTGCTGTCCGACCTGCCGCTGACCTCGTCGGTGTCGATCACCCGGCCGTCCGAACTGGCCAAGGAGCTGTTCACCCACAAAGGCTCCGGCACGCTGGTGCGTCGCGGCGAGCGGGTGCTGAAGTACGACTCGTGGCAGGGCATCGACCTGGACCGTCTGCGCGCGCTGATCGAATCGAGTTTCGGGCGGACCCTGGTGGACGACTATTTCGAGCGGACCCAGCCGTGTTGCGTCTACGTCAGCGAGAACTATCGCGCGGCGATGATCCTGATCAATGAAGGCGACCTGCCTTACCTCGACAAGTTCGCGGTGCTCGACGACGCGCAGGGCGAAGGTCTGGGCCGTGCCGTGTGGCAGGTGATGCGCGAGCAGCATCCGCGGTTGTTCTGGCGATCGCGTCACGGCAACGCGGTCAACCCGTTCTATTACGCCGAGTCCGATGGCAGCCTCAAGCAGGAGCGCTGGAAGGTGTTCTGGTACGGGTTGGAAAACTTCGATGACATCGGTCGCTGCGTCGCCCTGTGCGCGGCGCGGCAGCCCACCTTGCTGGATCGGGAATCATGAGCACGCAAAACAAGACTATCGGCATCGTGGGTGCGCGCGGGCATACCGGCGTCGAGTTGATCCGCTTGATCGCGGCGCATCCCGCGCTTGAGCTGGTTTTTGTCTCCTCACGCGAACTCGATGGCGAGCGCGTGGCCGATCACGTCGAGGGCTTTGCCGGTGAATTGCGCTACGCCAGCCTCGACGCCGACGCCGTGGCGGCGCAGATGGCCGACGTGGTGATTCTGGCGCTGCCCAATGGCAAGGCGGCGCCGTACGTGGCCGCGATCGAGGCCAGCCGGCCCGATACGCTGGTGCTCGACCTGTCCGCCGATTACCGTTTCGATGACCGTTGGTACTACGGCCTGCCCGAGTTGACCCGCGATCGCTGGCGCGGCGAAAAGCGCATCAGCAACCCCGGTTGCTATGCCACGGCCATCGAGCTCTCGGTGACGCCGCTGAAGGATCTGCTGGCCGCGCCGCCGGTGTGCTTTGGCGTGTCGGGTTACTCCGGCGCCGGCACCACGCCGTCGGACAAGAACGATCCGGAAAAGCTGCGCGACAACCTGATGCCGTACGCGCTCACGGGCCACATGCACGAGAAGGAGGCCAGCCGCCACCTCGGTCTGCCGGTGGAATTCATGCCGCACGTGGCGCCCCATTTCCGCGGTCTCACCGTCACCACCAACCTGTATCTGTCGCGCTCGTTGAAGCGCGAAGACGTGCTGGCGCGTTTCCATGCCGCCTACGACGGCGAAAAGCTGGTGGATGTCACCGACGAAGCGCCGTGGGTAAGCCGCATCGCCCACAGCCATCGCGCCGAGGTCGGCGGCTTCGCGGTATCGGCCGACGGCAAGCGGGTGGTGGTGGTGGCCACGCTGGACAACCTGCTCAAAGGCGCCGCCACCCAGGCGATGCAGAACATCAACCGCGCCATCGGCGTGGACGAGTACACCGCCATTCCCGTATGAGATGACGCCTGTGTGGGAGCGGCTTCAGCCGCGATCGCTTTTTGGCGGTTGGCGCAGGACGAAAAGCATCGCGGCTGAAGCCGCTCCCACAGATCACCGCCCACCGAGCTTCCAGGACAGCACCATGACCCAACCCCTGTGGCAAAAAGACGGCATCAAGATCGATGCGAAGATCATGCAGTTCCTGGCCGGCAACGACGTGCTGCTGGACCGCGAGTTTTTCCTGCACGACATCACCGCCAGCAAGGCGCATGTGGAAGGCCTGGCGAACATTGGGGTAATCGGTGCGGACGAGGCCGCCGCGCTGAAGCGCGAGCTGGATGCATTGGCCGAGGATTTCCGCAGCGGCGCGTTCGTGCTGGACGAGCGTCATGAAGACGGCCATTCGGCGATCGAGGCGCGGCTTACCGAGCGGCTCGGCGACGCCGGTCGTCGCGTGCACACCGGGCGCAGCCGCAACGACCAGATCCTGGTGGCCACTCGGCTTTGGCTGAAGGAAAAGCTGGCCACGCTGCAGACCCTGTGCCACGACATCGCCCAGGTCTGCCTGGATCGTGCGGCGGAAGCGGCGTTGCCGCTGCCGGGCTATACGCACCTGCAGCGCGCCGTAGTGTCGTCCACCGCGATGTGGTTCGCCGGTTTTGCCGAGGGCTTCACCGACAATGCCCTGCGCGCGCAGCAGACCGCCGTGTGGATCGACGCCAACCCGCTTGGCACCGCCGCCGGCTATGGCGTCAACCTTCCGCTGGACCGCGCGCACACGACGCAGGCGCTGGGTTTCGCCCGCATGCAGGTGTCGCCGGTCTACGCGCAGCTGTCGCGCGGAAAATTCGAGATGGCGGTGCTGGAAGCGATCGCCAGCGCGCTGCTGGATCTGCGCCGCATGGCGTGGGATCTGTCGCTGTTCACCACCGCTGAGTTCAATTTCGTGAAACTGCCGGCCGAGTACACCACCGGCAGCTCGATCATGCCGAACAAGCGCAATCCGGACGTGATCGAATTGCTGCGCGCCAGCTATGCCAGCGTGGCGGCGGCGCGCTGCGAGATCGAGCAATTGCTGTCGCTGCCTTCGGGTTATCAGCGCGACCTGCAGTTTTCCAAGGGCTCGCTGTTCCATGGCGTGACGCACGGTTTGTCGGCGCTGGAGCTGGTGCCCGATCTGCTGGCGCGTTTCCAGTGGAACGAGCCGGCCATGCGCGCGGCGATCGAGCCGTCGATGTATGCCACCGACGTGGCGATCGAGCAGGCGGCGGCCGGCGTGCCGTTCCGCGATGCCTATCGCGCCGCCGCCGAAGCCGCCAGCGCGGCCGGTGCCGGGCGCACGCCCGAGGCCAGTCTGGAAGCGCGCGTCTCGCCCGGTGCCGGTCATGACCTGAAGCTGGACCAGGTGCAGCAGCGCCTCGACGCCATACGCGGCTGACCACGATCGACATGGAGAGGGTAGGGGAGATGTCCACAGTCAATCCGGCAAATGCGTTGCCTTGCGTGCGAAGGCAATCTTGTGGACGTCCAGACGTCCATTCAATTAGTCACGTGTTTGCCTTCCCCGTCTCGTTTGTCCTGTCTGGAAGCGAGCGATGAACCCGGCGACCCGCACCTTGCCCGCCCAGCCGCTGCCCGCGTGGAAGCGGGCCGTGCTGAAAGTCGGCAGCAACCTGCTGGCGGCCGATGGCGGCGGGCTTACGCCGCAGTACGCGGCCGCGCTGGCGGATTTCATGGCGGCCAGCCATCGCGCGGGTCGTCAGGTGGTGCTGGTGTCGTCAGGCGCGGTCGCGGCCGGGCGTGCCATGTTGCGGGCGAAATCGGGCGCGGGCCCGGACATCGCCGCGCGGCAGGCGCTGGCGGCGCTGGGGCAGGCGCCGATGATCGCGTTGTGGCAATCGCTGGCGTCGCAATCGGTGGCCCAGGTGCTGCTGACCCACGACGACGTGCGCAATCGCCGCCGCTATCTCAACGCGCGTGCCACCTTGCGCGAACTGCTGGCGCTGGACGTGTTGCCGGTGATCAACGAGAACGACACCGTATCGGTGGATGAGTTGAAGCTGGGCGACAACGACAACCTGGCCGCCATCGTGGCCACCCTGGTCGATGCCGACCTGCTGCTGATCGCGTCCGACGTCGATGCGCTGTACAGCGCCGATCCCCGGCATCATCCCGACGCCGTGCCGTTCGCGCAGATTCCCGCCCTGACCCCGCAGATCATGGCGATGGCCGGCGGCAGCGGCAGCAAGGTCGGCACCGGCGGCATGCGCACCAAGTTGCAGGCGGCGGCGCGTGCGGCGACTGCCGGCATTCCCACCGCGTTGTTCAGCGGTCGCGACGCCGCCACGGTCGAGGCGCTGCAGCATGGCGTGTTGCACGGTACCCTGGTGGCGGCGGCCAACACGCGGATGCATGCGCGCAAGCACTGGTTGCGTCATGCGCCCGCCGCACCCGGCAGCATCCGCATCGACGCAGGCGCGGCACGTGCGCTGGCCGGCGGCCACGCCTCGCTGCTGCCCGGCGGCATGACCGGTGCCGAGGGCGAGTTTCATCGTGGCGACCTGGTCGAGATTCTCGACATCGAGGGCCAATCGGTGGCGCGTGGGTTGAGCCAGTACTCGGCCGCCGAGGTGCGGCGCCTGGCCGGCCGGCACAGCCGCGAGATCGAGACCGTGCTCGGCTACAGCTATGGCGACGAGGTGGTGCATCGCGACGACATGGCGACCCTGACCGATGCCACCGGCGATGCGTTGCCGCAACGCTAGCTGGAAGCCACTCCGCCGACCCTTCGGCGGGCATCGGTTAAAATGACGGATTCACGACGTTGGATTTCCCTTGGCCACCTGTAGAGGACGATGACCCAGACACGACCATTCACACCACAAACCCTGCCGCCATGGCGGCGCGCCGTATTGAAAGTGGGCAGCAGCCTGCTCGCCGCCGACACTGGCGGACTCAGTACGCGCTACGCCCTGGGCCTTGCACAATTCATTTCAGCCTGCCACGCCGACGGTCGCGAGATCGTGCTGGTGTCGTCGGGCGCCGTCGCCGCCGGCCGCCTGATGCTGCGCGACCATTCCCACGAAGACACCAGCAACGCCGCCCGCCAGGCCATGGCGGCGCTGGGCCAGACGCAGACCGTGGCGTTGTGGCAACGCCTGTTCGACCATCCGCTGGCGCAGGTGCTGCTGACCCATGACGACCTGCGCGACCGGCGCCGCTACCTCAACGCACGCGCCACACTGAGCGAGCTGCTCAACTACAAGATCATGCCGGTGGTGAACGAGAACGATACCGTCGCCATCGACGAGCTCACCCTGGGCGACAACGACAATCTCGCGGCCATTGTGGCGGCACTGGTCGACGCCGACCTGCTGCTGATCGCCACCGATATCGATGGCCTGTATACGGCCGATCCGCGCACGAATCTCGATGCCGAGCCGGTCAACGAAGTGCTCGAACTCACTACCGAAATCATGGCGATGGCAGGCTGCGCCGGATCGTCCGTGGGTACGGGCGGCATGCGTACCAAGCTGGAGGCGGCGGAGAAAGCCGCGACCGCGGGGATCCAGACCGTGCTGTTCAACGGCCGCGACAGCGAAGTGGTGAGCCTGCTTGCGCGTGGCCAACTGCGCGGCACGCTGCTGCATACCAGCGCCACCCGGCTGCATGCGCGCAAATACTGGCTGCGGCACATGCCGGCGGTGACGGGCCATATCCATGTCGATGCCGGCGCCGCGCACGCCATCGCGCACGAGGGGGCATCGTTGCTGCCCATGGGCATCATTCGTGCGGACGGCATGTTCCAGCGTGGCGACATGGTCGAAATCGTCACGGACGGCGATGCTGGCATGCTGCACGTCATCGCACGCGGCATTGCCCAATATGGCGCGGCGGAAATCAACCGCATCGCACGAACCCACACCCGCGACATCGGCGACCGGCTCGGTTACAGCTACGGCGAAAACGTCGTCCATCGCGACGACCTGGCCACGCTGGGCGACACCGGGTTGCTGACAGGAGAATACGCATGAGCGACATCCGTACCCAGGCCCTGGCCTGCCGCGACGCCGCCACCGCCATCGCGGCGCTCGACAACAATGCCCGGCGCCTGTTGCTGCTGGACATGGCGCAGGCGGTCGACAGCCAGACCGATACCATCCTTGCCGCCAACGAAAAGGACATGGCGCAGGCTGCAGCCAAGGGCGTGCAGGGCGCGATGCTCGACCGGCTGCGTCTGGATGCTGGGCGCGTCGCGACCATCGCCAACGCCGTGCGCGAGGTGGCCGACCTGCCTGATCCCGTGGGCCAGGTGACGCGGCGCGATCAACTGCCCAACGGGCTGGCGATCGAGCGCGTGCGCATCCCGCTGGGCGTGATCACGATGATCTACGAGGCACGCCCCAACGTCACCGCCGATGCCGCTGCGCTGTGCCTGAAGGCCGGCAATGCGGTGATCCTGCGCGGTGGCTCCGAGGCGCTGCATTCGAACACCGCCATCGCCGCGGCGCTGCATGCCGCGTTGCAGAAGCACGGCATTCCCGCCGCGGCCGTCACCCTGGTCGAGGACCTGCGCCGCGAGACGATGGTCGAGCTGCTGCAATTGGCCGACATCATCGACCTGGCCATCCCGCGCGGCGGCGAAGGCCTGATCCGCTTCGTCACCGAACACGCGCGTGTGCCGGTGATCAAGCACTACAAGGGCGTCTGCCATCTCTACGTGGACAAGGCGGCCGACCTCGCGCTCGCGCTGGATCTGCTGATCGACGGCAAGACCTCGCGACCCGGTGTGTGCAACGCGCTTGAGACGCTGCTGGTACATCGTGATGTGGCCGCCGAATTCCTGCCGAAGGCCGCGGCAGCGCTGCGCCAGCGCGGTGTCGAGCTGCGCGGTGACGAACGCAGCCGCGAACAGGTGCCGGACATGGCGGTCGCCAGCGAGGACGACTACGCCGCCGAATTCCTCGACCTGATCCTGGCCATCCGCGTGGTGGATAGCGCCGACGATGCCATCGCCCACATCCGTCGCTACGGCTCCGATCACACCGAAGTCATCGCCACCGCCGACCAGGCCACCGCCGACGCATTCGTGCACGCGCTGCGCAGTGCGGTGGTGATGGTGAACGCTTCCTCGCGCTTCTCCGACGGCGGCGAGCTGGGGCTGGGTTCGGAGATCGGCATCTCCACCACGCGCCTGCACGCCTACGGCCCGATGGGTGCGGAGTCGCTCACCATCGAACGTTTCGTGGTGCGCGGGGAAGGTCAGGTGCGGCATCCGCAAAGCCGCGCATAACGTGTGCGGACGGCCCGCCATTGCCGCGAAGACGGCGCTGGCGGGCTTTGCCTTTCAAGCAGCCGCAGGCCGCCCTTCAGCCTTTCAGATGGCCATGCTCGCCGATATCGGCGGGCGAGTCCCCCAGCATGCTGCGCGCCATGTCGAGCACCCGCTCGACAGCA
Source organism: Rhodanobacter fulvus Jip2 (assembly GCF_000264315.1). Classification (GTDB taxonomy): domain Bacteria; phylum Pseudomonadota; class Gammaproteobacteria; order Xanthomonadales; family Rhodanobacteraceae; genus Rhodanobacter; species Rhodanobacter fulvus. Next base: position 85,008 of record NZ_AJXU01000044.1, read on the forward strand.
TTGCCCGCTTCCCAATAGCTGGCGTCACGCACTTTCACACGCAGCACCATCAGGTCCGGGTCGTCCTTGCCGTCGGGGAAAAATACCTTCTGCACGGGCGACCATAGCTCGTTGATGGTGTCGTCATCACGATCCATGCGGGCGCGGCCGCGCACGGACACGTAGCGCTGTTCGCCTGGATGGGCATAGGCAAGGTTGACGCCATGGTCGTCGGTCAGCTCCGCCACCTTGTGACTGCTGGCGGCGGTGAAAAAGATCAGCTCGCCGTTCGCGTCCAGCTTCAGCGTCTGCAGCGGGCGGCTCACCATCGAGCCGTCCGCGGCGCGCGTGGTCAGCATCGCCACCTCGATGTCGTCGATGAGCTCGCCCAGCTTGTGCAGGTCGGTGGACTTCGGTGCGTCGTTTTTCATGGCTGCTCCGTCGTGGTCGAAAACCCTACGATGGCTGGCGACGGTTCAACGCGCGATGAAATCGGTGCGATCGCCGTCAGCCAGCGCGAACTCGGGTCCGGCTAAGGGGTTGGAGCGGCGCAGGCGAAATCATCCTGGGTGGAGAGCTACGCAACGCGCCGTTGCGGTTCGACATGGTGACGACCTCCAGTGCATCGGACCGGGCGCCTGCTGTGAAGCCAATCACCTGCTTCACTGTTTCGCGGCTTGGTCCCGGGCGATGGCTACCGCCTGATTCACTGCATCGATCACGACCTGTGGCTGGTCGTACTGGATGTAGTGCCCCGAGTTCGGCACGATCTCGTTCACGCCCCGGGATGACATGGCGGCCACGTCGAGGTGCAGCGATTCCCATAGCAGCGTGCGCTGGTTTCGCTCCTCCTGGGTCTCGTCCGGCGCTTTCGGATAAGGGGAGTGGGTCAGCACGATGATCGGCATGTCGCCGTAGTGCTTGCGCGTGGCCCGGGTCTGGTCGGCGCTGGCATAGGCCACGGACTGGCGTTCGGAAGCGATGGCGGCTTGCCAGCGCACGGTTGATGCGTACCGCAACTGTGCTTCGTTGATGGCCGGACTGAAGCGGGGATCGGGGCCGCCGACACATTTCCTGTAAGCCGGCGTGCCTGCCGCGAGACCATGTTTCGCCTCGTCCACGCAGCTGCCGTATTCCTTCAGGAAACTGTCCCATTTTGCCTGTTGTCCTGGTGCGCCGATGGCCCACCCTCGCGTCCACTGGTCTTCATGCGAACCCTCGACCGAGACCATACCGACCACCTCATCGGGATAGCGGTCGGCATACACGCGGATGTACATGCCCGCAGCCGAGTGGCCTACCAGCACGTAGGGCGGGGCGATATGCGCAGCCTTCAGCAGGATGTGCAGATCGTCGGCGGCGTTGCTCGCCGTGCTCGGGCGGCTTGAGCCATCGCTGAAACCCAGGCCCGCCCGGTCGTAGGAGCAGGCACGTATTCGGGTTGCGATAGCCGGTTGCACCAACGCCCATGAGATCGTGGAGTCACCCATGCCAGCGTCCAGGATCACCGTTGGTGAACCGGAACCGAGGCAGTAGAGGTTCATGCGGCGGCCGTGTCCCACGTCCACCCGTTGCTGCGGTTTCGTGTAGACGGGATCGGTGATCAACGGCTTGGCCGTTTCCTCGCCGACACACGGGGTCGCGAGCAGAGCGCCCACGAGGAAACTTGCCATCACGGCGCGGCGTGCTCTCATGTTTTCCCCTGTTCGAGGCAGTTGAAGCGGATGGGTGATCGAATGCCGCCGACGAAGCACGTGAATCAGCCGGCGCGTTCCCACGCCTGCACCGCCTGTGCAAACGCCAGGCAATCCGCAAAGCGGTTGTACAGCGGCACCGGCGAGATGCGGATCACGTCCGGCTCGCGCCAGTCGCCGATGATGCCCTGCGCCATCAGGTGGTCGAACAGCGAACGGCCGCGCTCACGGCCGGCGGTCACGCGGATGGACAACTGGGCACCGCGGCGCTCGGGATCGGCGGGTGTCACCACCTGCAGCAGGTCGTTCAACTGCGTGTGCACCAGCCATTCAAGATAGCCGGTGAGTTGCACCGATTTTTCGCGCAGGCGGGCCATGCCGGCGCGACGGAAGATCTCCAGCGATACGCGCAACGGTGCCAGCGCCAGGATCGGCGGGTTGGACAGTTGCCAGCCGTCGGCGCCGGGCGTGGGGATGAATTGCGGCCCCATCTGGAACCGCGTGCTCTTGTCGTGGCCCCACCAGCCGGCGAAGCGGGGCAGCACGGCGTTGGCGTGGCGCGCGTGCACGAAGGCGCCGCCGATGGCGCCCGGTCCGCCGTTGAGGAATTTGTAGCTGCACCAGATCGCGAAATCGGCGCCGCTGTCATGCAGTTGCAGCGGCAGGTTGCCCACCGCGTGGGCCAGGTCGAAACCCACGTTGCAGCCGTGCCGATGCGCCAGCGCGGTAATCGCCGCCAGGTCGAATGCCTGCCCGTTGCGGTATTGCACGCCAGGCAGCATCACCAGTGCCGTGCGCGCGCCGTGTTTGGCCAGGGCCTGCTCGATCGCGGCCAGCGACAAGGTGCCGTTGGGTTCGTCGGGTTCGATCTCGATCAGGTCGCGCGCGGGATCGAAACCATGAAAGCGGATCTGCGACTCCACCGCATAACGGTCAGTGGGAAATGCGCCGGCCTCGATCAGGATCGCTGGGCGCGCGGGCGTGGGGCGATAGAAGCTCACCATCATCAGGTGCAGGTTCACGCCCAGCGTGTTCATCGTCACCACTTCGTTCGGTTGCGCGCCGACGACGGCCGCCAGGTCGTCACGCAGGAACTCGTGGTAATCCATCCACGGCAGGCGGCCCTTGAAATGGCCTTCCACGCCCAGTTCGCCCCAGTAATCCAGCTCCGCGTTGACCGCCTCGCGCACGGCGCGCGGCTGCAGGCCCAGCGAGTTGCCGCAGAAATAGACGGAGTCGACCGCGCGGCCGCTGCTGTCCTCGTGCGGCGGAATCAGGAACTCGTCGCGGAACTGGCGCAGGGGATCGGCGGCGTCGCGGGCCTGCGCCCAGGCGGCGCTGGCTTGGTAGTCGTGCATGGATGAACTGTCCTCGCGGCGGATGCGTTTCGCGGTTACTTCAGTTGCGCGGCGATCGCATCGCAGCCCTTGTCGAATGCCGCTGCCCAGGTGGCGCCGGCCTGGCTCTGCTGCGGCCGCACGCAACGCAACTGGATCGCGTGATTGCCCTTGTACCAGTAGCGTTCGCTGTAGTTGAACTGCGCACCTGCTTCCTGCGCGGTGTAGGTGTAGGTGTTGTTCGCGCCGCCGTGGGCGGTGGCCGTGTAGCCGGGCAGGGCCGCTGCCTTGGCGGTCGCCTCGCCGACGTATTGCTGGAAGGCGGGGATGTCGGCGGTCTGCTTCACCGTCACGGTGACGCGGGCCAGGCTGCTGTGCGCGGTGGGCGAAGGGTCGGGCACCTGGAAGACGCGCGCCTCGGGGTCGCCCTCGGTTTCCATGATGTCCAGCCAGCCATTCGGGGTGGTGAAGTGGACCTGGCCATTGGCCATGCTCACGTCGGCGGCGTGCACGCTGGCGGCCAACAGCATGGCGCTGGCGATAAGGACGGTACGCGGGAAGATCATGCTTGCTCCGATGGTGGGGCGTCAGGGGCGAAACGGTGTTTGGGCAGACCCAGCCACTCCAGCGCGGTGCCGTGGAACAGGCGGGCGCGATCGGCGTCGCCCCGTGCCAGTTCCTCGATGCCGCTGCCGGGCTGCTGTTCCCCCAGCGGGAAAGGATAATCGGTACCGAGCATCACCTGCTCGACGCCCGTCACATCCAGCAGATATCGCAAGGCCTGCTCGTCGTGCACGCAAGAGTCGAAGTAGAAGCGCTGGAGGTAGTCGCGCGGGTTGCGCGGATTGTCGGTGGCGACCAGGTCCGGGCGCATGCGGAAGCCGTGCTCGATGCGGCCGATGGTGAAGGGGAAACTGCCGCCGCCGTGCGCCAGCATCACGCGCAGTTTCGGCAGCCGCTCCAGCACGCCGCCGAACGCCAGGCAGCAGGCGGCGCGCGATTGTTCGGCCGGCATGCCGACCAGCCAGGGCAGCCAGTACTTGGGCATGGTGGCGGTGCCCATCATGTCCCACGGGTGCACCATCACGGCGGCGCCGAGATCGGCGGCGGCCTCGAAAAACGGGAACAGTTCCGGCGCATCCAGGTTCCAGTCGCCGCAGTGGGAGCCGATCTGCACGCCTTGCAGCCCCAGCTCGTCGATGCAGCGTTCCAGCTCGGCGATGGCCAGCTCGGGTGCCTGCAGCGGCACCGTGCCCAGCGCCGCATAGTGGCGCGGGTGATCGCGGCACAGGCTGGCGGCGTGGTCGTTGAGATGGCGGTGCAGCTCCAGCGCCTGGTAGCCCGGCGCCCAATAGGAGAACAGCACCGGCACGGTGGAGATCACCTGCACGCCCACGCCGAAGCGGGCGTAATCGTCGATGCGCTGCTGCGGGTCGAAAGCCGAGTCCCACACTTCGCGGAAAAAACGGCCGCCCTTGTAGATGCGGTGGCGCCCGTCGGAGTGGGTCATCACCGGAAAACGGTCGTTGCCGTATTTGGCCGCCAGGTTCGGCCAGTCACGGGGGAGGATGTGCGCATGGCTGTCGATCTTCAGCATCCGGGCAGTGTAAAACCGGGCCGCGGCGGTGTCGTGCCGCGGTCGCACAATCGCCCGCCGTGCCACGGCCGCAATGGCGTCGAAACGCCGCCAAAAGTGATCTCCATCCAGACGCCAAACGGCTTTCCGGCTACGATAAGGGCTTGCATGCGGCAGTCTGGACGGGGTGAGGTTGGGGTTTCGGCCATCGAACCGCCGTCATGCGCGAGAGGCGGAATCCGATGAGCGATCAAGCCCAAGTCACACGCTTGCTGCATTCCGCGCAGTCGGGAAACCCGCAGGCGTTGAACGAGGCGCTGCGCCACATGTATGCGGCGCTGCACGGCATCGCCAAGGCCCAGCTCAACCGCGAGCAGATGGAGCGTACGCTGAGCGCGACGGCCCTGGTCAACGAGGCGTACCTGAAGGTTTTCGGCAGTTCGGAGCCGCCGCAGTGGGCCAACCGGCACCATCTGCTGGGTGTGGCCGCGCGCGCCATGCGTGAAGTGCTGGTGGATTCGGCGCGCCGGCGCAAGGCCGCCAAGCGGCCGCAGGAAGCCGGCCGCATGCAGTTGCTGGAGATCACCGCCGAGCTTTCCGACAACGTCGACTACGCCGTGCTGGCCGAATGCCTCGACCTGCTGGCTGCGCTGGATCCGCGCCAGGCGAACATCGTGGCCATGCGCTTTTTCATGGGCATGACCGGCGAGCAGATTGCCGCCGCGCTGGATATCTCCACCAGCACGGTGCAACGGGAGTGGCGCGTGGCGCGGGCCTGGTTGCAGCGCGAGCTGGAGCGATAGCGGCGCCGCGCGGACCTTGCCGCCAACCGCGGCTCAGGTTGCCTGGGTGGGCTTGCCCGGGTGGGAGCGCAAGCGCTGGCCGTCGGAGGTGGTGACGCTTTGCTGCACCACGTGGGCCAGCGTGTTGACGTTGTCGACCAGACGATCGCTGATGCGGGTCAGCAGATCGGCGCCGGCGCGGTTCTCGGACATCAGCAACAGCACCACCAGCGTCTGCTGCAATGCGCGCAGGTCGGGCAGGTCGGCGGGCATGCGTTGTTCGCGCAGGGCATCGGCGATCGCGCGCAGCGTGTTCGCCACCAGCTCGATGAAGTTGCCGGTCTCCACTTGCTCGGGCAGGCTGTCGTTGTCATCGATCAAGGCTTCCAGCGTCATCGCCGTGCGGGCCAGCCGGTTGCCGTTGGCGAACAGGGCGCGCGCCACTTTCAGAAGCTCCGGCGGCGTGGCCGGTTCGGCGCGCATGCGTTCGATGGACGCCTGCGCATTGCTGCGCCGGGTGCGCGCCGCGGTACGGGTTTCGCGATGGGCCGTGCGCTGCGCGGGTTGCGCCAGTGCAGCCAGGTAATCGGCGTAGCCCTCCAGCATCTTGGCCAGGGCCGCGCGTGCGCGGCCGCGCTCCCACGTCGGCCAGGCGACGTAGGCGAGCAAGGCCATGCTGCAACCCAGCGTGGTGTTGATGACGCGATCCATCACCGCCACGCCGGAATTGACGCCATCGAACGACAGCAGGATCACCACCGTGCCGGTCAGCGCCGCCACCGCGATGCCGTAGTGGGCGCTGGCCAGGTAGCGGAACGTCATGCACAGGATGGCCAGCAACAGCAGATGCGCCCACGGCTGGTCGGGGGTGACATGCAGCAATACGGTGGTGATCACCAGGCCGGCCACCGTGCCCAGCATGCGCAGCAGGCCGAAGTTGAAGGTGGCGGCGAAGTCCGGACGCAACACGATCGCCGCCGTCATCGGCAGCCAGTAGCCGTGCGGCAGGCCCAGCAGGCGCGAAATCCACAGTGCCGCCGTGAGGCAGACGGCGGTGCGCACGGCATGGCAGAAAGCCACCGAGTGCACGGTGAGATTGGCGCGCAAGGTGGCCACGCCGGAGCCGCTTCGCAGCGCCTTGGGCAGTTGCGTTTCCGCCGCCCCTGCGCGCAATTCACCGCGGCTGCCGGCCCAGTCGGCGTTGCGTACCGCGGCGGACAGCTGGCCGGTCAGCGCATGCACGTGCCGGTTCATGCCGGCGCTGGGCTGGGTGCCGTCGATCTCGGTCTCGCACGCTTGCAGTCGTTGCAGCGTGCGGGCGGCCTGGGTGGGTGTTTCGCCTTCCTCCAGCGCGGTGGCGATGCCTGAAAGCACCTCGGCGGCCTGCTCGCGGAATTTGCGATAGACGTCGTTTTCCGCGTCCAGTTCGCCCATGGCGACGAATTCCAGCCGCATCCGCTCGGCCAGCTCCAGCAGCACGCCGAACGCTTCCATTGCCCGGCCGTGCGAGCGGTGCCGGCCCAGCAAGGTGTGCTGCAGGGTCGTCATGGCGTCGGTCAGTGCGGGAGCGTCGGCGTTGTCCTGCGACGGCTGTGTGGCCTGCTTGGCCAGGCCGGTGTACACGGTGGCCAGTATCTGGCGCTCGGGCCAGTAGCGCTGCAACGGCCACGCGGCCAGCGAAAACAGGGCCAGCAACAGGCCGCCGCAAACAATCAGCACCGATGCGCTTGCCGCCTGCGCCAGTGGCATCGGCGTGGCCGCCGTGATCACCAGCAGGATCATGCTGGTCATGCCGACGCGGGCGGTATCGGTACCGAACACCACCAGCAGCCCGCCACAAAAGCCGAACGCCGCGGTGGCCAGCAGGATCGGCAGCAAGTGGCCGCCGATCAGGAACCCCAGCAACGAGGCGGTGCCGGCTGCCAGCGACGCCAGCAGCAACTGGCGCATGCGCTGGCGGTACGGGCCGGGCTGATCGGAGAACATCGTGTTGAGCGCGCCAGCGGCCACGCCCAGACCCACCTGCGGATGGCCGGTGCCCAGGCCGACCGCCAGCGGCAGCACGACCGCTGCGGTATTGCGCACGACGACCCGCCAGGGCACGTCGGGCCGCTTGATACGGACCAGACTCTCGATCGCGTGGGCGCGTAGCGAATAACCGCTGGAGGGCATGGGTGTCTGTCGCCGCGAGGTGGGTTGTTCAGTGGGGAGAGTAGCGCGGCGGGGTGAATTCGATGATGAGCATTTGGGCGTAAGGTTGGATGACCAGCCTACGGCTGTTGTAGAGCTCTTTCAGCTTTCGCTGGAACGAGGGGGCGGGGCGCCAGGTTTTTTGGGTCAAGACAAGTAGCTGTCTACGGGCATGACGCCGTTCGGGGCTGGGGCAAGTAGCGGTCCATGGAGTGCTGCCGCTCGGCTCCTGCCTCGCCCTCGCCTGACGCGTGGAATGCCTTTGGGCATTCCACAAGCGCGTTGAGGAGCTGGGGCAAATAACCGTCCGTGGAGCGCTGCCGCTCGGCTTCCTGCCTCGCCCTCGCCTGACGCGTGGAATGCCTTTGGGCATTCCACAGGCGCGTTGAGGAGCTGAGGCAAGTAGCCGTCCGTGGAGCGCCGCCGCTCGGCTTCCTGCCTCGCCCTCGCCTGACGCGTGGAATGCCTTTGGGCATTCCACAAGCGCGTTGAGGAGCTGAGGCAAGTAACCGTCCGTGGAGCGCTGCCGCTCGGCTTCCTGCCTCGCCCTCGCCTGACGCGTGGAATGCCTTTGGGCATTCCACAAGCGCGTCAGGCTCGACCAGCGAATTCGCCGGTCAGGGTGTTGACCCAGACTTTCTCGCCGTTGGCGATGTACTCGGGCACCTGGATCTCGATGCCGGTCGAGAGGCTTGCCGGCTTGTTGCGCTTGGTGGCGCTGGAGCCTTTCATTTCCGGCGCGGTATCGACGACGGTGAGGATCACGCTGCTGGGCACCTGCAGGCCTACCGGCGCGTCGTCGATCAGCTGCACGTAGTAGCCCTCGATGCCTTCGACGATGTAGCCGGCGTTGTCACCGACCAGCTCCGGCGACAGCGGGTACTGGGTGTAATCCTCGGCATCCATGAAGACGAACGCGCCGTCGTCCATGTAGGAGAAATTCGCCGCGCGGCGTACCAGATCCATCTCCCTGATGTCGTCGTCGGCACGCAGGCTGAGGTCGTATTTGCGCCCGCCCGGGATCGAATACAGGGTGAAGCGATAGGTGACGTTGCCGCCCCGCGCGCTGGGCGAGCTGCGCTCGATGTCGCGCACCTGGTACACGGTGCCTTCGTGCTCGACGACATTGCCTTTCTTGGTATCGGAAGCTTTCATGTGTTTGGGATTCGAGAGTTGGGATTCGGGATTCGTTAAAGCGTCGGGGCCGGGGCGTGATCGGGTTTGCGAATCCCGAATCTCGAATCCCCCATTCCGATTACCTGGGCTGCAACCGCACCGCCCCGTCCAGCCTGATGGTCTCGCCATTGATGTAGCGATTGCCCAGGATGAAGGCCACGGTGCTGGCGAATTCGTCGGGTTGGCCCAGGCGGGCGGGGAACGGGATCGATGCGTTCAGCGATGCCTGCACTTCCGCCGACATGCCATCGACCATGGGGGTCCAGAAGATGCCCGGGGCGATGGTGGCCACGCGGATGCCGAAGCGCGCCAGCTCGCGCGCCATCGGCAGGGTCATGCCCACCACGCCGCCCTTGGAGGCGGAGTAGGCGGCTTGCCCGATCTGGCCTTCGTAGGCGGCGACGCTGGCGGTGTTGATGATCACGCCGCGCTCGCCGTCCTCGCCCGCGTCGTTGTGCTGCATCAGCGCGGCGCCGGCCTTGGCCACGTTGAAGCTGCCGACGAGGTTCACCATGACGGTGCCGGAAAAATTGGCCAGCGGCATCGCGCCCTGCTTGCCCAGCACGCGGCCCGCGCCCAGGATGCCGGCGCAGTTCATCACCACGTTGAGCCCGCCCATCGCGTGGTGTGCCGCCGCTGCGTTGGTGGCCACGCCATCTTCGGAGGTGACATCGGTGCGCAGGAAACGCGCGGCGTCGCCCAGTTCGCCGGCGGCGGCGTGGCCGTTGGCGTCGTTGACGTCGAACAAGGTCACCTTGCCGCCGCTGGCGACCAACTGCCGCGCCACCGCCAGGCCGAGGCCGGATGCGCCGCCGGTGATGATTGCCTTGACCTGATCGAGTTGCATGGAATGTCCCGGTGGGGAAGGGCCCGCCATCTTAACCGAGCGCGTCGTCGCCGTGATCCAGCGGCGTCTGCCTCTGTGCGGGGGCAAGCCGGGGAAACGGCGTGACCGGCCGGGGCGGGTTCGCCGCGGGCTGCAGCTCCTTCTGCCACACGCCCACGTCCCACCATTGGCCCAGTTTGTAGCCGCTCTGGCGCCACACGCCGGCGGGGGTGAAACCCATGGCTTCGTGCATCGCCACGCTGACCGTGCCGGGCAGGGTGATCACGCCCACCGCCTGGGTGAGGCCCTGTTCGCGCATCACGTCGAGCAGCACGCCGTACAACCGTCGCGCGATGCCGCGCCGCTGCGCATCGTCGCGTACGTAGATCGAGGTTTCGGCGATCCAGTCGTAGGCGGCGCGCTCGCGGAAACGTCCGGCATAGGCATAGGCGAGGACGTCGCCCGCTTCTTCCCACACCAGCCACGGGTAGTGCTGCAACCGGGCCAGGATGCGCCCGGCCATGGCGTCCACGCCGGGCAGCTCGGTTTCGAAGGTGGCCACGCCGTGGGTGATCGACGGCGCGTAGATGGCGTGGATGGCGGCGGCGTCTTCCACGCGCGCCGTGCGGATGGGCAGGCTCAAGGTAGGGCTCACAGTTCGCGGATGAAAAAGCGGTCGCAACTGAAATGTCCGGTGCCGCCCATCGGTGCGCACAGCGGGGTGAAGCCGCTGTGCTTGTACAGCGCCTGCGCCGCGTCCATGCCGGTCAGTGTTTCCAGGTAGCAGCGCTTGAAGCCGTGGGCGCGGGCGGTATCGAGACAGCGCTGCATCATCGCGCGGCCGGCGCCGATGCCGCGCGCGGCGGGCAGGAAGTACATCTTGCGCAGTTCGCAGACATCCGGCTCGGCGTTCTGCAGCGGCGCGACGCCACCGCCGCCGATCACCGTGCCGTCGCGCTCGACCACGAAATAGCTGCTGCGCGGCTGCGCGTAGGAGGCGGTCATCATGTCCACCTCGGCATCGTTGATGGCGAAGCCGGGGCCATCGGCGCCGAACTCGGGCATCACGGCGCGGATGATCGCGGCCATGGCCGCGTCGTCGGCGGGTTGGATCGGGCGGATCAGGAAAGTGTCGGTCATGGCGTGGGTGCGCCGCAGTGGGGGGGAGGGATGGTAGCTCAGGCCGCGGCGGTGCGCGCCCGGGTCACGCGGCTGGCGGTTTCCTTGTGCAGTTGCGTGGCCAGCCACGCGCCGGTGTTGATCAGCAGGTCGAGATCGACGCCGGTTTCCAGCCCCATGCCGTGCAGCATGTAGACCACGTCCTCGCTGGCCACGTTGCCGGTGGCGCCCTTGGCGTACGGACAACCGCCCGTGCCGGACACGGCGCTGTCGATCACGCGCACGCCTTCCTCCAGGCAGGCCAGGATGTTGGCCAGCGCCTGGCCGTAGGTGTCGTGGAAATGCACCGCCAGCGCCGCCATCGGCACCTCGCCGGCCACCGCCCGCAGCATGGCGCGCGCCTTGGCCGGCGTGCCCACGCCGATGGTGTCGCCCAAAGAAATTTCGTGGCAACCCATTTGGTGCAACCGCCGCGCCACGCGCACCACGTCGCTTATCGCCACGTCGCCCTGGTAGGGACAACCCAGCACGGTGGACACGTAGCCGCGCACGCCCACGCCATCGGCCCGCGCCCGCTCCAGCACGGGCGCGAAACGCTCGATGGATTCGTCGATGGAGGCGTTGATGTTGCGGCGGTTGAACGCCTCCGAAGCGGCGGTGAATACCGCCACATCGGTGGCGCCGGCGGCCAGCGCGCGCTGGTAGCCCTGCATGTTGGGCACCAGCACCGGATAACTCACGCCCGGCTTCTTGCGGATGCCGCCGAACACTTCCGCCGCGTCGGCCAGCTGCGGCACCCATTGCGGGCTGACGAAACTGGTGGCCTCGATCGTCTGCAAGCCGGTATCCGACAGCCGGTCGATCAGTTCGATCTTCACCGTCGCCGGCAGCAGCGTCTTTTCATTCTGCAGCCCGTCGCGCGCGCCGACTTCGACGATGCGGACGTGGTCGGATGAGATCATGGCAAGCTCCGGTTTTTCTGCAGGAGCGACTTAAGTCGCGATGCTTTTCGTTACATGGCAAAGAGCATCGCGACTGAAGTCGCTCCCACAATTCATGTTTCGGCGAATTTCACCAGCACCGCATCGGCCTCGACGAATTCGCCTTGCGTCGCGCTCACGCTTTCGATGGTGCCGGCGCGTGGCGCCTTCAAGGCCAGCTCCATCTTCATCGCCTCCATCACCAGCAGATCCTGGCCTTGCTCGACCTGATCGCCGGCCTGCGCCTTCACCAGCACGATACGCCCGGGCATCGGCGCGATCACCTGGTTGCCGCCCGCCGCATCGCTGGCTTCCCAGGCGAACGCCACCGCGCGGGTGAAGCTGTAGCGCTGGCCGTCGGCGTCGTGCAGCATGACGTGCCGTGCGTCGGCCCGCAGCGGCAGGCGCAGCGACTCGCCGTCGAAGCGTGCGCTCAGCGTGTTCTCCAGCAATCGCGCGCCGCGTACGTCGCAGACGGTCTCGCCATGGCGCAGGCGATAATCGCCGCCGTCGCCATGGGCTTCGATGTCGTGGCGCTGCTCGCGCCAGGTCAAGGCGATGATCCGCTTGCCGGCGTGGCCGATGCGCCAGGCATCGGCGCGCGCCCAGGGCGAATGCGGGTCGGCGGGTGCGCTGTCCACATGCGCTTCGTCATGCAGCAAGGCGGCGGTGGCGGCGGCGAACAGCACGCGGTCGCCGGGCGCCGCATCGCCCACCACGAATTCATCCAGGTGGCGATCCAGATAGCCGGTGTCGATGCGCCCTTCGGTGATGGCCGGGTGCCGCGCCAGCTGCTCCAGAAAACCGATGTTGGATTTGGGGCCGATGATCTCGCTGGCCGCCAGCGCTTCGCGCAATCGCTGCAACGCTTTCGCCCGGGTGGCATCGAACACGATCAGCTTGGCGATCATCGGATCGTAGAAGATCGTCACCGTGTCGCCTTCGACCACGCCGCCATCCAGGCGCACGTGCGGTGACGGCACGGGCAGGCGCAGCGTCTGCAGTTTGCCGGAGCCGGGCAGGAAGTTCTGGTCCGGGTCTTCCGCGTACAGCCGCACTTCGATCGCGTGACCGTGGGCGTGCACCTGATCCTGCTGCAACGGCAGCGGCTGGCCCGCGGCCACGCGCAATTGCCATTCGACCAGATCCAGCCCCAAGGTCATCTCGGTGACTGGGTGCTCGACCTGCAATCGCGTATTCATCTCCATGAAGAAGAACTCGCCCGGACTGCCATCGGCTTGCCGCGCCACGATGAATTCCACCGTGCCGGCGCCCACGTAGTCGACCGCTTTCGCCGCCGCCACCGCGGCCTGGCCCATGGCCTGGCGGGTGGCTTCGTCCAGCGACGGGCAGGGCGTTTCCTCCAGCACTTTCTGGTAGCGGCGCTGCGCCGAGCACTCGCGTTCGTTGAGGTGGATCACATGGCCGTGGGTGTCGCCGAACACCTGGAACTCGATGTGTCGCGGATGCTCGACATAGCGCTCCAGAATCACCCGCGCATCGCCGAACGCGCTGGTGGCCTCACGCTGTGCAGAAGCCAGTGCATCGGCGAATTCCGCCGCACTGCGCACGATCCGCATGCCCTTGCCGCCACCGCCGGAGGCGGCCTTGATCATCAGCGGGAAGCCGGTCTTTTCCGCCTGCCCGGCAAGGAATGCCGCATCCTGGTTTTCGCCGTGATAACCCGGCACCAGCGGCACCGCGTGTTTCTCCATCAGCGCCTTGGCGGCGGCCTTGGAGCCCATCGCGTCGATGCTTTCGGGTTTCGGGCCGATGAAGACCATGCCGGCGTCGGTGCAGGCACGGGCGAAACCGGTGTTCTCGGAAAGAAAGCCGTAGCCGGGATGAATCGCCTGCGCGCCGGATTTTTTCGCCACCTCGAGGATGACATCGCCGCGCAGGTACGACTCGGCCGGGCGCGGCCCGCCGATCGGCCAGGCTTCATCCGCCAGGCGTACGTGCTGCGCGTCGCGGTCCGCTTCCGAATACACCGCGATGGTGTGGATGCCCAGCCGCCGGCAGGTGCGGATCACGCGGCAGGCAATCTCGCCGCGGTTGGCAATCAGTACGCGCTCGAACATGGGGTATTCCTGCAGCCGTTTGATGGTGGTGCAAAGCTTGTAACGCTAACAGATAGGCGCATGGCAACCGATGCGCGGCGCAGCATGGAAACGCGCATCAAGCGGTGCGCCAGACAGGATCTCGGCAGCCAACGACTGCACGACTCGGCCATCGCGTCAGAGGCCGCCCACCCATGCCGGTGCGCGCTTGTCGAGGAAAGCGGCCAGCCCGTGCTGGCCTTCCTCGGAAACACGCAGGCGGGCGATCAATGCCGCATTCTCTTCATCGATGCGCTCGGCCTGCGCCGCGTCCGCGCCACCGATGCGCAGCGCCAGTTGCTTGGCTTCACGCTGGGCGTTCGGGCCTGCCTTGCCCAGCAGATGCAGCTGGCGTGCGATGGCCTCGTCGAGTTCAACCGCGGGCACGCTGGCGTGCAGCAGGCCGATGCGGGCTGCCGTGGTGGCGTCGAACACTTCGCCGGTGATGAACAGCCGCCGCGCCTGGCGCAGACCGATGGCGGCGACGACGTACGGCGAAATGACCGCCGGCACCAGGCCCAGCTTCACCTCGGACAGGGCGAACTTGCTGCCGTCCACGCCGATGGCGATGTCGCAGCAGGCCACCAGCCCCACGCCACCGCCATAAGCGGCGCCATTGACCCGCGCCACGGTGGGCTTGGGCAGGTATTGCAAGGTGCGCATGAGGCGGGCCAGGCGCAGCGAGTCCGCGTGGTTTTCCGCTTCGCTGGCGCCGGCCATGCCGCGCATCCAGTTGAGGTCGGCGCCGGCGGAGAAACAGCTGCCGTTGCCGCTCAGCACCACGGCGCGCACGGCCGGATCCGCACCGGCCTGTTCGAGGGCGAGGGTGAGCGCGGCGATCAGCGCATCGTCGAACGCGTTGTGGACCTGCGGCCGGTTCAGCGTGAGCCAGCAGATGCCGTCGCGCCGTTCGCTGAGGATGGAGTCGGTCATGAGTGCATCCGGCAAAGAACCGCATCATAAACGCTGCCCGCGGACGACCGTGTCGTGCGGTGCAACCGGGCACGTGAGGGGATACAATGCGAACAATTCTTATTTGAGAAAAGCCGTGCGCCTTTCCGAGTTGCCCAAGGGATCTCCCGCCGTCGTCGACCGCGTGGATGATGCGCACGCGTCCGACCCGATTGCCCAACGTTTGCGCGACCTGGGCTTCGTCGACGGCGAACCGTTGCGGGTGGTGGCGATCGGCCCGATGGGCGGCGATCCGTTGCTGATCCAGATCGGCTCGACCCGCTTTGCGCTGCGTCGCGCCGAAGCGGCCCGGGTCAGCGTGCGTGTCGAGGTCGCCGCGTGAGTGCTTCCACGCTGAAGATCGCGCTGGTCGGCAACCCGAACTGCGGCAAGACGGCCTTGTTCAACCAGCTCACCGGCGGTCGCCAGAAGGTGGCCAACTACGCCGGCGTCACGGTGGAGCGCAAGGAGGGCCGGTTTACCGCGCCGTCCGGGCGGGTGCTGCAATTGCTGGACCTGCCTGGCACCTACAGTTTCGAGGCGAACAGCCCGGACGAGCAGATCACCCGCGACGTCTGCGCCGGCAATTACCCGGGTGAGGCGCCGCCGGACCTGATCGTCTGCGTGGCCGACGCCACCAACCTGCGCCTGCACCTGCGCTTCGTGCTGGAGGTGAAGCGGCTGGGCCGGCCGGTGGTGCTGGCGCTGAACATGATGGACACCGCGCGCCAGCGCGGCATCGTCATCGACGTGCCGCAGTTGCAGGAACGGCTCGGCCTGCCGGTGGTGGAAACCATCGCGGTGAAGCGCGGTGGTGCCCGGGCGCTGATCGAACGCGTGGATGGCGAGGTGCCCGCCGCCGCGCCGGCGCAAACGGACGACGCGGCCAGCCGCGCCGATCTCCACGCGCAGGTGCGCGAACTGCTGGCGGCGACAGTGACGATGCCACGCGCCACGGCCGTCATCGACGATGCGCTGGACCGCTGGACGCTGCATTCCGTATTCGGCCTGATGATCCTGGCCGTGGTGATGTTCCTGGTGTTCCAGGCGGTGTACTCGATCGGCAAGCCGATGACCGACCTGATCGGCGACGGTTTCGGCTGGATGGGTGAGCATGCCGCCGCGCTGATGCCGGCCGGGCCGTTGCAGAGCCTGGTGACCGACGGCCTGTTCGGCGGCATCGGCACGGTGCTGGGTTTTCTGCCCGAGATCCTGGTCCTTTTCCTGTTCATCATCGTGCTGGAGGAGTCCGGCTATCTGCCGCGTGCCGCGTTCCTGCTCGACCGGCTGATGCTGTCGGTGGGGCTCACCGGGCGCTCGTTCATCCCGCTGCTGTCGAGCTTCGCCTGCGCCATCCCCGGCATCATGGGCACGCGCAGCATCCAGGACCCGCGCGACCGCCTGGCCACGATCCTGATCGCGCCATTGATGACCTGCTCGGCGCGGCTGCCGGTGTATGCGCTGCTGATCGGCGCATTCATCCCCACCCGTCGCGTGCTCGGCGTGTTCAACCTGCAGGGCGTGGTGCTGTTCGCGTTGTACCTGGCCGGCATCCTGGGCGCGATGGCGGTGGGCTGGGTGATGAAGCACATCCGCCGCGACAAGAGCGAGCATGCGCTGCTGATGGAGTTGCCGTCGTATCGCTTGCCCAAGGTGCGCGATGTGGCGATTGGCCTGTATGAGCGCGGCGCCATTTTCATGAAGCGCCTGACCGGCGTGATCCTGGGTTTGACTATCCTGATGTGGTTCATCTCCACCTTCCCGTCGCCGCCCGCGGGTGCCACGGGGCCGGCCATCGAATACAGCTTCGCCGGCTATATCGGGCGCGCCTTGCAGTACGTGTTCGCACCGATCGGTTTCAACTGGCAGATCAGCCTGGCGCTGATCCCGGCCTTTGCCGCGCGCGAAACGGCGGTGGCGGCGCTGGCCACGGTGTATCTGGTGGGCGGCGAGGCGAGTGGTCTGGGTCAGGCGTTGGCGGGGCAGATTTCGCTGGCCAGTGCGCTGTCGCTGCTGGTGTGGTTTGCGTACGCGCCGCAATGCATGTCGACGCTGGCGGTGATCCGCCGTGAAACCGACTCCTGGCGCAACGTGGCCATCTCGTTCGGCTACATGTTCGTGCTGGCGTACGCGGCGTCGTTCGTCGTTTACCAGGTAGCGAGTGCGCTGGCATGAGCATGGGGCTGCAATACGTGATCGTGGGGCTGATCGTGCTGGCCAGCGTGTTCATCGTATTGCGCAAGCTGGCGCCCAAGCTCACCAACCGCTGGCTGGCGGCGGGGTCCATCCGCTTCAACCGGAAAGATCGGCCGGCCTGGGCACGTGCGATCGGGCGCCGCCTGAAGCCGAAGGAAGCCACCGGCGATTGCAGCGACGGTTGCGCCACCTGCGGCGCCTGCGGGCCGAAGCCGCCAGCCGGTGCGCAGGTCGAGCCACAGCCGCTGGAATTCAGGTCGCGGCGCTAGGTATTCCGGCTTGAAAGCGAACACGTCAAGGCGAGCACGCCGTCCGGTGAGGCCACGTTCCGCTTGAGCCTGTTTGTGAGAATGATTATCATTAGCCAATCAAGGCCGTCGGACTTCGTCGTGAAATACACAGGATCCATCGCGTTTGGGGTGTTGCTGTCGATCGCCACCTCGGGGCTTGCCGTGGCAGCCGAGTCGCAGGATTACACGCTGGTGCTGCAGGACCATCGCTATCAGCCCACGGAGTTGCACATTCCGGCCGACACGCGGGTGAAGCTGGAAGTGATCAACAAGGATCCCTCGCCGGAGGAATTCGAGAGCAATGATTTTCCGGCCGAGAAAATCGTCATGCCGAAAAGCAGCGCCACGCTTTTCGTGGGCCCGTTGAAAGCCGGACGCTACCACTTTTTTGGTGACTTCCATCAGCCCACCGCACAGGGCACGTTGATCGTGGAGTAGGGCGCATGTGGGCTATCGCATTGCTGGTTTTTCGCGAGGTGCTGGAAGCGGCACTGATCGTCAGCGTGGTGGCCGCGGCCACCCGCGGCGTACGTCAGCGCGGCTTGTTCATCGGCGGCGGCATTGCGCTGGGTGTGGTCGGCGCGGCGCTTGTCGCGTGGTCGGCTGACTGGCTCGCCGCGGCGGTGAGTGGCGCGGGTCAGGAGGTTTTCAACGCGGGCGTGCTGCTGGCGGCGGTGTTGATGATCGGCTGGCACGTGGTGTGGATGTCCAGCCACGGTCGCGAGCTGAGCCGGCAGATGCAGGCCATGGGCAGTGCCGTGAAAGCGGGTGCCAGTTCGATGGTGATGCTGTTGGCAGTGGTGGCGTTGGCGGTGCTGCGCGAGGGATCGGAGATCGTGCTGTTCCTGTTCGGCATGCGCGCCGGCGGGGCGGATCACTTGTGGGCAGGCTTGTCGGTCGGCGTGGTTGCCGGTGCCGCGCTGGGCTACGCGTTGTACGCCGGATTGCTGCGCATTCCCTTGCGGCATTTTTTCAGTGCCACCAACGCGATGCTGGTGTTGCTGGCCGCGGGCCTGGCATCCACGGCGGCGCGTTACCTGATCCAGGCGAACATCGTGCCGGCCTTGGGATACCGTCTGTGGGACAGCTCGTGGTTGCTCGCCAATGGTTCGTTGCCGGGGCAGGCGGCGCACGTTCTGGTGGGTTACGACGCGCAACCGGCTGGCATGCAGATGCTGTTTTTCGCGGCGACCTTGCTGCTGCTCTGGTCCGGTGCGCGGTGGGCGCGTGGGCATGCTGGTGCAGCGGTCGCCAAGCGCGCGCTGCCGGATGGCCTGGGCCAACCCGCGCAGTAGCTGTCGTCGGCCAGCGCGCCTGCGCGCGGCTTACATCCGAAACACGCCGTAGCGCTGCGGTTCGATCGGCGCGTTCGTCGAGGCGGAGATCGCCAGACCCAGTACCCGACGGGTGTCGGCCGGATCAATGATGCCGTCATCCCACAGCCGCGCGCTGGCGTAATAGGGATGGCCTTGCCGCTCGTACTGCTCGCGGATCGGCGTCTTGAACGCCTCCTCGTCGGCGGCCGGCCATTCGCCGCCGCGTGCCTCGATGCCGTCGCGCTTGACCGTGGCCAGCACCGACGCCGCCTGCTCGCCGCCCATCACCGAGATACGCGCGTTCGGCCATGTCCACAGGAAACGCGCGCCGAACGCGCGGCCACACATGGCGTAGTTGCCGGCGCCGAAGCTGCCGCCGATCACCACGGTGAATTTCGGCACGTGCGAGCAGGCGACGGCGGTAACCATCTTGGCGCCATCCTTCGCGATGCCGGCCTGTTCGTACTTCTTGCCAACCATGAAACCGGTGATGTTCTGCAGGAACACCAGCGGCACGTTGCGCTGGTTGCACAGCTCGATGAAATGCGCGCCCTTGAGCGCGCTCTCGGCGAACAGGATGCCGTTGTTGGCGATGATGCCCACCGGATAGCCGTGGATATGCGCAAAGCCGCAGACCAGGGTCTTGCCGTAGCGCGCCTTGAACTCGTGCAGCTCGGAGCCATCGACGATGCGCGCGATCACTTCGCGGATGTCGAACGGGCGCCGGGTATCTTCCGGAATCACGCCATAGAGCTCCTCGGCGGGATATTTCGGCTCTGCCGGCGTTCGAAGCGCCAGCGGCATGGACTTGACGCGGTTGAGGCTGGCGACGATGTCGCGGGCGATCGACAACGCATGCGCGTCGTTCTCGGCGTAATGGTCGGCCACGCCGGAGATGGACGTATGGACGTCCGCGCCGCCCAGGGTTTGCGCATCGACCACTTCGCCGGTGGCCGCCTTCACCAGCGGAGGCCCGCCCAGGAAAATGGTGCCCTCGTCGCGCACGATGATGGTTTCGTCGCTCATCGCCGGCACATAGGCGCCGCCAGCCGTGCACGAGCCCATCACCACCGCGATCTGGGGAATGTTCAGCGCAGACATCCGCGCCTGGTTGTAGAAGATGCGACCGAAATGCTCCTTGTCGGGAAACACTTCGTCCTGCAAAGGCAGAAAGGCGCCGCCGGAATCGACCAGGTAGACGCAGGGCAGGCGATTTTCCAGCGCCACTTCCTGCGCGCGCAGATGCTTTTTGACGGTCATCGGGAAATAGGTACCGCCCTTGACCGTGGCGTCGTTGGCGACGACGACCACTTCCAGCCCGTTGACGCGACCGATGCCGGTGATCAGCCCCGCTGCCGGTGCCGCATCGTCGTACATGCCGTGAGCAGCCAGCGGCGACAGTTCGAGGAACGGCGAGCCCGGATCGAGCAGGGCGCGGATCCGCTCGCGTGGCAGCAGCTTGCCGCGCGCGGTGTGCTTGTCGCGGGCCTTTTCGCCACCACCGTTGCCCGCGTGGGCCAGTTGGTCGCGCAGGTCGTTCACCAGTGCTTGCAGGCGTGCATGGGCGGCCTGGTAATCAGGGGAACGAAGGTCGATCTGCGAGGCGATGACACTCATGCTGACGGGTCCATGGGTTTTGCCAGGTACGGGCGTGGTTGATTCCCGATGATAGCCGTGGCGGTGTTTTCAACCAATTGACTCACTCATCGTTTCGACCCGTGGCGCATGCCGAATGACGGGCAAAAAAAACGGCCGCACGAGGCGGCCGTTTTTTTTGGAAACCAGCCAGGGATCAATTACCCTTCTTGGCGTCTTCTGCAGCGTCTTTCGCGGTGGTAGCAGCGTCTTTCGCAGCGTCAGCAGCCTTGTCGGCCTGGTCGGCAGCGTTCGAAGCGGCGTCCTTCGCCTGGTCAGCAACGTTGCCGGCCGCGGTGGAGGCAGAGCTGGCAGCCTGCTGGGCCTGCGCAGCCGCCTGACCGGCAGCGTCAGCCGCGGTGTTGGCCTGATCAGCAGCCTGTACCGCTTCCGTGGACGGAGCCTGCGCAGCGGCCTGCTGTGCGGTATCAGCAGCCTGCTGAGCCGTATCAGCGGACTTCTGGGCGTCCTGCGCGGAATCCTGCGCGCCGTTGCTGCATGCCGCCAACAGCGCGACGAGCGCGGAGGCGA
This sequence comes from Rhodanobacter fulvus Jip2, assembly GCF_000264315.1. GTDB lineage: Bacteria > Pseudomonadota > Gammaproteobacteria > Xanthomonadales > Rhodanobacteraceae > Rhodanobacter > Rhodanobacter fulvus. The sequence continues at coordinate 105,685 of NZ_AJXU01000044.1, forward strand.
GTAGGGTACGCGTAAACTTCATGGTGGATCTCCTTTGCCGTGGAATGCCGTTTGGCCGTGTATTAATAGCGCTTTCGTCGAACCTGCGCCACATTTTTATAGCAACGCTTCAGTGCACATTAAAAACCGGTTTAGCCCGCTTTCATTGGCGGAGCGGATTGTTGCGCGTCTCGCGTGAGGGTTCAGTCTACGGATTCGACCGCAATCGCGGTTGCTTCGCCACCACCAATGCACAAGGTGGCAATGCCGCGCTTGAGGCCGCGCGTTTTCAATGCGTTGAGCAAGGTGACCACCAGTCGCGCACCGCTGGCGCCAATGGGATGGCCCAGCGCGCAGGCGCCGCCATTGACGTTGATCTTGTCGCGCGGGATGCCGAGCTCGCGCATGGGTGCCATCGCCACCACCGCAAATGCCTCGTTGATCTCGAACAAGTCCACGTCGGCAATATTCCAGCCGGCCTTTTCCAGCACCTTGCCGATGGCGCCGACAGGCGCGGTGGTAAACCACTCCGGTTCCTGCGAATGGGTGGCGTGGGCCACGATGCGGGCCAGCGGGGTGAGTCCGCGCGCCTTGGCGTCGGCCGCGGTCAGCACCACCACGGCGGCGGCGCCGTCGGAAATGCTGGATGAGCTGGCGGCGGTGATGCTGCCGTTTTCCTTGCGGAAGGCGGGCCGCAGGCTGGGGATCTTGGCGATGTCGGAGCGGCCCGGCTGCTCGTCGGTATCGAACTGCACATCACCCTTGCGACCGCTGACGGTGACGGGGGCGATCTCGCCGGCAAACGCACCGTTCTTCTGCGCGGCTTGTGCGCGCTCGACCGAGCCGATCACGAAGGCGTCCTGTTCCTCGCGGGTAAAGTGGTACTTGTCCGCGCACAATTCGCCGAAGACGCCCATCGACTGGCCGTCGTAAGGATTGGTCAGCCCATCCCATGCCATGTGGTCGACCAGCTTGCCGTCGCCATAACGGATACCCGTGCGCGCGTTGACCATGTGCGGGGCATTGGTCATCGACTCCATGCCGCCGGCCACCACCACGGTGGCCGAGCCGGCCTTGATCAGGTCGTGGCCGAGCATGATGGCCTTCATGCCGGAGCCGCACACCTTGTTGACCGTGGTGGCGCCGGTGCTTGCGGGCAGCCCGGCGGCCAGCGCCGCCTGACGGGCTGGCGCCTGGCCCAGGTTGGCTGGCAGCACGCAACCCATCAGCACTTCGCTGACGTCCGCCGCGGCCACACCGGATTGCTCCAGCGCCGCGCGAATCGCGGTGGCGCCAAGCGTCGGCGTGGGGACGCCGGTGAACTGGCCGAGAAAGGAACCGATTGCGGTGCGTTTGGCACCGGCAATGACAATGCTGTCGTCCGACATGGGGGGTCTCCGCAATGCTTGAGAGGCGCTGGCGCCTGCAGGATATTCCAGTGATTATCCCAGTTGGCGACAAGTCGCCGCAAACCGGGAAAGGCGAAGCTACCATGCGGTGCGGGCGCTATCTCGTGAGCTTTTCGTTGTGTCAGTATTCGAGTTCGGCGCCGTAGCTCACGAAGTTTGGTGGCCTTGCCCCGTTCCGGGACTCCAAAGGGGAAACAACATGAAAACTGTCGCTCAGAACGTGCGTCGCTGCGAGGCGGCGCTGGTGGTGGGCATGGCACTGGCCTTGAGCGCATGCGGTGGCGGCGGCGGCGGTGGCGGCATCGGCAATGTGAAGCCCACGCCGACACCGACGCCTGCGCCCACTCCGACGCCAACCCCCACGCCGACACCCACCCCGGGGCCCACCCCGGATCCACCGATCGATGCCCAGCTCAGCATCACGAATGCCAGGGCCGCGCATGCGCAGGGTTTCAATGGCAACGGGGTCACCATCGGCGTCGTCGACAGCGGCATCATGCGCAACCATCCTGCGCTGGCCGGCCGGGTGACGAAGGAGCTGATCTATGTCGACTCGTCGTTCAACAACACCTCCATCGATGACGTGGTCGGCCATGGCACCTGGGTGTCGGAAATTGCCGCGGGCAAGGCGTTCGGCCTTTTCGCCGGTGGCATCGCGCCGGGCGCGCAACTGGTGTCGGCACGCATCATCAGTGACGTCGAGCCGACCGACGATGGCACCGGGCAGGGCAACCTGGTCACCAGCGCCGACCCGCTGGGCACGATCAATGACGACCTGATCGCCAACAACGTCAAGATCTCGAACAACTCGTGGGGCGGCCTGTACTGGTCCGATACCGCCACGGCCACGACGAAGAGCTTCCACGACGCCTACGCCCCCTTCATCAATACCTGGGGAGGGCTGGTCGTGATGGCGGCGGGAAACAGTGGCGAGGCCAATCCCAGCGACGTCGCGGCGTTGCCGAGTCGCGCCCCCGATCTGGAGCGCGGCTGGCTTACCGTGGTGGCGGTCGACAGCAACCATCCGACCCAACTGGCCAGCTACTCCAACGCCTGCGGCGTGGCCATGAATTACTGCCTTGCCGCGCCCGGGGACGTGATCGTCAGCGCCAAGGATGACACCACCACCAACGTCAACTACCTGGTCGTCGGCGGCACTTCGCTGGCGGCACCGCAGGTTTCCGGCGCAGCCGCGCTGGTCTGGCAGGCCTACCCGTATTTCAGTAGCGACCTGGTGCGGCAGACTCTGCTTGGCACGGCCGACGACCTTGGTGCGGCGGGTGTGGACAAGGTGTTCGGTTATGGCGAACTCAATGTAGGCAAGGCCGTCAACGGGCCGGCCAAGTTCGACTGGGGCGACGTCACCGTGAGCGTGCCGGGGAGCTCCAGCTGGAACAATCCGATCTCGGGCGCCGGCGGACTGATCAAGCAGGGGACCGGAAGGTTGACCCTGACCCAGCCCTCGACCTTCGCCGGGCTGACCCAGGTGCAAGCGGGCACGCTGGTGGCGAAATCCCTGGCTTCGGGTGTGACCATCGGTGCGTCGGGTACGTTGGCCAACACGCATGCCATCGGTGGCGATGTCGTCAACAGCGGCGTCATCGGGGTCAATGGCGGCAATGTTTCGGTGGCCGGCAATTACACCCAGCAAGGCAGCGGCCGCCTGGCCGTGTCGCTGGGTTCGATGTTGCAGGTGGCGGGCAAGGCGACGATCGCCGGTGGCGATGTCTATGTGATCGGCAAGGAGGACAGCTACGTTGCCGATTCGCATACCGTCGTGCTGAACGCAGCAGGTGGCTTGACCGGCGCCTTCAGCAGCTTCGCCTGGTCTGCCAACGTGACCTTGCTCAATGCCACGCTGGGCTATGACGCCAACAACGCCTGGCTAAATGTCAGTCAGGTGAATGCCACCGCCGTGACGGGGCTTGCCTATACGGCGGCATCGTACGGTGCCGCGCAGCGGGTCGATGCGGCATTCGGCCAGATCAACAGCCAGCTCAGTGGCGGTACGTCGGGCAGCGCGGCAGTCAGCAGTGGTTTCATCAAGGCGGCAGCGGGCCTGCAGCGCACGGCCAACGTCGAAACGCTGCAACGCTCGCTGGAAAGCCTGTCCGGCCAGTTGCATGCGGCCAGTACGGCGATGACGTTCGAGGCGATCGATGCCGGTACGCGCGCCTTGTCGGATCGTTTCGACAACCTGCTGAGTACACCAGGCGCAGGCGGCTGGACGCAGAACCTGGGCTATCACGGCGGCATGTCACGCAGCGGCTACAGCGAGGTGGGTTACGACCTCAGCGGCTGGATGGCCGGCCAGGACTACCGTATCGGCAGCAACGGCGTGGCCGGCTTCGCGTTGAGCCAGAGCCAGGGCCTTGGTCGCCTGGCCGAGAGCGCGGACCAGGGCCGCAGTCACGCGATGGAAGGCATGTTGTATGGCGGCGTGATCGATGGCGCGTGGTACACGATGGGCCGTTTCGGCATCGGCAACTATCGCGAAAACATGCGGCGCACGGTTGAGCTGGGTGCTCAGTCCAGCAGCGTCAGCAGCCGAAGCGGAGGCCGCTACGGCGTCGCTTACGGGGAAAGCGGCTACCGCCTGGCGTTTGGTCGCAACGTTGTCACGCCGTATGCCAACCTGCAGTACGCGCAGATTCGACGCGACGGTTTCAACGAACTGGGCGGCGCCGGGTTCGGGTTGAAATCGGAGGCGCAAACCGCCGCGCGCTGGCAGGCCGGCCTGGGCGTGCGCGCCACCCGCGGTTGGCAGTTCGATCGCGGTGGCAACGTGCAATTGCAGACGCATCTGCTGTGGCAGCAATCGTTCGGGATGCGCGGCGATGTGTTCCAGGCCAGCTTCAGCGGCGTCAATCAATGGGCGCCGGTGGGCGGCATCGGGCTGGCGCGCTACGGCGGCATGGCGGGTGCGTCAGTGGATTGGACGTTCACGCCGCGCATCAGTTTCCAGTTGGGCTACGACCAGTACCTCGGCCAGCGCCAGCAGGCGAAAATGGCGACCGCCAGCTTCAATTGGGCGTTCTGAGTCCCTTGCCTCTCTCCCTCGTGGAGAGAGGGATGGCCCCGGGCACGGGTTGGTTCATCGCGAAAACCGGACCCTCTCCCCAACCCCTCTCCCAGAGGGAGAGGGGCTTCAAAGCAGAGAAAGTCCGGCGCTCTTGCTCTTCCGAATCCCGAATCCCGAATCCCGATTCCCGGCCTTCTCACGCCTTGCCGTGAAAAAGCTCGCGGCCGATCAGCATGCGGCGGATCTCGTTGGTGCCGGCGCCGATCTCGTACAGCTTCGCATCGCGCAACAGGCGGCCGGCCGGATAGTCGTTGATGTAGCCGTTGCCGCCCAGCGACTGGATCGCCTCCAGCGCCACTTTCACCGCGTTGGCCGAGGCGTTGAGCAGGCAGGCGGCCGGGTCGATGCGCGACTTCACGCCATTGTCGAACTGCTGCGCCACCAGGTAGGCGAAGCCGCGTGAGCTCTGCAGCGCGGTGTACATGTCGGCGACCTTCGCCTGCATGATCTCGAACGTGCCGATCGGCGCATTGAACTGCTTGCGCTCGCGCACGTAGGGCAGGGTGATGTCGAGCGCCGCCTGCATCAGGCCGATCGGGCCGCCGGACAGCACCAGCCGTTCGGTATCCAGCCCGTTCATCAGCACGCGCACGCCTTCGTTGACTTCACCCACGATATTTTCGGCCGGGATCTCGCAATCCTCGAACACCAGCTCGCAGGTGTTGGAGCCGCGCATGCCCAGCTTGTCCAGTTTCTGCGCAGTGCTGAAACCCTGCATGCCTTTTTCGACGATGAAGGCGGTCATGCAGCGGCTGCCGGCGGTGCGCGGCGCGGTGCGCATGTACACCAGCAGCACGTCGGCATCGGGCCCGTTGGTGATCCACATCTTGCTGCCGTTGGCCACCCACACGCCTTCGCGCAGCTCGGCCTTGCAGCTCATCGAGCCGACCACGTCGGAGCCGGCGCCGGGCTCGCTCATCGCCAGCGCGCCCACGTGTTCGCCGCTGCACAATTTCGGCAGGTACTTCTGCTTCTGCGCTTCGTTGCCGTTGTGGAAGATGTTGTTGACGCAGAGGTTGGAGTGCGCGCCGTACGACAGGCCGACCGAACCGGAGGCGCGCGAGATTTCCTCCATCGCCACCATGTGCGCCAGAAAGCCCATGCCGGTGCCGCCGTACGCTTCGTCGACGGTGATGCCGAGCAGGCCCATCTCGCCCAGCTTGCGCCACAGGTCGGCGGGAAACAGGTTGTCGCGATCGATCCTGTCCGCGCGCGGGGCGATCTCCTTCTCCGCGAACGCGTGCACGGTTTCGCGCAGCAGGTCGATGTCTTCTCCGAGTGGAAACGGACGCATTGCGGACTCCATGGACGACGCGGATGACAGGTCGTCCATGGTAGCGCAGGCGCGACCCACCACTGGTGATGCCGCGCCGCGCTTCATCGGGACAGGGCGTCGAAGCGCCCTGCCATCAGGTTCAGTGGACCTTGGCCAACTTGCCTCTCAGCGCCACGCCCGACATCAGGCTGCCCTTGTGGCATTCATAGTTTTTCGGGTCGCTGTGGACCTGTTTCTTGTAGTAGCTCTGGATGTCCACCACCGCATTGGCGCCGGCCTGCTTGGCCGCATCCTGCAGCGTGATCAGCGCCGACTGCAGCGCCCAGCTGCAGGATTCCTGGCTGGACTTGCCGAAGGCGTTGGTTTTCTTGTTGGTGACGACATTGTTGTTGACCACGTCCACCTTGCCGGCCGGCTGGTTGCCTTCCAGGTAGAACTTCACGCTGCCATCGAGCTTGCCGGCGGCGGTGGCGGCGGCGACGGTGTCCTGGAACGACAGGTACACCACGTCTTCGGCCATGCCGATGGCGGGAACCGCGGACAACGTGAGCAGGGTCAGGACGAGAACTTTGGCCTTCATGTGCAACTCCTTGGGTGATGAATCGATGCGGTCGTCTGGCCGTGACAAAGCACGGGAAACCATGTCCGGAGCGGGTGCTTGAACAATCCCCTTCAGCACAGCCCGCCGTTGACGGCGAGCACCTGGCGGGTAATGTAGCCCGCGTCGGCGCCCAGCAAAAACTCCACGGCGGCAGCCACTTCGTCGGGCGTGCCGGTGCGTTCGGCCGGGATCATCTTCAGGATCTGCTCCACCGGCACCTCGGGGTCGAGCATGTCGGTTTCGATCAGCCCCGGCGCCACGCAGTTGACGGTGATCCTGCGCTTGGCCAGCTCCACCGCCAGCGCCTTGGCGGCGCCGATCACGCCAGCCTTCGAGGCGCTGTAGTTGACCTGGCCACGGTTGCCGATGATGCCGGAGACCGAGGTGATACAGACCACCCGGCCGGGCGCGCGGCGGCGGATCATCGGCATGATCAACGGATGCAGCACGTTGTAGAAGCCATCCAGGTTGGTGCGCAGCACGCTGTCCCAATCGTCGCCGCTGAGCGCGGGAAAAGCCGCGTCGCGGGTCAGCCCGGCATTGCAGACCACGCCGTAATACGCGCCGTGGGTGGCGACGTCCGCTTCCAGCGCGGCGGCACAGGCGGCGCGATCGGAAATGTCGAATTGCAGCACGCGGGCCGACTGGCCCAGCGCCTCGATCTCGCCGCGCACCGCGTCGGCTTCCTCGCGCCGTGAGCGGCAATGCAATACCAGGGTGTAGCCGGCGCGGGCCAGGCGCAGGGCGATGGCGCGGCCGATGCCGCGGCTGGAGCCGGTGACGAGGATGGTTTCAGGCATGGGGCTGACTCGGTGCAAGGGAAGCGAGGAAGGCGTCGCTGTCGGGTGGGCTGAAGACGGTCAGGCGGGCTTCGGCGTGGATGCCTTCGGCGTCGATGCGGCAGGCGAACATGGCCATGCCATTGTCGTCGTGAAAACTGCGGAACGCCTCGACGGCCAGTTCGCTGCCGGGCGCAAACGCGTCCACATTGCAGCGGTAGTGGCGGGTGCCGAGCAGGAAACCCAGGCGCACCGCGCGGTGCTCGTGCTTCCCCGTCCAGCCCGACCATGCCGCCACGGCCTGCGCCATCAGCTCCACGCCGCACCACGCGGGCAGGCTGCCATCGGCGGCGTTGAACGGGCCATCCGGCCGCACCACGAGTCCGCAGACGATGCGGTCGGTTTCGGCGTCCAGCACCGAGTCGAGCAGGATCATGTCGCCGCTGTGGGGTAGCAGGTCGGCAATCGGCCCATGCGTCATGGCGGGATTTCCTCAGTGTTTCCGGCGTCGGCATCGGCCAGGATCAGGCTGGCGTTGTTGCCGCCGAACGCGAACGCGTTGCTCATCAGCCGCCGCGTGCCTTGCGCCGGCAGGCGGCGCTGCGTGTCGATCAGATCCAGTGCGGCCAGTTCCGGGTCGGCCACGCCATCCCAGACGTGCGGCGGCAGGCGATGGTCGCCATCCAGCAGGCTCAACCAGCAGAACGCGGCCTCCAGCGCGCCGGCGGCGGCGAGCGTGTGACCGGTCAGGGATTTGGTCGATGAGCATGGCACGCCGCGCGGGAATACCGCCGCCATCGCGCGGCTTTCCATGCGGTCGTTGTGTTCGGTGGCGGTGCCGTGCAGGTTGACGTAGTCGATCTGGCCGGCATCCAGCTGCGCTTGGGCGAGTGCGCCGCGCATCGCCTGCTGCGCGCCCAGGCCCTGCGGGTCCGGTGACGACATGTGGTACGCGTCGGAGCTGGCGCCGCTACCGGCGAGAACAACGCCACGGTGTTCGCGCGTCATCAGGAACAGCGCCGCGGCCTCGCCGATATTGATGCCGCGACGGTTTTGCGAGAACGGCCGGCAGCGTTCAACGTCGAGCGCGTCCAGCGCCAGAAAGCCGTTCACCGGCAACCGCGCAAGCGTGTCCACGCCGCCGCATAGCACCGCGTCGCACATGCCCATCTGCAACAAGCGCTGCGCGCTGATGAGGGCGCGGGCGCCGGAAGTGCAGGCGGTCGAGATGCCATAGGCCGGCCCGGAAAGCGCCAGCCATTCGGCCAGGAACTCGGCCGGCGCGCCCAGCTCCTGATCGGCGTAACGGTAATCATCCGGCCACTGACCATGCTGACGCCGATGGTTGATCGCTTCGGTGGTGCGTTCGATGCCGGTGGTGCTGGTGCCGATGACAACGCCTACGCGGTGCTCGCCGTGACGGTGGATTGCCGCGCGGATATCGCCCTCGATCTCCAGCGCTGCAGCCAGCAGCAGGCGGTTGGCGCGGTTGTCCCGTGTTGTCGCCAGCGCCGGCGGTATCGGCGGCAAGTCGTGGCTGACGGCGCCCAGCGGCAGCGATCGCCCCGGCGCCCAGCCGGCTTCGGCGCGGATGCTGCTGGCGTCGCCGGCAAACAGGGCCGCGGCAACCTCCTGCTTGCCGCGGCCGAGGTTGCAGATCACGCCCAGCGCGTTGAGATAGGCCGTCATGGGACGGGAGGCTTGCGGGCGGCCACGTTGACCAGGGTTTCCTCGCGCTTGCCCGGCTGTGGCGGCTGCTTCAGGTGCCAGCGTTCCAGCAGGCCGAAGTCGCGCGCGCGGCTCCACCACAGGTACGGCAGCGAAACCTGCTGCGGCCCGAACACGAAACCCCGTTCGCGCAGCATCTGCAGATAGCCGTCCGCACTTTTCTGCACGTGCATCGGGTGGCGGAAGAACCAGCGGATCACCCAGGTGTCGATATAGGCTTTGGTCGATTCGGCAAAGAGCAGTACGCCACCGGGTTTCAGCACGCGCCAGAATTCGGCCAGCGCACGTTCCTGCTCCACCAGGTGATGGAAGGTCTGGTGGCAGAACACGATGTCGACACTGGCGTCGGGCAGGTCGATCTGCGCGCAGTCGCCGGTGATCAGTTCGGCGGGGATCTGCTCCTTGTCCGCTTCGGCGCGCGACAGCGCAATGCTGTGCGGGTCGGCATCCAGCCCGATCAGCTGCTGTGGCTGGAAAGTGTCGCGCAACAGCCGGAACGACTTGCCCTGGCCGCAACCCACGTCCAGCAGCACGCCGCCTTGCGGTGCCGGTTCGCCGCAGAGTTTCTTCAGGTCGTTGATGGCGACGCGGAGCACATGATGCTGCCAGGTGAACGTGCTCAGGAAGCGGAAACCGATGCGGGTCTCCTCGACATACGTGGGGCTGGCGTAATTCATGGCAGGCATCAGGCAAGAGTGGACGAAGAGGGTGGAAGATGGCGCTCGACCGCGTCGATCATCACCTGGGGCGAGACCAGCTGCATCACACCGTCGGCGCTGACCGCGATCTGCACCGTGCTGGCGCGGGTCAACCGTTCGCCGGTTTGCGCATCGCTGATCAGGTAGTTGATCTTCAGCCGGTTTTCCCATTCGGCGAGATCCGCGCGCACGCGCAGCCGCTGGCCGAAGCGTGCGCCCTGCACGTAGCGCAGCTGCAGGTCGATGATCGGCCAGGCATAGCCGGACGCCTGCATGTCGAGGTAGTTGTGGCCGATCATGTCGAGCAGCGCGCAGCGCGCGATCTCCAGGTACTTCACGTAATGGCCGTGCCAGACCACGCTCATCGAATCGACATCGAAGAACGGCACGACGATTTCCGTATCAAGGTGCAACACGCCGCGGGTGCGCATGGTTTTCTCCAGTGGCGGGTGGTGGCGCGTCAAACTGCCAGTACGGGTGGAAATTGAACCATTGCCGCGGCGCCAGCAGGCACTTGTGCGCCAGGTAATCGGCATAGCGTTGTGCCCAGCCCTTGATCAGCGCCTCGCGCTGGCGACGATCCCAGGCCGGCGCGTCGATGAACGATTCGAGATGAATCTGGTAGCGGCCGTCGATTTTCAGGCAGCACATCAGGTTCACCGGACAGCGCAGCAGCCCGGCGAGCATCCACGGGCCTTGCGGAAACGGCGCCGGATGGCCCAGGAAATCCACCACCACCCGGCGGCCGTCCTGCAGCGGCACGCGGTCGCCGGCAATCGCCAGCCATTCGCCGCGGTCCAGCCGCTGCGACAGGTCGAGCATCAGCGCGGCATCCATCTCGCTGACCTGCATCAGGTGCAGTTGATGGTCGCCGGCGGCGCTCTGCAGGCGATTGAAGTGGGCGACGTTGGCGGTGTGCACCAGCACGTTCAGCGGCACCTGCTCGCCCAGTTCCGCCAGCGCGCGGCATACCTCCAGATTGCCAAGATGGGTGCCCAGCAGGATCTCGCCGCGGCCGCCCTGGCGGTTTTTCATCAGCCGCTCGCGCACGCCATCGGGATCGTGCAGCGTCACCTGGCTGAGCTTCAGCTTGCCGTGCCAGGCATCGAGCCGATCGAGCAGGCTTTCGCCGAACGCCATGAACTGGCCGAACACGCTGCGCAGGGTGGGGCGCAGGTCGCTGCGTCCGCTCCATTGGGCGAGGTAATCCTGATACTGGCGCACGTTGTGCCGGGCGCGACGCCCGAACACGAAGAAGTACAGCACGATGCCATACAGCACCGGCGTCATCGGGCGCCGCCCCAGCAGGCGCAGGCCGAACGCGGTGAGCTTCATCAGCCAGAAGCTTCCGCGCTCCCGCTGCGCCGCCCAATGCTGCTTGTCGTTGCCGTGCTCAGCCATGGGCGAGCGTCACCCGCAGGCGTCCGGACGAGCAATGCTGGCCGGCGAGGCGGTAGGCGAAGTGGAGCTTTCCGAGCGTCGTGCCGGGCTCGTCCTCGTAATGCAGGTCCAGTTGCAGCAGGTCGCCGGGACGCAGCAGCCGCTGGAATTTCAGCGCCTCCATCTCGCGGCATTGATTCGCGGTGCCCAGCCGCGGCGCGGCCAGCGCCAGCGCCCACGCCACCTGCACCACGCCCGGCAACACCGGCGCCGTGCGGAAGTGGTCGTCGAAGAGGATCAGGTCCGACGGCAACACCAGGTCGAGTTTCCAGCGGCCCGCGTTTTCCTGCTCGGCGACAGGACTGACCTGGCGCGGACGCGGCGTCGCCAGCAGGCGCTCGATGGTGGCGTGGTCGGTGGCCGCTGGCGGCACATCCAGCAGGCGCCAGTGCCGGGGCACAACCAGATCACGCGTGGTGAGCTGCGATTGCAATGCATCCAGCAGCGATTGGCGCCCTTCGCGGTGGAACTCGGCCTGGCCCAGGCGGCTCAGCAACAGCAGCGCGCCCGTGTTGCCGGCCCATGCGCCATCCAGCCAGGGATGCTCGGCAAGTGCCCTGGCCGCGGGCGCCAGCGGGCTCACGCAAAGCTCCGGCGCAATCGCTGGCGAAACACCCATTCGCCAGCGAAGAGCATGCCCATCAGCGCGTAGGAAATCATGCCGTTGTAAAGCGTCCACCATGACAGCGGCGCCCATAGCGTCAGCGCCGCCGACATGCTGCCGTTGAACGCGAAAAAGCCCACCCACACCCAGGTCACCACGCGGGTGTAACGCACGGCGGCCGGCGGCAGGTCGGGTTCGCGAAGACGCGCGAAGCGCTCGACGAAGGGTGGGCCGTAGATCAGGCTCCAGCCGAACGCGGCGAGCAGGAACAGGTTGATCAGCACCGGGTACCAGCGCAGCAACACCGCCTCGCCGGTGAACATCAGCAGCACACAGTAAAGCAGGGAGATGCCCACCATCCAGCGTCCGCCCGGCTGGCGCAGCAGGCTCGGCGCGCGGATCATCCATATCGCGCCCAGCACCAGCGCGAAGATCGGCGGCGCGACTTTCTCCGTGCCGAAATACACGACAAACGGATACAGCACGCCGGCCAGCGGCAGTGCGATCCTGGCGATCAGTCGCCGCATGCGCTGCGCTGCTCCTGCACGAAGGCGGCCAGGCTGGCCACGGTGGCGAAATGCTTGCGCGATGCCTTGACGTCGGAGTCGATGCGGATCGCGTAGTGCTTCTGCAGCGCCAGTGCCAGCTCCAGCGCATCGACCGAATCCAGCCCCAGCCCGTCGCCGAACAGCGGCTGATCCACCGCCACCTCGGCGACCGTCAGGTGCTCCAGATTCAGCGTATCGATGATGAGCTGGGCGATTTCCTGCTCCAGCGCGGCCTGTGCGGACACGGGGTCTTGGGTGGTCATGGGGCGTCGAGTCCTTGCAGGAAGAGGTGATGCAGGTGCTGGTTCAGGCGTCGCGAGGCGATCGGCATGGGGGCGTTGTCGAACGAGGCCGGGTCGATATCGTCACCGACGCGCAGGTGCACCATCACCCGCCGCCAGGGGATGTGGTACCACGGTTCGGCCTTGGTCAGCGTGGTCGGTGCCACCGAGATGAACACCGGCGTGATCGTGCGCGCGCCGCGCAAGGCGATGGCCGCGGCGCCGCGGTGGAACACCGGCGGTTGCCCGGGCGTGGTGCGCGTGCCCTCGGGAAACATCACCAGGGTTTCGCCGCCGCGCAGTACGTTGGCCGCCTGTTCCAGCATTTCCGGGCTGCCGTTGTTGCTGATGTACTGCGCCGCGCGCACCGCGCCATGCATGCACGGGTTGCTCCACAGGCTGGCTTTCACCACGCAATTGGTGTCGCGCATCTGCGAGATCAGGAACACCACGTCGATCAGCGAGGGATGATTGGCCACCACCAGTTGTCCCGGCCGGCCCAGCCGCTCGGCGCCGTCGATGCGGAAGTCGAGCACGCGGGTGCGGTACATGAACTGCACATGCAGATGGAACGCGCGACTGATCGCGGCACGGGCGCGGCGACGACGCGCCAGCGGTCCGCCGGGCAGCAGCGCAAACATCGGCAGAATCAGCACCCGCAAAATCACCCCGCCAATGCCGAATACGGCAAAGCTGGCGCCCGTGGCCAGCAGGCGCCACAGCCACGCATCGCGACGGCGGTGCATCAGGTGCGCTGCCACTGCCATCGGCGCTTCTTCCATGCGTGCTGCAACGTTGGGGTGGAAGTCTGCAACGCACGCAGGAAATCCAGCGCATGCGGCCAGGGGCAGGGTGGCGTGTCGCCGTCCTGGCGATCCAGGTCGAGCTGCCAGATAGTGCCGGGCGTCGCCGCATCGGCGCGGCCCAGCCGCAGCGCCACGGCGTACGAGAACGGCACGTCGGTGATCCAGCCGTTGTACGCATCCGGCGGAACTTCCTCGGCGATCACCGCCAGCACCGACGAGGCGCCGGCGGCCAGCAGGGTCGACGCTTCCAGCATGGCGTGCTCGAAGGTATCCGCCTCGCCGGCGATCGCCACCGATTCGCCGCGCTGTCCGCGCAGCAGCGACCACTGACCGGCGATGGCGTTGTGCACCGACAAGCCGAAGTGCGTCGGCGACAACGGCTGCTCGCCGGCCACGTCGCCCAGCAGGTTGAACGTGCGCGTCGTTTCGCCGTGGCGTGAGGCGAACACGAACGGCAGTTGCTCATCGTCGCCGCACAACGGCGACGCGACCTCCATCGTCATCCGCGCCAGCCGGCTCAGGCGGCGGCGCTGCATCGGCGGCAGCGACAGGCACTCGGGCTGCTGCTGGTGATCGGGCAGCACGCAGGGCGATCGCGCCCACGCCTGCCACTCCTGTTCGGTGGCCACGCCGGGCGCCCACGCGCGCCACTCCTCGACGCGGAAGGCGATCATGCGGCCAACTCCGATGGACGGCTGAACATCAGCGCGGCGCAGCTGCCGCCGAAGCCGAAACTGTTGGACAGCACGCTGTCGATGTGCCGCGCATGGGTTTGCTGCACCAGCGGCGCCGCCGCAAACGCGGGGTCGGCGTCGATCACCGGCGTGCCGGCGGCCAGGAAATCGTGCTGCATCATCAGCACGCTGGCGATGGCGTCCAGCGCGCCGGCGGCGCCGGGCGCGTGGCCGCTCAGGCCCTTGATCGATGACATCGCCGGCACCGGCGCATCGAGCGCGGCAAACACGCTTTCGATCGCCTGCCATTCCTGCAGGTCGCCCTGTGGCGTGGAGCAGGCGTGGGTGTTGATGTAGTCGGGCAGCGTGCCGGCCTGCTGCAACGCTTGCCGCAGCGCACGCATCATGCCGTCCACGCCGGGGCCGACCATGCTGGCCGGATCGGTGCCGGCGCCGAAACCGGTCAGCTCCGCCAGCACGGTGGCGCCGCGCGAGCGCGCGTGAGCCAGCGATTCCAGCACCAGCGCCCCGGCGCCGGCGGCCAGCACGAAGCCGTCGCGGTGCAGGTCGTAAGGCCGCGATGCGCGTTGTGGCTGCTCGGCGCTGGCGGCGGACAGTGCGCCGAACGCATCGAACCAGGTGGCGGTGCCTTCGAACAATTCCTCGCTGCCGCCAGTCAGCACCATCTGCTGGCGCCCCAGCTGGATCAGCTCCATCGCCTGGCCAATTGCCAGCGTGGCGCTGGTGCACGCCGAGGCCACCGTCTGGGTGACGCCGCGGATGCCGAACGCGTGCGCCAGGCAGGCCGACAACGCGCTGCTCATGCCACGCGATACCAGGAACGGCGACAGCCGGCCCACGCCCTTGCTGCGATAAGCGTCCAGGCCAATTTCGTATTCGTTCAACGAAGCGCCGCCGCCGATCACCAGTCCGCAGTCGCCGCTTTCCAGTTCGGCCGCGTCGAGTCCTGCCTGCGCAATCGCTTCACCCATCGCATGCCACGCGTACAGCGCCGGCTGGGCCAGGAAACGGCGCAGCTTGCGCGGCGGCTCGGGCAGGGCGCTGACGTCGACCGGTCCGCCGACGCGGGTGTTGAGGCCGCGACGGGCGAAGCTGTCCATCGCGCGCAGGCCGCTGCGGTTGTTCTGCAGCGCGTCGCGGAATGCCTCGCGGCCATTGCCCAGGCAACTGACCACGCCCATTCCCGTCACCACCACCCGGGGCAGGCCGCGCGCGTCGAGCAGGTCGGGCGCCATCAGTCGCAGGCCCGGAAGATCAGCGAGGTGTTGATGCCGCCGAACGCGAAGTTGTTGTTCATCACGCAGTCGGTGGAAAGCGTGCGCCCGTCACCGGTGATGTAGTCGAGCTCCGCGCATTCGGGGTCGACCTCGGTGAGGTTGATGGTGGGGGCAAACCAGCCCTCGCGCATCATGCGGATCGCCCACCACGATTCCAGCGCGCCGCAGGCGCCCAGCGTGTGGCCGACGTAGCTTTTCATGGAACTCACCGGCACGCGCGCACCGAGTACCGATGCGGTGGCGTGGCTTTCGGCCACGTCGCCGCGATCGGTGGCGGTGCCGTGGGCGCTGACATAGCCAATCGCGTCGGCGGCAACGCCGGCGTCCTGCATCGCCCACTGCATCGCCGTGGCCATCGTCTCGCGGGTGGGCTGGGTAATGTGGTTGCCGTCGGAGTTGCAGCCGAAGCCGATGATCTCGGCGTAGATGGTGGCGCCGCGCGCCTTGGCGTGTTCGTACTCTTCCAGGATCAGCGTGGCGGCGCCTTCGCCCACCACCAGGCCGTCGCGCGCGCGGTCGAACGGGCGCGGCGTCAGCGCCGGTTCGCCGTTGCGGGTGCTGGTGGCGAACAGCGCGTCGAACACTGCCGCGCCGGGGCCGGACAGTTCCTCGGCGCCACCGCAAAGCATCATCGTCTGGCGGCCGTACTTGATCGCCTCGTAGCCGTAGCCGATCGCCTGGCTGCCCGAGGTGCAGGCGCTGGAGGTGGGAATCACGCGGCCCTTCAGCTGGAAGAACACGCCGATGTTCACCGCCGTGGTGTGCGCCATCATGTGGATGTAGCTGGTGGCGGTGACGCCCTGCATCGAGCCGGTATCGAGCATGTGACCGACCACCCGCGCCGGCTCCACGCTGCCGCCGGACGAACCGTAGGCCACGCCCATGCGGCCGTCGCTGACGGTGGGGTCGTCGATCAACCCGGCGTCGCGCATCGCATGTTCGCTGGCCGCCACCGCCAGTTGCGCCACGCGCCCCATCGAGCGGCTGAGCCGGCGCGGCCACGGCGGCAGGATGAAATCGTCCACCGGGCAGGCCAGACGGGTATTGAGGGCGTCGAAATAATCCCACTCGGGCATCGCGCGCACCGCATTGCGGCCCGCGCGCAACCGCGCCTCGATGGGTGCCCAGTCGTGGCCGAGCGCGGTGATGCCGCCCATGCCGGTGATCACCACACGCTTCATCGCAGCGGCTTCTCGTCCAGGTGGTGGGGAATGATCGCCTTCATGCGGCCTGCCTCTTCAAGCGACGCCACAACAGGCGCGGCGCGCGCGGCAGCATGCCCAGCAGCAGGCGCGTGTGCATGGCGGTGATGCGGGCGTTGTCGTGCAGCATGCGGAAATGCGACAGCCCGTCCTCGGGGTAGATCACCCGCGTGGGCAGGTTGCGCACCGGCACACCGCGCCACAGCAGCCGCACGGCGATCTCGGTGTCGAAATCCATCCGTGCCGGCAGCGGTGCGCGGGCGATTTCCGCGCAGGTTTCGTCCAGCGGATACAGCCGGTAGCCGCACATCGAATCGTCGATGGCCAGCGACAGCGTTTCCGCCCAGACGCAGACGTGGGTGAGGTAGCGGCCATAGAGGCGCGCCCTGGGCACGCTGTCGTCATAGACCGCGCGTCCGCAAACCATCGCGTGGGGATGATCGCGGGATTCCGCCAGGAAACGTGGCACGTCGCCGGTGTCGTGCTGGCCGTCGGCGTCGATCTGCAGGGCGTGGGTATGGCCGGCGTCGCGCGCGGCCAGCAGCCCGGCGACCAGCGCGGCACCCTTGCCCTGGTTGTGCGGCAGGCGCAGCAGCTGGATGTCGCCGTTCTCTTTCAGCGCGTCGAGCACCGCGCGGGTCCCGGCATCGCTGCCGTCGTCGACCACGATCACCGGCAGGCCGTGCGCCCGTACGGCCTGCACGGTGCGCTCGATCGTGCGCTTGTGGTTGTAGATCGGAATCAGCGCGCACGGCGCAAGGCGTGCCGCGGGCACTGGCATCAGTGGAACCGACATCCGACGCAAGCCGCCGCCGGTCAGCGGGCGAGCAGGGTGTGCACGGTGGCGATCACGTCGCCCACGGTGCGCACGCTTTTGAAATCCTCGGGCTTGATGCGCATGCCGGTCATCTCCTGCACGTGGATCGCCAGATCCACCGCGTCGATGCTGTCCAGCTCCAGCTCGGTGAACAATTGCGCCGACGGCGTGACCCGCGCAGGGTCGATCTCGAACGTGTCACGAAGCACTTCCCTGAGCCTGCCCAGAATCTCTTCGTCGCTGATCCCTGCTTCCATCATCATCGTGCTCATAACTGTTCCGCCTGCTCTTGTTCCGGTGATGCCATGCAACGCATGGACGGGGATGGGCCGGGCGCTTTCGCGCACCGGGACGCTGGCATCCCCGTGTCTGTCCCCAATGAGGTTCCGATGTGGCGGAGCGGCCTGGCCGATCCCCCCGCGATGCGGGTCCCCCGTGGCCCTTGCCCTTTTCAGGCAAGGGTTTACGCGTCAAAAACGCGTGATGGAGTGTACCAGAACCATGGCGCTCGTCAGCCACCTTTCGACACCGGATAGTGGCCTTGGCACGGCCACAATTCGCGGGTATTCCGGCGTCCATCGGCGGGCGGCGAGGCGAGTGGGAGCCACGCGTTTGCCGTTCAGCGCGGCTGCCATTCGGCGGTCAGCTCGGCCAGCTTGCGGCATTGGCCGCGCACCAGCGCCAACTGATTCAGCACCAGGGTTGCCACGTCGTCGTCCGGGAGGGAAGGTTCGGTGCCGTCTGCCGAAAGGCCAGCCGGGTCGATGGCGGTTTTTTCGGATGCCAGTACCGCATCGGCCACGTGCTGCAAGGCCGCCACGGCCCGATCGCCCTGCTCGATGACCGCGTTGACGGCAGCGGTGGACAGCACCTGCCGATGGCTGCCCAGGGTCGACAAGTGGCCCAGCAAGACCTGGGCGGCGGTCAGGAACCGCAACAGCACATCATCGTGGCGGTGCTTGCCGCCGGGCTCGCGCAGCATCTGGCCCAGCAGGCCGCTCAGCGCGGCGATGGCGTTGTGGGCGTCGCGACGCGCGATGCGGTAGTCGAGGTCGTCGTGCTTGCCGTTGCGATACTGCGGCAGGATCCTGGCCAGATAGCGGGCGTCGCTGTGCAGCGTATCGGCCAGCAACTGGCCCGGCTGCCGCGCTTGCCAGTCCGGCAGGATGAAGTGGATCGCCAGCGCGGCAATCGCGGCGCCGGCCAGCGTATCGAACAGCCGCGGCAGCATCACCGCGTAGCCGTCGCCCACCTGGTTCACCAGCATCACCACGAACAGCGTGATCATCGCCGTGGCCACGCCGTAGCGCCGATGGCGGGCCGCGAAAAACGCCACGCCGGTCAGCGCGATCAGCGGCAACTGCCACAGCGGCGTGATCGAGTGCAACGCGGCCCAGCCGATCACCAACCCGGCGATGGTGCCGCCCATGCGTTGCAGCAACACGCGCCAGGTGGCGTGGTAACTCGGCTGGCACACGAACAGCGTGGTCATCATGATCCAGTAGCCATGTTGCGGGTGCACCAGCCGCATCACCACATCGCCCACCAGCAGGGCGGTGGCCAGTCGTATGGCGTGGCGGAAACGCGGCGCGCGAGGGCTGAACTGGGCGCGGATGCGGGCCCAGGCATCGGCGAGGGATTGCGGCGCCGGGTCCTGCAGCGTCGATTCCATGTTCCTGTCCAGCAGCACCCTGCCGTCGAGCAGGTCGTGGATGGCGGCCAGGTTGCTGGCCAGCCCATCGACGGCACGCAACAGCGCCGGTTCGTGCGGCGTCTCGCGCAGGGATTCGAGCGACGTGCGCACATCGGCGAACGCGGCTTCCACATCGTCATCGCGCCCGATTTTTCCGCGCCGGCGCAGCGCATCGGCGAGCTGGCGGCAGCGGCTGGCCTGCAACCGCAGCAGATGCTCGCAGCGAAACAGCACATCGCTGTGGAAGAACGCCCTGGCCAGCGCGTCGTAGGGATAGTGCGAGGAGTTGATCCGCTCGTGGATGTCCTGCGCCATAAAATAGCGCTGCAGCAGCACCGCCGTGGTGCCGCGTGCGCGGCGACTGCCGATGCGGTCGATCAGCATCAGGCGGGTGTCGTTGAGCGCCGCCACCACGTTCTCGTTGCGCCGCGCCAGCGCGAGCTGCAGCACCTGGTCATCGCGCCCGCGCAAGGGCAGGAACAGCGCCGCCTTGCCATCCAGTTGATCGGCCAGGGCACGGAACAAGCGCGCCAGCGCATGCCGCACCGCCTGCTGCGGCGAGAGGGCGCTCCACAGCAGCGACAGCACGCCGTACCAGGCGGCACCGGCCAGCATCCGCGCCGGCTCCAGCAACAGGCCGCCATCCGGTGCATCGCCGGCAAGGTCCGAGGCGAGCATCGTGTACACCGCCAGGATCAGCGTGGCCCCGGCGATCGTGCTGTAGCGTCCGCTCAACGCGCCCAGCATCACCAGCATTACCGTCGACAACCACAGGCCGAGGGCGAACGCTACCGGATGCGGCAACAGCCACTCCACCGCCACCGCGGCCACCGAGAAACAGGCCAGCGTCACCAGCAGAGTGATCAGGCGATTGCGCCACTGGTCCTCCGTTTCCGCCAGCGCGCAGGCGATCGCGCCCAGCAGGATCGGGATGATCGCGGCCAGCTGGCCGCTGACCAGCCCATAGACCACGATGCCGCCCAGCGCCAGCAGCACGCGCACGCATTCGGCAAAGCGGTCGTAGCCGAGCAGGCGGAACCAGTAGCTGGAGAGGGTGGACGTTTGCTTCATGCGTGCAGCATACGATGCGGCCCATGCCTTACTCCCTCCCCTGCAAGCAGGGGAGGGCTGGAGAGGGGGCTTTTGACTTTCTCGCCAGCCCGAGCAACCCCCTTCCGGCCTCCCCCTGCGAGCAGGGGGAGGAGTCAAGCCGCTCGTACTCCCTCCCCTGCATGCAGGG
>NZ_AJXU01000045.1 GCF_000264315.1 Rhodanobacter fulvus Jip2
GGGAGGGCTGGGGAGGGGTGACTTTTGACTTTCTCGCCAGCTCGGGCAACCCCCTCCCGCCTCTCCCTGCTTGCAGGGGGAGGAGCAAGAGCCCCGGTGTACTTACTGCCCCCGCATCCGCCCCTGGAAACGCGTCCCGCCATTGCCCATATGCGCCAGCTTGATCTTGCCGATGGCGTTGATGCGCTCTTCGGCCAGGCGGTCGGCGGCGCGATAGGTGGGGATGTTCTCGGTCTTCGAAATCTCGAAGATGCGCCCCAGGTTGTAGTAGATCGTGCGCATCATGCGCATGGCGCGCTCGCGGTTGTAGCCGTCGATCTCCAGCGACACGTTCATCACGCCGCCGGCGTTGACCGCGTAATCGGGCGCGTACAGTACGCCGCGCTTCTGCAGCTCGTCGCCGATCTCGTCGGTGGCCAGCTGGTTGTTGGCCGGGCCACAGATGATCTTCGCCTTGATGCGATCGATGGTCTGCTCGTTGACGGTGCCGCCCAGTGCGCACGGGGAGTACACGTCGGCGTCCACGTCGTAGATCTCGTCCAGGCCCACCGCCTCGCAGCCCAGCTCGTCGACGCAGCGCTGCACCGCTTCCTTGTTGATGTCGGTGACGAACACCTTGGCGCCCTGTTCGCGCAGCAGCTTGATGAACTCGCCGCCCACGTGACCGCAGCCCTGCACGGCATAGCTGTACTTGCCCACGTCCTCGTTGCCGTACTTCGCCTGCAGCGAGGCCATCACGCCCTGCAGCGAGCCGTAGGCGGTGAATGGCGACGGGTCGCCCGAGCCGCCATGCACCTGGTGCACGCCGGTGACGTAGTCGGTCTCGCGGAACACGTATTCCATGTCGTTGACGTCGATGCCCACGTCCTCGGCGGTGATGTAGCGGCCGTTGAGCGAATTGACGAAGCGGCCGAACGCGCGGAACAGCGCCTCCGACTTGTCCTTGCTGGGATCGCCGATGATCACCGCCTTGCCGCCGCCCAGGTTGAGCCCGGCCACCGCGTTCTTGAACGTCATGCCGCGCGACAACCGCAGCACGTCGTTCACCGCCTCCTGCTCGGTTTTGTACGGCCACATGCGCAAACCGCCGAGCGCAGGGCCCAGCACCGTGTTGTGGATCGCGATGATGGCCTTCAGGCCGGCGTCCTTGTTGTGGCAAAAGACGACTTCTTCGTGACCCGTGTTGGCGATGGTTTCAAAAATCATTGGAACGGTGACTCCATGGATTACGGTGCCAGACGGCATCTACGGACTGGGGCGAGGGCCAGGCAACCGCCGCCGCCCCGGAAACAGAAAACCCTGAAACTGATCGCCCCGACCGAGGCCGGGGCGATGAAACTGGCGCGGAGTTTAGTACTTCGTCCGTGAAGGTGTTCCCGCGACGCAGCAAACGCCGGGCTGCCGGTTACATGCGGCAATTCGGTGCGTGGCCGCTCTTGCGCGCCTGCTCATACACCGGCATCAGCTGCTGCGCCTGCTGGTTCAGCGCCTGCGCGCGGTTGCCGGTGGAAGGGTGGGTGGAGAGAAATGCCGGCGGCTTGCTGCCACCTTGTGCGCCCATTTTCTGCCACAGCGTCACCGCCGCGCGCGGATCGAAACCGGCCTGCGCCATGTAGCGCTGGCCCAGCGTATCGGCCTCGCTTTCCTGCGTGCGCGAGAACGGCAGCAGGATGCCGACTTGAGCGCCCAGGCCCAGCGCGGCGGCGACGTAACCGGTGTTGGTGCCGCGCGTGCCGGCGTACGCGGTACCGGCCGCCACCGCCGCCTGTGTCGCCATGTTGTCGGACACGCGTTCGGCGCCATGGCGCGCCACCACGTGCGACAGCTCATGACCCAGCACCACCGCCAGCTGGTCCTGGTTGTTGGCGAGCTTGAACATGCCCTTGTTCACGCCGATGCGACCGCCGGGCAGGGCGAACGCGTTGGCGGTGTCGTCGTCCACGATCTGCACTTCCCATTGCTGCGTGTTCCACGGCGGCGGCAGCACCGAGATCAGCGCCCGCGACACGCAGGTGGCGTAGGCACGCTCGCGCGGCGCGTCGACAAACTTGCCCTGCTTGCGCATGTCGTTGAACGCGGTCAGCCCCATCTGGTTCATCTGCGTATCCGACACCATCATCAATTGCGAGCGACCGGTGGGTGAGGTGACACAGGCGCTCAGCAGCACGGTGGCCAGCGGCGCCAGCAGGTGACGGTATTTCATGGTGCTCCTCCTTGGACGTGTGACCGCCAGCATACGGACAACACATCACGGCCGCGTGGTTGCTGTGTTGAAAAGAACGAACGATCGTGCTATTTATCCCGCCATGAACACCCCCACCGCCACCGGAAAACGCGCCGCCACGCGCGAAACCATCCTCGACCACGCCTACGCGCTGGCGTGCAACGGCGGGCTGGAAGGCCTGTCCATCGGTAGCCTGGCCGCCGACGTGGGCATGTCCAAGAGCGGCGTGTTCGCGCATTTCGGCTCGCGTGAGGAGTTGCAGCTGGCGGTGCTCGATGCGGGCGGCCAGCGTTTCATGGCCACGGTGCTGGCGCCCGCGTTGAAGCGACCACGCGGCCTGCCGCGGCTGCGGGCGATCGTGGCCAACTGGTTCAACTGGGGCCGCGAATTCCAGAGCGGTTGCGTGCTGCTGTCATCGGCCAGCGAATACGACGGCCGCCGCGGCCCGCTGCACGACAGAGTGGTGGCGCAGATGGCCGGCTGGCGCCGCGAACTGTGCAAGGCGATCGGGCAGGCCGTGGACGAAGGTCACCTGCGCGCCAACACCGACGCCGAACTGCTCGCCTTCGAAATCTACGCCTTGATGCTCGGCCTGCACCACGACGGCGGGCTGTTCGGTTTTGACGAAGCCAGGCGCCACGCCGAGCGCGCCTTCGAGCGCCTCTGGCGCAGCTGGCAAACCTGAGGTACCGCCATGTCGACCAGAACCTCCACCGATCGCCCCGCGTTTTCCGCCCGCCTCAAGCTGGGCGCCGTGCGCGCCGCGTTTGTACTGGGTGGACGGCTTGCGCCCACACGCACGGTGAATCGCGCCGCCCGCCTGTTCGCCACGCCCTTCGCCAGCAGCCGCCGTCGCGCGCAGGCAGCGCAAGCGGGCGACGACATGCAGCGCGGCCAGTTGCACATCAATGGCGAAACCATCGCCACCTATGTCTGGGGCGATCCCGCCACGCAACCGTACGCGCTGCTGGTGCACGGTTGGTCCAGCTTCGGTCTGCGCTTTCTGCCCTGGGTCGCCACGTTGCGCGCGCTGGGCCTGGCGGTGGTGACATTCGACCACCCCGGTCACGGCCACAGCAGCGGCGACCTCTGCACACTGCCGGAGTTCACCGACACCGTGCGCGCTGTGGGCCGGCACTACGGCAACGCCGCCCTGGCCATCGCCCATTCACTGGGCGGCGCGGCGCTGGCGTTCGCGCAGGACGAGCAATGGCATGCCGAAAAATGCATCCTGGTGGCGCCCGCCGCCGACATGCACGCCGCGGCCGGCCGCTTCTTCCGTTTTGTGCGACTCGGCGAACACCTGCGCAAGCCATTCTTCGCCTGGCATCGGCAACGCACCGGCATCGACGTGGATGATTTGCAGATTGCACGCCGCGTGCGCGACTACGGCCAGCCGTGCCTGATCGTGCATGATCTGGACGACGGCGATGTGCCGTGGGCCGAGGGTGAGCGTTACGCCCAGCACTGGCCCGGCGCGCGCCTGCTCACCACCCAGGGGCTGGGACATCGCCGCGTGCTGGATGCGCCCGAAGTGATCGCCGCCGCACTGGCTTTCGTTGGCGGCGAGCCCGTCGGCACGCGCGTCGTCGGCAGCCCGGATCTCTCGTTGAGCCTGTAATTGCGAGGCTTTTTCGAACGCGCCTTTATTGCATCGCGACAATCGAAAACGCACCGCGCGACTAGAATCGACCGGACCACGCAAGCTTTTGAGTCCGGAGTTGTCATGAGTTCCCCCGCCAAGCACGTCACCCCTGGCACAAAGCCGGCGGAAGCCACGCCGCTGCGCTTCGTCACCGCTGCCAGCCTGTTCGACGGCCACGATGCGGCCATCAACATCATGCGGCGGATCATCCAGTCGCAAGGCGCCGAAGTGATCCACCTGGGCCACAACCGCTCGGTGGAAGACGTGGTGCGCGCCGCGCTGCAGGAAGACGCCGATGCCATCGCCATTTCCTCCTATCAGGGCGGCCATGTCGAATACTTCAAGTACATGATCGACATGCTGCGCGAGCGCGGCGCCGGTCACATGCGCGTCTTCGGCGGCGGCGGCGGCACCATCACGCCGGAGGAAATCCGCGAGCTGCAAGACTACGGCGTCGAGCGCATCTACCATCCCAACGACGGCATGAAACTGGGTTTGGTGGAGATGATCGAGGATGTGGTTGCACGCGCGGCGCGCGCGAGGGAATCGGGAATCGGGAATCGGGAATCGGTAAAAGCAACCGCGGACATCGACGACGAGATCAGCATTGGCCGCATGCTCTCGGCGATCGAGGACGACACGTTTAGCGAGCCGGAACTGACCGAGCTGCGCAAGCAATGGGCAAGCGGCTCTACCGATTCCCGATTCCCGATTCCCGATTCCCGGCCAAGCACGCCAGTTCTTGGCCTCACAGGCACCGGCGGCGCCGGCAAATCCTCCGTCGTCGACGAACTGCTGCTGCGTTTCCTGCACGCGTTCCCCGACATGCGCATCGCCGTGCTCGCCGTCGACCCCACGCGCCGTCGCTCCGGCGGTGCGTTGCTGGGCGATCGCATCCGCATGAACTCGCTGCGCAGCCACCGCGTATTCATGCGCTCCATGGCCACCCGCCGCCAGCACGCCGCCACCAGCGTGGTGCTGCACGATTGCATCGACTTCCTGAAGAGCCAGCCGTACGACCTGGTCATCGTCGAGACCGCCGGCATCGGCCAGAGCGATTCGGAAATTGTCGACCTGGTCGACTTTCCCGTCTACGTGATGACCAGCGACTACGGCGCCGCCAGCCAGCTGGAGAAGATCGACATGATCGACTTCGCCGAGTTGATCGTGCTGAACAAATACGACAAGCGCGGCGCGGAAGATGCGTTACGCGACGTACGCAAGCAGTGGAAACGCAACCGCACCGCGTTCAACGTGAAAGACGAGGACGTGCCGGTCTATCCCACCATCGCCAGCCAGTTCAACGATCCGGGCGTCACCTGGATGTTCGTGAACTTGTGCCGCTTGATGCGGCACAAGTTGGGAATCGGGAGTGGGGAATCGGGAATCGGAGAAGCTGGCTGCGATTTCCAGCCCCAGCTCGACACCACGCTGAAGGAACCGCGCGCCACCGTGCTGATTCCCGGCGCCCGCGTGCGCTACCTCGCTGAAATCGCCGAGCAGGGTCGCGCCATCAACAAGGGCATCGAAACCCAGGCCGAATTCGCCAGCAAGGCGCAGCACTACTACGAAGCGCTGAAGGAACTGGGCGATCCGCAACTGCCGCGTCCATTGGATCTGTACAGCAGCACCGATTTGCATCCCTCTCCCCTTGGGAGAGGGACCGAGGGTGAGGGTACGGGCGAAGCAAATAACTCCATGCAAGCCCCGAACCCTCACCCCCAACCCCTCTCCCAAGGGGAGAGGGGAGTTAGCGTCGACCGCTCCATCCTCCTCCTCCGCCAACGCTACAACGCCGCCCTCAAAGAACTCACCCACGAAGCCATCGAACAACTGCGCCACTGGCCCGCCCTCTACGAATCCGTCACCGCCGAATTCAACGAATACAAAGTCCGCGACAAAGTCATCCGCGTCGACAACTACCGCGACTCCCTAAGCCACCAGAAAATCCCCAAAGTCTCCCCGCCCAAATCCAAGGACTGGGGCGAACTCCTCACCTTCCTCGGCAAGGAAAACCTCCCCGGCCACTACCCGTACACCGGCGGCGTCTACCCGTACCGCCGCAGCGGCGAAGACCCCACCCGCATGTTCGCCGGCGAAGGCACGCCCGAGCGCACCAACCGCCGCTTCCATTACCTGAGCCAGGGCGGCGCGGCCACGCGCCTGTCCACCGCGTTCGACTCGGTCACCCTGTACGGCGAAGACCCGGCCCCGCGCCCGGACATCTACGGCAAGATCGGCAACTCCGGCGTCAACATCGCCACCCTCGACGACATGAAGAAGCTGTACTCCGGCTTCGACCTCAGCGCGCCCAGCACCTCGGTGTCCATGACCATCAACGGCCCCGCGCCGATGATCCTGGCGATGTTCATGAACACCGCCATCGATCAGAACGTCGAGAAATACCTGAAGGAAGACGCGCAGCGCTGGGCCACCGCGCAGCAGGCCATCGACAAGCTCTACGCCAGCACCTCGCGCCCGCGGTATCACGGTGATCTACCGAAAGGTAACGACGGCCTGGGCCTTGGCCTGCTCGGCGTCTGCGGCGACGAGCTGCTCGACGCGGAAACCTACGCCCGCATCAAGGCCGACACATTGACCCGCGTGCGCGGCACCGTGCAGGCCGACATCCTGAAGGAAGACCAGGCGCAGAACACCTGCATCTTCTCCACCGAATTTGCGCTGCGCATGATGGGCGACATCCAGCAGTATTTCGTCGACCACAAGGTGCGCAACTTCTACTCGGTCAGCATCTCCGGTTATCACATCGCCGAAGCCGGCGCGAACCCGATCAGCCAGCTCGCCTTCACCTTGAGCAACGGCTTCACCATCGTCGAGTACTACCTCGCCCGCGGCATGAACGTGGACGACTTCGCGCCCAACCTCAGCTTCTTCTTCTCCAACGGCATGGACCCGGAATACACCGTCATCGGCCGCGTTGCCCGCCGCATCTGGGCCCGCGCCATGCGCGAGCGCTACGGCGCCAGCAGTCGCAGCCAGATGATGAAGTACCACATCCAGACCTCAGGCCGCTCCCTGCACGCGCAGGAAATCCAGTTCAACGACATCCGCACCACCCTGCAGGCGATGTACGCGCTGTTCGACAACTGCAACTCGCTGCACACCAACGCCTATGATGAGGCGATCACCACGCCGACCGAGGAAAGCGTGCGGCGGGCGGTGGCGATTCAGATGATCATCAACAAGGAGCTGGGGCTGAACTTCAACGAGAACCCGTGGCAGGGGAGCTATGTGGTCGATACGCTTACCGATCTGGTGGAGGAGGCCGTGTACAAGGAGTTCGAGGCGATCAGCGAGCGGGGCGGGGTGCTTGGCGCGATGGACACGATGTATCAGCGTGGGAAGATTCAGGAAGAGTCGATGTATTACGAGCACAAGAAGCATGATGGGTCGTTGCCGTTGATTGGCGTCAACACGTTTTTGCCGAAGGAGCATGCGGGGGAGATTGCGGCGGAGATCGAGTTGATTCGGTCGACGGAGGAGGAGAAGGGGGCGCAGATTGCCAATGTGAAGCGGTATGGGGAGGCGCGGAATGCGCTGGCTGCTGACAGTCTCAAAGTGCTACAAATGACGGCGAGGGAGCGGCGGAATGTGTTTGAGGAGTTGATTGAGGCGGTTAAGTACAACTCGTTGGGGCAGATTAGTCATGCGTTGTATGAGGTGGGGGGGGAGTATCGGCGGAATATGTAGCCAACATCACACAGGGACTTATAGTGAAACCGGAAAAATTTGCACGCATCGCAGAATCATTACGTCAGTATCGTCGAGCTGAGTTGAAAGAATTTGACGGCGAGCTTGGCGATGACCCAGTCAAAAAACTTTACGTTGATCCTCTCCCAGGTAATGCAGTACTGACTTCCGTACTTTCATCCAATACGACGTTTTTGTTGGGCCGAAAAGGTACAGGTAAAAGCACAATCATCGCTCGCGCTCAAATCGAATTGCGTGGCAGACAAGATTCTCTATCTGTGTATATAGACGTCAAAAGTCTATATGACGTCTTTTCGACTTCATCGATCGCGACTCTGATGCCATTGGGGCAGGAAGTTGATGCAGGGGTCCTAAAGGCCCACATGCTTCGGAAGACTTTCCTCGCTTCAGTCCTGTCTGAGCTTTTAAAGGAAGTCGATGATGTTTGCGAGCGGATGTCACTTTGGGATCGCTGGGTTGGTCCAGGTCGCTCTTATCAAGATATAAAAAATAAAATTAGCGACTTGCGATCTGGCCTTGGCAAGGCAGAACTGAAAGACACTGAGATTCCCGTCCTTCAGGCAATCACAAAGAAGTATCGACAGCGCGCCCAGTCCGAGCAGGGTGAGTCAGGAAGTTTTGGTGCTGGCGGATCTGTTAATCCTATTGGGCCAAGCGCCCAAGCGGTCGCGTCAGTAGGTGATTTTGAAAAGACTTTGGATGATAGAGAAATTTATGAAGACTACTCTGAAGTCGTCCTCAGATCATTTCCCTTTGCAGAAATTTTGAACGACATCCGGTCCATTATTGATTCATGTGGGTTGAAGAGGTTGGTAGTTTTTTTTGATGATTTCTCCGAGCTTGGGTTTATTGACCAGCGCTTATTCGTGGATATAATTCTTGCGCCGCTGAATAACTCAAGTGGGGAATTAGTTAAACTCAAAGTTGCAGGTTATCCTGGACGTGTCTATTACGGTAAAATCGATTCAACCAAAGTTGACACAATCGCGCTAGATTTCTGTGACCTTTACGAAGATGTCGAAGTGCAGTCCATGGAGAAGTCCGCAATTGACCACCTTCAACGCCTACTTGGTTCCCGGTTTGGTGCATTCGGGGAAAAGTTGGATGACTACTTCGATGAAAAGGTTCCTCTTGAGCAGCACGTAAGGTTGCTTTTTGAGGCGACCTTTAACGTTCCTCGGTTGGTTGGTGCGCTGCTCCACATTTGTTATCTAGACAGCATTTCTAAGGGTGTGCGAATCACTGGGCAGTCTATTAGGCTTGCTGCACGTAAATACTATGAGTCAACTATCTCTCAGTATTTTGATAGAATGAATAGATTCGCGTTGGAGCCATTTGAAAATAAGCTAGATAGGCATAATCAACAGGCTCTCCTCAAGTGCCTGATTAGTCAAGCGCGTGATGTCCGAGCTGCGATCTCTGAAGGACGGGTGGGTGGTTCGTACTTTAATGGGATAAGCCTCGCGCCTGTTAGCCATTTCTTTGTGACAACTGCGATGGCTCATATCTTTCAATCGCTTGAGTCAAATTTTTTACTGTCTCGATATAAAAATACCCGTGATAAAGATGGAAAGGCAGGTGTGGTCTTTGCTCTATATTACGGTCTCACCGAATCGGAGAGAGTTTCGTGGGGTTATCCAGCCGGGCGAGAATATCGTAATTATTTTGTCCAGAGATGTTTCGACTATTCTGCGGTAGTACAGAATTTCTTGGCTAAAAATCGAACGATAAAGTGTGATTCTTGTGGCACTTGTTTTCCGTTGGAGCAGAAGGAAAGCATAGAGTTATATAAGTGGCGTTGCCCAGAGTGTCGCGATGGGGTTTGCCAGATAGTTGGACTCGCCGACGACTTTCGAGAGGAGGTGGCTGGACTGCGCGATGACCTTATGCTGGATCCGATAGAGTTAAACATTTTGAGTACGTTGAATGAAGAGGATAGCGCGATGCGCGCTGGCGAGATTGGTGCGTTGATAGATGCCACTCACCAAATGGTGGGGAGGAGGACATCAAAACTGCGAGATCTGAAACTGGTTAGCAAGCAGTCATCGGCAGAGGACGGAGCGATGAGGAGTCGCATAACACCAGAGGCTAAGAGTGTTTATTTCGCAGATGAGTCGTAACAAAGGGGTCAGGTTCATTTAGTCAGCAAAACAGGGGTCAGAGTCTGAGGTTTCCCCACGTTTTCATGCCGGCACACACAGTTGATCCAGCAGTTGTTGACTTGGGTGTTGTAGCTGATCGATGAGTTCGCTTAGGCGCGTGCTCGACCATCGTCGCACCAACGCCTCGCGCCCCAGTCGTATGACGGAGTAGAGGCGTCGTTTCGATCGAAACGGCGCCAGCGGTGTTTGTCAACGAAGTTGTCCGCTCAATCATGCGGCCAGCCGGTCAGGTTCGGCGGCAGTGGGTGACTCGCGATCCGGGTTGAGCAGCACCGTTCCAACGGGTGTCCAATCGCGCACGGCACGACCGCGCCAAATTAAAGGGGACGTGGCTAATTAAATGTCTTCCTGGCTGCTTGCGCGCGGTGGTCGGCCGCGCGGCGGCACACGGCAGGGCGTCCGCGGGTGGTTTCCACTATGCGCTGGAAGCGCTGGTCGCCAAGGGCGCGTTCCTGGCTGGCGTACGTACGCAGGTGCTGCAGGTCATCTGTAAGCGTTCGCCGGAGCCACCTACCCAACCGTCGTGAGCTATGCGAGTGGCAACAGGGTGTCGATGTCGCGGTTCTTGGTGGTGGGCAGTCGGGTAAGGACGTCGGTGAGCCAGGCGTGCGGTTCAAGGCCGTTGGCCTTGGCGGTGGCAAGCAGGCTCATGATGGCTGCAGCACGCCGCCCGGCGGTTTCGGAGCCGGCGAAGAGCCAGTTCTTGCGACCGACGGCAATGGGCCGGATGGCATTCTCGATGGGGTTGTTGTCGATCGGCCAGGCGCCGTCGTCGAGCAGGCGCACCCAAAAAAGGGGTCAGGTTCGAATGGCGCTGACTTAAGCATCATGGATGTCCATAAAGGCGCAGTTCTTCACGCGCGATTTGGCGGGGTTTGGTCAATAGTGGAAAGGGTTTTGATCTTCGTTTAACTAACGGGGTCAGAGCCCCTTCCTGACGGTGCTTGGGATGATTGCCGACAGACGTGCTCGGCGGGGCGCGACATGCTGAGGCTTTTGGGAGAGGCCCATGCCACGTCAGCCGCGACCGGACCTTGCGGGTGTTCCCCAGCATGTCGTGCAACGCGGTAACGACCGGCAAGCGTGCTTTTTCGGTGATGTGGACTATCGCACCTACCTCACCGGGCTGCGCGAGGCCTCGTTGCGGTACGGCTGTGCCGTGCATGCCTACGTGCTGATGACCAACCACGTGCACCTGTTGCTGACACCCTGCGCCAGTGGTGGTGTGTCGAGGATGATGCAGTGGCTGGGCCGTCATTACGTGGGTTACGTCAACGCCCGTTATCGGCGCACGGGAACGCTCTGGGAGGGCAGGTTCAAGTCCTGCCTGGTGGATACCGATCGCTACCTGCTCGCCTGTTACCGATACATCGAGCTGAATCCGGTGCGGGCGGCCATGGTGTCGGCCCCGGGCGGGTACCGATGGTCGAGCTATCACGCCAATGCCCACGGCGCGAGCGATCCGGTGGTCACTCATCACTCCGAATACCTGCGCCTTGGGTCCGAGCCAGTCTCGAGACAACAGGCGTATCAGACACTGTTCGACGAGGTATTGGCTCCCGAGCGAATAGCGGACATCCGGGCCAACCTGCAGCAACAACGCGCACTTGGTTCGCAGCACTTCCAGCGACAGATCGAAGCGATGCTTGGGCGATGCGCGAAAGTCCGGCCGGCGCACCGTCCTGTCTCAGAGAAGAAGGGGCTCTGACCCGGTTAAAGCGGCAAGACCAGATGGCCTGGGTAAGCGCAAGCCGGGTTTCAAGGTCGTTTAACTTCCTCGGTTTCCCCGTCGTCCCGGTTTCCCCGTCCCGGTTTCCCGGTTTCCTGACTCAGGCGTCGGCAACGATGAGCCAGGCTGGTGCCCAACTGTAATCAAACAAATGGGTGCTCGACCGGACTCGAAAACCGGCGCTTTCGAGTTCCTTGCACCAAGCAGAGACCGGCTGCTCAAAGTTCGATGGTGCCGTGGCCCGTAGTTGTCCAAGCAGCATGGGGGCTAGAAATCCGCCGGCAACCAGCGGGCCGTCCTCACCATATTCCTGCGCCGCTCGCTCGTAGCGTTGTGCCATCGAAACGACCTGTTCGCTTTCATTGTTGTGTTCGGGGACGTCGAACTCAACGATGGCAATTCGCGCCACGTGCCTGCGCAGCTGCTTGAGTGAATTAAGCCGCTCAATGGGCGGAATTGATTGGAGGGCGAAGCTCGATTGGGCGAGATCCCAGAAATCTCCGGGTGCGATCTTCGACAGGAACGCCTGTAGGCCTCAATTGTCCCTGACACCATTTCTGCACTTTTCCGCAACGTAGCGATGAGGAATTCATGAGAACGCCTACCTTCATCCGTGTGGCTTCCGTCGGCGCCCTGTTCGGCATTTTCTTCCCTATGGCGGCTGCCCTGGGTGCTGCGTCCGCGCCGCCGCCGACCCGCCTGTTCGATGCGCCCGGCGCACCGCATTTCACGGTGGTCGACGGCCGCGCGGCCAATGCACCGGTGGATGCGAACGGCAATTTCGTGATCGGCCCCGACTACGTGCCGGCACCCGAACTTGCCGTGCGCCAGGGTGTGCCGCAGGGGACCGTGCAGCAGTTCGTCATGGATTCGAAGAACAGCAAGTTCTATCCGGGCATCGGTCGCGACGTGTTCGGTACCGTCGATCCCGCGAACCCGAAGACCTTGATCGTGGCAACCCATGCCGCGCCGTACCAGCGCACCATCACCGTCTACATTCCGCAGCAGTACCGGCGCGGAACCGCGGCGCCCTTCATAGTCACGCACGACGGGCCCACGTTCGGCGCACCCGACATGATGCTGCCCCACATCCTAGACAACCTCATTGCCGACAAGCGCGTGCCGGTGATGATCGCCGTGATGATCCAGAACGGCGGCGGCGACGCGCAGGGCAACGAACGCGGCCTCGAGTACGACACCTTGTCCGGCAGGTTCGCCGAGTTCATACAGACGGAAGTGTTGCCGCAGGTCGAGCGGCGCTACGGCGTCACGTTGACGAATGATGCGGACGGCCGCGCCACGATGGGCTGCAGTTCCGGGGCCGCGGCCGCTTTCACCATGGCCTGGTATCACCCGCAGTGGTATGACCGGGTCATCAGCTACTCGGGCACGTTCGTGAACCAGCAGTGGCCATTCAATCCGCAAACGCCCGATGGCGCGTGGGGCTATCACGGCGAAGACGGCTTGATCGCGAAGAGCGCAACAAAGCCCATCCGGCTGTGGATGGATGTTGGCGATCGCGATCTGTTCAATCCCAACGTCATGCGCGATGGCATGCACGACTGGGTCACGGCCAACCACCGCATGGCAACCGCTCTGAGAGACAAGGGCTACCAGTATCAGTACGTGTTCGCGCGCAATTCGGGCCATTGCGACCGCAAGGTGCGCGAACAGACATTACCCACGGCGCTGGAGTGGGTGTGGCGGGGCTACGGCCAGTAAGGCTGGAAATAAAAAACGGGGTCAGGTTCGAATGGCACTTACTTAACACCCGTTCGTCCTGAGCGTAGGCCGAAGGCCGAAGTCGAAGGACATATTCGCGAGAGGCTGCCCCGGCTTGGCGGCGCTTCGACTTCGCCTGCTGCGCGGGCTACGCTCAGCGCGAACGGTCGGGAGTCGGTAGCGCCTTAAGTCAGCGCCATTCGTCCCTGACACCTTTTGCCCCGGCGACCCTATCAAGCGGCAACCGGAAGTGGACTGGCGAACGTCGCTCGCGAAAGCTCGCCCACGTCGTCGGCCGGGGGCGGCGGAGGTGTCGTCTCCGCGAGGGTGAAGAAGCCGACTTCGCCCAGCAGCGCCGTGGCGCTGTCCCTCATCGCACGGCTCGCCGCGGCAGCCTGCTCGCCGAGCGCGGCGTTCTCCCGGGTCATCGCGTCCATGTCGATCACTGCCTGATTCACGGCAGCGATCTCGCCGGCCTGCGCGCGCCCGGCCACCAGCATGGCTGACATCGCTTCGGCAAGCCGGTTGACGCTGCTGCCGATGTTTTCGATCACATCGCCGGCCCTGCCAACCAGGCCCAGGCCGTTGCGCACTGCTTCGTCGCTGGCCCTGACGAGTCCACGAATATCCTGCGCCGCCTCCGAGCATTGCTGGGCCAACTGGCGGACCTCGGTTGCCACGACGCCGAATCCGCGGCCGTGTTCGCCTGCCCGGGCGGCCTCGACGGCTGCATTGAGGGAAAGCAGTCGCGTCTGGAAGGCTACCTGATCGATCAGGTCCAGCATGTCCCCCATGCGACGGCTTGTGTGGTCGATGGCCTCCATCGAACCGATGGCGTCGCCGACGGCAAGACGGCCGTGCTCGGACTGCCCGCGTGCGTCGGTCGCTGCGCGGTCGGCTTCGCTGCCCAGGCGCGCGCTTTCGGAGAGGGTTGCCGCGATGCTGGCCATGGCGCCGGACGTGCGCGCCAACTGCATGGCCTGCAGCTCCGTACGCCGACCGAGCGCGTCGTTGCCATCGGCAATGTCGGCGGCATGGGCATCGAGCATGCGCGCCCAGTCGCGTACCTGGCCGACCACCGCGGTCAGCTGGCAGTCCATGCCGTCGAGGCTCCGCAGCAGGCGACCGATCTCGTCATCGTGCCCGGGTTCGATCGGCTCACCCAATGAACCGTTCGCAATGCGCGTGGCCACCCGCACTGCATCGGCCAGGCGGCCGGTCAGGGATCGGATGATGCGCAAGTCCATCCACAGCGTCAGTCCCAATGCGAAAACCACCAGAAGAATCAGTGCATGGAGCCCGCGCCGATTCGCCGCATGCTGCAGGGAAGCTTGCGAATTGCCGTCGGCGAGCGCCAACGCAAACAGGTTTGAAAAATCGCTCTTGAGCGGACCGAAGGCGTACTGCACGTCGTTCGAGACCTTGAGCCTCGCCATGTCGAACTGTTCGGACTTGAGCAAGGCGACGACCTCGTCGACCGACGAATCCGCGGCAGCGCGATGCGTTTCTGTCAGTGTCAAAAGTTGCCGTTGCTCGGCACCGAGCCCGCTCTCCTTCAGCGGCTGCCAGTGCTTCTGCACATCGATGCGGCGGGCCTTGATCTGGATTTCGGCGTCATCGAGCGACGAGGGCAATTCGGTGAGCGCGGCATGCGTCACCGCCTGCAGCATGTCGTTGTAGTCGTTCTGGATCCGCCCCACGTCGGCCACCGGTGCGAGGGTATCCGACACCACCTGCTGCAATCGCGCGTCGGCTTTGGCGAGCAACATGGCAGCCCCTGCGCACACCAGCAAAAGCAGTACGACCGTGCCGGCCAGTCGTGCGGCCAGACGTGCGCCGAAAGAGGAAAGGGAAGGAAGGGCGAAGCGCAGGGACATGGGGAAAACCAGGGCTGGCGAGGTCACCATCTAGCGGCCGTGATCGCGGCTGCTTTAGTTGGTTTCGAAATATTTCTTTTATATTTCAATAAGTTGAACAATGTGTTTCGCATTGGTCCACTTGCCGCGACGGCAGACCCATGCCGCCTCGACACCACAAAAGCATGCCCGGCTCGCAAGACAGTGCCGTTACGAGGAGTCAGAAAAGGTGACGGGACAATGCCTGATGTCGGTGGGCGCGGTTTGTACTGCGCCACCAGCGCATCGGCACATGAGCGAGGCTTAGGCGGCCTTACGTCGGTGCGCGGTGCGTCATTTCCGGGAGGCTGTCAGGAAAGGGTGTCAGGGACAATCTTGCTCAAATTGTCCCCCCGATACCCTTTCGCACCTTTCATGATGTCGTGCCAACGACTTATGCTGAGCATGTTGCAACACCTTGATGGGATGCGAGTCGACGCTGCGGGTTCCAGCCCGTCCAGCCCAGGTGCCGTGCCGCAACGCTTTCCACGCCATGCGTGATTTATTCCGGACAGCAGGGGGCTTTCGCGGGGATGACGAGCTTGAGCAAGTGCCATTCGAACCCGCGCCCTTTGTTTGCCTCGTTGCTGTGTCGTCGACTGTTGTGCTGCCTGATCGGCATTTTGGCCCTGGCGACAGGTTTGTCGCCGGCGATGGCTTTGCCTCGAAGCGACACGCCGCTGGATGCCGTGTGGTCCTTCATGAAAGCAGATGTGCAGGGAGCCAACGCGGCTGACTTCGACGATAGCGGCTGGAGCCACGTAACGCTTCCCCATACTTTCAATGGGAGTGATGGCGATGATGGCGGCGGCTATTATCGCGGCCCGGCATGGTATCGAGCCCACATCGAGATGGGGCGAAAAGATCCGGGGAGGCGTTACTACCTCGTGTTCGATGGCGCAGCGCTCGCCACCGGCGCGTGGGTAAATGGGCGCAAGGTCGGTCGTCATGAAGGCGGGTATGCCCGCTTCAGGCTTGATGTCACGGACGCATTGCTTGTTGGGCGGAACACGATCGCCGTTCGTGTCGACAACAGCAAAGTGCCTCAAATCGCGCCCCTGGGCGGCGATTTCACCGTGTTCGGTGGACTTTATCGTCCGGTTTCGCTCGTCTCGACCGACGATGTGCACATCGACATGATGGATCACGGCGGCCCCGGCGTTTACGTGTCGACGCCGCATATCGATGCAAAGAAGGCACGCATCCGCGCGCGGACTCTGGTGACCAATGATGGTAGCCAGACAGAAAGGCTCCATGTGGTTAACAGCATCCGCGATGCCCAGGGACGGGAGGTCGCGCAATGCCATGAATCGGTGACTGTAAAAGCGGGCGGCACCGTCTCGGTGATCGCCGAAACCCATCTTCCCGATCCCCATTTGTGGAATGGCGTTTCCGATCCTTACCTCTATTCGGTGGTCACCACGGTGACCGATGCGCGAGGCCGTGAACGGGATCGGATCGAAACACCGCTTGGCGTCCGTTCGATCGAGATCACCGCAGACCATGGGTTGTTGCTCAATGGTCGGCCCTACGCGGTGCACGGCGTGGTCTTTTTCAACAGCGAACGGCCAGGGCGTGGAACTGCCATCACGGATCGCGAGGTTTCGGCCGACATGCAGGTGATCGCCGATCTGGGCGCGACGGGCGTTCGTTTCGTTCATTTCCAGCATCCGCAACGCGCTTATCGGGAGGCCGATCGGCGGGGTCTGCTCGTCTGGACCGAGGTGCCCCTCAATGGAGTGATCGACGCGGGAGAGGCATTCCAGCGCAACGTGGAGCAGCAGATGCGCGAATTGATCGCGCAGAATTTCAACCATCCTTCGGTCGCGGTATGGGGACTCGGCAACGAGATTTATGCTGAAAATCCCGATGTGCTGCGCGTGATAAAGGCGCTGCAGGGGGTGGCAGCGGCCGCCGATCCGTCGCGTCCGACCGTCTACGCCCACTGTTGCCAGGCTGATGACGCGCCCAAGGCGATGATTTCCGATGTCGGTGCCTATAACCGCTATTTTGGCTGGTATCCCGATCAGAAAGGCACGCTCGGCAGCTGGGCTCGCAGTTTCCACGCCCAATTTCCTCATCGGCCATTTGCCATCGGCGAATATGGTGCCGGAGGCAGCATTCGCGATCAGGAGAGCGATCCCGCGCCACCGGTGACGACTAGCGCATGGCATCCCGAACAGTTCCAGGCGCTCTATCACGAGCGAAACTGGCGCGAGATCAAGGATCTGCTATATCTCTGGGGATCGTTCGTGTGGGTTGCGTTTGATGTGGCATCCGATGGCCGCGCCGAGGGCGACCGCAACGGAATCAATGATAAAGGGCTTGTTACCTACGACCGCGAAGTAAAGAAGGACGCCTATTTCTGGTATCAGGCCAACTGGTCCGACCGACCGATGCTCCACCTTGCCGATAGCCGCCATCGCTATCGTACGAGCAGCAAGACACAGGTAAAGGTCTACACCAACACCGCCAAGGTGCATCTGCAGGTCAATGGCCAAGATCTTGGGGACGCATCAGTTCGGGAACATATCGCACTGTGGCCCGATGTCAGCCTTCGCCCAGGTTTGAACGATGTGCTGGTGACGGCGGAGGGGCTGAAAGATCAGGCTGCGTGGATCTACGACCCGGCTTCGCCGTTCGCCACGGCACCGACCGGGCGCGGGACCGCGGTGGAAGTCGAATCGCCTTGACTGCCTCGAGGCAAGAACAGGCGTTCACCACGGTCCGGGCACTCAGCAGAGCGCCGCGGCACCCATATTTTTCCTTACCCCTTGCCTCCTTGGCTAAACGCCACCGACAAGCCATGCTGCTCGTTCGTCCCCTTGATCCCGCACGGCACCTCATGACCTGTCGCCTCACCAAAGCCCTCCTGACTTCCACCCTGATCCTGGGTATCGCCGGTTGCGGTTCGCACCCGGCGCCTGTGGCTGATGCGGCGCAGCCGCCATCACAGCCCCAGCCGTCCGCTTCGGCGCAGGCCAAGCCGCCGATCACCAAGTTCAAGGCGTACACCCAGCGCTTCAGTGGCGAGACGCTGCTCACGCAGAGCCATGCGACCGGTCACGTGGGAGATCTGTTCTTTACCCACTGGAAGGATGGTGGCGCGGCCTCGTTCAAGCTGGACGAGCAGGGCAACTTCAAGATCGACTGGGTGGGTGGCGACTACAACTATGTCGGTGGCGCGGGTTGGGACCATGGCGACCGCAACCGCGTGATCGGCTACCACCTCGACAAGGATTCGGGCGCCAGCTACGTGACTCTGTATGGCTGGGGCTACGACAAGAACATGGACCCGGCCGACCCGGCGCACCTGGTGGAGTACTACGTTGTCCAGCGCGGCGTGCGTACGCCGGGGCAGGGCGGTGAGGAGGGCGTTTCCTTCGTCAGCGACGGCGTGGAGTACACCACCTACCGCACTCTCCGCAAGGAAAAGCCCTCGATCAACAACACCGCCACGTTCTACCAGTACTGGAGCCGGCCCAAGGAGCAACTGCCGCTTGGGGTTGACCACAAGATCATCTTTGCCGACCACGTAAAAGCTTGGGAAGCCAACGGCTGGAAGCTCCCGAACCTGGACAACTTCGACGCCAGCGACGACCCCACCTACCAGGTGTTTGCGGTCGAGGTATTCATGGTCGACAAGGGCGGCACCGTTGAGGGGCGGGTCTGGGACGCGGGCAAGTAACCAGCAACCGAAGGCGGGTTCACTTGATTCGGCGGAGAAGTGAACCTGCCCCGTCAGGCTTGCGGGCCTTCTTATTCCGGCATCGGCACGGACCAGACCTTGCCCGTCCCGCGCTCGATGAATGATGTTTTGGAATGTCGCGCGGGTCGAGCTGTGATGGTCTGGCCATGGCCCGGGGCTCGGCTCGGGCATGCCGCCGCGATAGCATCCTCAGGAGTTTCGTATCGTGGAAGTTGGCCTGGCTCGCCTGTCGGAAAGTTAGCCTGAGGTGGCCCGGCTTTTTCGGACACGTTAATTAAGCACTCATAGCCTCGTCATCGACAACCGCAGGTATGCGATAGCCGAGTGCTTGATGCAGCCGTTTGCGATTGTAGAAGCCTTCGATGTAGCTGACGATGGCGACCCTCGCGGCATCGCGTGTCGCGAAGGCCTCACCGTGAACGAGTTCGTTCTTCAGCGAGGAGAAG
>NZ_AJXU01000046.1 GCF_000264315.1 Rhodanobacter fulvus Jip2
GCTGCTCGAACGCTTCCAGGTTGGCGGCGTTGACGCGTACGGCCTTGCCCTGCGGCAGGAGGAAGTTGCGGCCATAGCCCGGCTTCACGGTGACCTTGTCGCCAAGGTTGCCGAGATTGCGGACTTTCTGCAGAAGAATGAGTTCCATGATCTTTCCTGTTCGTTAGCACCGGTGTGGCCCGGCGCAGCCAGAGGACGGGTGTCCGAATGTCGGGAATCGGGAATGG
>NZ_AJXU01000047.1 GCF_000264315.1 Rhodanobacter fulvus Jip2
CGGGAATCGGGAATGGAGAATCGGGAATGGGAAAAGCGGCGCTACGGAGCAACCGATTCCCTATTCCCTACTCCCTGTTCCCAGCTTTCAAATCAGACGTCGTGGTTGTCGGTGTACGGCAGCAGCGACAGGAAGCGGGCGCGCTTGATGGCGGTGGCCAGCTGGCGCTGGTAGCGCGCCTTGGTGCCGGTGATGCGGCTCGGGACGATCTTGCCGTTCTCGGTGACGTACTGGCGCAGGGTGTTGAGATCCTTGTAGTCGATCTCTTTCACGTCTTCGGCAGTGAAGCGGCAGAACTTGCGGCGGCGGAAAAACTTGGACATGGTCTTGGGTTCCTATCAGTCGTCGCTGTCGCGATGGTTGTCGTCGCGGTCACGGCCGCGGCCTTCGCCCTCACCCTCGTCGTCACGGCGACGGGTGGTCTTGGCGTCGTCCTTTTCCTTCGACTTCAGGATGAAGGACGGCTCGGTATCGGCTTCGTCGCGACGCACCACCAGGTGGCGCAGCACGGCATCGTTGAAGCGGAAACCCGACTCCAGTTCGTTCAGCGCGTTCTGGCCAACTTCGATGTTGAGCAGCACGTAGTGCGCCTTGGCCAGGTTCACGATGGGATAGGCCAGCTGACGACGGCCCCAGTCCTCGAGACGATGGATCTTGCCGCCGTCCGCTTCGATCAGCGACTTGTAGCGCTCGATCATCGCCGGAACCTGTTCGCTCTGGTCAGGGTGGACCAGAAACACGATCTCGTAATGACGCAGGGTCATTGTGGGTTGACTCCTTGTGGATGCGGCCGGATGGCCTCGCAGCCTCCCGCCGTGGCGGTGAGGCAAGTGTGCTGCCCGCCAGAATGGGCGCGGACAGAAGCGGAATTGTAAGCCGGCGACGCAGCAACCCGCAAGTCGTTGAAGCACAAGTCGTTGGGGCACGAGGGACGCGCTGCGTCCGCGGCGGACTCAGCTGACCGTAAAGCTCTCGCCGCAACCGCAGGCGCCGGTGGCGTTGGGATTGTGAAACACGAAGCTGGCGTTCAGGCCCTGGCGCTGGAAATCGATCACCACGCCCTCGACCAGCGCCACGCTGCTGTCGTTGATGATCAGCGGCAGGCCATCCACCTCGACCATCTGGTCGCCGTCACCGACAGTGTCGGCCAGATCCACCACATAGGCGAAGCCGGAGCAGCCCGTGCGCTTGACCCCGAAGCGCACGCCGGCCGCGGCGGGCGAGCCGGCCAGAAAATGGCGCATGCGTTCGTTGGCGACGGGGGTAATGGTGATGCTCATGATGCGACAAGACCTCGATTGATGCCCGAACATTCGCGGCCCGGGCAATGCCTACATTATCATGGCGGTTTGGCGCGCGCCGTCCGGCGGCACCACTCAACCACCTTGCACCCAGATGCGGTGCCCGCCCAGGAGTTTCAATCGATGGCCGCAGTCAGCCCCAGCATTTGCAGCGTGAAACAGGCGCTGTCCGGCACGATCGACGCGGGCAGCGCGGTCACCGTGCGCGGCTGGGTGCGTACGCGACGCGATTCCAAGGCCGGGCTGTCGTTCGTCAACGTCACCGACGGCTCCTGCTTCGACCCGATCCAGGCGGTGGTGCCGGCCACGCTGGGCAATTACGACAGCGAGGTGAAACATCTCACCGCGGGCGCGGGCGTGATCGTCAGCGGCACGCTGGTGCCCTCGCAGGGCAAGGGCCAGACGTTCGAGATCCAGGCCAGCGAGGTGATCGTCACCGGCCTGGTCGACGATCCGGAAACCTACCCGATCCAGCCCAAGCAGCACTCGATGGAATTCCTGCGCGAGGTGGCCCACCTGCGCCCGCGCACCAACCTGTTCGGCGCGGTGACGCGCGTGCGCCACACGATGATGACGGCGATCCACCGCCATCTCACCGAGCAGGGTTTCTTCTGGATCAACACCCCGATCATCACCACCTCCGACGCCGAGGGCGCCGGCGACATGTTCCGGCTGTCCACGCTGGATCTCGCCAACCTGCCGCGCACGCCCGACGGCAAGATCGATTTCCGCAAGGATTTCTTCGGCCGCGAGGCGTTCCTCACCGTATCCGGCCAGCTCAACGTGGAGGCGTACTGCCTGGCGATGAGCAAGGTCTACACCTTCGGCCCCACCTTCCGCGCGGAGAACTCCAACACGCCGCGCCACCTGGCCGAGTTCTGGATGGTGGAGCCGGAAATCGCCTTCGCCGACCTCAACGCGGACGCCGATTGCGCCGAGGGGTTCCTGAAGGCGATCTTCAAGGCAGTGCTGGACGAGCGCGCCGACGACATGGCGTTCTTCGCCGAACGCGTGCTGCCGGAGGCGATCAGCCGCATCGAGGCGTTCATCGCCCAGCCGTTCGAGCGCATCGACTACACCGACGCCATCGAGATCCTGAAAAAGTCGGGTCAGAAGTTTGAATTCCCCGTGGAATGGGGCGTCGACCTGCAGACCGAACACGAGCGCTACCTGGCCGAGAAACATATCGGCCGCCCCGTGGTCGTAATGAATTACCCCGAGGCGATCAAGGCGTTCTACATGCGCTTGAACGACGACGAAAAAACCGTGGCGGCGATGGACGTGCTGGCGCCGGGCATCGGCGAGATCATCGGCGGTGCGCAGCGCGAGGAGCGCCTGGATTACCTCGACCGCCGCATGCAGAAATTCAACCTCGACGCCACCACGTACGGCTGGTACCGCGACCTGCGCCGCTACGGCACCGTGCCGCATGCGGGCTTCGGCCTCGGTTTCGAACGGCTGCTCGTTTACGTGTGCGGCCTGTCCAACATCCGCGATGCCATCCCCTTCCCGCGCGCGGCGGGGCTGGCGGAATTCTGAGTAACGACTGGCCATGACCCATCGATTGCCCCTGCTGCTTGCCCTGCTCCTCGGCGTCCTGCTGACCGGTTGCCACAGCGTGAAAACGCTGCTGCCGCCCAACCTCCGGCCGTCGACGGAAACCGGCAACACCCGTGACGAGGCGATGCAACACCTGCTGCAGGCGACCCCGTGCTGCAGCAGTTTTGCCGACTTTTCCTACCAGCACATGCTGCCGTGGCAGCCGCAGAAATTCACGCTGGGCAACGGCGGCATGGTGGCCAACCTCAACGGCACACACAGTTATTTCCTGGCGTTCCGACTGCCCGTGGACGCCAAGCTGCCGTACCGGGTGGCGCTGAAATCCGAATTGAACGGTCGTTGGCTGCACAGCAGCTATCTGTTTGCACCGACCATCGTGCTGCTGGATGGCGGCTTCCAGCCGATCCGTTCCAAGGACATCGACCTGTGCGAACACATGGGGTGGGGCGAGGAAACCACCGGCGCGTTCGGCAGCCTGAACATCGACAGCGACAAGGCGCGCTACCTGCTGGTCTACAGCTCGGCCGCGCAGCAATCAGGGCAGACCTACTGGGAGCAATCGCCCGCCGCCTTCAGCACCAAGGCCACCTTGAACATGAACTCCGCCGGCAGCTTCAGCGTGCCGCACGGGCCGGACGGCACGCTGTGGGTCGGCATGATGAACACCACCTACGCCAAGGCCATAGACAACGCGATCTGCAAGAAAGCGCCCGAGGGCAATGGCGTGTTGAGCACCTTGCGCACCGCGCTGCCCACGCCGTGGAGCCACCACGCTGGCGACAGCAGCGGTAGCGACAACGCCGGCGATCGGGCCCGCAGCCCGTGATCGTCCTCTATCTCGGTTTGCTGCTCGCCGGCGTCGCGCTGTTCGTGCTCTCGTACGCCGCCCATTTCCGGGTGGCTGCCTTGCTGCGGCAGCGCTACCCGCAGCAGTGGAAAATCATCGCCGAGCCGGAAAACGGCAAGGCCGGCACGATGCGCACCTGGATGCGCATGCAATACGCGCTGCGTTCGCCCGCCCTGCCAGCGCTGGAGGACGCATCCATCGACCGCTGGCGCGCCATCTGGCGCTACAGCCCCTGGCTGGGCTGGTTGTGCTGGCTTGGCGCGCTGGCGATGCGTCTGTTGCTGCATTGATGCGCGTCCCGCGCGCCCCGAGGGAGAACGCCGATGCGACTTGATCTGACGGGACGCCACGCGCTGGTTTGCGGCGCATCGCAAGGCATCGGCCGCGCCTGCGCCATCGAGCTGGCGCTGCTGGGCGCCGACGTGACGGTGCTGGCGCGCCGCGCCGACGTGCTGGCCGCACTGGCAAACGAACTGCCGCGCAGCCACGCGGCACAACGACACGGCTTCCTGGTCGCCGACGTGGCCGACACCGAAACGCTGCGCCGGCAGGTCGACGGACTGGTGGCAGCGCACCCGGTGCACATCCTCATCAACAACAGCGGCGGCCCGCCGCCGGGCGACATCGCCACCGCCGAACCGGCCACCTTTCTGGACGCCTACCGTCGGCACCTGCTGGCCAACCACACGCTGGCGCAGGCCGTGTTGCCCGGCATGCGAGCGGCAGGCTGGGGCCGCATCGTCAACATCATCTCCACTTCGGTGAAGGAGCCGATCGCGGGCATCGGCGTGTCGAACGCCACGCGTGGCGCGGTGGCGAACTGGGCCAAGACACTGGCGGGCGAAGTGGCCGCCGACGGCATCACCGTCAACAACGTGTTGCCCGGCTCCACCGATACGCCGCGCATTGCGCAGATCGTGGCGGCGAAGGCGCAGACCAGCGGCCGCAGCATGCATGACGTGCAGCAGGCGATGGCGTCGGCGATCCCGATCGGCCGCTTCGCCGACCCCGCCGAAACCGCCGCGGCGGTGGCTTTTCTGGCCTCACCCGCCGCCAGCTACATCACCGGCATCAACC
The DNA here is from genome assembly GCF_000264315.1 of Rhodanobacter fulvus Jip2. Classification (GTDB taxonomy): domain Bacteria; phylum Pseudomonadota; class Gammaproteobacteria; order Xanthomonadales; family Rhodanobacteraceae; genus Rhodanobacter; species Rhodanobacter fulvus. Next base: position 4,786 of record NZ_AJXU01000047.1, read on the forward strand.
TGCCGGTGGATGGCGGTCGCACCCGTTCGCTGTAATGGAAAAACATCGCGGTGCCGCGGCTTCATGGCCGCTGCATACGCCCGCGTTCGGTGCAATTGCAGGCGGCTGGACGTAAGCTTGGCGGATGCCATCGCTGCAATTCGCCAATCTGATCGACGGTCGCCTGCAGGCACCGCTCATCGATCGATGGCTGGATGTGCATGAGCCGGCCACCGGCCAGGTGTTCGCCCAATGTCCGGATTCCGGCGCCGATGACGTCGATGCCGCTGTGGCGGCGGCCAGCGCGGCCGCATCGGCATGGGCCGCCACACCGATCGACCAGCGTGCCGCCTTGCTGTTGCGGCTGGCTGCACTGATCGAGGCACGGCTGGAGGAATTCGCCGCGCTGGAGTCGCGCGACAGCGGCAAACCCGTGGCGCTGGCCCGTCGCCTGGACATCCCCCGTGCGGTCAGCAACCTGCGCCACTTCGCTGCCGCCATCACCCACTGGGGCAGCGAATCGCACGCCATGGAAAACGGCGTGCCGGGCAGCGGCGCCATCAACTACACCTTGCGCCAGCCACTGGGCGTGGTCGGTTGCATCAGCCCGTGGAACCTGCCGCTGTACCTGTTCAGCTGGAAGATCGCGCCCGCGCTGGCGGCTGGCAATACGGTGGTGGCCAAGCCCTCGGAAATCACGCCCTGCACCGCCGCGCTTCTGGGCGAGCTGAGTATCGAGGCGGGCTTTCCGGCCGGCGTGCTGAACATCGTGCAGGGCCACGGGCCCACCGTGGGCCAGGCACTGGTCGACCACCCGCGGGTGCGCGCGATCTCCTTCACCGGCAGCACCGTCACCGGCGCGACCATCGCCGCTGCCGCTGCATCGCAGTTCAAGAAAGTGTCGCTGGAAATGGGCGGCAAGAACCCGGCCATCGTGTTCGCCGACGCCGACCTTTCCGACGCGAACATGGACACCATCGTGCGCTCGGGCTTCGCCAACCAGGGCGAGATCTGCCTGTGCGGTTCGCGCCTGCTGGTGCAGCGATCGATCTACGACGCGTTTCGCACCCGCTATCTGGCGCGGGTGCAGGCGCTGCGCGTGGGTGACCCGGATGACGCCGACAGCGACCTGGGCGCGATGGTCTCGAAAAGCCACCACGACAAGGTGTTGGGCTGCATCGCACAGGCCCGCGCCGAAGGCGGCCGCGTGCTTTGCGGCGGGGAAGCCGTGCGACTCCCCGGCCGCTGCGCCGGGGGCTGGTTCATCGCGCCCACGGTGATCGAAGGGCTGGAAAACGCCGCGACCACCAACCAGCAGGAAATCTTCGGCCCGGTGGTCAGCCTGATCCCGTTCGAGGACGAGGCCGAAGCGCTGGCGATCGCCAACGACAGCCGTTACGGGCTGGCCGCGTCGCTGTGGACGCAGGACCTATCCCGCGCGCACCGTCTCGGCGCCGCGCTGCAATTCGGCATCGTCTGGATCAACTGCTGGCTGCTGCGCGACCTGCGCACGCCATTCGGCGGCACCAAACAATCCGGGCTCGGGCGCGAGGGAGGCAGCGACGCGCTGTACTTCTTCACCGAGCCGAAAAACATCTGCATACGCTTTTGAAACCTGAACGGGAACCTTGATGAATTCACTGAAAGATCTGCTTGCCAGCAACCGGCGCTGGGCCGCCAGCGTCACCGCGCAGGAGCCGGACTTCTTCGAGAAGCTGGCGCAGCAGCAGGCACCGAAATACCTGTGGATCGGCTGCTCCGACTCGCGCGTGCCGGCCACCCAGATCGTGGACCTGCCGCCGGGCGAGATCTTCGTGCATCGCAACGTGGCCAACGTGGTGGTGCACACCGACCTCAACGCGCTGAGCACCATCCAGTTCGCGGTGGACGTGCTCAAGGTCAAGCACATCCTGGTGGTCGGCCACTACGGCTGCGGTGGCGTGGGCGCCGTGCTCAATCAATCCCATCTGGGCTTGATCGACAACTGGCTGCGGCACATCGACGACATCGCGATGAAGCACAGCGGCGTACTCGATCCCGCCGAGGCCTTCGCGGTGCGCCATGCGCGGCTGTGCGAACTGAATGCGATCGAGCAGGCGCTCAACGTGTGCCGCACCACAGTGGTACGCGAGGCCTGGGATCGCGGCCAGGAGCTGGCGGTGCACGCGTGGATCTACGGCCTCGACGACGGCTGCATCCAGGATCTCGGCCTCGATGTGCGCGGGCACGAGCAATTGCACGAGTCCTACGAACAGTCGCTGGTGAACCTGGCCGAGCGCTGGAAAGCCCGCGCGTGAGCGGCATCGTACGCACCGACGCCGCGCCCGCGCCGGTCGGTGCGTACCCGCACGCGCGGCGTGTGGGCAACCTGCTGTTCCTGTCCGGCGTGGGCCCACGCCAGCCGGGCAGCGATGCGATCCCGGGCAACGTCCACGATGCGGACGGACGACTGATCGGCTACGACATCGAAGCGCAGTGCCATCAGGTTTTCGCCAACGTGCGCGCCGTGCTGGAAGCCAGCGGCGCGGCCTGGGCCGACCTGGTGGACGTCACCGTGTTCCTGACCGACATGGAACGCGATTTCGCCGCCTACAACCGCCTCTACGCGGAATACTTCGCCGGCGTGGACGCCTGCCGCACCACGCTGGGCATCACCCGTCTGCCCACACCCATCGCCATCGAAGTGAAGTGCGTGGCCGCGATCGCCGCTTCCGCCCCTTGACCATCCGTCGCTGGCGCCTTACGCCAGACAGATCCGCAGCAATTTTTCGATCAACTGCTGCACCGCCGGCGCCTTCGCCTCGTCGTAGGCGAAGGTTTCCTCGTCCATGTAATGGCGCTGCGCCAGCTCCAGTTGCACCGCCTGCACGCCGCTTGCGGGCGCGCCGTAATGGCGGGTGATGTAGCCGCCCTTGAAGCGCCCGTTGACCGCCACGCTGAAGCGCGTTTGCGCGGCCAGGCACGCTTCGAGCTGCGCCTGCAAAGCGGGACTGCAACTGGCGCCGGCAGCTGTGCCGAGGTTGAAATCCGGCAAGCTGCCGTCGAACAGCATCGGCACCTTGCTGCGGATGGAATGGCCCTCCCACAACACCACGCGGCCGTGCGCCGCCTGTAGCCGTGCCAGCTCATCCGCCAGCGCCCGATGATACGGGCGCCAGTAGTCATCGATGCGTTGCTGCGCTTCCGCCGCATCGACCGGCTCGGCCGCGCTGTACAGCGGTTCACCATCGAAGCCGATCAACGGCACCAGTCCGGTTTCGCGCTGGCCCGGGTACAGCGCATGACCATCGGCGGGACGATTGAGATCGACCACGTAGCGCGACGCCAGCGGTCGCAGCACGCTGGCTCCCAGCACCTGCGCCAGCGGTTCGTACAACCGCCCCACATGCCAGTCGGTATCCGGCGAACGGCGCGCCGGCGGACGCATGCGCGCGGCGATGGGAGGAGGAATGAAACTGCTGTCGTGCGGCAGGCTGATCAGCAGCGGCACGCGGCCGCGTCGCAAGGTGAAGGTATCCATGGCGGCCATGGTACTCAACGCATCAGCACCAGTTCTTCGGACGACGTGGGATGGATCGCCAGCGTGGCGTCCAGGTCGCGCTTGCGCAGGCCCAACTTCAGCGCCACGGCAAATCCCTGCAGCATCTCGTCCGCGCCCGGACCTAGCGCATGGATGCCGACCACCCGCTCCTCGGCGCCCACGCAGACCAGCTTCATCAGGCTCTGCCCCGGTTCATCGGCCAGGGCCCATTGCATCGGCGTGAAGCGGCTGCGATAGACCACCACCTGATCGCCGTGATGCCGGCGCGCCTGTGCCTCGGTCATGCCCACCGTACCCAACGGCGGCTTGCTGAACACCACGCTGGGAATGTTTTCGCCATCGAGATGCGCCTCCGGCTGGCCACCGAACAGGCGATCGGCGAGATGACGCCCGGCCGCCACGGCGACCGGCGTCAGCGCCCTGTCGGTGCTGGCGTCGCCGATCGCCAGGATGCCTTCCACGCTGGTTCTCTGCTGCGCGTCGACCTGCACGCGGCCACGCTCATCGGTGCGCACGCCCACGGCCGGCAGGTCCAGCTCGTCGGTATTGGGTACCCGCCCGACCGCCCACAGCAAGGCGTCGTAGGGGCCGTCCACGCCGGTCGTCGCGTCATCCAGCAGGATGCCGGCATCCGTGCGGCGCGCCGCCGTCACGTCGGTGTTGTAGCGCACGCGAATGCCCTGCCCGTGCATGTGCGTCGCCAGCGCCTGCACCAGCTCGTCGTCGAAACCCTGCAGCAGTCGTTCGCGCGCCAGCACCGTCACCTCGCTGCCCAGCGCCTGCAGCAGGCCCGCAAACTCCACCGCGATGTAACCACCACCCACGATCACGGTGCGGCGCGGGCAGGTCGACAGCGCAAAGACGTCGTCCGACACCATGCCCAGATCGAAGCCCGGCAACGGCAACGTGCGTGGCCGGCCGCCGGTGGCGATCACGATGTGCGGCGCCCGCAGGCGGTTACCGTCGGCAAGTTCGACCGCGTCGGGCCCTACAAACCGCGCGCGGTGCGGGAACCGCTGCACGTTCGCCCGCTGCAACCGCTCGCCGTAGCGCTGCTCGATCCCCTCGATGTAACGCGCCCGCACCGCGCGAAAGCGCGCCCAGTCCAGCGGGCCCGGTTGCGATGCAAAACCCACCTCGGTGGCAAGCCGCTGCGCCTGCTCCCATTGCGCCGCGAACCACAAGGCCTTCTTCGGTACGCAACCGCGATGCACGCAGGTGCCGCCCAGCGCGGCCGGATCGACCAGCGTCACGCGTGCGCCGTGTTCCGCGGCGCGAAGCGCAGTCGCCAGCCCGCCGGAGCCGGCCCCGAGCACGATCAGATCTGGATGGGGCGTCATGATGTTTTTCCCGGGGAAGATGCCGGAAGTGTCGCCGGCCGGCCGGGATCGTGGCGTCAACGCGATCGCCGCGGTAAAAAATCCCCCTCGCACCCACGGGCGTCCCGACCGCACGGAACGCCGCGCCATGCTGGCGCGCAGCTTGCCCAACGGGCGTGTCCCGTGCAGGCTCTCGAAAAAGGTCCGGAGGCTTGCGCATGCAAATACGCTGGATATCCGCCATCTGCTGCACGGTGCTGCTGGCGACCGCGCCGCTGTTCGCGCAGTCGTTCAGCGCGTCCGAAATCACGTTTTTCCGGGCGCTCAACGAGCAGCCGAACGATCTGGCCCGCTACCTCTACGTGCTCAAGGTGATGCCACAATTCGCCCCGCGCGAACGACAGCTGGCGATGCAGATGTTCGCCTCGGTCGAGAACGAGCTGGGCTTCTACAACGAGGCGGTGCGCGACTTTCCGCTGAAAAGCCATGTGCCGGCCGACACCACGCTGCCGACAACCGACGCATGGAAGGCCGCCAGCGCCGTCGATGTGGTTGCCCGGCTAGCCACCGACCGGCGCATCGTGATGGTCAACGAAGCCCACCACGATGCGCACACGCGCGAGTTGACGCTGGCGCTGCTGCCTCGACTGCGTGCCCTTGGCTTCGATTATTTCGCGGTCGAGGCACTGGGCAAGGATCGCGGCCTGGCGAAACGCGGCTATCCGCTGAAAACCGACGGCAGCGACTACCTGCATGAGCCGCTTTACGGCGAGATCGTGCGCCAGGCGTTGCGACTCGGGTTCACGGTGGTCGCCTATGACACCGAGGGCGCCAAGGGTCAGGCGCGCGAAACCGGGCAGGCGAAAAACCTCTACGAGAAGGTTTTTGCGCACGATCCGGCGGCCAGGCTGTTCGTGCACGCGGGTTACGCCCACATCGACAAGGCACGCGGGCGGCTGGGCGCGATCGATTCGATGGCGATGCGCCTGCAGAAACTGACCGGCCTGGTGCCGCTGTCGATCGACCAGACCCAGTTTCGCGAACAGCTCCCCGCCGAGCCGGACGAGGCCTATCAACAACTGGTGACACGCTTCGAACCGGCCGGACCGACCGTGCTGCTCAACCGCACCGACGGCCATGCCTGGAGCGCCCACCCCGACCAGTACGATCTCAACGTGATCCTGCCGGCCTCGGGCATGGGCGCCGTCGAAAGCGGCTACACCCAACCCTGGACGATGGTGCACAACACCACGCGCTCCCTGCCGATGCTCTCGCACGAGGTCAATGCGCAACGACCGCCATGGCTGACGTTGGACGGCGAGCGACGTCCGCTGAACATCAGCACCGCGCTGTGCAAGGCGGTCGTCCCCTGCGTCGTCGACGCGCATTACCCGGACGAGCCAGACGATGCCATCGCCGCCGATCGCTACGCCTTCCTGCAAGGCGACACCGTGACCAAGCTCTACCTGCGCCCCGGCCGCTACCGCCTGCGGGCCTGGGGCATCAACGGCAACACGCTGTCCGACAAATTCGTCGAGGTGCGCCCGCGCTAGCGGCGACGATGGCGGTCGCCGTCCCCCAACACCACAAAATTCCTCTTCTTTCTCACAACTTCCTTACAAGTGATTGATTTGATAACCTCGAGATCGTTGCCACCGAGGGGCTCCCGTGAATCCTGAGCCAAACGTCTGCCACGTCGCCGCACCCTTGCCATGGCGTGCCGTGCGCTACGGGTTGCTGGGCGGCATGGCGTTGCTGCTGGCCGCCTGCGCCGGCACACCACACAAGCGCCAACCTACCTACAAAACCTCGCATTCCGCCCTCGCCGACCTGCCGCCCCGCGCGCCGTCGGCGGCCAGCGCGGGCGAGGCCAACGATGTGCTGTTTCGTGCCATCGGCCTCGTCGGCACGCCCTACCGCTGGGGCGGCAACACCCCCGACAGCGGGTTCGACTGCAGCGGGCTGGTCGACTACATCTACCGCGCCGCCACCGGTATTTCCCTGCCACGCACGTCACATGCCATGTCCACCATGCAGGGCCGCAAGGTCAACCGCATGACGCAACTGGCCAGCGGCGACCTGGTGTTTTTCGACATCGGTGGCGCGATCAGCCATGTCGGCGTGTATGTCGGCAAGGGCCGCTTCGTGCACGCGCCCAACAGCGGCGGCACGGTACGCCTGGATGACCTGGACGGGCCGTACTGGGGCGACCATTTCGCCTATGGAAAACGGCTGCTGGAGTGAATCCCCCACGGGAGCAAAAAAAAACGGCACCCGCGGGTGCCGTTTTTTCATGGATCGGGACGGGCTCAGGGGCGCCGCGCCAGCTCCGGGTTTTCCTTGGTGACCGGCATCAGGTCCTTCTTCGACACGCCCAGCCACAGCAGGATCGGGCTGGCCACGAAGATGGAGGACAGCGTGCCCACCAGAATGCCGATCAGCATGGTGATGGCAAAGCCGTGCACCACCGGGCCACCGAAGAAGTACAGCGCGCCCATGGTGATGCCGGTGAACAGTGAGGTGATGATGGTGCGCGACAGCGTGTTGTTGATCGAGCGGTTGAGGATCTCCTCCGGCTCGGCCTTGCGCGCCAGCCGGAACAGCTCGCGGATGCGGTCGAACACCACCACCTTGTCGTTGATGGAGTAGCCGATCACCGCCAGCACCGAAGCCAGCACGGTCATGTCGAACTCGCGCTGCACCAGCGCCAGGATGCCCAGCGTCACCAGCACGTCGTGGACCTCGGTGGCCACCGCCGCGATCGCGAAGCGGCGTTCGAAGCGGATCCACAGGTAGGCCATGATGCCCAGGATCACGAAGATCGCGGCCACGGTGCCGTCGCTGCGCAATTCGGCGCCGACTTCCGAGCCCACGTAGTCGCGGCTCTTCAGCTTGGCGTCCGGACGCGCAGCCTGCAGCGTACGGGTGACGTCGGCGGCGATACGGTCGAGGTTGACCTTGCCGTCGGCAGCCTGCAACGCGGCCGGATCATCCTTGGGCTGCATGCGGATCGACACCTCGCGGGTGCCACCCAGGGCCTGCACCACGGCATGGTCGAGGCCGCCTTTTTCCAGCGCCGCGCGCACGTCGGCGATCTCCACCGGCTGATCGTAGTCGACCACCATCGAGACGCCGCCGGTGAAATCCAGGCCATAGTTGAGGCCCTTGGTGGCGATCAGCGCCACCGAGGCCACCATCAGGAAAATGGCGATGGCGATGGTGTATTTGCGCATCCCCAGGAAGTGGATGTTGCTGTCGTGATTGAAAATTTCCATGAGCGTTCCTTAGACCGACAGCGTCTTGAGCTTGCGGTGGCCGTGGATCAGCGCGGTGAACGCGTGGGTCAGCGTCACCGAGGTGAACAGCGAGGTCAGGATGCCGATCATCAGCGTCACGCCGAAGCCCTTGATCGCGCCGGTGCCCATCGTGGTCAGCGCCAGTGCGGCGATCAGGTGGGTGACGTTGGCATCCAGAATGGTGGACCACGCCTTCTCGTAACCCGCGCGGATGGCCGCATGCGGCGTACAGCCGTTGCGCAACTCCTCACGTATGCGTTCGCAGATCAGCACGTTGGCGTCGATCGCCATGCCCAGCGTCAGCACGATGCCGGCCACGCCGGGCATGGTCAGGGTCACGCCGATCATCGACATGATCGCGATCAGCACCACCAGGTTGAAGAACAGCGCCACGTCGGCCACCAGACCGAACAGCTTGTAGTAGATGGCGGCGGCCAGCAGCACCAGCGCCAGGCCCAGCATCACCGCCTTGAAGCCCTTGTCGATGTTGTCCTGGCCCAGGCTGGCACCGATCACGCGCTCCTCGACGATGTCGGTGGGCGCGGCCAGCGCGCCGCCTTTCAACAGCAGCGCCAGGTCGGAGGCTTCCTTCGCGCTGCCCAGGCCGGTGGTCTGGAAATTCTTCCCGAACACGCCGTTGATGACGGCGTAGTTGATCACCTCCTGGGTGATCTTGGGCACGCGTACTTCCTTGCCGTCCACCACCTTGGTGTCGACCACGCGCTCGACGTAAACCACGCCCATGCGCTTGCCGACGTTGCCGGTAGTGAAGTCCAGCATCTTCTTGGCGCCGGTGGCATTCAACGTCACCGACACGGAGGGCGAACCGCTCTGCGAATCGAAGGATGAGGTGGCATCAACCAGCTCGTTGCCGGTGGCGATGATCCGCTTGCTCAGCAGGATCGGCCGCCCCGTGCCGCGCTCGTAATACAGGCGGGCATCCGGCGGCACGTTGCCGGTACGGGCCGCTTCCGCCGCCTGCGCGTCGGAGCCGCCCTCGGCGCGGTATTCCAGCGTGGCGGTGGCGCCGATCAGTTTCTTTGCCTCGGCCGGATCCTGCACGCCAGCCAGTTCCACCACGATCTTGTCTTCACCCTGCTGCTGGATCAGCGGCTCGGATACGCCCAGCGCATTGATGCGGTTGCGCAGCGTGCCCAGGTTCTGCTTGATGGTGTTGGCGGCGAGCTCGCGCAGCTTGTCCGGCTTGACCTTGGCGGTGACCACGAAGTGGCCGTCCGTGTCCGGCCCGTTGGTCACGTTGAGGTCGGGAAACGCCACGGCCATCGCGTCGGCCGCGGTGTTGCGCTCGGCGTCGGTGCGGAACGCCACGGCAATGCCGTTGCCACGCCCGGCGTTGCGGTTGGCCGACACGTAACGCAGTTTCTTTTCGCGCATCAGGTTGCGGATATCGTCCGCGTAGCTGGTTTCCTGCTTGTCGATCACGTCGTCCTGATCGACCTGCATCAGGAAGTGCACGCCACCCTGCAAGTCCAGGCCCAGCGGCATCGAGTTGGCGCCGATGGCGGTGAGCCAGCGCGGCACCGTCGGCTGCAGCTTGAACGCCACGGTGTAGCCGTCGCCCAGCGCGTCCTTGATCACGTCGGCGCCGGTCTTCTGCACGTCACTGTTGGCGAACGTGGCCAGCAGGTGGCCATCCTTCGACACGATCACCTCGCCGGCGACGACGTGCTTCTGCTGCAGCGCCGCCGCGGCCTTTTGCCGCACGGCCTGGTCGATCGGCGGCGCATCGCGGTTCGCGGTGACCTGCACGGCCGGTATCGGCTGGAACACGTTCGGCAGCGCGTAGATGACGCCGAACAACATCACCAGCGCGACCAGCGCGTACTTCCAGCGGGGGAAATCACTCATGCCATGCACCCATCAAAGCCGCGGCATCGGCCGCGGCGGTAGCGTCTATCGTTGGGAAAGCGCCGGTGTGAACCGGCGTGTTGCGGAGCAGCGGTCAGGACGATTTCAGCGAGCCCTTCGGCAACACCTGCTGTACGGCGCCCTTCTGCACCTTGACCTTCACGTTGGCGGCGATCTCCACCGTGAGGAAGGTCTCGCCCACCTCGTCCACGCGGCCGGCGATGCCGCCATTGGTGACGACCTCGTCGCCCTTGGCCAGACCCGAGACCAGCGCGCGATGCTCTTTCTGCCGCTTCATCTGCGGCCGGATCATCATGAAATACATCAGACCGAACAGCACCACCATCATGATGATCATGGACGCGCCGCCGCCGGCCGGCTGCGCCGCCGCCTGGGCAATCACGAAAGGAATCGGAAGACTCATGGTTTTAACTCGCAAGTGACGGCGCAGCCCGGCAAATCAGCTGAACGCCTGATAAAAGATCGCTGATTATGGCATGCCACCCCGGCCCCATGCACGGCGGGCGACCCGGGCCCGACAAGCCTGGCGCGACCCTGTGGAAGCGACTTCAATCGCGATGCTTTTGTTCCGCGACTCCAAAGCAAAGCGTCGCGGCTGAAGCCGCTCCTACACTCCGGCCGCCGCCTGGCGCTGGGCGTAAAACGCGGCGGTGAACGCCTCCAGCGTCTGGCTGGCGATGGCGTCGCGCAGCCCGGCCATCAGCCGCTGGTAATAGCGCAGGTTGTGCATGGTGGCCAGCTGGCTGCCCAGGATCTCGTTGCAGCGGTCCAGATGGCGCAGGTAGGCGCGGCTGAAGCCATTGGCGCAGGCGTGGCAATCGCAGCCTTCCTCGATCACCCGCGTGTCGTCGGCGAACTTCGCATTGCGGATGCGCAGCGTGCCCTCGGCGGTGAACAGGAAGCCGTTGCGCGCGTTGCGCGTGGGCATCACGCAATCGAACATGTCCACGCCGCGACGCACCGCCTCCACGATGTCCTCGGGACGACCCACGCCCATCAGGTAGCGCGGCTTGTCGTGCGGCAACAGCGGCACGGTGAAATCCAGCGCGTGGTTGCGCTCGTCCTCGGTTTCGCCCACAGCCAGGCCGCCGATGGCATAGCCGTCGAAGCCAATCTCCACCAGCCCGGCCGCCGAGCGCTGGCGCAGGTTCTCGTACACGCTGCCCTGCACGATGCCAAACAGCGCATTCGGCGGCTTTGAATTGACACGTTGCAAGTCGTCGAACGCCTGGCGCGAACGCGCCGCCCAGCGCAGCGACAGCTCCATCGAATCGCTGGCCACCTTCTCGGTCGCCGGGTACGGCGTGCATTCGTCGAAGATCATCGCGATGTCCGAATCCAGCGTGGTCTGGATCCGCATCGACACTTCGGGCGACAGGAACACCTTCGAGCCGTCCACCGGCGAAGCGAACAACACCCCTTCCTCGGTGATCTTGCGTTTGTGCGCCAGCGAGAACACCTGGAAACCGCCCGAATCGGTGAGGATGGGTTTGTCCCAGCCGATGAACCGGTGCAGCCCGCCGAATTTCTCGACGATCTCCAGCCCCGGCCGCAGGAACAGGTGGAAGGTATTGCCCAGGATGATCTCGGCGCCTGTCTCGCGCACGTCGCGCGGGGTCATCGCCTTCACCGAACCGTAGGTACCCACGGGCATGAAGGCGGGCGTTTCCACGGTGCCGCGGGCGAAACGGAGTTGGCCGCGGCGGGCGGCGCCATCGGTGGCCTGGAGGTCGAATTGCATGGAAGTCATCTGCCCATTATCGCGGGTTTGTGAGGGTGGTGCTTTTGGTTAGGCCTCCTCGTCCCTCCGGGGAGAGGATTCAGGAGAGGGGCGGGCTCGCGGGGAGGGTGATGGGTGCGCCTTTCCGACGTTGCAAGCGGCTCCGTTGCGGCTTTCCCGCGGCGTGCGCCCCCTCTCCCCTGCCCTCTCCCCGCAGGGGAGAGGGTATTACGGTGCTTTTCGGCGGTGAGGTGCGTCGTTTGCGGCTTTCGCTTGGCTCGCCTGTAGCGCAGAAGCTTGAAGACACCGTGACCTCCTCTCCCTTGGGGGGAGAGGGTTGAGGAGAGAGGCGGGTGCTTGCGGGGAAACCAGCCATCGCCGCTTCATCCGGCCCCTGCTAAATTACGTCGATGAACCATCCCCTCGATATGCCCGCCCTGCACGCCAACCTGCGGGACGAGGGGTTTGCGTTCGTCACCGCGCAAGTGATGCGCACGCTGCTGCACGGCGAGGCGCTCGACGACTGGGACGCCTTCGCGGACAGCTGGAACGACCTGTCGCCTGACACTTACCTGGCCGCCAGCGGTCGCCATCGCCGTCGCCGCTACGCCACCTTTGCCGCGGCACGCGAAGGGGAAATACGGCGGCAACCGGCCCAGCCGCATTTCCAGAGCCGCAGCTACAACCATCTGCAGGGCGACATCCAGCGCTGGTTCGACCCCATCCTGCCCGCGGTGGGCGACAGCGCCAGCCTGCGCCGCATCCTGGATTTCTGCCGCGATTTCTTTGGCTCTTTGGCGCCCGCCACCACGCACTGGCATATCGAAACGCACCAGTTCCGCATCGAGGCGCGCCGCGGCGAGGATGGCGAACCCACGCCCGAGGGCGTGCATCGCGACGGCGTCGACTACGTGCTGGTGCTGCTGATCGACCGGCAGAACATCGCCAGCGGCACCACCACCATCCACGCGCCCGATCGCCACGAGCTGGGCAGTTTCACCCTGGCGCAGCCGCTGGATGCCGCGCTGGTCGATGATGCGCGCGTGTTCCACGGCGTGACCGCGGTGACGCCACTCGATCCCGACAAACCCGCCCATCGCGACGTGCTGGTAGTGACCTTTCGCGGCGTCCCCGGCAGCTAAGGATGCTCTGATCTATT
>NZ_AJXU01000048.1 GCF_000264315.1 Rhodanobacter fulvus Jip2
CCAAGCGAACGATCTTTGACAGTGTGCGCAGGTGAATTGTGTGGACGTCTTGTGTTGAATGGGTCACGACCTGTCCAAGCAATGCAAGCGTCCCACCAAGAAAAAAGTCAGTAATGAGTTTTGATTGGTTGGGAACCAACGCTTCAGAAAGATAGATGGCCAAATCTGCAAGGATGAGGTTGTCGAAAACTTAAGTGAAGAGTTTGATCCTGGCTCAGATTGAACGCTGGCGGCATGCCTAACACATGCAAGTCGAACGGCAGCACAGAGGAGCTTGCTCCTTGGGTGGCGAGTGGCGGACGGGTGAGTAATGCATCGGGACCTACCCAGACGTGGGGGATAACCTCGGGAAACCGGGACTAATACCGCATACGTCCTACGGGAGAAAGCGGGGGACCTTCGGGCCTCGCGCGGTTGGACGGACCGATGTGCGATTAGCTAGTTGGTAAGGTAATGGCTTACCAAGGCGACGATCGCTAGCTGGTCTGAGAGGATGATCAGCCACACTGGGACTGAGACACGGCCCAGACTCCTACGGGAGGCAGCAGTGGGGAATATTGGACAATGGGCGAAAGCCTGATCCAGCAATGCCGCGTGTGTGAAGAAGGCCCTCGGGTTGTAAAGCACTTTTATCAGGAACGAAATACCACGGGTTAATAACCTATGGGGCTGACGGTACCTGAGGAATAAGCACCGGCTAACTTCGTGCCAGCAGCCGCGGTAATACGAAGGGTGCAAGCGTTAATCGGAATTACTGGGCGTAAAGGGTGCGTAGGCGGTTGTTTAAGTCTGTCGTGAAATCCCCGGGCTCAACCTGGGAATGGCGATGGATACTGGGCAGCTAGAGTGTGTCAGAGGATGGTGGAATTCCCGGTGTAGCGGTGAAATGCGTAGAGATCGGGAGGAACATCAGTGGCGAAGGCGGCCATCTGGGACAACACTGACGCTGAAGCACGAAAGCGTGGGGAGCAAACAGGATTAGATACCCTGGTAGTCCACGCCCTAAACGATGCGAACTGGATGTTGGTCTCAACTCGGAGATCAGTGTCGAAGCTAACGCGTTAAGTTCGCCGCCTGGGGAGTACGGTCGCAAGACTGAAACTCAAAGGAATTGACGGGGGCCCGCACAAGCGGTGGAGTATGTGGTTTAATTCGATGCAACGCGAAGAACCTTACCTGGCCTTGACATGTCCGGAATCCTTGAGAGATCGAGGAGTGCCTTCGGGAATCGGAACACAGGTGCTGCATGGCTGTCGTCAGCTCGTGTCGTGAGATGTTGGGTTAAGTCCCGCAACGAGCGCAACCCTTGTCCTTAGTTGCCAGCACGTAATGGTGGGAACTCTAAGGAGACTGCCGGTGACAAACCGGAGGAAGGTGGGGATGACGTCAAGTCATCATGGCCCTTACGGCCAGGGCTACACACGTACTACAATGGTCGGTACAGAGGGTTGCAATACCGCGAGGTGGAGCCAATCCCAGAAAGCCGATCCCAGTCCGGATCGGAGTCTGCAACTCGACTCCGTGAAGTCGGAATCGCTAGTAATCGCGGATCAGCTATGCCGCGGTGAATACGTTCCCGGGCCTTGTACACACCGCCCGTCACACCATGGGAGTGGGTTGCTCCAGAAGGCGTTAGTCTAACCGCAAGGAGGACGACGCCCACGGAGTGGTCCATGACTGGGGTGAAGTCGTAACAAGGTAGCCGTATCGGAAGGTGCGGCTGGATCACCTCCTTTCAAGAAATGACGGCGTGAGTCACTCACGCAAGACGTCCACACAAGACACCTGTACTTTACGCGAAGTCCGTTTCGCGAAGAGCGAACATCAAAACCGCACATCCATGTGCGGACTCTTCAGGAACAGCCGCTTCGAACCGAGTTCCAGCCAGCCTGGTTAGGTTCTGGGGGTTCAATCTCTGGGTCTGTAGCTCAGGTGGTTAGAGCGCACCCCTGATAAGGGTGAGGCCGGTGGTTCGAGTCCACCCAGACCCACCATTATGCCAAGGTTTCCTTGGGGCCTTAGCTCAGCTGGGAGAGCACCTGCTTTGCAAGCAGGGGGTCGTCGGTTCGATCCCGACAGGCTCCACCAAGGTTCGATCGGACGCGTGAAGTATCAGCACACACAAGATTTGTTGAAATCATCCGGCATTGAGGCCGGTATGATGTTCTTTGAAAATACATAAACGAGTGACAAGCGTCTTGGTTCGAAACCGAACCGAGGCAAGTGTTAAGGCACGAAAACGAAGTAACTTGGCTGCACCTGATGAGGGTGCATGCCCCGAGGCGACTTGGGGTTATATGGTCAAGCGACTAAGCGTATACGGTGGATGCCTTGGCAGTCAGAGGCGATGAAGGACGTGGCAGCCTGCGAAAAGTGTCGGGGAGCTGGCAACAAGCTTTGATCCGGCAATGTCCGAATGGGGAAACCCACCGCGCAAGCGGTACCGTGCACTGAATACATAGGTGTACGGGGCGAACCCGGGGAACTGAAATATCTAAGTACCCGGAGGAAAAGAAATCAACCGAGATTCCCTGAGTAGCGACGAGCGAACGGGGACTAGCCCAAAAGCACATTATGTTTTAGTCAAACGGGATGGAAAGCCCGGCCATAGATGGTGATAGCCCAGTCGACGAAAAGGCATTTTGTGTGAAATTGAGTAAGGCGGGGCACGTGAAACCTTGTCTGAACATGGGGGGACCATCCTCCAAGGCTAAATACTACTGACTGACCGATAGCGAACTAGTACCGTGAGGGAAAGGCGAAAAGAACCCCGGAGAGGGGAGTGAAATAGACCCTGAAACCGTATACGTACAAGCAGTGGAAGCCCGCAAGGGTGACTGCGTACCTTTTGTATAATGGGTCAGCGACTTACTGTCTGTGGCAAGCTTAACCGTATAGGGGAGGCGAAGAGAAATCGAGTCTGAATAGGGCGCATAGTCTCAGGCAGTAGACCCGAAACCGAGTGATCTATCCTTGGCCAGGTTGAAGGTGCGGTAACACGCACTGGAGGACCGAACCCACATCTGTTGCAATAGATGGGGATGAGCTGAGGATAGGAGTGAAAGGCTAAACAAACTCGGAGATAGCTGGTTCTCCTCGAAAGCTATTTAGGTAGCGCCTCGGACGAATCTTCCTGGGGGTAGAGCACTGTTATGGCTAGGGGGTCATCGCGACTTACCAAACCATGGCAAACTCCGAATACCAGGACAGACTATCCGGGAGACACACGGCGGGTGCTAACGTCCGTCGTGAAAAGGGAAACAACCCAGACCCGCAGCTAAGGTCCCCAAGTCATGGCTAAGTGGAAAACGATGTGGAAAGGCATAGACAGCCAGGAGGTTGGCTTAGAAGCAGCCATCCTTTAAAGAAAGCGTAATAGCTCACTGGTCGAGTCGGTCTGCGCGGAAGATTTAACGGGGCTAAGCCATGCACCGAAGCTCGGGGTGTGCACATTTATGTGTACGCGGTAGAGGAGCGTTCCGTAAGCCTGTGAAGGTGTGTTGTAAAGCATGCTGGAGGTATCGGAAGTGCGAATGCTGACATGAGTAACGATAATGGGGGTGAAAAGCCCCCACGCCGAAAGCCCAAGGTTTCCTCGCGCAACGTTCATCGGCGCAGGGTGAGTCGGCCCCTAAGGCGAGGCAGAAATGCGTAGTCGATGGGAAGCAGGTTAATATTCCTGCACTTTTCTTAAGTGCGATGTGGGGACGGAGAAGGTTAGGTCTACCGGGCGTTGGTTGTCCCGGGGAAAGGCGGTAGGCATGGGTCTTAGGCAAATCCGGGACCCTTTATGCCGAGCACCGAGACGAGTCCTATTTTGGACGAAGTGACTGATACCACGCTTCCAGGAAAAGCCACTAAGCTTCAGCTTAAGAAAAACCGTACCGTAAACCGACACTGGTAGGCAGGGTGAGAATCCCAAGGCGCTTGAGAGAACTCGGGTGAAGGAACTAGGCAAAATGGCACCGTAACTTCGGGAGAAGGTGCGCCCCTTGGTGTGGTCACGTGCGTGACTGAGCATCGAGGGGTCGCAGTAACCTGGCCGCTGCGACTGTTTATCAAAAACACAGCACTCTGCAAACACGAAAGTGGACGTATAGGGTGTGACGCCTGCCCGGTGCTGGAAGGTTAATTGATGGGGTCAGCCGCAAGGCGAAGCTCTTGATCGAAGCCCCAGTAAACGGCGGCCGTAACTATAACGGTCCTAAGGTAGCGAAATTCCTTGTCGGGTAAGTTCCGACCTGCACGAATGGCGTAACGACAGCGGCGCTGTCTCCACCCGAGACTCAGTGAAATTGAATTCGCTGTGAAGATGCAGCGTTCCCGCGGCAAGACGGAAAGACCCCGTGAACCTTTACTATAGCTTTACATTGAACGTTGAGTTCTTCTGTGTAGGATAGGTGGGAGGCTTTGAAGTGCAGGCGCTAGCTTGCATGGAGCCATCCTTGAAATACCACCCTGAAGTGCTTGACGTTCTAACCTCGGCCCGTTATCCGGGTCAGGGACCATGTATGGTGGGTAGTTTGACTGGGGCGGTCTCCTCCCAAAGAGTAACGGAGGAGCACGAAGGTACGCTCAGCGCGGTCGGACATCGCGCACTGTGTGCAAAGGCATAAGCGTGCTTGACTGCGAGATCGACGGATCAAGCAGGTACGAAAGTAGGTCTTAGTGATCCGGTGGTTCTGTATGGAAGGGCCATCGCTCAACGGATAAAAGGTACTCCGGGGATAACAGGCTGATACCGCCCAAGAGTTCATATCGACGGCGGTGTTTGGCACCTCGATGTCGGCTCATCACATCCTGGGGCTGTAGCCGGTCCCAAGGGTATGGCTGTTCGCCATTTAAAGTGGTACGCGAGCTGGGTTCAGAACGTCGTGAGACAGTTCGGTCCCTATCTGTCGTGGGCGTTGGAGATTTGAGGGGGGCTGCTCCTAGTACGAGAGGACCGGAGTGGACGTTCCGCTGGTGTTCGGGTTGTCATGCCCATGGCATTGCCCGGTAGCTATGAACGGAAGTGATAACCGCTGAAAGCATCTAAGCGGGAAGCACGCCCCAAGATGAGATCTCCCGAGAGCTTGACTCTCCTTAAGGCACCATCAAGACCAGGTGGTTGATAGGTCAGGTGTGGAAGTGCAGCAATGCATGGAGCTAACTGATACTAATGAGCCGTGCGGCTTGACCATATAACCCCAAGACGCTTCGCAACACGTGCAGATCCCTCTGCGAAGGCCCAGCCATCCATGGCTGGACTCATCGAAAGAGCGACTCTTGGCACAAGCCAACGTTTGATTCGAATTCACCTCGACGCTTGTCACTCGTTTATGTTCTATTCCACGTGAGTTTCCACTCACGGAAGAGATTGATCCGCTTCAATGGATCGGTCTTTTCAAGAAGATGTGGAGCCGGCGCCAACGCGCTGCTCCCACCCCTTCCCTGGCGGCCATAGCGGCGTGGTACCACCTGATCCCATCCCGAACTCAGAAGTGAAACGCGCATGCGCCGATGGTAGTGTGGCTCGCCCATGCAAGAGTAGGTCACCGCCAGGGGCTTTATCCTGATCAACCCTCACCGGAAACGGTGGGGGTTTTTCTTTTGCGCGGCTCCTTTTTATCCGGCTGACGAAGTGCATCGTCCGGATCCTGGATGGCGCGTTTGAGTGCGGTTTCCATCGATATCTGGTGCGTGTTCACGCGCCGAGTCGATGCGGCGGACCAGCGCCACACATGATGCGCGCGATATGGGTCAAGCTGATGCTCATCTATGATGGGGGAGGCGCGCCATGTCGCGCTCCTGAGGAGTGCGCACTTTGTCCGGCTGACGAAGTGCATCGTCCGGATCCTGGATGGCGTGTTTGTGGGTGGTTTCCATCGGTAGCGGCGCAGGTCTTGTTCAGGCCGACGAATGCCAGGCTCGTCCGGGCGAGTTTTGATGGCCGCCTGTCCCGAAGTAAAGAGCCGGACAAATTGTCGCGGCAGCTCGGTGTGGCGACGATAGCTCCGCTTGGATCGGTAGAATCGAACGCCTTTCCCCATAGCGAACGCGAATGACGACTTTCAACCAAAGCCGCCTGGGTTCCCTGTCGTACCTGATCTTTTCTTCGCGCTGGCTGCAACTGCCCCTGTACCTGGGACTGATCGTTGCCCAAGGCATTTATGTCGTGCAATTCCTGCGGGAGCTTTGGCACCTGGTGGAAACCACCTTGTTCCATGGCGGCATCGATGCTGCCGGTGGAGCCGACAGTGCCGAGGCGACCATCATGCTGACCGTGCTCGGTCTGATCGACGTGGTGATGATTTCCAATCTGCTGGTGATGGTGATCGTCGGCGGTTACGAGACGTTCGTGTCGCGCCTGCGCCTGGAAGGGCATCCGGATCAGCCGGAGTGGTTGTCACACGTCAATGCCACCGTGCTGAAAGTGAAGCTGGCGATGGCGATCATTGGGATCTCCTCGATTCACCTGCTGGCCACCTTCATCAAGGCGCGCAGCATGGATGGCGAAACGATCATGTGGCAGATCCTGCTGCACCTGACCTTCGTGGTGTCGGCGGTCGCGCTGGCGTACATCGACCGACTGACGCTGCCAGCGGGCAAGCACGCGCCCACTCACTGAGAACCCGCGCCCGAATCCTCGCGGGTCAGGCGGGTATTCGCGGCAGGCGCCGTCAGGGTGCGATGCGGCGATCAGTCCAGCGCGTAACCGAACTGGCTGAGGAACTCCGCTGCGAACTCGTCGTAGCTGAAATGCTGGTTCTGCGTACCGGGGTGCTCCACTTTAAGCGCGCCCATCAACGAGGCCATGCGACCCACGGTGGGCCAGTCCTTGCCGCGCATGATGCCGAAGATCAGGCCGGCGCGATATGCATCGCCGCAACCGGTCGGATCCACCACCGCGCGCTCGCGTGCCGGCGGGATCTGGTGCGTTTCGGTGCCGGCGTGGATGACCGAACCGCGCGGTCCCTGGGTCACGATGTAGGCCCTCACATGCGAGGCGATTTCCTCGGCGCTCCAGCCCGTGCGGGCCTGCAGCATCTGGGACTCGTAGTCGTTGACGATGACGTAAGTCGATTTGCCGATCATCGAGCGGAATTCGTCGCCGCTGAACAGCGGCATCGCCTGGCCGGGATCGAAGATGAAGGGCACGCCGCGGGCGGCGAATTCATCCACATGCTGCAGCATGGCCTCGCGGCCATCCGGTGCCACGATGGCGAAATCGATCTGCGGGATATCGCGGACGTGATTTTCGTGCGCGCTGGACATCGCACCGGGATGGAAGGCGGTGATCTGGTTGTTGTCCAGATCGGTGGTGATGAAACACTGCGGAGTGAACTGGTCGTCGAACTCGCGCACGCTGCTCAGGCGAATTCCGCACTGTTCCAGATGCTTGCGGTAGGGTGCGAAATCCTGGCCCACCGTGGCGACCGGCAGCGGATCGCCGCCCAGCAACTTCAGGTTGTACGCGATATTGCCCGCGCAGCCGCCGAACTCGCGCCGCATTGCCGGCACCAGAAACGACACGTTGAGGATGTGCACCTGCTCGGGCAGGATGTGATTCTTGAACTGGTCCTGGAACACCATGATGGTGTCGTAGGCCAGCGATCCGCAGATGACGGCAGGCATGATGGGTGAAGGGTCCCGGATTGTGTGGGATGCCGCGCAGGGCAGCAGAATGGGGCCGATGGACGGCCCGGGCCAAAGGGTCGAATGCTACCGCGAATACGCACAATTCGCGACTTGGTTGCTTCGCGCGAAGTTCGTCCGCCGATGCAGAAAACGTGCTTATCATCGTGTTGTACAAGGCTTTCTTAACGTTATTGTCCTTGCGTGGACGGGTAACGCTGACTAGACTGGCGAGCTTGATTTTTGCTCAATATCGGCGCACGGCGGACCCATGTTCAAGAAGTTTCGCGGGATCTTTTCCAACGACATCTCCATCGATCTCGGCACGGCGAACACGCTGATCTATGTGCGCGGCCAGGGCATCGTGCTGAACGAGCCATCGGTGGTGGCGATCCGCCAGGATCGCGGTCCCGGCGGTCCGCGCACGATTGCGGCGGTGGGCGGCGACGCCAAGCGCATGCTGGGCCGCACCCCGGGCAACATCGCCACGGTGCGCCCGATGAAGGACGGCGTGATCGCCGACTTCACCATGACCGAGGCGATGCTGCAGCATTTCATCAAGCAGGTGCACAAGTCGCGCCTGTTGCGTCCCAGCCCGCGCGTGCTGGTGTGCGTGCCCTGCGGTTCGACCCAGGTCGAGCGTCGCGCCATCAAGGAGTCGGCCGAAGGCGCCGGCGCGCGCGACGTGTTCCTGATCGAGGAACCGATGGCCGCCGCGATCGGCGCCGGCATCCCGGTGCACGAGGCGCGCGGCGCGATGGTGCTGGACATTGGCGGTGGCACGTCCGAGGTAGCGGTGATCTCCCTCAACGGCATCGTCTACTCGCAGTCGGTGCGCGTGGGCGGCGATCGCTTCGACGAGGCGATCATCAACTACGTGCGACGCAACCACGGCACCCTGATCGGCGAATCGACGGCCGAGAAGATCAAGCTGCAGATCGGCTGCGCCTTCCCGCAGAGTGAAGTGCGCGAGATCGAGATCTCCGGGCGCAACCTGGCCGAGGGCGTGCCGCGCATGTTCACGGTCAACTCCAACGAGATCCTCGAAGCGCTGCACGAGCCGCTGGCCGGCATCGTGGCGGCGGTGAAGTCGGCGCTGGAGCAGACGCCGCCGGAGCTCTGCTCCGACGTGGCCGAGCGCGGCATCGTGCTGACCGGTGGTGGCGCGCTGCTGCGTGATCTCGACCGCCTGATTTCGGAAGAGACCGGCCTGCACGTGCAGGTGGCCGACGACCCGCTGACCTGCGTGGCGCGTGGCGGCGGCAAGGCGCTGGAGCTGATCGACCAGCACGGCAGCGATTTCTTCGCTCCCGAATAATTCACGGCATCCGGGGGACCAAGGGCCGCCATGGCGCATGCGCGCGACGAATCCTCGCCGCTGTTCGCCGGCAATGCTGCCGGCACGCTGCGACTGATTTTCTATCTGGCACTGGCCGTGGTGCTGATGGTGCTCGACCAGCGCAATGGCTGGATGTGGCGCGCGCGCGATGCCGCGGCGGCGGTGGTCGAGCCGGTCTATCGACTGGCGGGTCTCCCGGTTGCCGGCATGCGCACGCTCAGCGTGGCGTTCGGCGACCGCCAGCACCTGACCGAGCAAAACCAGCGCCTGCGAGAGGACCTGCTGCTGGCCAACGCCAAGTTGAATCGGATGGCCGCGGTGGCGCAGCAGAACCAGCATCTGAAGGAATTGCTCGACACCCGGCACAGCCTTGAACTCAACGTGCAACTGGCGCGGGTCATCGGCGTGGATCTGGGCGCCTACAGTCATCGGCTGATGCTCAATGTCGGTGCGCGCGACGGCGTCAAGCCAGGGCAACCGGTGATCGACGCGCACGGCGTGATGGGGCAGGTGATCGAGAGTTTGCCTACCACCTCGGTGGTGATGCTGGTGACCGATCCCGCGCACGCCATTCCGGTGGTGGTCGAACGTACGGGATTGCGCACGGTGGCCTACGGCTCGCGCGGCGGCGACCAGCTTGTGCTGCCCACGATCCCGCTGGCCGCCGACGTGCAGCCGGGCGATCAATTGCTGACGTCCGGACTTGGCGGGCGCTTCCCGCCCGGATTTCCGGTAGGACGGGTCACCGAGGTGGCGCCCGCCGCCACCGGCATGTTCCTGGTTGCCCAGGTGCAGCCGGCGGCCGATATCGGTCGCAGCGAAGACGTCCTGCTGCTGCATGACCAAGCTGAGCCGGATGGTCCGCCGGCGCCGGCCAAACCGATGGGGCCGCCCAGCGAGCTCGCACCGGCGAATGCGGCCGACGCACCAGCGACGCCGCCAGCCCCAGCGGGAGTATCGCGATGAATCGCCTGAGTCTGATGCGCTGGTGGTTCACCGCGACGCTGGTAGTCGCGCTGCTGCTGATGCTGGTGCCGTTGCCCGGTCCGCTGGCGCCGTTCAAGCCGTACTGGCCGGCCCTGGTTCTGCTGTACTGGTCGCTCGAATCCGAGGATCGGGTCACCCTGGGTCTGGCGTTTGCGGTGGGTCTGGGTGCCGACGTGGTCAACGGCGTGGTCCTGGGCGAACAGGCCTTGCGGCTGTGCGCGCTTGTGTTCATCGCCCTGCGCTTCCGTTCGCGGCTGCGTTTTTTCCCGATGTGGCAGCAGTCCCTTGCGGTGTTGGTGCTGTTGTTGAACGACCGCGTGCTGCTGCTGCTGGTGCGCCTCCTGGGCGGCGCGTCGCTGCCACCGGCCAGTTGGTGGATTGCGCCGTTCGTGGGCGCGGCGCTGTGGCCTTTCCTGTTCCTGCTGCTCGACGACCTGCGCGCGCGCTGGCGGATCCAATGAAGCGCGATCCCGTGACATGAAGCGTCGGTCGATCAAGGACACCCGCCATGAGGGTGCGTTGTTCCGGCGCCGGGCTCTGGTCGGTTTTGCCCTGATCGTGGTGAGCCTGGGCCTGCTGATGGCCCGCTTCGCCTATCTGCAGGTAGTGCGCCACGACGAGTTTGTCACCCGTGCGCAGAACAACCGGGTCAAGCCGCGCGCGATCCCGCCCGCGCGCGGCCTCATCTACGATCGCAACGGCGTGCTGCTGGCCGACAACGTGCCGGCGTTCCGGCTTGAGGTGGTGCCGGAGCAGGTCAAGGACATGCCCGCGTTGCTGGCGCAACTGGGCCGGGTGGTTCCGCTGGACCACGATGACCTGGACGCCTTCGCCAAGCAGCTCAAGCAGAACCGCCGCTTCGAGAGCGTGCCGCTGAAAATGCACCTCACCGAAGACGAAATCGACCGCTTCGCGGTCAATCGCTGGCGCTTTCCCGGCGTCGACGTGGTGCCCTACCTGACCCGGCGCTATCCGCTGGGCGAGGCCTTTGCGCATGTCGTGGGTTATGTCGGGCGCATCGACGCCGACGATGTCGATCGCCTCGACCCGGTGCGTTACAAGGGCACCAGCCACGTCGGCCGCAGCGGTGTCGAGCGGTCCTACGAAGACATGCTCCATGGCCAGCCCGGCTACGAACTGGTCGAGGTCAATGCCGACGGCCGCACCCAGCGCGTGCTGGAAACCCATGCGCCCACGCCAGGCAGCAACCTCTACCTCAGCATCGATTCCCGCTTGCAGAGGGCGGCCGAGGCGGCGTTCGAGGGGCGTCCCGGGGCGGCGGTGGCGATCGATCCGCGCAACGGCCAGGTGCTGGCCATGGTCAGCGTGCCCACGTTCGACCCGAACCTGTTCGTCAACGGCATCAGCCAGGTCGATTACGACGCGCTGACCCACAACCCCGACAAGCCGCTGTACAACCGCGCGCTGCGTGGCGTCTATCCGCCCGGTTCGACAGTGAAGCCGCTGGTGGGGCTGGCCGGGCTGGAAACCGGTTTTCGCAAGCCGCAGGACACCGTGTTTTCCACCGGCGTGTTCTACATCCCCGGCCAGTCGCGCGGTTATCGCGACGATGTTCGCGGTGGCAGCGGGCGGGTCAACCTGATGCAGGCGATCGAGCAATCGGTCAACACCTACTTCTACAAGCTGGCGCTGGACATGGGCATCGACCGGCTCAGCAGCTACTTGGCGAAATTCAGCTTTGGCCGTCCCACCGGGGTCGACCTGATCGGCGAAGCGTCCGGCGTGCTGCCTTCGCGCGCATGGAAGGCGGCGCATTCCAGGGAGCCGTGGTATCCCGGTGAAACGGTGATCGCCGGCATCGGGCAGGGTTACTGGGCGGTGACGCCGCTGCAGTTGGCGCACGCCATCGCCACCTTCGCCGGCCACGGCATACCGTACGAACCGCGCGTGGTGATGGCCACCCAGCAAGGCATGGATGCGCCCCGCAAGCCGCTGCCCAATCCACCCTCCGGCCCTTCGCTGATCGCCAACCCCGCCGACTGGGACGCGGTGAACCAGGGCATGCAGATGGTGATCTACGGCGCCAAGGGCACCGGGCGTACGCTGGCGGCGGGCTTTCCGTACCTGATGGCTGGCAAGAGCGGCACCGCCGAGCGTTTCTCGCGTACCACCAACGCCTACGACACCAACCGCAATACCGCCTATCTCGCCAGTCGCCATCGCGCGTGGTTCGTGGCTTATGCGCCGGCCGACAACCCGCAGATCGCGGTAGCGGTGCTGCTGGAATCGGGCGCGTGGGGCGCCTCCGCGTCCGGCCCGATCGTGCGCAAGATCCTCGACGTATGGTTGGCCGAGCAGGGTGGCGTGCTGGCCGGGGCGACGCGCTTGCCTGCACCCACGACGGCCGCCGCTCGCACGCCACTGCCAGCCACCACGCCGACCGACGATGAGGAAATCCCCGTCGCGCCGCTGCCGGAGGGAGGCACGCCATGATCGAAATGCTGTACGTCCGCGGGCGGCGGTTTCTGCGCCGGATCATGACCCGTCCACGCATCGATCTGCCGCTGGCCACGGGCTTGCTGCTGCTGGCCTTTATCGGCCTGGTGACGCTTTACAGCGCGGGCGACGGCAACCTCGCGCTGGTGGGCGGGCAGGCCGGGCGCTTCGCGCTCGGTGGTGCGTTGCTGCTGCTGATCTCGCGCATTCCGCCGCAGGTGCTGCGCAGCTGGACGCCATGGCTGTACGCCGGCAGCACCGCGTTGCTGGTGGTGGTGGCGGTGCTGGGCGAGGGGCGTGGCTCGATCCGCTGGCTGGATCTTGGCGTGATGCGCTTTCAGCCGTCCGAACTGTTGAAGTTGACGATGCCGATGATGGTGGCCTGGTACCTGCACCCGCGCCGCTTGCCACCGGGTTGGGGCGACATCGCCGTGGTCGGCCTGCTGATCGCGATCCCCGCCGGATTGATCGCCGAGCAACCGGATCTGGGCACGGCGGTGCTGGTGACCGCCGCCGGCACGTTCGCGCTGTTCCTTTCCGGCATGGCGTGGTGGCGCATCGGCGTGCTGCTGGCGGCGGTAGGCGGCATGATTCCGGTGGCGTGGCATTTCCTGCATCAATACCAGCGCGACCGCGTGTTGACCCTGCTCAATCCGGAGTCCGACCCGCTGGGCAACGGCTGGCACATCATCCAGTCGCAGATCGCCGTGGGCTCGGGCGGCATCTTCGGCAAGGGCTGGCAGCACAGTACGCAGTCGCGGCTGGATTTCCTGCCCGAGCACACCACCGACTTCATCTTCGCGGTGTTTTCCGAGGAGTTCGGCCTGGTCGGCGTCGCCGCGCTGATCACGCTTTACGCCTTCATCATCGGCCGCTGCCTGTGGATCGCGATGGAGGCGCGCGAGACGTATTCGCGGCTGCTGGCCGGCGCCATCGGCATGAGCTTCTTCGTCTACGTGTTCGTCAACGGCGGCATGATCGCGGGCATGCTGCCGGTGGTCGGCGTGCCCTTGCCGTTGATCAGCTATGGCGGCACGTCGGCGGTGTCGTTGCTGGTGGCTTTCGGTGTGTTGATGTCGATCCACGCCAATCGCAAGCGGCATGCATGAACGCGGTCATGCCACGCGCCCAGGGCTGCCCCAAGTTGCCGCGGCGTGCGTGTTAGGCTTTCGAGCGACCTCCGCCATTTCGCAAGCGAAGCTTCCATGACTGTTATCCGCGCCTCGCGCCATGCCGGCTTCCTGGCCGCCCTCATCGTGCCCTTGCTGTGTGTCGCGCCGGTTTCGGCGCAGACGCATCCGGGCCAGGCGGCGCTGGTGCAGGAGGTGGTGCGCGATACCGGCAAGGATGCCGCCGCCTTGAACGCGCTGCTTGACGGCGCCAAGCGGCAGCAGAGCATTCTCGATGCGATCAGCCGCCCGGCCGAAGCCAAGCCGTGGCGTGATTACCGCCCCATCTTTGTCACCGACAAGCGCATCAATGATGGCATCGCGTTCTACCGCGAACACCGCGACCTGTTGCAGCGGATCGGCGCGCAGTACGGCGTGGACCCGGCCTACATCGTGGCGATCGTGGGTGTGGAAACCAGCTACGGCCGCAACACCGGCAGCTACAAGGTGCTCGATGCGCTGGTGACGCTGGGCCTGTATTACCCGCCGCGGGCGAAGTTCTTCCGCGAGCAGTTGAAGGAGTTGCTGGAAATGCCGGCCAATCACCTGGCCGGCCCGCTCGATACGCTCACCGGTTCGTACGCCGGCGCGCAGGGCTGGGGCCAGTTCATGCCCACCAGCATTCGCGACTTCGCAGTGGACGCCGATCAGGATGGCCGCATCGACCTGCAGGGTTCGCTGCCGGACATCTTCGCCAGTGTGGCCAATTACTTTGCCGGCCACGGCTGGGTCAGCGGCGAGCCGGTGGCGGCGCGCGCACAGCCCGATGCCGGCGCGCGACCGATCACCATCAAGGACAGCCGGCCGCGCTGGCCGCTGGAGCAACTGGAAGCCTGGGGCTACGCGCCGCTGCAGTCGCTGCCGCCCGCGCAGATGACCACCTTGCAGACGCTCGATGGCGTCAACGGGCCCGAGTACTGGTTCACGTTCCAGAATTTTTACGTCATCACCCGCTACAACCGCAGCCCGCTGTACGCGATGTCGGTGCATCAGCTGGCACAGGCGATCGCCGCCGGCGTCGGCCAGGCGGATGGCGCGCGATGAAGTGGTGGCGCGCGTCGCTGGCGCTGGCCGCGTTGTCGTTGCTGGCCGGTTGCGGCGGCCACAAGACGAAACCCTCGCGCGGCGGCCATGCCACCCATCAACAGGACGGGGCTCGCCCGGGCACATCGTCGTCGTCCTCCAGCGACCGCTTTCATGACGACCTCAGCCGGCCGCAGAGCAGCCGCTACCGTGATCGCAGCGACAGCATTCCGGACGGCCCGATTCCCGACATCGGCAAGTTGATCGAGCCGGTGCCCAAGGTCGAGCCGCGCTCGCTGTACGGCAACAAGTCGCCCTATACCGTGCTCGGCCGCAGCTACAAGGTGCTGCCCACGGCGCGCGGCTACGACGAGCGCGGCATCGCCTCGTTCTACGGCAACAAGTTCCACGGCTACAAGACGTCCAGCCTGGAAACCTACGACATGTACGCGTTCAGCGCCGCCAGCCCCACGCTGCCGCTGCCCAGTTACGCGCGGGTAACCAATCTGGAAAACGGCAAGAGCGTGATCGTGCGGGTGAACGACCGCGGCCCGTTCCACGCCAACCGGCTGATCGACCTGTCCTACGCGGCGGCGGTGCGGATCGGCATCTGGCCCAAGGGCACCGGCCTGGTCGAGGTGCGCGGGATCGACCCGCGGCAGCCGGGTCAGGAACTGCCACCGCCGCCCGTGGTCACACGCGGGCATCCCGGGCTGTATCTGCAAGTGGGCGCGTTCGCCAATACCGACAACGCCAATCGCCTGGCGCAGCGTTTGCGCGAGGCCAACGTGGGTGCGGTGCAGGTCAGCGATGTCGACGTCAACGGGCAGCGCGTGCGCCGCGTGCGGGTCGGGCCGCTGGTGGATGTCGATCGCGCCGATGCGGTCAGCGCCCGGATCGAGGGCATGGGTCTGCCACGGCCGCAGGTCGCGGTAGACTGAGCAACATTTGCAGCACCATTTCACCGACGCCGGCGATCGCGACGCCGGCCTCAAGACCGGACTGAATCACACGATGAATTTTCTTCGCCGCACCCTGATCCCGTTTGCCGCCGCCAGCCTGTTGTTCGGCGTTGCGCTCGCCCAGACGCCACCGCGCCCGTCGCCCGTGCCGCGCCCGGTGGTGCCTGACGCGCCGGTGCCGCCGCCGCCGGATGTCGACGGCAAGAGCTGGGTGCTGATGGATTACGCCACGGGGCAGATCCTGGCCAGCAAGGATCCGGACCTGCGCGTGGAGCCCGCGTCGATCACCAAGATCATGACCGACTACGTGGTCTCGGCCGAGGTCGCCAACGGCAAGGTCCACATGAGCGACCCGGTGACCATCAGCGAGAACGCCTGGCGCGGCGGAGGTGCCGGCACCGACGGCTCCACCAGCTTCCTCAAGCTCAACAGCCAGGTTCCGCTGAAGGACCTGCTCTACGGCATGATCATCCAGTCCGGCAACGACGCGGCGATCGCGCTGGCCGAGCACACGGCCGGTTCCGAGTCCTCGTTTGCGGCGCTGATGAACGCCTATGCCAAGCAGTTGGGCATGGTCAATTCTCACTTCCGCAACGCGTCGGGTTATCCGATCGAGGATCACTACACCACCGCGCATGACGTGGCGATCCTGTCGCGCGCGCTGATCCACGACTTCCCCGAGGACTACGCGATCTCCGCGGTGAAGGAGTTCGAGTGGAACGGCATCAAGCAGCACAACCGCAACACCCTGCTGTGGCGCGACCCCAGCGTGGACGGCATCAAGACCGGCCACACCGCGGCCGCCGGCTACTGCCTGGCCGCATCGGCCAAGCAGGGCGAGTCGCGGATGATCGCCATCGTGATGGGCGCCAGCAGCGAGAAGGCGCGCGCGGATTCGGCGATGGCGCTGCTCAACTATGGCTTCCGCTTCTACGAAACGCACAAGCTGTACGAAGCCGGCAAGGCGCTGGTGACACCGCGGCTGTGGAAGGGCGAGAGCAACCAGCTGCCGCTGGGCGCTGCCGAGGACGTGCGGGTGACGGTGAAGCGTGGTGACTACGACAAGCTCAAGGCCACCATGGACATTCCCGCCACCCTGATCGCGCCGTTCACGAAGGGCCAGCAAGTGGGCACCCTGCGCGTCACCCTGGCCGGCCAGCCGGTGCAGAACGTGCCGCTGGTGGCGTTGGCCGATGCGCCCAAGGGCGGCTTCTTCTCGCGCCTGTGGGACACCATCCTGTTGTGGTTCCACGGCAGCAAGGACAAGACCGAGCCGGCCGCGGACGCGAAATAATGCAACCGATCGACTTCACCAGGGCGAAGCAGGAAGGCAAGGGATTCCAGTTCCCCGGTGATTTCGAGATCACCGCGGTGGGCAGCGCCAGCGCCGACCTGCCCGCACGGGTACCGCAACTGCTGGAGCAGGCGGGGCTGAAAGTGCTGCACGAAAGCGTGCGCCATCGGCATTCCGGTGGCGGCAATTTCGTCTCCGTCACGGTCAGCTTCCGGTGCGAGAACCGCGAGCAATACGAGGCCGCGCACGTCGCGCTGCGCGAGAGTCCGGATATCCGGTATACGTTGTAGCCGGGAATGGAGAATCGGGAATGGGGAATCGCAAGAGCCCCTCCGAGAACATGCTTTCCCGCCGATCCGCAAGTTTCCTGTTACCTCGATCCTGCCGTGAACACCGATTCCCCATTCCCTATTCCCGATTCCCGTCCACTGAAAGTCCGCCGCCTCGGCCGCCAGCCCTACGCGGTGACCTGGAAGGCGATGGGTGCGTTCACCGACAACCGCGTGGCCGATACCGCCGACGAGTTGTGGCTGCTGGAGCACGACCCGGTGTTCACCCTGGGCCAGGCCGGCAAGATGGAGCACGTGCTGGCGCCCGGCGACATACCGGTGATACCGGTGGATCGTGGCGGCCAGGTGACCTATCACGGGCCGGGCCAGATCGTGGCCTATCCGCTGATCGACCTGCGCCGCGTGGGCGTCAGCGTGCGCGAGCTGGTGCATCGGATCGAGCAGGCGATCATCGACACGCTGGTGCATTGGCAGATCGACGCCGTGCGCCGCGACGGCGCGCCGGGCGTCTATGTGGGCGAGGCCAAGATCGCGGCGCTGGGCCTGCGCGTGCGGCGCGGCTGCAGCTTCCACGGGCTGGCCTTCAACGTGGCCATGGATCTGGAGCCGTTCCAGCGCATCAATCCTTGCGGTTACAAGGGTTTGGCGGTCACGCAAATGCTAGACTTGGTCGGCCCCACGCGGCTGGCAGACGTCGAGGATGTGCTGATCGGCGAATTCTGCCGCCAGTTCGGTTTCTCCGCCGTACCGACCGCCCCCGTGCTACCCGAACTCCCCGCTCGCGCAGCGGTCCAGGCTTGATCGATCCAGGCGTTTTCATGAGCAACCTCTCCCCCTCCAAGACCATCCCGATCAGCGTTGTCGCCGGCGCGCCCGAGAAACAGCTGGGCAGCGACAAGATCGCGCTGAACCGCGCCGGTTTCGATACCGCCGTGCCGACCCTGCGCAAGCCGTCGTGGATCCGCGTGCGGCTGCCGCAAGGCAACGCGGTGCAGCAGCTCAAGGCGCGCCTGCGCGAGAACGCGCTGGTCACCGTGTGCGAGGAAGCCTCCTGCCCGAACATCCACGAGTGCTTCAGCAAGGGCACCGCCACCTTCATGATACTGGGCGAGGTGTGCACCCGGCGCTGTTCGTTCTGCGACGTGGCGCATGGCCGGCCGCAGCCGCCGGATACCATGGAGCCGGCGCGGCTGGCGCAGACCATCGCCGACATGCGGCTGAAATACGTGGTGATCACCTCGGTCGACCGCGACGACCTGCGCGACGGCGGCGCCGCGCATTTCGCCTCCTGCATCCGCGCCACGCGCCATGCCAGCCCCAACATCAAGATCGAGATCCTCACCCCCGATTTCCGCGGCAAGGGCCGCATGGAGCGGGCGCTGGACGTGCTCAAGGATTTCCCGCCGGACGTGTTCAACCACAATCTGGAAACCGTGCCGCACCTGTATCGCGAAGTGCGCCCGGGCGCCGACTACCAGTGGTCGCTGGATCTGCTCAAGCGCTTCAAGGCGCAGCATCCTGATGTGCCCACCAAGTCCGGCATCATGCTGGGCCTGGGCGAAACGATGGAGCAGGTCCTGGAGACGCTGCGCGATCTACGCGCCCATGACGTCGAGATGATCACCATCGGCCAATACCTGCAGCCCACGCCGCACCATCATCCGGTGGTGCGGTACTGGACTCCCGAAGAATTCGACGCGTTGCGCGACGCCGGTGAGGCGATGGGTTTCCATCACGTCGCCTCCGGCCCGCTGGTGCGGTCGTCCTATCACGCCGACCTGCAGGCCCATGCAGCCGGCGTCACCGAGCACGCCTGAGAGAATCCATGAAATTTCGCCCCCTGCTGGCCCTGCTGCTCGCCATCGCCACCACCTGCGCCTGCGCGCAGTCCGCCGCCGATCTCGGCGCCGGGCAGAAGAATCGCAAGGCTTCGGTATGGCCGCTGGTGCCCAACACCACCGAGGCCGAAGCGGCGCAGTTGTCGGCGCGCTTCCTGACCCGCTTCCACTACGACACGCAGCCGCTGGACGATGCGATGTCGGGCCGGATCTTCAAGGCCTACCTGAAGATGCTGGACGGCGAGAAGGTGTTCTTCACCCAGGCCGACATGGCCACGTTCGCGCCGCTGGAAACCAAGCTCGACGACGCGATCTGGAATCAGGATCTGTCCGCGCCGTTCACCATCTTCAACCTCTACCTGCACCGCGCCGTCGATCGCATGACGTATGCGCGCGATCTGCTGGCGAAGGGTTTCGACTTCAACGCCGACGAGAGCTACACCTTCGATCGCAAGGACGCTACCTGGGCGAAGGACAAGGCCGAGCTGGACGACCTGTGGCGCAAGCGCACCATGAACGACTGGCTGCGCCTGAAGCTGGCCGGCAAGGCCGATGACGAGATCCGCAAGACGCTGACCAAGCGCTACACCGGCTACATCGAGCGGGTGAAGCAACTGGACAGCGAGGATGCGTTCCAGACCTTCATGACCGCCTACGCGGAAACCACCGACCCGCACACCGATTACCTGGGGCCGCGCGCCGCGGAGAATTTCGACATCGCGATGAAGCTGTCGCTGGAAGGCATCGGCGCGGTGCTGCAGGCGCGCGACGACTACACCCAGATCCGCGAGCTGGTGCCGGGTGCGCCCGCGATCAAATCCGGCAAGATCCACGTGGGCGACCGCATCGTGGGCATCGGCCAGGGCGCCGAAGGCCCGGTCACCGACGTGATCGGCTGGCGCCTGGACGACGTGGTCAACCAGATTCGCGGCAAGAAGGACACCACCGTGCGGCTGGAGATCCTGCCGGCGGACACCGGCCTCGATGGCAAGCACGTGTTCGTCACCCTGGTGCGCAAGAAGGTCAGCATCGAGGAGCAGGCGGCCAAGAAGAAGATCGTGGAGATCAAGGACGGCGACGTCACCCGCAAGATCGGCGTGATCGAGCTGCCCACGTTCTATTCCGATTTCGGCGCACGCAGCGAGGGCGACAAGAACTTCAAGAGCGCCACCCGCGACGTGGCCAAGCTGCTGGGCGAGCTCAAGGCGGCCGGCGTGCAGGGCGTGGTGATGGATCTGCGCAACAACGGCGGCGGCTCGCTGGCCGAGGCCAATGCCATGACCGGCCTGTTCATCGACACCGGCCCGGTGGTGCAGGTGCGCGACGCCAAGGGCCACGCCGAAGCGCAGGGCGACGACGACCCGGGCATGGCCTGGAGCGGCCCGCTGGCGGTGCTGGTCAACCGCGGCACCGCCTCCGCCTCGGAGATCTTCGCCGCCGCGATCCAGGATTACGGCCGCGGCCTGATCATCGGTGAGCCCACCTTCGGCAAGGGCACGGTGCAGAACCTGGTCGACCTCGACCGCTTCAGCCGCAGCGAGAGCGACAAGCCGCAATACGGTGAGCTGAAGATGACCATCGCCGAGTTCTTCCGCATCAACGGTGGCTCCACCCAGCTGAAGGGCGTCACGCCGGACATCGCGTTCCCGAAGAATGGCGACGAGAAGGACTTCGGCGAATCCACCTACGACAATGCGCTGGAGTGGACGCACATCCCGCCGGCGCCGTACCAGCCGATCGCCGACATGAAGGCGTATCTGCCGAAGCTTGAGCAGATGCACGACGCACGCGTGGTGAAGTCGCCCGCCTGGCAGCTGATGCTGGACGAGCTGGCCCAGTACAAGATCATGCGCGGCAAGAAGGCGATCTCGCTGAACCTGGCCACGCGCGAAGCCGAGCGCAAGCAGCAGGACGCCATCCAGGCCAGCTTCCGTGCGCGGCACAAGGCCATCGACGGCACCACCAACCTGCTGGACGAAGAGGATGACGTCAGCAGCCGGCTGGACGACGGCCTCAACCCGAACGAGCGCAGCCTGAAGAGCGAGCTGAAGCAGGAGAAGGAAGCGAAGGAGGCCAAGGACGTGCAGCTGGACGAAAGCGCGCACGTGCTGTTCGACGCCGTCGGCCTGATCCAGGCCGATCCGAAACTGGCTGCCGAAGTCCTGCCCTACGGCGGCAAGTTCAGCCTGAACACCGTGGCCAGCACCTCGTTGCCCGTGTCTGCCTCAAGCGCGCCCGTGCACTGAGCACGTAGGCATCGCCAAAGAAAAAGGCAGCGCTTGCGCTGCCTTTTTTCATGTCCGCCGTACCCGGCCGGCCGCCGAGAATCCTGTGGGAGCGGCTTCAGCCGCGATGCCTTTCAGCTTTCGACAAAGAGCATCGCGACTGAAGTCGCTCCCACGACAGCCGCGGGTTCAGCCGAAGCGCTTCTGCAACACGGCGAACACCGCACGCAATCCCATCGCCTCGCCGCCGCGTGGGCGGCCGGGGCGGTCGGCGTCGTTCCAGGCGTACGTGTCCAGGTGCAGCCAGTCGATGTCGTCGGGCACGAAGCGCTCCAGGTACAGCGCCGCGGTGATCGCGCCCGCGTGGCGTGACGGCCCGGCGTTGGCGAAGTCGGCCAGGTGCGAATCCAGCAGCTTGCGGTACGGGCGCCACAACGGCAGCCGCCATAGCGGATCGGCCACGGCGTGGCCGGCGGCGACCACCTCGTCAGCCGATGCATCGCGATTGCCGAACAGCGCCGGCAGGTCCGGTCCCAGCGCCACGCGGGCGGCACCGGTCAACGTGGCGAAGTCGATCATCAGCGCGGGCTTCTGCTCGGCGCCGTAGGCCAGGGCGTCGCACAGGATCAACCGGCCTTCGGCGTCGGTGTTGTCCACCTCGACGGTGTGGCCGGCGCGCGTGGTGATGACCTCGCCGGGGCGCATCGCATTGCCCGCCACGGCGTTCTCCACGGCGGGGATCAGCAAGGTCAGCCGCAACGGAAGTTTCGCCTGCATCACCAGGCCGGCCAGGGCGATCGCATGCGCCGCGCCGCCCATGTCCTTTTTCATCCAGCGCATGCCGTCGGACGATTTCAGGTCCAGCCCGCCGGTGTCGAAACACACGCCCTTACCCACGATCACCAGCTTCGGGTCGCTGGCCTTGCCCCAGCTGAGTTCGACCAACCGCGGCGCACGATGGCTGGCGCGGCCCACCGCGTGGATGGTGGGGAAGTTGGCGGCGAGCAGTTCGTCGCCCACCCATTCGCGCAGCTTCGCGCGATGGGTCTTGCCCAGCCGGCGCACGGCGTCGGCCAGTTGCTGCGGCCCCATGTCCTCGGTGGGCGTGTTGACCAGGTCGCGCACCAGGCAGGTGGCTTCGACCAGCGGCGCCAGCTGCTTCAGCGCATCCGCCGCCACTGCCAGCCTGGCCGGCGCACGGCGCGGTTGGCGGTAGCGGCTGAACTGGTACGCACCCAGCGACCAGCCCAGCGCGGGCTGCACGGGGTCGGCCAGCACGCTTTCGGCGGCCAGGTGATAGGTAGCCTCCGGCAGCGCGCAGGGCAGTGCGGCCAGCGCGGCCAGGCTGTCGTGTGGATCGACGCCGGCCAGCACCCGCACCAGCTTGCCGGACGCGTCCGCCAGCAGGGCGACGCTGCCCGGCGCGGCATCGAAACCGGTGTCGGCCAACCAGCGCCGCTGGCTCGCGTCGAGCCGGCGCCGGGTGGCGGCCAGATGGGCCGCGTCGGTGGTTTCGATGGCAATGCTGCGACGGTCGCCGGGCTGGCGTTCGATCAGGGCGGACATGCGGTCTCCTCGTGTTTCGGTGATGCCGGCGCGTGCTGACGCGCGCGGTGAATCGCCCATTTTGCGCGTATTGCGCCGGGCTTGCTCAAGCTTGCGCGTCGAGCCAGTCGGCCAGCGCGGCCATGTCGGGCAGGTCGAGGTCCGGCCTTGCGCCCAAGGCCTCGGGCCAGGGTTCGCGGCGGCGGTTGATCCAGGCCGTGCGCAGGCCGGCATCGCGGGCGCCGGCCACGTCCATCGCCGGATCGTCGCCCACATGCAGGATGTTGGCCGCCGGCACGCCCAGGCACTCGGCCGCGGCCCGGAAGATGCGCGGGTCGGGCTTGGCGAAGCCGGTGTCGCGGGCGCAGACGTGGTGGGCGAAATGCGCATGGATGCCGACGCGTTGCAGGTCGGCATTGCCGTTGGTGAGGCTGGCCAGTGGCACGCGGGCCGCGATGCGTTGCAGCGCGGGCAGGCTGTCGGCGTACAGCTCCACCGCATTGCGGGCGGCGAAGTAGATTTCCCACAGCGCGTCGACCGGCGCCTCGATCACGCCGCAGGCCTCGAAGGCCTGCTGCAGGGTGAGCTGGCGCTGGGTAGTGAAGTCGTGCGCCAGGTCGGCGCGTTCGGCCGCCACCTGCAGGCGCAGGGCGCGCATCGCGTCGATCGGCCATTTCAGCGCCACGTCCGGATGGTGCTGGCGCAACCACGCGTCGACCGCCTCGTCGGCGCGTTGCAGCGCCGGCAGCACCGGCCACAAGGTGTCGTCCAGGTCCAGCGTGAGCGCCAGGATATGCACCTGCGTTCAGCCGTCTATTTGCTGTCGAGATGGAGTACCTGGCCGATCTTCAGGTTGTCGTTCTTCAGGTGGTTCCAGTCGCGCAGCTGCGCCACGCTGAGGTCGTGCTTCTTGGCGATCACCGACAGCGTGTCGCCCTTGCTCACGGTGTAGAGCTTGCTCGGCGCCGGTGCCACGGGCGGCGGGGTCGGGGCCTTGCGCTCCTCCATTGCCGTCCGGGCGGCCAGCGTCTTGGGCGAGGTGGGGGCGATCGCCGCGCCCGCGGCATAGGTGGCGCCCGGGGCGGCCAACGGGGTGCGGCGGGGCGCGCCCACGGCGGCCAGGATCTTGTCGCGCCGCGAACTATCCAGCGCGGTCAGCGCGCTGCCATCCTCGAACGGCAGCACGGCGTGCTTGCGCAGCGCTTCCTTGGCCGGATCGGTATGCATGAAATCGACAAACGCCTGCACCTGCGCGGCCTTGGTGCTGCGCGGGTTGGTCACCAGGTAGAGCGGGGTGAACAGCACGTAGCTGCCATCGGCGACGTTGGCCACGGTGGCCGGCACGCCATCGATCGACAGCGCCTTCAGCTTGCGGTTGCCCTGGATGTCCGACAGCGTGGCGGCGCCCAGTCCGTTGGGGTTCAGCGCCACGCCTTCCTCCAGCTTGTGCGTGTTGACGTACAGCCGCGGTGCCGCCACCGGCTGGTTGCCGCGGCCGAACAGCAGGCTGCGCAGGCTGTATTCCACGCCGTCGCCGGGACTGGCCACGGCGTACACGTCGATCGGCGCGTTGCGGCCGCCCACTTCGTTCCAGTTGTGGATACGGCCGTAGTAGATGTCGTGCACCTGCTTCAGGCTGAGGTTGTTGACCGGGTTGGACGCCTGGGTGATCACCACCAGGCCGTCCCACGCCACCGGGGTGAACACCAGGTTGGCGTTCTGCGCGCTGCCGTCGCTGCCGCGTGCGCTGCCGGCCAGGTCGGCGCTGCCGCTGGCCACCGCGTCGATGCCCGAGGCGGTGTTGAACGGCTGCAGCTCGATGGAGCCGTGGCCGGCCTTTTCCCAGGCGGCGGCCACTTCGCTGACCACGCCCTGCGCCGTGGCCACGTCGCCGCGCCAGATCAGAGTGGGGCCGGCGCTCTTGCTGACGCTGGCCTTGTGGGCGTGACTCTTCTTGGCGAAGGACGGGCTGGCGACGCTGGCGCCGATCAGGGCGACGGACAACAAACAGGCAAGACGGACAGACATGACGATGGAAAGCCCCGGCGTGGGTGGACGAGAAAGCGCGAGTATGTCGCTTCACCGGCGCGAAAGTGGTGAAGCAGACCCGGCATTTCAGCGATCCGCCGGGGAAACATCAAGCTTTTCCCGCTGCCGGACCCGGCCCCGACGGCCCTCCATGGCGCCGCCACGCCCTTTCCGCCAGCGCTCCCGCGGAAAGATGAACAGCCACTGGCGCTTACTGGATCAGCACGTAATGGCTGCCGTCGGCATCGGCCACCACCAGCACCAGCTGCCGCAGGTGCACACCGGCCAGCCCACGCAGCATGCGCAGGCTGACGATGCGCTGGTTGCCGATGCCGATCAGCATGTCGCCGGATGCCAGCCCGGCCTGCGCCGCGCGGCTGCCCGGTTTCACCGTGCTGATCGCCACGCCATGGATGCCCTGGTCGCGCTGGCGCTGGCTCAATTCGCTGAAGCGCACGCCGGCCAGGCGCGGGTCGAGCTGGCCGCCATCCAGCGTGGCCAGTTTTTCCGGGCTCAGCGTGACGCTCACCTCGCGCTGCTTGCCATCGCGCAGCAGGCCCAGCCGCACGCTGCTGCCCAGCGGCAGCAGACCTTCGGCGTTGCGCAACTGCTGCACGCTGCGCAGCGGCTCGCCGTTCAGCGCGGTCAGCACATCGCCCGGCTGCAGTCCCGCGCGTTCGGCGGCGCCGCCGGCGGTGACGCCGGTGATCACCACGCCCTTGTTGTCCTTCAACCCCAGCGATTGCGCGATGCGCGGCGTGATCGTCTGCGTCTGCAGCCCCAGGCTGCCGCGCTCCACCTTGCCGTGCGCCAGCAACTGGCTCATCACCGAACTGGTGAGGTTGCTGGGGATGGCAAAACCGATGCCCACGTTGCCGCCCGAGGGCGAGAAAATCATCGTATTGATGCCCACCAGTTCACCGCGCAGGTTCACCAGCGCACCACCGGAATTGCCCGGGTTGATCGAGGCATCGGTCTGGATGAAGTTCTGGTAGCCACCCATGCCCGGCGCATCCTGACCCAGCCCCGAGCGCCCCAGCGCGGAGACGATGCCCGAGGTCACCGTCTGCCCCAATCCGAACGGGTCGCCCACCGCCACCACGTAATCGCCCACCCGCAGCTGCGAGGAATCGGCCAGCGGCAGCGCCTGCAACTTCACCGCGGGAATCTGCACCACCGCCACGTCGGTGTCCGGATCGGTGCCGATCAGCTTGCCCTTCACCGTGCGCCCGTCCTGCAGGGTCACGCTGATGTCGTCGGCGCCGCCCACCACGTGGTTGTTGGTCAGCACGTAACCCTTGGCCGCGTCCACGATCACGCCCGAGCCCAGGCTCTGTTCCACCCGCTCGCGCGGCGAGGCGGGCAGGCCGAAGAACTGGCGCACCATCGGGTCGTCGAAATACGCATCGCGTACCTGTACGCGGGTTCGGGTGGAAATATTCACCACGGCCGGCGTCACCCGCTGCAGCATCGGCGCCAGCGACGGCATCGGCTGGCCATCGACCGCCGCCGGCAGTGCGGCGCGGCCCGGCACCGGCAAGGCGGTGCCGGCCAGTGCGATCAGCAGTGCCGCCAGCCAGCGGTCGACACGAAAAAAGTGGCGGGACATCGGGTTCTCCTTGGCGGGATCGGCGCAGTTTCGACTGCGGGCGCGTCGCACGGTTCCGGCGTCGCACTTTCTTGCACCCATGCTGCTCAGCCACTTTACATCGGCGGTTGGCGGGGTTACCTTCCTTCTCCGTTCGCAACCACAACATCTTGTGTCTGCCTTACGGTAACCAAACAAGTGCTGGTGCCGGTTGCGCTATCCTCGGGGGAGGGCAAGGCCGCTGCCAGCAGCCATCAAACACCGCGGAAAACCGTGCCGAAACGCCACTTTCGGCCGTGTCGATCATCCAAAAACACCGCATCAACACCAACGGGGCCGCAAGGTACCGGGAGGTCAGGAAATCCAATGAGCACAGTCCGTGCACCAGCCGCAGGTACAGCCGTGAGTCGTGACGCCGTGGAGATCCCGCTGCAGCCCGCATCGCAGGATATCTGGGACAAGAAATACCGCCTCAAGAACAAATCGGGCGAGCCCGTCGACGCCGACGTCGACGGCACCTGGCAGCGCGTGGCGCGCGCCTTGTCGGACGTGGAAACCACGCCCGAGCTGCGCGAGCACTGGTACGAGCGCTTCCTGTGGGCGCTGCGCCGCGGAGCGATCCCCGCCGGCCGCATCACCTCCAACGCGGGTGCGCTGGCGCACAAGCCGGCCACCAGCACCATCAACTGCACGGTGTCGGGCACCATCCGCGACTCGATGGACGACATCCTGGAAAAGGTGCACCAGGCCGGCCTCACGCTGAAGGCCGGCTGCGGCATCGGCTATGAATTCTCCACGCTGCGTCCGCGCGGGGCGTACGTCTCCGGCGCCGGCGCGTATACGTCCGGCCCGCTGTCGTTCATGGATATCTACGACAAGATGTGCTTCACCGTGTCCTCCGCCGGCGGTCGCCGCGGCGCGCAGATGGGCACGTTCGACATCAGCCATCCGGACGCCAAGGAGTTCATCCGCGCCAAGCGCGAGGATGGCCGCCTGCGCCAGTTCAACCTCAGCCTGCTGATCACCGACGGCTTCATGCAGGCGGTGGAGCACGACCAGGACTGGCCGCTGGTATTCCCCGTGCACGTCAAGGAAAAGGACGAGATCGACCTCGCCGACCCCACCAAGGTGGTGTGGCGCGAATGGCCCATCCACGAAAACTACGTGGACCGCGAAGACGGCCTGGTCGCCTGCAAGATCTACGGCACCATCCGCGCGCGGCACCTGTGGGACATGATCATGGTGTCCACCTACGACTATGCCGAGCCGGGTTTCATCCTGATCGACAAGGTCAACGAGATGAACAACAACTGGTGGTGCGAGCACATCCGCGCTACCAATCCGTGCGTCACTGCCGATACGCGATTGGCGACGCAACACGGCATGGTGCCGATCGGCGAGCTGTACGCCAACGGCGCGCCGCTGAACGTGTCCGTCGATCGCCGCTCGCTGGAGTTGGAAGGCCGTGGCGTGGAAACGAGGCCAGCGAAGCCGGCCTTCATGACTGCCCCCCGCGCGCCCGTTTTCAAGGTAACCACCGAGGACGGCTACGAAATCAAGGCCACCGAATGGCACGACTTCTACGTCGAACGCGGCAAGATCAAACTGCGCGATCTGAAAGTCGGCGATCGCATGCTGGTGCAATCGGGCAAGGGCCAGTTTGGCCAGCAGGGCAGTGAGGATCTCGGCCTGCTGTTGGGCATGATCACCGGCGATGGTCACTTCACCAATCGCGGCAAGGATCAGCAGGCAGCCATCGTCAGTCTGTGGGGCGAGGAGCGCGCGCTGGCCGACCGTGTCGCCACTTACATCAACACGCTGATCGCCCATACGGCGACCGGCGATCTGCGCCAGTACAAGGTGTCGCCGGTGGCGGTGCCCGAGCGCAACCACGTCTTCATCCGTTCGGTGTTGCTGGCGCGATTGCTGGAGCATTACGGTTTCAGCGCTGCCACCAAGCTGCGCGTGCCCGCAGTGGTCTGGCGTGGAAGCGAGGCTTGCGTCAAGAGCTACCTGCGGGCGCTGTTCCAGTGCGATGGCACGGTCAACGTCTCCGGCCGCAGCCAAAGCTGTTCGGTACGACTGGCCTCCAGCCAGCCCGACCTGCTCAGGGATGTGCAGATGCTGCTGGCGAATTTCGGCGTGTTCTGCCGGATCAAGCAGCGCCGCGTTGCGGGCACGCGTAAGTTGCCTGACGGTCATGGTGGCTCCCGTGCTTACGCCTGTTCGGCCGACCATGAACTGATCATCGACGGCGAATCGCGCGAGCGCTTCATGGACGAGATCGGCTTCCTGTTGCCCATCAAGACCCAGCGTTACCTCGATTGGCGCGAAGGAAAGGCGCTGCGCAAGACGCAGCGGTTCGCTTCGAAAATTTCCAGCATCGAATACGTCGGCGAAGAGGCGGTGTTCGACACTACCCAGCCCGACCACAACGCCGTGATCTTCAACGGCCTGGTCACCGGACAGTGTGGCGAACAACCCTTGCCGCCGTACGGCTCGTGCCTGCTGGGCTCGATCAACCTCACCACCTTCGTGCGCGATCCGTTCGGCCCCAAGGCCCGCTTCGACTGGGACGAGTACCGCGACGTGGTGAAGGTGTTCACCCGCATGCTCGACAACGTGGTGGAGATCAACGGCCTGCCGCTGGAGCAGCAGCGCAACGAGATCATGGGCAAGCGCCGCCACGGCATGGGTTTCCTGGGCCTGGGATCCACGCTGACCATGCTCAAGCACCGCTACGGCACCGCCGACGCGGTGGCGTTCACCGAAGAGGTCTCGCGCGAGCTGGCCGTGGCCGGCTGGGAAGTAGCGCTGGAGCTGGCCAAGGAAAAAGGCCCGGCACCCGTGCTGGCGCAGGAGTTCACCGTCACCGGCGACATGCTGCGCAAGCGCCCGGAAATGGTCGCCGACGGCTACAAGGTGGGCGACGCCATCCCCGGCCGCGTGCTGCACGCGAAGTACAGCCGCTACATGCAGCGCATCGCCACCGTGGCGCCCGAGCTGGTGAATGCCTTGGCCGAAACCGGCGCGCGCTTCACCCATCACAGCTCGATCGCGCCCACCGGCACCATCTCGCTGTCGCTGGCCAACAACGCCAGCAATGGCATCGAGCCCAGCTTCGCGCACAGCTATTCGCGCAACGTGATCCGCGAGGGCAAGAAGTCGAAAGAGCGCGTCGAAGTGCTCAGCTACGAGCTGCTGGCCTATCGCGCGCTGATCAACGCCGATGCCAAGCCGTTCGCCGAAGAGGCGGAAAACAAGCTGCCCGCGTACTTCGTGGCCGCCGACGACATCAGCCCGAAAGAGCACGTGGACATCCAGGCCGCGTCGCAGAAATGGATCGACTCGTCCATCTCCAAGACCGCCAACGTCCCCACCGATTACCCCTACGAAGACTTCAAGGACATCTACTTCTACGCCTACAAGCAGGGCCTGAAGGGATGCACCACCTTCCGCTTCAATCCGGCCGCGTTCCAGGGCGTGCTGGTGAAGGAGTCCGACCTCGAAAACACGCTCTACCGCTTCGAACTGGAAGACGGTAGCGTGATGGAACTGAAGGGCAACGAGCAGGTGGAATACGACGGCGAAATGCATTCCGCCGCCAACCTGTTCGACGCCCTGAAGGAAGGCTATTACGGCAAGTTCTAGGCACGCGCGCCCAGCCGGGCGCGCGTCGGCGTCGCACCCTCATCGACGGAGCACGGCATGCCAACCCATATCGATACACCGGCCAACAAAGGCGACGCATTCAGCGCCGACGAGCGCACCGGGCCATTGGTGTTGCCCGTGCTGCCCACCATCGAATCGATGGGCGCCGCGCCGCTGGACGCGAAGGCTTACGCCGCGCCGAAACGCAGGGCGCCGGTGAAGAAAGCCGTCGCGAAGAAGGCCGCATCGCCAAAGGCCGCCGCGAAAAAAGTGGCACCGAAAGCGGCAACAGCCAGGCGCGCGGCAGCGAAAAAGGCGGCCGCGAAACCGGCAACGAAAGCCGCAGGCAAGGTCGCGCCGCCGTACATCGTGAAAACCGCCAGCAAGAAACCGGCGGCGAAGAAAGCCGCCGTTGCCAAGAAGGTGGCCGGCAAACCGCCCATCGACAACACCGCGAAAGTCAGCAACAAACAGACGGCCAAAAAGGCCGCGCCCGCGAAGGCGGCAAAGTCCGCCAGCAAGAAGGCCGTCGCCAAGACGGCCAAGAGGTC
Source organism: Rhodanobacter fulvus Jip2 (assembly GCF_000264315.1). GTDB lineage: Bacteria > Pseudomonadota > Gammaproteobacteria > Xanthomonadales > Rhodanobacteraceae > Rhodanobacter > Rhodanobacter fulvus. The sequence goes on from NZ_AJXU01000048.1 coordinate 30,565, forward strand.
CACTGCCAGCAGCAAACCGAGCGCCACGACGGCACGCAAGACCGCCGCCAGAAAAGTCGCCGGTCGAGGGAAATAGCCGCACCGCCCGGTCCGGCCTAGCGCCGGACCGGGCACTTCTCCGCGTAGCGCGGAAACGAATACCAGTGCAGCGATCCGGCGCCACGCCGGCGGCACGCCACCCATTCAAAGAAGCGAAACCATGGCAATCAAGATCAACAAGAAGATCACCGGCTACAACGTCGTCAAACCCGAAGACAAGGCCGCCGCGCCCGTGGCCCCTGCCGCGCCCAAGGCCGCGCCCACCGCCGAAGTGATCCAGATGCACGAAAGCGTCCAGCGCCCGGAATCGCTGGTCGGCTCCACCTTCAAGATCAAGTCGCCGCTGTTCGAGCACGCGCTGTACGTCACCATCAACGACATCATCCTCAACGCCGGCACCCCGCACGAACAGCGCCGCCCCTTCGAGATCTTCATCAACTCGAAAAACATGGACCACTTCCAGTGGATCGTGGCGCTCACCCGCATCTTGTCCGCCGTGTTCCGCAAGGGCGGGGACGTGACGTTCATCGCCGAGGAGATGAAGGCGGTGTTCGATCCGCGCGGTGGTTATTTCAAGGCTGGTGGCGTGTACATGCCTTCCATCGTGGCCGAGATCGGCGCGGTGATCGAACAGCACATGAAGAACATTGGGTTGATCCATGACCCGGAGATGGATGAGGCGACGCGGAAGTTGATTGCGGAGAAGCGGGCGGCTTATGAAGCCGTTGGTTCGAAGAAAAGTGCTGACGCCGGTGCTGCGGCTGGGGAAGCTGGCGCAGGGGAGGCGTTGACGTTTCCGGCGGGGTCCATGATGTGTGACAAGTGCAATACGAAGGCTCTGGTGCTGATGGATAACTGCCAGACTTGTTTGAACTGTGGGTATTCGAAGTGCGGGTGATTTGACCCGTATTTTGAGTCGACCACAAAAAAGAGTGGCCGAGAGGCTGCTCTTTTTCTATTTTGATGCAGTGGCGGGTTCTCTTGTATATGCGATAGATGAACTTGGCCCTTTTTCTGATATTCGGGGGTGCTATGGATGAGCTCTTTATAGGCGTCGTCGCGCCGGTCGGCGTTGATTACGCTGTTGGTCTTGATTTATTGGAGGCTGACCTTCGAGTTCTAGATATAGAGGTCGTACGCGTCAAGTTGAGTTCCTTAATTGGTCAGATTCCTGGCGTGCCAGTAACGCCAAGTGATGCTGAAGATGAACGTATCTGGAAGTTGATGAGAGCCGGAAATGAGGCGCGTGTTCGTCTATCTGACGGAGCTGCGCTTGCTCAACTCGCCATTTTGTCGGTGCAGAAAAATCGGGAGGAGCGTAGCGGTGAGGCAACCAAGCCAGCTAAGAGAGTCGCCTACTTATTTCTAACGTTGAAGAACCCGGATGAAATTGCTTTTCTTCGTCGAATTTACGGTGACGCTTTCATTCTTATTTCTCTCTATGAGCCGAGAGAGGAGAGGGTTACGTCCTTAGCGCACAGGATTGCTTCCTCAAAACAGTCCTCCGATATGGACAGCGAGAGAAGCGCGGCTGAGGCAATCGTGAAAGCAGATGAAAAGGATGGCGAAACACAAGGACAAAGGACTGGAGATTCATTTTCTGAGGCCGACTTCTTTGTCAGTACATCAAGTCGCGAAGTTGCTTCAAAGGCCATTAAGCGATTTGTGGACATTCTTTTTGGTCATCCTTTTCATACGCCAACCGTCGACGAATATGGGATGTTTCTCGCTTGGGGTGTATCTCTCAGGTCTGCAGATCTATCTAGACAGGTTGGCGCAGCATTCTGTGACAAGAATGGGAATCTCATCGCGGTCGGCTGCAATGATGTGCCCAGGGCAGGCGGTGGCCAGTATTGGCCTGGTCAAGGTGATGCTCGTGATTTTCAGAGGGGGTATGACAGTAGCGTTTTCGAAAAAAAGCGAATGGTAGGCGAGATTGTCGAGCGCCTGAAAGCGAACGGTTGGCTTAGCGAAGCGATAGGCGTTCTATCTGTGGAGCGAAGACTTACGGATCTGCTTGGTCCGGGAGGCGATCCTATACTTTCCGGTGCCGGAATCAATAATCTTCTCGAACATGGTCGAATTGTCCATGCGGAAATGGCGGCGATCGCGGACGCTGCGAGACGCGGTTTCTCGTTGCAAGATTCGACGTTGTACACGACAACCTTTCCATGCCACGTATGTGCGCGCCACGTAGTTGCTGCAGGAGCGAAGCGAGTTGTTTATGTTGAGCCCTATCCGAAAAGTAGGGCAAAGGATCTTCATGACGACTCGATCGTTGTCGATAGTCATGAGCTTGTCGAGGGTAAGGTCACTTTCCAGTCATTCAATGGGATTGCACCGCGGAAATACGGTGCAATGTTCAGCATGGTGAATAGGAAAATGAAGAGCGGTGTCGCCGTGGCGGCGGCGCCGGAATCGCGCAAAATCAGGGTGAGGGCTCTACCAGCTCACTACATCGTTGAAGAGGCTTTGGCTTCGAAAAATCTAAGCGTTGCGCTTGCTAAGTTGAAGGAATCATCCGAAGATTGACAACGTAGCCGCTAGATGGATGAGACCATGAACCTGTGCGACCCAGATCTTGACAGGCAGCTTCGGGCTGGTGTTGATCGATACGACCAACTTCCATCGTGGATGAAAGAGGCGACGAACGATCGCGAATTGGCACTTTCCCTTACGGCAAGTGAGTTGGGGCAGCGCGTGCAAGCTGTCCAAGAAGATTCGTAGAATCCAAAAACGGGGTCAGGTTCTGAGGTTTCCCCACGTTTTCATGCTGGCACACCCAGTTGATCAAGCAGGTGCGGGCATGGGTGTCATAGTTGATCAATGAGTTCGCTCAAGCGCGTGCAGGACCATCGTCGCACCAGCGCTTCGCGCCCCAGTCGCATTACCGAGTAGAGCCGCCGGTTGCTGCGATAGGGCATCAGCCATGTATCGATACCGCCCTTTTCAGCGAAGCCTGATCAAGGGCAGGAAGCTGCCGGGCGTCATCCCCGTCGCCAGCGTTATGATCGTTCGCATGTGTTTTCCCCGGGAGCCGTCCATTCGGTAGGCGACGTGCTGGAACGCATCGAAAGCGAGGCCCCATGGAATCGATCGGCGACGATTTGCGCGTCATGCAGCGTACCCCGCTGGCGCCCGCGCACGTTGCCGCGTTGCGTGAGGCGGGTACGCAGGCGGTCTACGCGGCCGGCAGCTACCTCGCGCGCCCGGGACAACTGGCCGATCGCTTCATCTATGTCGTTGATGGCGAAATCGAGCTCGTCAACGCCTACACCGATGAGCGTCATGTGCCATCGACGCTGGGGCCGACCCAGTTCATGGGGGAGATTTCGTTCCTCAACGGCGGCAGCTTCTCCATGCCGATGCGCGCCGTGTGCGATACGTCCGTGATCGAGGTGCCGCGTGCCACGATGCTGACGTTGATGTCACAGATCCCCGAGATGTCGGACATCATCATCCGCGTTTTCTCCGCGCGCCGTCGCGGTCAGATCGAGCAACGCCACAGTACGCTGGTGCTGATCGGCGAGGAGCTCGACCGCGATGTCCGTTGCATCGCCGAATTCGCCACTCGCAATCGTATTCCCTACAGCTCGTTTGAGCTGGGCAGCGCCGAAGCGAATGCCGTGGCCGCCACGTGTTCGTTGGCGCCGGCTCGTTCCGCCGTCATTTTTGGCCGCGATACGATCGTCGCCGATCCCACGCCGGACAAGGTCGCGCGTTTGCTCGGGCTCAACCTGGATCTGGTCGATGACGAGGATTTCGACGTGCTGATCGTCGGTGGCGGGCCGGCGGGCGTGGCGGCCGGCGTCTATGCCGGTGCGGAGGGACTCTGCGCGTTGGTGACGGAAGACATCGCCATTGGTGGGCAGGCGGGCACGTCGAGCCGGATCGAAAACTACATGGGTTTCCCCACCGGTATTTCCGGCGCCGACCTGGTGTGGCGCGGCGAAATCCAGGCGATGAAGTTCGGCACGCAATTCGCCATGCCGCGCCGCGTTGCGCAACTGGAGGTGCTGACGGACGGCAGCTTCTGCGCCACCTTCGACAACGGCAGGCGGATTCGCGCCAAGGCGGTCGTGGTGGCGACCGGCGTGCAATATCGCCGCCTGCCGATCGAGCGGCTGGCCGAGTTCGAGGGCGCGGGCGTTTATTACGCGGCGACCGACATCGAGGCGCGCTACAGCAAGGGCACGGAGGCGATCATCATCGGCGGCGGCAATTCGGCCGGCCAGGCGGCGATGTTTCTCAGCCGCACCGCGAGCCGGGTTCGCTTGCTGGTGCGCGGTCGATCATTGGCGGCATCGATGTCGAGCTACCTGTCGAGCCGGCTCGAAGCGGAGCCGACGATCACGATCGAATACGGTGCCGAAGTCAGCGCGCTGCACGGCAGCGATCATCTGGATGCGGTGACGATCCGCGACACCGCGGACGGGCGCGAAGAAACGGTGCCTACCCGGGCGCTGTTCATCATGGTCGGCGCCGCCCCCAATACCGGGTGGCTGGCGGACCTGGTCAAGCTGGACGACAAAGGCTTCGTGCTCACCGGCGAGGCGGCCGGCGCCGACTCGCCCTACGCCGCCTCGCTGCCTGGCATCTTTGCGGTGGGCGACGCGCGCAGCGGATCGGTAAAGCGCGTGGCTTCGGCCGTCGGCGAGGGCTCGGTGGTGATTTCAAAGGTCTGGGAATTCGTCGATCGTGGGCGCCGGGCCTGATTCGCTTTCGAGAAAAGAGGCCGGATTAAGCTGCCGTCCGTGATCACGGAGCTTGGCCTGCTTTTGAGGCTTGTTTTCTACGGCTTCGGGGCGGGTAAATGAGTTCGATATCATTGCTTCTTAACGTGTCGCGGTTTGGATTGAGTGTTGAAGACAGGCAGGAGAGGTCACCGTGACATACCAGGCGCAGTTCATTGACGACAGGATGGCCGCGCTACTCGAGACGGATGAGGATCTACGGCGCATGGTGGCGGGCGACTGGATGCGTTATCGCGCGTCTCCCGCCCTGCAGGCGCTGACGCGCGAGGCGAACGCGACGTGTGCGGTGATCAATCGCCTCTACTACGACGATGCCGAGGAGGCGATGCGCCTTTTCCACGGCCTCGTTCCCGGCGCTGGCGCGGGGATCGATTTTCGTCCGCCGATCCGGATCGACTATGGCGCGCGCCTGGTCATCGGCGACCGTACGTTTATCAATGCCGATCTCATGGTCATTGGCGGCGGCGAAGTAACCATCGGGGCGGACTGCCTGATCGGACCGCGCTGCAGTATCTACACCCCCAATCATGCGGAAGACATCGCGCGCCGCCTCGACGGCTGGGAGCTCCCCAAGCCGGTCACCATCGGCAACAACGTGTGGATAGGCGGCTCGGTCACGATCACGCCCGGCGTCACGATTGGCGACCACAGCATCATCGGCGCGGGTTCCGTGGTCACCCGCGACGTCCCGGCTGGCGTCGTCGCTGCCGGGAACCCTTGCCGCGTCATTCGGCCGCTCGCTGAAGGTTGAACCCGATCAGGGAAGCGGAAGGGGCGCCACCTGGTTAGCCGCCGCTTCTGCAAATGGCTTTGTCTTCGTACTGGGATGTCAAAGATGAAACTGGCGCGCTCCGACTCTCCGTGGAAATGGACATACGCGGTCATGGCCACGTACGCAGCGCTCTCATTTCTGCTGGCCTTCTTCCCGCTCAACCATTTCCCCACGATCGTCGATTTCGGTTCGGTGCCCCTCATCAGAAAACTGATGGCATGTTCTGCCTATCCCGCACGAACCCAGTTCTACTGGCATTGGATGATCCTGGGGGCCCCGCTCATGCTTGCCCTGTTTGGGTTGGCGACTCCCATCAGATTGAAGCGCGGGACGACCAGAGAGGGCGCGATCCTGGCGTGCCTGGCCGTGCTCATCCTTTTCGGATTGGTACTGTTCCCATTGCTCGTCTGGGGCATCTTTTGGGACGGTTCTGACTGGACAAATTCCAAATTGGATCGAGCCCTTCGACACTCATGTACGTCCCGATACAGGATGGGCTTGTGCGGATTCATGATCATGACAGCGATGTGCTGCGGCGCGTGGGTAGGCTTTGTCTCAACGCTGCGGGTAATTTTCATGGCGTGCTGGGCAAGGGTTTGGCCGAATGAGAACCACGTAGCGGAGTCGGGTTGATTAACCCGCACCCGGCAACCCGCTCCTCTGTTTGTCAGGCCTGCTGGCCTCGGTATTTTGGGGTCGTGACATGGTGCGACAGCGGTGGCTGTTGCAATGCAACGGGTTCCAGAGGCACGACTTCCCGCAGAATTCACTTGCCGAATTGGACGCGTAGTGCCGATATAAATTGGGCCGTCAGGCCTTTGAGAAGGGAGCGGCGTGTGAAAGGAGCACGTAGAGGTTTTGCGATGGCCATCCTGATGGTGGTGTTTCTATGTGCGGGATATCTGGTCTTCTCAGTTGTCATCGTGCACGCCACAGGGCCAGCTGTCGTCAAGCTGGGCCGGAATGGGGGCCAGCTTCCAGCCGGGATGACCGCCGTAGATATCCGCTACCCGATTCTGACTCCGGGAAACGGGAACTCCGACAATCATGGAGTTGCGAAGATCACGAGGCCGGATTTTGTCCTGCCCGCATTCGATGGTGTGTTGCTCGGGTCGGATCGCGGTGAGTGGGGCGGAGAGCTGGTTTTTCGCGATCGCGACGGAAGGTTTCATCAGCTTCTCAACCGAGACGTGCGCGGCATCGTGCGTACGCCTTCCGGCATCGTGGTGTTTGTCGGTTTGGCACATTTGTTTGGCAGTGCTGGTGGCATCTACCGCGTGAGTCTCGACGGCGATGGCACCGTTGCGACCACGCTGATCCATGACTTGCGCGGCTCACCCGGCGCGATTCAGTGGACAAGGCACGGTGACCTCGTATTTCAGGTGGATATCCGCGCGTTTCGTAGGTACGGATTGCTGAGTTCCGAGAAAACACGCTGCTTCTTGCTCGATAGTGCGGGAATGCTTCGAAGGCAGCTGTGTGCCGCGATCCTGCATTGAAAGGCGGGGAGCCAGAGCGTTTCCGGTTTCACTCAAGCGAAAAGGGGCTGGGTTCAATGGCCCGCACGCGCTAAAACAACACGAGGCCGCTCCCTGGTTTTGGCGCGAGCCAGCGGTGGATGCGACGCATGGGCAGGCGCCAGCCATGCCCGTGGCAATGTCCGGCTTTCCGGGCATTGCGGCGCTGCCGAAAGGCTTGTCACAATCGCGGCCTTGCCGACGTCCCCCCGATTTTG
>NZ_AJXU01000049.1 GCF_000264315.1 Rhodanobacter fulvus Jip2
TTGATCAGAGCATCCCTAAGGATTGGTCGCTGCCGGCCGCTTGACGACCTCGAACCACTTGCACCACCGGACCCAATCGATGTCTTGCCCGAAACCGGGGTCAGAGTGCACTTCTGAACGACCGCTTCGGGTCGCAAACGAACGCTGGTCCCTCACACGGCAAGACCCGATACGCCGGCACCGGCACGCCAAGCACCCCGGGCCAGCAATCATCACGCGCTACAATTCCGTCCCACATCACCGACTGACCTTTCCACTTCCCCATGCGCAATCCCCTGCAAGAACAACTGCTCAAGGCCGGCCTGGTCAAGAAAAACCAGGTGGCCCAGGCCGTGCGCGAGCAGGCGAAGAAGCACAAGGGCAAGCAGCCGGCGGCACCCAGCGCCGAGCAGTTGGAAGCACAGCGGTTGCAGGCAGAGAAGGCCGCGCGCGATCGCGCCATCGCCGCCGAGCGCAATGCGCAGCTGCGTGCCGGCGAGGCGCGGGTGCAGGTTCAGCAAATCGTGGAAGCGCACAAGGTGAAGCGCGAGGGCGAGATCGCCTATCGCTTTACCGATGGCGACCGCATCAGGGACGTGCTGGTGAACGAGGCGCTGCGTGCGCAGCTGGCCGCCGGCACGCTGGTGATCGTGCGCCATGGCCATGGCTACGAATTGTTGCCGCGCGTGGCGGCCGACAAGGTGTACGAGCGCGATGCCGCGATGATCGTGCTGGACCATGGCCAGTCGACGCCTGGCGATGCTTCCAGCGATGCGGACGACGACTTCTACAGCAAGTTCGAAGTGCCCGACGACCTGGTCTGGTAGCGCTTCGGGCCTGCGGAAAGCTTTTCCGTATTGCAGCAAATCAATCGCAAATTTGCTACACCATGCCTTGATATACAGGGCGTAGCCATTGCAATTTCATGTTGCATTGCACACAATACGCGAAAGTACGGACGTTCTCCATGAGTCTTGCCATCACGTATTCCGCGCCGCTCCGTTTCGCCCCGCTGCCGCCGCGCAGCAGCGAGCGCTTCGCCCGCCGCCACGCCAACGGCGAACCGCGTGGCGAACACGTTGCCACGCGGGACGGCCGCGAACTGGTGCTGCGCCCGATCGAGCCGGGCGACGTGGCCGCCCTGCAGCGCTGCTTCTCGCGGCTGTCGCCGGAAGACATCCGCCGCCGTTTCCTGCATGCCATGTCGGAACTTCCCGCCTTGATGGCGCAGCGCCTGTGCCAGGTCGATCCGGCGCTGGAAACCGCCTTCGTCCTGATGGACGAGTCCACCACGCCCGCGGAGATGCGCGGCGTCGGCCGCATCTATGTCGACCGGTCCGCCGACAACGCGGAGTTCTCGGTACTGGTGGAGCACGACTGGACCCGCCTGGGCCTTGGCGCGCTGCTGATGCAACGACTGGTGGACGACTGCCGCCGCCGCAACCTGACCGAGATCTGGGGTTACGTGCTGCTGGAAAACAGGCCCATGCTGGAACTGTGCAAGGAGCTTGGCTTCGTGCGCCGACTGCTGCCCAGCGAGCCGGGCACCGCGCAGATTTCCCTGGCCTTGGGCAAACCCACCGCGCCACGCTGACCCGTCCGGGCAACGCTCTGCGAATCCCGAATCCCGGCTTTCAACAGCCGAACGGCTGGTCATCCCGAATCCCGAATCCC
>NZ_AJXU01000050.1 GCF_000264315.1 Rhodanobacter fulvus Jip2
CGAATCCCGAATCCCGATTCCCGATTCCCGATTCCCGATTCCCGATTCCCGATTCCCGGCCGTCCTACGGCATCGCCCCCCGGCTCATCGGCATCGGCGGCGTCGCCACGTTCACCAGTGGCGCCAGCCGTACCAACCGCAACGCGATCAGCAGCCCGGCCAGCACCAGCGCGCCCACGAACAGCGCCACGCCCTGCCAGCCGTGCGAGGCGTAGAACAGCCCGCCGCTGGCGCCCGCCACGCTCGAGCCCATGTAGTAGCAGAACAGATACACGGACGACGCCTGCGCCTTGGCCGCCCCGGCGCGGCGCCCTACCCAGCTGCTGACGATGGAATGGCCACCGAAAAAGCCGAACGTCACCGCCACGATGCCCAGCATGATCAGCGGCAACGGCCGGCACATCGTCAAAGCCACCCCGGCCAGCATCAGCGCGAACGCCGTCCACAGCACCTTGCGCCGCCCCAGCTTGCCGGCGAGGTGACCCATCCACGCCGAGCTGAAGGTGCCCACCAGATAGATGCCGAAGATCAGCCCCACCACCGCCTGGCTGAGGTTGTAGGGCGCGGCCAGCAGGCGATAGCCCAGGTAGTTGTAGACGGTGACGAAGGCGCCCAGCAGCAGGAAACCCTCGACGAACAGCCATGGCAGGCCACGATCATGGAACATGCCGGCGAAGCGGCCGGCCACCAGCCGCCAGCGCAGCGGCTGCGCCACGAAATGCCGCGAAGGCGGCAGCGCGCGCCAGAAGATCGCGCCGGCCAATACGCCGATGACACCAACCACCATGACCCCGGCGCGCCATCCGAAAAAGTCCGCCAGCACGCCGGTGATCAACCGCCCGCCCATGCCACCGACCGCACTGCCGCTGATGTACAGCCCCATGCCCAGGCCGATCGACTCGACGTGCATTTCCTCGCCCAGGTACGTCATCGCCACCGCCGGCAATCCGCTCAGGGTCAAACCGAGCAAGGTGCGCACCACCAGCAGCGCCGTCCAGTTCGGCATCACCGCCGTCACCAGCACCAGCAATGCCGACGACAACAGCGACGCCACCATCACCGATTTGCGCCCCCACGCATCCGACAATGCCCCGGCGAACAACATCGCCACCGCCAGCACGCCGGTGGTCAGCGACAGCGACAGCGCGCTGCCCGCGGCACTCACGCCATAGTCGCGACTGAATTCCGGCATCAGCGGCTGCACGCAATAGAGCAAGCCGAATGTGGCAAAGCCCGCCGCAAACAACGCCAGGTTGGTCTGGCGAAAAGCCGGCGTGCCGTGATGGATAAAGGGTGCGCGCGCCGCGTCATGCATGGTTGGCGGAGCGACGGAAACAGGCGTCGAGGGGGATTCCATCCGGCCAATGATACGACTGCCCCGGTCGACCACGACGCACCCGGGCGCCGCCCTGAGGGCCTCACCCTGTGGGAGCGGCTTCAGCCGCGATGCTCTTTGGCAGGCCCCATCAAAAGCATCGCGACTGAAGTCGCTCCCACACACGACAACAACGGCGAGCTACAGGAGGCGTGCCACGGTACGGTGATAGCGCTCAGCAATGCGCTCCTCGTCCCGATGGCGGAAATCGCGCACCTGCCAGCGGCCGGACGTCATCACGTGACGCACCAGCGGCGTGTTGCCGGCGAACAGGAAACTGTCCAGCACCGATCGCGCGTCGCGGGTCGCCAGCAGGGGCGACGTTTCGTCCAGCACGATCAGATCGGCGCGCGCGCCTTCGCGCAGTTCGCCGACCGCGAATCCGGAGGCCTGCGCGCCGCCGCGCAGTGCGGCGCCCCAGAGACTTTCGCCCACGCTGTCGCCCGGCTGCCGCGCGGCCACATTGCGGTGGCGCGTGGCGAGGCGCTGGCCGTATTCCAGCCAGCGCAACTCCTCCACCGGCGAAATCGAGATGTGCGAATCCGAGCCGATGCCCAGCGCGCCGCCGGCGTCGCGGTAGGCGGCCAGCGGAAAGATACCGTCGCCCAGGTTGGCCTCGGTGGTGGGGCACAAGCCGGCCACGGCGCCGCTGCGGGCGAGCTGCGTCGTCTCGGCACCGGTGAGGTGGGTGGCGTGCACCAGGCACCAGCGCGGATCGACCGCGGCGTGCTCGAAAAGCCATTCCACCGGCCGCGCGCCGCGCAGGGCGAGGCAATCCTGCACTTCGCCGATTTGCTCGGCGATGTGGATGTGGATGGGACCGCTTTTTGCGGCATCGCTGGCCAGTACCTGGCGCATCGCCGCTTCCGGTACCGCGCGCAGCGAATGCAGCGCCATGCCCACCTGCAGATCGTCGCTTTCGTGCTTGTGCAGGGTTTCCAGCAGGCGCAGGTAGCTTTCCACGGTATGGCCGAAACGCCGCTGGCGAGCGCCCAGCGCACGGCCGTCGAAACCGCCGCTCATGTACAGCACCGGCAACAAGGTCAGCGCGATGCCGGCCTCCCTGGCCGCTTCGATCAAGGCCAGCGACATCGCCTCGGGCTGCGCGTACGGCGTGCCATCGGGCTGATGGTGCAGGTAGTGGAACTCGCACACCTGGGTATACCCGGCCTTGAGCATTTCCACGTAGAGCTGCGCGGCGATGGCCTGCACGGCTTCCGGCCCGATCGCGGCGGCGAAGGTGTACATCGTTTCGCGCCAGCTCCAGAAGCTGTCCTCGGCCGGCCCCTTGCGTTCGGCCAGCCCGGCCATCGCGCGCTGGAACGCATGCGAGTGCAGGTTGGGCATGCCGGGCAATACCCATGCGCCCAGCGATTCGCCCGCGGCGTCGGTGGTGGTCACCCGCCCACGGGCATCCACGCCGAACGTGGCCTGCGCCTGCCAGCCGTCGATACGCCACAGGTGGTCGGCGCGGTATGCAGTGGCGTGATCAGGCATGGAAGCGTCTCCCGTGGCGGTGCGCGCAGTGTAGGGAACCTCGGGAAAGGCTGCTTCGGGCTCTTCCTTTCTCCCGGCCTGGAATCGCAAGGCGCTGGAAGGCGAGATGGCTGCAGCGACGTGGACGGCTCTTCACCCTGGCGTGGTAAGGCCTGTGCATAATCGACCCATGCCCAAGAAGCCCAATGAAAACACGCCCAAGCTGGCATTGCGGCAGGCGGTGCCCGCCGATGTGCCGCAACTGGCCGAGCTCACCGCCCGCGTCTATTCCGACGAATGGGGCCATTCGCGCGAGATGCTGCGTTCCCAGCAAACGCACTTTCCCGAAGGCCAGTTCGTGGTCGAGTACGAGGGCAAGGTGGTGGGTTACTGCGCCACCTTCCGCATCGACGAGGCCACCGCGCTGGCGCCGCATACGTGGATGCAGATCACCGGCGGCGGCATGGCCTCGCGGCACAAGCCCGATGGCGACTGGCTGTACGGCATGGAAGTGGTGGTGCACCCGGACTATCGCGGCATGCGCATCGGGCAGCGGCTGTACCACGCGCGCAAGCGGCTGTGCACCGACCTGAAGCTGCGCGGCATCGTGTTCGGCGGACGCATTCCCGGGCTGGCGAAAAACATCAGCCGTTACGGCAGTGCCGGCGCCTATGTGCAGGCGGTGCTGGACGGGCAGCGGCGCGACCCCACGCTCAGTTTCCAGCTGTCCAACGGTTTCGAGATGATCGGCTTGTTGCGCGCCTACGTGCCGTCCGACCATGAATCGCTGGGCTTTGCCGTGCACCTGGTGTGGCGCAACCCGCGATTGATGAACCAGCCGGACGTACCTTCGATCCCCTCGACCCAGCACCTGCCCGATTCCGTGCGGGTGGCGTCGGTGCAATACCTGCAGCGGCGCATTGCCTCGTTCGAGGAATTCGCCACCCAGGTCGAATACTTCACCGACATCGCCGCCGACTACAACGCCGACTTCGTCACCTTCCCCGAGCTGATCACGCTGCAGCTGCTGTCGATCGAGAACACCGAGCTGTCGCCGGTGGAGTCGATCCGCAAGCTGAGCCATTACACGCCGCAGGTGAAGGATCTGTTCAGCCGTCTGGCCGTCCATTACAACATCAACATCATCGCCGGCACGCACCCCACCGAACAGGCCAACGGCGACATCCACAACGTCTGCTACATCTGCCTGCGCGACGGCTCCATCCACGAGCGCGAGAAGCTTCACCCCACGCCAAGCGAACGCAATGTATGGAACATCAGCGGTGGCGAAAGCGCCGCCACCGTGCTGACCGACTGCGGGCCGATCGGGGTGATGATCTGCTACGACAGCGAGTTTCCCGAGGTGGCGCGGCACCTTACCGACCAGGGCGCGTTGATCCTGTTCGTGCCGTTCTGCACCGACGTGCGCGAGGGCTACTTGCGCGTGCGTTACTGCTCGCAGGCGCGTGCCATCGAAAACCAGTGCTACGTGGTGATGTCGGGCAATGTGGGCAACTTGCCCGGCGTCAACAATTTCGACATCCAGTACGGCCAGAGCTGCATCCTCACGCCCAGCGATTTCGGCTTCGCGCGCGATGGCGTGGCGGCCGATTCGACGCCGAACATCGAAACCGTGCTGTTTGCCGACCTGCGCCTGGAAGGGCTGGCCCGCGCGCGCAACGCGGGCGCGGTGACCAATCTCAAGGACCGTCGCTTCGACCTGTACGAGACCCGCTGGCGCACGCTGCCCGGAGCGGGCTGACCGCACAGGCGCGTAGCTGCGCCGGGCTCCACATCGTCGGCCACGCCGGCCTGCGATAATCACGCGATGGATGACTCTTCCGAACCCGTGACCAGATCGTCGAACCCACGCCTGCAGGCGCTGCTTGGCCACGAGTTTTTCGCGCCGCATCAGTGGAAGCGGCGACTGGTGCTGTGGGTCGGTGCGGTGCTGGTGGCGCTGGCGGCCATCCTGTTCGCCAAGGCCAGCGTGTGGTCGTACCACCTGTTCCTGCGCATCCTCGCGTTCGGCGTGTGGATTCCGCTGATCCTCACCCCGCTGGTGTTCGGGCTGCTGGCATGGGTGACCGAAGGGCGCATGCGGGCGACGCGCGGCAGCGGCATTCCGCAGGTCATCGGCACGCTGCACATCGAGGACGAGGGCTTTCGCGCGCGCATGCTGTCGCTGCCGATCGCGGTGGGCAAGATGGTGCTGACGCTGATCTCGCTGGCGGTCGGCGCCTCCATCGGCCGCGAGGGGCCGACCGTGCACGTGGGCGCGGCGCTGTTCTATTCGATCGGCCGCCGCTTCGGCTTCACCGACCCCAAGGCGGCCTCGCGCTTCATCCTGGCCGGTGGCGCGGCGGGCATCGCGGCCGCGTTCAATACACCGCTGGCCGGCGTGGTGTTCGCGATCGAGGAACTGGCCGGCACCTTCGAGCATCGCTTCAGTGGCTTGCTGCTGACCGCCGTGATCATCGGCGGCGTGGTGTCGCTGGGCATCATGGGCAATTACTCGTATTTCGGCGAAGTCGAGGCCAGCCTGCCGCTGGGTCGCGCCTGGCTCGCGGTGCTGCTCACCGGCGTGATCTGCGGCCTGCTTGGCGGCTTGTTCGCGCGCCTGATCCTGCTCAGCCGTCGCGGCCCGCTGGCCCGGATCGGACGCCTGCGTTCGCGCTGGCCGGTGCTGTTCGCGGTGGGTTGCGGCCTGGCGCTGGCGCTGCTGGGGCTGTGTTCGCACAACGCGATCTACGGCACCGGTTACGACCAGGCCCGCGCCATCGTGCAGGACGCCGTCAACACGCCGGGGCAATCCTTCGGCATCGCCAAGTTGCTGGCCAACGTGGTGTCGTACTGGGCCGGCATTCCGGGCGGCATCTTCTCGCCGGCGCTGGCGGTCGGCGCCGGCCTGGGCCAGAACATCACGCAATTCCTGCCGGACGTGCCCGCGGCGGCGGTGGTGCTGCTGGGCATGAGCGCGTACCTGGCCGGCGTCACCGGCGCGCCGCTGACCTCGGCGGTGATTGCCATGGAACTGTGCGACAACCAGGACATGGTGATTCCGATCATGGCCGCCTGCCTGCTGGCGCGCGCGGCGGCGTCGCTGTTCTGCCCCACGCCGGTCTATCGCGATTTCGCCGAGCGCATGGTGCAGGATTACGAACAGCGCCACGCAACGCAGCGCCCTACCGGCGAAAGCGACGACGACGTCGATGACGCCAGCAGCGAATCGCCGCCGCAAGGGCGCACCAGCGCCTTCGAGGAGCCGGCCGCACCCGGCGAAAACGCGGTTCGCCGCCAACCCTGAGCCAGTCACGGGAGTCCGCGCCACCATGAGCGAATCACGCTGGGATCGGTTGCTGTTGAATGCCACGCTGGCCACGTTTGGCGGCGACGCGCCGTACGGTTTGATCGAGCACGGCGCCATCGCGCTGCACCACGGCCGCATCGCGTGGCTGGGCCGCATGGATGCGTTGCCCGATGCGCCCGCCGCTTTGGCGGTGGCCGTGGAATCGCTGGATGGCGCGCTGGTGACGCCGGGCCTGATCGACTGCCATACCCACCTGGTGTTCGGCGGCGACCGCGCCCACGAATTCGACATGCGCCTCAACGGCACCAGCTACGAGGAGATCGCCCGCGCCGGCGGCGGCATCGTCGCCAGCGTCAACGCCACCCGCGCGGCCAGCGAGGAGCAACTGTTCGCCCAATCGCTGCCGCGGGCGCAGGCGCTGCGGGCCGATGGCGTGACCACATTGGAAATCAAGTCCGGTTACGGGCTGGATCTGGACAGCGAGCGCCGCATGCTGCGCGTGGCCCGCCGCATCGGCCGCGAGTTGGGCATCAGCGTGCGCACCAGCTTCCTGGGCCTGCATGCGCTGCCGCCGGAATACCGGGACCGCCGCGATGCCTACGTCAGCCTGGTCTGCGACAGCCTGCTGCCCGCGCTGGCCGCCGAAGGCCTGGTCGATGCGGTGGATGCCTTCTGCGAAGGCATCGGTTTCAGTCGCGAGGAAACCCGTCGCGTGTTCGAGCGCGCGAAGCTGCTGGGGCTGCCGGTGAAGCTGCACGCCGAGCAATTGTCCGACCTCGGCGGCGCGGCGTTGGTGGCCGAATACGGCGGGCTCTCCGCCGACCATCTGGAACACCTCGGCGAGGACGGCATCCGGGCGATGGCCGCCGCCGGCACGGTCGCCGTGCTGCTGCCCGGCGCGTTCTACGCGTTGCGCGAAACGAAGCACCCGCCGATCGACCTGCTGCGCCAGCACGGCGTGCCGATGGCGATCGCCACCGACTGCAACCCCGGCACCTCTCCGCTGCTGTCGCTGCGGCTGGCCGCGGGCATGGCCTGCACCTTGTTCCGGCTGACGCCGCAGGAAGCGCTCCGCGGCGTCACCGTCAATGCGGCGCGCGCGCTGGGCCTGCACGATCGCGACACGCTGGCGCCGGGCCAGCGTGCCGATCTGGTGATATGGAACGTGAAGCAGCCGGCGGCGCTGTGCTACTGGATCGGCGGCGCCCTGGTGCGCGCCGTCCTTGTCGGCGGTGAATCAGTGGCGTGACAAGCGATCCACGCGCGCGGCCAGCGCCTTGAAAAAAGCCGCCGGCAGTTCCGCGCGCACCGGCACCCGCCACCAGTGCGGCTGGGCGAAAGGCCGGCATTTGACCGCATCCTTGTCGGTCATCAACACCGGCAGGCCATCGGCAAAATCCAGTTCCGCCGCCGAGAAGGCATGGTGATCGGCGAACGGGTGCGCAATGACCTCGATACCCGCCGCCCGCAGGCTGTCGAAGAAACGCTCCGGGTGGCCGATCGCCGCCACCGCATGCACCCGTTGGCCGCCGAAGTCGCGCAGCGGTTGCTTGCGCGCATCGGTCAACGCCATCGCCACCTGGCCGCGCAGCCGCATCGGATATTCATCCGCCGCCGGCGTGCCGCCGTTGCACACCCGAAAATTCAATCGCTCCCAGCGCTGCATCGGTTCGCGCAGGGGGCCGGCAGGCAACAGGCGCTCGTTGCCGAAGCGGCGCGTGCCGTCCACCACGCCGATTTCCACGTCGCGCGCCAGGGCGTAATGCTGCAGGCCGTCGTCGGCCACCAGCACATTGCAACCGGCATCGAGCAGCAATTGCGCGGCGGCCGGACGATCGCGCCCCACCGCCACCGGCACGCCGCTGGCGCGGATCAGGCACGGCTCGTCGCCCACCCGCGCCGGATCGGGTTTGTCGTCCAGCAACATCGGTTCGCGCTGGCTGCCGCCGTAGCCGCGGCTCACCACGCCGGGCCGGTAGCCGTGCGTGCGCAGCGCCTCGACCACCGCGATCGTCAGCGGGGTCTTGCCGGTGCCGCCCACGCTGATGTTGCCGATCACGATGACGGGCGCGTCCAGTTGCACGCGACGCAGCCAGCCAAAATGATAGAACGCACGGCGTAGATGGATGACCGCGCTGTAAAGCGCCGCCAGCGGCCGCGTCCACCAGGGGGCGCGGGCATCGCCGTACCAGGCCGCTTCGAGCGTGTCGACCAGCGCCATGACGAAGCCTCAGTCGCTGCCCTGGGCGGCGGTCTGTTCGCTGAACTGCATCCGGTGCAGCGCCGCGTAGTGGCCGCCCAGCGCGATCAATTCGGGATGCGTGCCGCGCTCCACGATGCGGCCCTGATCCATCACCGCGATCTGGTCGGCATCTTCCACCGTGGACAGGCGGTGGGCGATCACCAGCGTGGTGCGGTCGCGCATCAGCCGCTGCAGCGCCTGCTGGATCAGCCGCTCCGATTCGGTATCCAGCGCGCTGGTCGCTTCGTCCAGCACCAGGATCGGTGCGTTTTTCAGGATCGCCCGCGCGATGGCGATGCGCTGGCGCTGGCCGCCGGAAAGCATGTTGCCGCTCTGACCGATGCGGGTATGGATGCCCTCGGGCATGCGTGCGATGAATTCCATCGCATTGGCCGCCTCGGCCGCGGCGATGATTTCCGCCTCGCTGGCGTCGGCCAGTTCGCCATAGGCGATGTTGTTGGCCACCGTATCGTCGAACAGCACCACCGCCTGCCCCACCCACGCAATCTGCCGACGCAGCGAGGCCAGCGTGTAATCGCGGTAGTCCTCGCCATCGAGCACGATGCGTCCGGCGCTGGGCTCATAAAAGCGTGGCAGCATGCCCACCAGGCTGCTCTTGCCGCTGCCCGAGCGCCCCACCAGCGCCGTCACGCTGCCCGGCGCGCAATGGAGATCCACGCCGCGCAGCGCCTCGAATCCATTGCGCGGATAGACCAGCCGCACCGCCTCGAAACGCAGGTCGCCCTGCGTACGCGACAGCTCGCGAACGCCCTGGTCCACTTCCGGCGGCAGGTCGATCACCTGGAAGATGTCCTCGGCCGCCGACAGGCCGCGCTGGATGTTCGCCTGCACGCTGGTCAGTCGCTTCAGCGACGGAAGCATCGTGCCCATCGCGGTGAGCACGCTGAAGAACACGCCCGGCGACATGACATCGAGCACCTGCGGCCGCGTGCCCAGGTAGACCAGCGCCGCCAGCGCCATCGCCGCGATCAGTTGCACGGTCGAACTGGACGCCGCATTGGTGGCGGCGATCTTCAGGTTGAGCTGGCGGGTGTGGCGGGTGATGTCGCCGAAACGCTGCGCCTCATGCTGCTGGCCGCCGTAGATCCGCACCTCGCGATGCGCGCCCACCGACTCCTCCACCGTGCCCGTGACCGAGCCCATGGTGCCCTGGATACGGCGGCTGATCTGGCGATAGCGGCGGCTCACCACGGTGGCCACCAGCGCGATCGCCGGCACCATCACCAGCAGCGAAAGCGTGAGGTAGGGGCTGTAATAAAGCATCACCCCCAACATCGCGATCACGGTGAAACCGTCGGTGATGGCGATCTTCGCCGCGCTGCTGGAAGCGGCGGCCACCTGCTCGCTGGTGTAGGTGACGCGTGACACCTGCTGCCCCGACGGCTCGCTGCCGAAGTACGGCGCCGGCAGCCTGAGATAGGCATCGAACACGTCGTGCTGCATCGCCTGCACCACATGCCGGCCGATGTAGGACACGCCGTAATCGCTGACGAAGGTGCCGAACGAGCGCACCAGGAAGATCCCGATGATCCAGATCGGCATCCAGAAGATCAGGTACGGATCCTTGCGCGTGAACAGGGTATCGATCATCGGCTGCAGCAAGCCGGTGAACAGCGCCAATCCGCCACCGTCGACCAGCATGCCGACCACCGCCACCAACCCGATCGGCCAGTACCGCCGCGTGTAACCGAGCAGCCGACGATAGACGCCCCAGCCGTCGACTACCGGTGCCATGGCCGGGCGATGCTTCACTCCTTCGCGCCCGCCGCCGTGAGCGTGGTGGCGATCGACAGGCGGCTGAAGCCGAGCTGGCCCAGTGCGTCCATCGCCGTCACCACATCCTGGTGCGGCGTGTTGGCGTCGGCGCGGATCGTCACCGGACGCTCGCGGTCATTGCCCGCATGGCTGGCGATGGCCTGCTTGAGCGGGTCGATGCCTTCGCCCATGACCTCGTCGCTGCCCACGTAGAAGCGGCCATCGCGATCGATCATCACGGTCAGCGTGGGCGCGTTCATGTCGCGATCGGAGGTGCTGGCGTTGGGCAGGGTCACCTGCAAGCGCGAGTGCTGGATGAAGGTGCTGGTGAGCACGAAGAACATCAGCAGGGTGAGCAACACGTCGATCAACGGGATCACGTTGATCTCGAAATCGTCCTGCCGACGGTCGTTGCCGATACGCATCGTGGCGACCTCAGCCCGGGCCCGTGGCCGAGGGAGCCGGTGCGCGGCGCGGACGCGGGGTGGCCGCGGGCGCGGTCAGGGTCAGGTCGTCCAGCAGTGCGGTGGCCTGCTTTTCCATGTCCACGCAATAACCGGCCACGCGCGAACGGAAATAGCGGTGCAGCACGTACGCGGGGATCGCCACGGTAAGCCCCGACGCGGTGCAGATCAGCGCCTCGCCGATGCCGCCGGCCATTTTTGCCGGATCGCCGATGCCGCCGCCCATCACCTCCATGAACATGCGGATCAGGCCGACCACGGTGCCGAACAGGCCCAGCAGCGGGCCGATCAGCGCGATCGTGCCCAGCGTGTTGAGGTAGCGCTCCATCCGGTGCACCACGTGGCGGCCGGTGTCCTCGATGCGCTCCTTGATCAACTCGCGCGGACGGTTGCGCACCGCCAGCGCCGCGGCCAGCAGTTCGCCCAGCGGCGAGCTGTTGGCCAGCGTCTGCAGATGGTTGGGATCCAGTTGTCCCGCGCGCGCCCACTGGCGTACTTCCTCGCCCAGCCCGGGCGGCAGCACGGCCTTGCGACGCAGCGTCAGGCAGCGCTCCAGCACGATCGCCAGTGCCACCGCGGAACAGATCAGGATGGGCACCATCGCCCAGCCACCAGCCATCAGGATTTCCAGCACGTTGCGCCCCCATCGGACGGCCTGTCGAGAGCGCGCATGATAGCAGTCCCGCTTCACCCGACTGCGGCACAGGTGGCAGTAAGTGGCTCACTCGCGCCAGTAGCGGCGCCGGCGCAAACGCCAGCCCGGTTCGCGCCGCGCGGGCGCATCCACCGGAAATTCCAGCGGAATGGCGCCCTGGACCGCGGTGTTGAACAGCGGCACACGGGCCATCGCATAGCGCGCCACCACCTCGGGCTTCGGATGCCCGAAACGGTTGCGCCAGCCGGCCGAAACCACCGCCAGGGGTGGATGGATCGCGGCGATGAACGCCGCGCTGGACGAAGTCTTGCTGCCGTGATGCGGCACCACCAGCAACGGCGCCGGGCCGGGCCCGACCGCCGCGGCCACCTGCGGCTCCACCCGCGAACTGATGTCGCCGGCCAGCAGCAGACGGCCGCGCGGACCTTCCACCAGCAGCACGCAGGAACTGTCGTTGTCGCGGTCACCCTGGCCGGGTGCCGGATTCAGCACGCGGAAATCCACACCATCCCAGCGCCAGGACTGTCCGCTGACGCATTGCTGCATGGGGATGCGCATCCGAGACGGTTCGCCGGCGTAGCGCGTTGCCTGCGGAAATGCCATGGCGACCGTCTCGGCGCCGCCCGCGTGATCGTTGTCGCCGTGGCTGATCATCAACATGTCGAGCTGGCCGATGCCCAGCGCATGCATCGCCGGCAGCACCACCGCCTCGCCCAGATCGAAACCCGAGGGATAGCGCGCGCCCGCGTCGTACACCAGCACATGGTGTTGCGTGCGCAGCAACACCGACAAGCCCTGCCCCACGTCCAGCACCCACACCCGGAACGTGCCCGCCGGTGGCGGCGTCAGCGCGGGATACAGCAGCGGCAGGAACAGCAGCGCACCCAGCCAGCGCAGCGGCACACCGCGCGGCATGAACAGCCACAGCGCACCAACCAGCGCCATCAACAACGCCAGCGGTTGCACCGACGGCAGATACCACTGCGCGCCGGGCCAGGCGGCCGTCTGCTCCAGCAGCCACCATTGCGCATGGGCCAGCTTCGCGGCCACCCACAACACCGGAGCGGCCGCGGGCGGACACAACCCCAACAGCAAGGTGCCGCCCAGTGCACAGGGCACGATCGCGAAACTGACCAGCGGCACCGCGATCAGGTTGGACAACGCGCCCACCAGCGAGGCCTGCCCGAAAAACCACAAGCTCAACGGCAACAGCCCCACCGTCATCACCATCTGCCCGGCCGACAGCTCATGCAGAAACGCGCGCAGGCCGCGACCACGCGCCTGCAGGCACAGCATCAGGAACGCCACGCCCACGAAGGACAGCCAGAACCCCGCCGCCAGCACGGCCAACGGATCGACCAGCAGGATCGCCAGCATGGCCAGCCCCAGCGATTGCGCGCCGGTACTGCCGCGTCGCCCGCAGCGCGCCAGCGTAACCACCGCGATCATCAGCAAGGTGCGTACGGTGGGCAGGCCGAAACCCGCCAGCGCGCTGTAGATCGTGGCCGCCAGCAAGGCGGCAGTGGCTTGCGCCTGCGGCCGCGGCAAGCGGTGGCCCAGCCGCGGAAGCAGGCCATACAGCAACGTCGCCAGGCCCAGCCCGAACACCGCCGCCACACCCACATGGAAACCGGAAATCGCGATCAGGTGCGATACGCCATTGGCGCGCGCCACTGCCCAGTCCTGCTGCTGCAGGCCGCGCGTGTCGCCCACGGCAAACGCGCGCAACAGCGCCGCATCATGCGGGTCGCGTACCCGCGCCGCGATGCCGCGGGCGATCGCATCGCGCACACCATCGACGCACCAGGAGGGCTTGCCGAGCTGCGCGTTGTCGACATCATCGCGCACATAACCGTGCGCCACGATGCCCCGCTGCAGCGCGGTGCGCTCGCTGTCCGCGCTGCCCGGATCGAGCAGTCCGCGCGGCCGTTTCAGGCGCAACTGCAGGCGCCAGCGACTGCAGGGATGGAGCGTTGGCGGATCGTCGTACCAGCTCACAGCAACGCGGCCGCGCCAGGGGATGAGCCGGCCATCCAGCGTGGCGCGATCCACCCGCAACTCGAAGCTGCTGGCGTAACCGCGCTTCAACGGCAGATCCACGATGGTGCCGGTCACGATCAGGTCGCGGCCTTCCAGCGAACGCGGCAAGCGCGCATCCATGGCCATGCCGCCCCGATACATCGCCCACGCCACGCCGATCAGGATGTACCCGACCCAGCGTCCGCGTGGGCATCGCCACGCCAGCAACAAGGCGAGAGCCAACAACAGCAGCGTGCACCAACGTGGCGGCAACGACGGCAACCACTGCACCGCCAGCACCCCCGCCAGCAAGGCGAGCCCCATGCTTGCCGCGGGCATTGCCGCGATTCGTGCCACGCTGCGCTCCATGCGGTCGGATCATCGAGCGTAGCGCGACGTTGACCTTGCAGCGGACGAAAGACGTGTAGGTCTTCGCCTCGCGTGTAGGAGCGCACCCTGTGCGCGATGGCTTTTACGGGATTAGGGATTAGGGATTA
>NZ_AJXU01000051.1 GCF_000264315.1 Rhodanobacter fulvus Jip2
AGGGATTAGGGATTAGGGATTCGGCGCAGTCGTGGCTTCTGCGGAAGCGTGTCGCGCACTCCGGTCGCGACCTGCCGTTGCCATTCCCTATTCCCGATTCCCGATTCCCTTCTCCACCAACACGCCGTTGTGCAGCACCAGCGTGCGATCCATCCGCGCGGCCAGGCGCGTGTCGTGGGTGACCAGGATGAAGCTGGTGCCGATCTCCTGGTTGAGCTCCAGCATCAAGCCGTAGACCTGCGCCGCGTTGTCTTCGTCGAGGTTGCCGGTGGGCTCGTCGCCCAGCACGCAGGCCGGTCGTGTCACCAGTGCGCGCGCCACCGCGCAACGCTGGCGTTCGCCACCGGAAAGCTCGGAGGGTTTGTGCTGCAGGCGCTTGCCCAGCCCCACCCGCTCCAGCAGCGCGGCCGACTGGCGTTGCGCATCGGCAATCGCGGTGCCGCGAATCAGCAGCGGCATGCAGACGTTTTCCAGCGCGGTGAACTCGGGCAGCAGATGATGGAATTGATAGATGAAGCCCAGCGAGCGGTTGCGTACGCGGCCACGCTCGGCATCGGACAGCGTGGACAGCAGGCGGCCTTCCACTTCCACCTCGCCTGCGCTCGAGGTATCGAGCCCGCCGATGATGTGCAGCAGCGTGCTCTTGCCCGAACCGGATGCGCCCACGATCGCCATGGTCTGGCCGCGTTTCAGTTCAAAGCTGACGTCGCTCAGCACGTCGGTGCGCAAGCCGCCTTCCTCATAGGTCTTGGCGACGTGGCTGGCGCGCAGCACGTTTTCAGTCGTGGAATTCATGACGGCCTTATTCATAGCGCAGCGCCTGCGCCGGTTGCGTGCGCGAAGCGCGCCACGCGGGATACAAGGTGGCCAGCAGCGAGAACGTAAACGTGAGCAGGGCGACCCAGCCCACGTCGTGCCAGTCCAGCCGGCTGGGGACTTCGCTGATGTAATAAACGTCGGGCGACAGGAAGGTCACGTGGAAAGTGTGCTCGATCCACTTGATGATGCCGGGCAGCTTCCACGACAGCAGCGAGCCCAACCCCACGCCAAAACCGATCCCCACGAAACCCACCAACACGCCCTGCACCATGAACATACCCATGATGCTGCGCGGCGTGGCGCCCAGCGTACGCAGGATCGCGATGTCGGCCTGCTTGTCGGTGACCAGCATCATCAGCATCGAGATCAGGTTGATCACCGCCACCAGGATGATCAGCGACAGGATGATGAACATCACCATCTTCTCCATCGACAGCGCGGCGAACAGGTTCGCGTTGGTATCCATCCAGGTTTGCACCCGGTACACCTGGCCCAGTTGATCGGCCAGTTCGCGTGCCACCGGCCGGGCATTGAAAAGATCGTCCAGCCGCAGCCGGATACCGGTGGGGCCGGTGAGGCTGTTGAGCTTTTCCGCGTCGCTCATGTTGACCAGCGCCAGGCCGGAATCGAACTGCTCCATGCCCAGCTCGAACACGCCTGCGACATGGAAACCGCGCATGCGCGGCACGCCGCCCATCGGCGTGGCGCGCAATTCCGGCACCGCCATGGTGACGCGGTCGCCCACGTTGACGCCCAGCGTCATCGCCAGCTCCTTGCCCAGCACGATGTTCCAGCTGCCCGGCTTCAGCGCATCGAGCGAGCCTTCCACCATGTGCTTGTCGATATCGACCACCTTGGGTTCCAGCGCGGGCTCGATGCCGCGCACCAGCGCGCCGCTGGAACGCCGGGCCAGCAACATGGCCTCGCTTTCCACGTAGGGTGCAGCGCCCAACACATGCGGATTGGCGGTGGCGACTTTCAGTGCGCGCGGCCAGTCCTCCATGCTCTGGTTCACACCGGACACGGTGGCGTGCGAGATAGCGCCCAGGATGCGCGCGCGCATCTGGTAGTCGAAGCCGTTCATCACCGACATCACCGTGATCAACGCGATCACGCTGATCGCGATGCATACGATCGACACGGTGGAGATGAAGGAGATGAACTGGTTGCGTCGCTTGGCACGCGTATAGCGCAGGCCGATGAAGAGTTCGAGCGGTCGGAACATGGCAACCTGATTCGTGGGAGCGGCAGGGAAAGCCGATACGGACGGCCGCCGGAACGGTATACGTTAGCGCATGGCGCGCAGCGGCGGCAGGGGCGCCGAAACCCGGCGCTGCGACACGTTGCGCGCCAGTCAGATTCGCGGCAGTGCTTCGCCAGGCTGTACGGTGGCCAGACGCATCCGCAGCCGACGGCGAATGTCGCGATCGGTGTTGTCCGGCGCCAGCAGCAGGATCTGCATGCCGCGTTCCTCTGCCCGCAAACGCAGCAGGATGAAGCCACCGAGCACGCGGAACGACGCCAGCGTGGCGGCGATGTCCTCGTGGTCGGCGGTGCGCAAGGTCCAGCCGCCCTCGGCGTCCCAGCCTGCAGCTGCCAGCGGCGATTGCGCCGCGCGGCGCAGGTTTTCCCAGGTCGCGACCGCCACTGCGGCGATCAACACCAGCTTCAGGCCGATGGCCAGACCCGAAAGCGCCACGGCGACCGCCGCCAGTGCCGCCACCACCATCAGGCAGCGTCGCAGCAGCCGCGATGGTGCGTATTCAAAGCCGATGGCGGGCGCGGATGTCATCGATGATCGCCTGCCAGTCCGCCCGCTCGGGCCGGGCATGGCCCATCACCCAATCCCACAGGTCCGGATCCTGCACGTCGAGCAGTTCGTCGAACGCCTGCTGTTCGGCCTCGCTGGCGCTGTCGAAGCGTTCGTCCAGCCAACCGCCCAACAACGCATCCAGCTCGCGGGTGCCGCGACGGGCGCGCCATTGGAGTCTGCCCTTATTCATACCAACTCCGCGCGCAGCGCCTCGTTTGCCTCCTCTCCCCACCGGGGAGAGGATTGAGGAGAGGGCGCTTCAATGAAGATACTCAGCGAAGCCACCATCGCCTCCTCTCCCCACCGGGGAGAGGATTAAGGAGAGGGGGACAACCTTGCGCCGAGCCATCATCAAAAACTCCCTGTGATCACCTTCCCCGCGAGCACCCGCCCCTCATCCGCCATCCGGGCACCTTCCCCAGAGGGGAGAAGGGACTATCTGCCGATCAAGCGCTGCGCCGCTCCACCATCAGCTTCTTGATCTCCGCGATCGCCTTGGCCGGGTTCAAACCCTTGGGGCAGGTGCGCGTGCAGTTCATGATGGTGTGGCAGCGGTAGAGCTTGAACGGGTCTTCCAGGTCGTCCAGGCGTTCGCCGGTGGCTTCATCGCGGCTGTCGACGATCCAGCGGTAGGCCTGCAACAGGATGGCCGGGCCCAGGTACTTGTCGCCGTTCCACCAGTAGCTCGGGCAGCTGGTGGAGCAGCAGGCGCACAGGATGCATTCGTACAGGCCGTCGAGCTTCTTGCGCTCTTCGGGCGACTGCAGGCGCTCGCGATCGGGGGCCGGACTCTGCGTGCGGATCCACGGCTTGATCGAGGCGAACTGGGCGTAGAAATGCGTGAGGTCGGGCACCAGGTCTTTCACCACCGGCATGTGCGGCAGCGGGTAGATCTTCACGTCGCCGCCGCCCTTGCCCGCATCGGCGATGGCGCAGGTGCAGGCCAGCGTATTGGTGCCGTCGATGTTCATCGCGCAACTGCCGCAGATGCCTTCGCGGCACGAGCGGCGCAGGGTCAGCGTGGGATCGATCTCGTTCTTGATCTTCAGCAGCGCGTCCAGAACCATCGGACCGCACGCGGCCAGATCGACCTCGTAGGTGTCGATGCGCGGGTTCTCCCCGTCATCCGGCGACCAGCGGTAGACGCGGAAGGTGCGCGGCTTCTTGGCATCCTTGGCCGGGTAATGTTTGCCCGGCTGGATCTTTGAGTTCTTCGGTAGCGCGAATTCAGCCATGTCCTCGACCCTTCCATTCGGCAGCCGCAACGATTATCGGGCTGCGCAACGTGTGATGTGGTGCCACCTGCAAGCGCAGGATCAGTAAACGCGTTTCGCCGGCGGCACGGCCTTGACCTCGTCGGTCATCGGGTTCATGTGCACCGGGCGGAAATCGAAGCGCGATTTGCCCGCCTCGTCGACCCACACCAGCGTGTGCTTCATCCAGTTGGCGTCGTCGCGCTCGGGGAAATCCTCGCGCGCATGCGCGCCGCGGCTTTCCGGTCGCTGCTCGGCCGAATGCATGGTGGCCACCGCCTGCGCCAGCAGGTTGGAAAGCTCCAGCGTCTCGACCAGGTCGGAGTTCCACACCAGCGAGCGATCGCTGACCTTCACGTCCTGGAACATGTCGAACACTTCGGAGATCTTCTGCTTGCCTTCGGCCAGCGTTTCGCCGGTACGGAACACCGCCGCATCCTTCTGCATCGTGCGCTGCATGGCCATGCGGATCTGCGCCGTCGGCGTGCCGCCATCGGCGTTGCGCAGCGCGTCGAAGCGCGCCAGCGACTTGTCCAGCACGTTGGTGGGCAGATCCTTGTGCGCGGCGCCGGGCTCGATCAGTTCGGCGCAGCGATGTGCCACCGCGCGACCGAACACCACCAGGTCCAGCAACGAGTTGGAGCCCAGCCGGTTGCCGCCATGCACGGAGACGCAGGCCGCCTCGCCGATCGCGAACAGGCCCGGCACGATCGCATCAACGTCGTCGCCGCGCTTCTGCACCACTTCGCCGTGGTAGTTGGTGGGGATGCCGCCCATGTTGTAGTGCACGGTGGGCAGCACCGGGATCGGCTCCTTGGTCACATCCACGCCGGCGAAGATGCGCGCCGATTCGGCGATGCCCGGCAGGCGTTCGTGGATGACCTCGGGGCCGAGGTGCATCAGGTTGAGGAAGATGTGGTCCTTGTGCTCGCCCACGCCGCGACCTTCGCGAATCTCGATCGTCATGGCGCGGCTCACCACGTCGCGCGAGGCCAGATCCTTGGCATTGGGCGCGTAGCGCTCCATGAAGCGCTCACCGTCGGAGTTGGTGAGGAAGCCGCCTTCGCCACGCACGCCTTCGGTGATCAGGCAGCCGGCGCCGTAGATGCCGGTGGGATGGAATTGCACGAACTCCATGTCCTGCAGCGCCAGACCCGCGCGCAGCACCATGCCGCCGCCGTCGCCGGTGCAGGTATGCGCCGAGGTGGCGCTGAAATACGCGCGACCGTAACCACCCGTGGCCAGCACCACGGCCTGGCCGCGGAAGAAATGCAGGGTGCCTTCATTCAAGTCCAGCGCCAGCACGCCGCGGCAGACGCCCTCTTCGTCGAAGATCAGGTCGATCGCGAAATACTCGACGAAGAACGTGGCGTCGTGTGCCAGCGCCTGCTGGTACAGCGTATGCAGAATGGCGTGGCCGGTACGGTCCGCCGCGGCGCAGGTGCGCTGCGCGGTGCCCTTGCCGTAATGCGTGGTCATGCCGCCAAACGGGCGCTGGTAGATCTTGCCTTCCTCGGTGCGCGAGAACGGCACGCCGTAATGCTCAAGCTCGATCACCGCCTCGGGCGCGTGCTTGCACATGTATTCGATCGCGTCCTGGTCGCCCAGCCAGTCGCCGCCCTTGACGGTGTCGTAGAAATGGAAACGCCAGTCGTCCTCGCCCATGTTGCCCAGCGCGGCGGAAATGCCGCCCTGCGCGGCTACCGTGTGCGAGCGGGTGGGAAACACCTTGGTGATGCAGGCGGCCTTGAGGCCCTTCTCGGCCAGACCGAAGGTGGCGCGCAGGCCCGCACCGCCGGCGCCGACCACGATCACGTCATAAAGGTGTTGCTGGATCTTGTAGCTTTCCATGAAATGGTGGCCTCGCGTATTCGTCTTAAGGGGTCAGCGCAATGCGCAGTACGGCCAGCACGCTGGCGAGCGCGCCGAGCGCGGCGAGGAACTTGATCGCCACCAGCAGCACCACTTCCTTCCAGCGGGTGTGCACGTAATCTTCCACCACCACCTGCAGGCCCAGCACCGCATGCCAGAACATGGTGAGCACGAACGCGATCAGCAGCAGCGCATTCCAGGGCTGCGCCACCGCCGCCCGCGCGCTGGCGTAATCGGCATGCAGCAGGCCGAGTACCAGGATCACGAACCAGATGCCCAGCCCCACCAGCGCCGCAGCGGTCACCCGCTGGGTCCACCAGTGACCCACGCCGTACTTGGCCGAGCCCAGACCGCGTGCAGCCTTCAGCGGATGGCGGCGATCCTTCACGACGTCACTCTTCGCGTTCATGCCGCACCTCCGGCCGTCAGCACATAAGCCCAGACCAGCACGGTCAACACGATGCTGCCCACCGCCGACAACCAGCTCGAGCGCACGAACTGCACGATCTCGTAGCCGGCGCCCGCATCCTGCAGCAGGTGACGAATGCCGTTGCACAGGTGATAGAACAGCGACCAGCT
This sequence comes from Rhodanobacter fulvus Jip2, assembly GCF_000264315.1. Taxonomy (GTDB): domain Bacteria; phylum Pseudomonadota; class Gammaproteobacteria; order Xanthomonadales; family Rhodanobacteraceae; genus Rhodanobacter; species Rhodanobacter fulvus. The sequence continues at coordinate 6,337 of NZ_AJXU01000051.1, forward strand.
CCAGCCCACCAGCAACACCAGGCCGAGCGGACTGCCGGCGCAACTCTTGAACTGGTCGAAGCTCTGCTCACCCCCGGCCAGCGCCAGCAACCCCCAGACCACCAGCAAGCTGCCAACGGACAAGGCGATGCCGGTGGCGCGATGCAGGATGGAGCTGACCATCTGCACTTGCCATCGATAGACCTGGATATGGGGAGAGAGCGGTCGTTGCATATCTGCCATGGCGGCTATCCTGTGTGGAATCGCTGATGTCCGTGCCGTACCGCCGCTGCCAGCGGCGACAACGCCACAGCGGAATTCAGAAGTCGATGCAGCGCCCGTTCTTTTCCCAATCGCCGTAGCGGGTGGGATCCGGTGCCGGCGGTTCCGGCGGGGCCTTGTCCGCATCCGGTTTCGCCGGCACGGTTGCCTCCGCCGGAGCGGATGCAGGTGAGGACGGTGCTGGGGAATGGGTTTCGGACATGGTCGTCTTGTTAGCCAGCGAAGGTTAATACTTGCGCAAAACCAGCACAACCTGGACCTCTGCCCCGCATCACGGGCGAACGCTTGTGCCGCGCACCGTACGCCCACACATCGACGACCTATGCCATCCAATACCCGCGACGCCCAAACCCTGTTGATCGAAGGCCCTGATGCGGTTGCATTTGCGCATGCGCAATTCAGCAGCAAGGTGAATGAACTGGCCGTTGGCCGATGGGCGTTCGGTGCGTGGCTCGACCCGCAGGGACGCGTGCGCGCCCTGTTTCACCTCGCCCGCATCGCTGACGACAAACTGCTTCTGCTGTTGCGCGGCGGCAAGGCAGCGGACATGGCCGATGGCCTGCGCCGCTTCGTCTTCCGTTCGCGCGTAACGCTTCGCGAAGCACCTGCCGCCACCTTGGCCACCGGCGAAGCACGGACGCTGCACGATGTTCATATCGAAGGCGAGACCCTGTCGCTGGGCTGCGGCTCGCACGCCTTGCACATCGCGCCATCCACTACGGCCGGCGACACGCAATGGCAATCCATGCAGTTGAAGCTTGGCTGGCCGTGGTTACCCGATGAGGCCCTGAACAAATGCCTCGCGCCGATGTTGTCGCTGCAGCGGCTGCAAGCGGTCGCCGTCGACAAGGGCTGCTACCCCGGACAGGAAATCGTGGCCCGACTCCATTTTCGCGGTGGTTGCAAACGCCACCTCTGCAGCGTCACGGCATCGCGCGCCATCGCACCCGGCGAAACATTGCGTCGTGGCGAGCAGGAAGTAGGCATCGTGCTGAACGTCGTCAGCGACAACACCATCGAAGCACTGGTCGTGCTCAGCGATGACGTCGTCGATAACGCCACCGACAACAACATCGTGCTGCGGAATGGCGACGCCTCATTACTGATGACAACCATCGAACGCTGGCCCGCCTGAAACATCAGCCGTCCAGACGTCTATTTGCATTTTTCAACGATGTAGACGGAATGTGAGGACACGCTGAACGGAACACTCCGGCACTTGCCTTTAGTGAAATCCGCCACTAGGCTCCGCCGATCGATTATCGCGGCATCCGGAAAACGGGATGCCGATGTACGCGACGAACCGGATGAATCCGGATCGGCGCGACCCGGCCAAAAACCGGATGGAATACCCAGCTGACGCCACAGCTGGCAGTTGCAGGCAACACGGCCCTACGGCACGCGCAGCGCCATTGCAGCACTCACCGATCGGCATGACCCCGCCGCTCGACCCGCCACAAACCCGTGGCAAAACGTTCAACCGCATACACCGGTTGGCGATCAATCCAGGTGGAACGGCCTGCCAGCCCGTCCACCGCAACGGCGTGTCAGGCCTGAATGGCTGCGCGTACAGCACGTTGGAGGCAGATCCATGAAACTTTCCATGCTGTTGTGGTTCACCAGCTTGTTACCGCAACCCGTTGCGGACCAGGCTTGCCTGGCGACCACCGTCTATCTGGAAGCACGCAGCGAACCGACGCTCGGCCAGCTCGCGGTCGCCGAAGTCGCCATGCGCCGGCGCGAACGCGGACGCTGGGGCGACACCGTGTGCAAGGTCGTAACGGCACCTCACCAATTCGCCACCACCACGACGCCGGGTTCATTCGACATCACCAACCTGGAAGCCTTCCACAAGGCATGGCAGATTGCCGGTCGCTCGATCCAGAACTGGCAGCTGCCCGTTGCCGAACGAAAGATGCTGGTGCCGCGTGCCGACCATTTCGCTACCGTCGCCATCACGCCGACATGGTCGGTCAACCGCGCAGGCACAACCATCGGCGAGCATCGCTTTTACGCCGTCAACTGACACTGCGAGCCGCACCCGAAACAAAAGGCCCTCGAATGAGGGCCTTTTGCGTTTCGGACGTCCAGACGTCTGGACGTCCATACAACAGGACGATTACAGACGGTAAACGTGATCGCCACGCACCTGTACGTAATCACCGTTGCGCACGTCCGGGTTCTCCCGCTGCGTAACCGTGGCGTACTGGCCATTGTCCAGCCGCACCACGATGCGATAGGCCACATCGCCACTTCCATTGCGCTTGCCAACCTGGTTGCCGACAACGCCACCAGCCACTGCGCCGGCCACCGTCGCCGCCTTGCGGCCATCACCCTTGCCGACCTGGTTGCCCAGCACGCCGCCAGCGACCGCACCGATCACGGCACCCAGCGTACCGCCGCTGCTGTTGCCCTGGGTGTAGACCTGCTGCACTTCCTGCACCACGCCGCAGTTGTTGCAGCGCGCGTTTCTGCTTTGCCCGGTTGGCTGCCCCTGATAACCGTAGTTGCCGCTGTTGTTGTAGGGGGTGGCGCATCCAGCCATTGCGAGACCGCCAGCCATGGCCACTGCCAGCGCCAGTTTGCTCGATAGTGCATTCATGTCGATCACTCCTCAGGGAAAAGCCATCCGATCGATGATTTCGATCGACTCAGCGGGCGTCGGAAACCGCCGTCACACCCTCCTCCACTTTCACGCGATCGCCCGGATCGTGATCCATGCGAACGGTGCGGGTAACACCTTTGTATTCGTAGCGCACGTCATAGCCCACCAGCTTGGTGCTGGAGTTGTTGACGGTGTCGCAGTGCCGCTCCACGGTGGACGTGGTGTTGGCGTGCTGACGACTGGCCTGAATGCGATTGCCGGCGTAACCACCACCGATCGCACCCGCCACCGTCGCCAGTGTCTTGCCCTTGCCGCCACCAACCTGGTTGCCCAGCAGGCCACCAGCCACGGCACCGATCGCGGTGCCCGCAATGCGATGCTCATCCTTGGGCGGCGTGGTTTGGGTAACCACTTCGTCCTTGCATACCTGCTTGGGGTTGTTGACGGTCTTGCGTACCGGATCGACGCTCACCACCCGCGCATAATTGTCCGCCTCCGCCGGAGCCGCGGCGCCGCTGGCTGCCGTGCCGCCGTCAGCGGACGTGCCCGCGTCGGCATTGCGATTGCAGGCGGACAGGCCCAGCGACAACGCCGCAGCCATGCCGATAGTCAGTGCATTGATCGTCAAACTTTTCATCAGACCCTCTCCTCTGTTTGAACGGTTGTTTTCGAACGACTGTCCTGAACGACGATCCCCGGGGACGCCCATGCGTCGCCATAACCGTGTTTCCATTGAACATTGAATCAACTGAATCGGGGCTAGCTTGCACCCCTGCCTCATTTTCACATCGAATTCGCAGTTCGGGCCCTTCTGGATAAAACCATGATCGAAATTGTGGACAGCCACGCACATCTGGATGACGGACGATTCAAATCCGATCTCGATGCGGTCATGGCGCGGGCCACCGAAGCCGGTATTGCCCACGTCGTGATACCCGCCACCGACACAACCAGCTGGCCGCACATCCACGACCTGTGCAGCAACTACCCGCAGACACACTCCGCCTACGGCCTGCATCCCATGTTTCTTACCGAGGATGCGCCCGCGCATGTGGACGCACTGTCTTCATGGCTGGACGACCATCACGCCATTGCCGTGGGGGAAATCGGCCTGGATTTTCACGTCGAGGGCATCGACCACGATCTGCAGCGGCGCATCTTTGCGCGCCAGCTTGACATCGCGCGCACGCGCGACTTGCCGGTCATCGTGCACGCGCGCGGCGCGCTGGAGGAAGTGATCCTCACCCTGCGTCGCGTCGGCGGCCTGCGCGGCGTGGTGCACAGCTTTTCGGGCAGCGAGCAGCAAGCCCGGCACTTGTGGGACATCGGCTTCCACCTCGGCATCGGCGGCCCGGTGACCTATGAACGGGCACAACGCCTGCGCCGCATGGTCAGCCACATGCCACTGGAGTTCCTGCTGCTGGAAAGCGACGCCCCCGACCAACCCGATGCGGCGCATCGGGGGCAGCGGAACGAGCCGGCGCGGGTCGCGGACGTCTTGCGCTGCATTGGCGGGCTGCGCCACGAATCCGAAGCGGATATCGCCGCTGTCACCACCGCCAACGCACGCCGGCTGTTCGGCTTCGCGCGGCACGGCGCCTGACCGGTGCGTTTGCACCGATTCGCCACACCTTGCTATGTTTACTTCACCGATGAAATATCCGCTGGTGAAATGGCCAAGCTGACAACATGCATTGATCTGATGGACGAAGGCATCGACCGCGTCAGCCAGATCATCCCCACGATGCCAGCCGCCGAGGCGCGGTTGTGCCGGCTGCTGCTGATGGTGGGGGAAGGGATCGACCAGGAGCTGGCGTTCAAGCTCAAGCCGCACAAGCTCAACCACAGCGAGTTCCTGACCTTGATGATCCTGTACAGCCGGCCCGACGGCAGTTCCACGCCGGGCGAACTGTGCGAGTTCGCGACTCAGGGCGCCACCAACATGACGCGCATCGCCAACGCATTGGCCAGGCGCGGCCTGATCACCCGCGGCGCCAGCGCGGCGGATCGACGGCGCGTGGTGATCCGCATCACCGCCGCCGGCCGGCGTTTCGTGAAAGAGATGCTGCCGCCGATGTTTCCCCGCATCGACACCATGTTCGACAACTTCAGCGCCACCGATAAACGCCACCTCGACCGCCTGTTGCGCAAACTGGCCGGCAACCTCGACCGGTTGAGCGAGCACTCCCATCCATGAAGGACATTCGATGAAGCATGCCCTGCTCCGCGGCCGGCCATTGCTGACCGCGACGATCGTGCTGGCGCTGGCCGCGTGTGCGCGGGCGCCCGCGAAACTGGATCACCCCGTATTGCGCGACGACGTACCGCTGGCCGGCCTGAACGCACCCGCCCGCGCCGGTTGGCCCGCGGCACAGTGGTGGCGCCATTACGACGATCCCCAGCTGGATGGCCTGATGGATCGGGCGCTGCAGCAGTCGCCGGACATCGCCCTGGCACAAAGCCGCGTGCAGAGCGCCCAGGCATCGGTGCGACTGGCGGCCGCGCAGATGGGCTTGTCGATCAACGGCAACGCGCAGGTATCGCGCCAGCGGATGAGCGAGCACGGGTTGATTCCCGCCGAGTTTCTGGGTTTCACCTGGTACAACCAGGCCGACATCGGGCTGCAGCTGCAATACGATTTCGACTGGTGGGGCAAGAAGCGCGCCACGGTGGAAGCGGCGCTGGATCAGGCACACGCCGCGGAAGCGCAGCGCAGCGCCGCCGCGCTGGCGATCCAGTACGCCGTCGCCGATACCTACTTCGGCTGGCAGGCCGATCAGGCCCGGCTGCAGTTGATCGATCGACTGCTCGCCACCCAGCAGCAACTGGCGCAGATCGCGCAATTGCGCGTGACCCAGGGCGTGGATCTCCCCGACGAAGCACAGCGGGCGCAGGCGCAAGTGGCCGCCATCCGCGGCATGCGCATTGCCATCGATGGCTCGGCGCAGATCCGCAAGGTGGCCCTGGCTGCCTTGCTGGGAGTCGCCCCTGAGCAACTGCCCGAACTGCGTCCGCGCCCGTTGCCCGGCGTGGTGCGTGGCATCCCCGCCGATGCCCGCCTCGACCTGATTGCCCGCCGACCGGATATCGCGGCCAGCCGATGGCAGGTGGAAGCGGCGCTGAAAAATACCGATGCGGCGCGTGCCGCCTTCTTTCCGGATATCGGCATTACCGCCATGGCCGGGTTGTCCAGCATCGACATGGGCAAACTGCTCACGGCCGGAAGCCGCACGTTTGCGCTGACGCCGGCGCTGCACCTGCCCATCTTCAACGGCGGCTCGTTGAAGGCCAATTACGGCTTGAGCAAGGCCCAGCTCGACAGCGCGGTGGCGCAGTACAACAGCACCGTGCTGGCCGCCGCGCGCGAAGTGGCCACCCAGGCCCTGAGCGCCGAACAGATCGCCGCGCGACGACAGGCCCAGCAGGCCGAGGTGGATGCCAACCGGCAACTGCTGGCCAACGCCGAGGCCCGCCGCCGCCAGGGCGTGCGCGATGCCCGCGAAAGCCTCGCCGCGGAAGCGCAACTGCTGCAACAGCGTGATGCCGCCGTGCAATTGCAGGCGCAGGCATTGAGCAACGACCTTGCACTGATCAAGGCCCTGGGTGGTGGTTACCGGCGTACCGACACACCCACCACCGCCTCGCATGCCGCCCCCATTTCCCCCGTTACCGGAGCCGCCGATCATGAGCGCCACTGAGTCCGACAAGTCCCCCGCGGCCGACGACAGCGGCATGGCGGCCACCGACCCGCGCAAACGCCGTCGCGTGCTGCTGATCGTCGCTGGCCTGTTTGTGCTGGCCGCCGTGGCGTGGTTCCTGCTGTGGCTGCTGGTGCTTTCCAAGCGGGTCAAAACCGACAACGCCTACGTCGGCGGCAACCAGGTGGCGATATCGGCGCAGGTGCCGGGCACCGTGGTGGCGATCCTGGCCGACGACACGCAGCGGGTGGAAGCCGGCCAGGTGCTGGTGAAACTGGACAGCACCGACGCGGAAGTCCGGCTGCAGCAGGCACGCAGCGCATTGGCGCAGGCCGTGCGCGGCGTGCGCCAGCAGACCAGTTCGGCCAGTGGCGCCGACGCCCAGCTCGCGGCTCGCCGGATCGACCTGAAGAAAGTCGAAGCCGATCTTCAACGCCACCTGCCGCTGCTGGCCGCGCACGCCGAATCGCCCGAGGTCGTGCAACACCTGCGCGACGGCGTGGAGCAGGCCCGCGCCGCCGTCACCGCAGCGCAGGCGCAGGCGGACGCGGCGCACGCGGCGATCGAAGGCACCGATGTGGCGAAAAACCCCGCCGTGATGCAGGCGCGCGCCAATTTCCGCGCCGCGTGGGTGGCGGCGCAACGCAATGCCATCTACGCGCCGGTGTCCGGCTACGTGGCCCAGCGCAGCGTGCAGCTTGGCAACAGCGTGCAACCGGGACAGCAATTGATGACGGTGGTGCCGCTGCACAACCTGTGGATCGAGGCCAACTTCAAGGAAAGCCAACTGGGCCACATCCGCATCGGGCAGCCCGCCACCATCGAATCGGATACCTACGGCAGCGACGCGGAATTCCACGGCAAGGTGGTCGGCCTGGGCGCCGGCACCGGCAGCGTGTTCTCGCTGTTGCCGGCGCAGAATGCCACCGGCAACTGGATCAAGGTGGTGCAGCGCGTGCCGGTACGCATCTCGCTGGACAACAACGAACTGGACAAGCACCCGCTGCGCATCGGCCTCTCCACCACGGTTACGGTGGACATCACCCATGACGATGGGCGAGTGCTGGCGGCGGCGGCGAACCAGCCGGTGGCGCAAACCACCGTCTATGAGCAGATGGCGAGCAAGGCCGACGCGGAAGCCGAACAGGTCATCCGCGCCAATCTTCCCGACGACATCCACTGAACCGGGCCGACCGCATGGCCGCCACACCCAACGATGACGCACCACCGCTGAAGCCGCTGCAGGGCGGCGCGCTGGTGCTGCTGACCATCGCCGTCGCCTTCAGCACCTTCATGGAGGTGCTGGACATGACGATCGTCAACGTCTCCGTGCCGCACATTGCGGGCAGCCTGGGCGTGAGCCCCAGCGAGGGCACCTGGACCATCAGCTCCTACGCGCTGGCCAGCGCGATCATGCAGCCGCTCACCGGCTGGTTGGCGCGCCGCTTCGGCGAGGTGAAGACCTTCGTCGGCTCGGTGTTGCTGTTCGTGCTGTTCTCGATGCTGTGCGGCCTGGCCACCAGCATGCCGATGCTGGTGATCTGCCGGTTGATGCAGGGCGCCGGTTCCGGCCCGATGGTGGCGCTGTCACTGTCGCTGCTGCTGGCCAGCTACCCGAAGGCGAAACAGGGCATCGCGCTGGCCTTGTGGGCGATGACGGTGGTGGTGGCGCCGATCTTCGGGCCGATCCTGGGCGGCTGGCTCACCGACAATTTCTCGTGGCCGTGGATCTTCTACATCAACGTACCGGTGGGTGCGCTGGCGGCGATCATCACCTGGACATTGCTGCGCAAGCGCGAGACCAAGACCTTCAAGATGCCGATCGACGTGATCGGGCTGGTGCTGCTGGTGGTGGGCGTGGGCGCGCTGCAGTTCATGCTGGACAACGGCAACGACAACGACTGGTTCGCCTCGCCGATGATCCTGGCGCTGGGCATCACCGCGCTGGTGTGCCTGACGTTCCTGATCGTGTGGGAGCTGTACGCCAAGCATCCGGTGATCGAGCTGTCCCTGTTCAAGAGCCGCAACTTCACCGTGGCGGTGGTGGCGCTGTCGCTGGGCATGATGGCGTTCTTCGGCATCAACGTGGTGTTTCCGCTGTGGCTGCAGATCACGCTTGGCTATACCGCCACCTGGGCCGGGCTGGCCAGCGCGCCGGTGGGCGTGCTGGCGTTTCTGATGGCGCCGATCATCGGCGCCAATATCCAGCGGCTGGAACTGCGTGCGGTGGTGACGTTCGCGTTCATCGTGTTCGCGGCCACCTCGTTCTGGTTCGCCAGCTTCGACAGCTCGGCCTCGTTCTCCACCCTGGTATGGCCGCGCTTCGTGATGGGCATCGGCATTGCGTGCTTCTTCATCCCGCTCAACCAGATGTATCTGTCGGGACTGGGGGCGGACCAGATTGCCAGCGCGTCGGGCCTGGCCAACTTCTGCCGCACGCTGGGCTCCAGCGTGTCCACCGCGGCCACGGTGACGCTGTGGCAGCACCGCGGCGACTACCACCACGCCGTACTGACAGAGCACATCTCACCGGCCGCGCCGGCGGCCGACAGCTTCCTGCAGCAACTGCAGCACGGCGGCTTCTCCCTGCCGCAAAGTCTGGGCGTGGTCGAGCAGCTGATCAACCGCGAAGCGCTCACCCTGGCGGTCAACGATGTGTACCTGGTGTGCGCCGTGATGTTCGTGGCGATGATCCCGCTTCTGTGGCTCGCCAAGCCGCCTTTCGGCAACGCCAGCGGTGCCGCAGGTCATTGACCAACCACCAATTGCTGCGCTCGGCAAGTGCAACATGGACCAGCCCGTTGGAACTGGTGCAATGCAATACCTTCTGTTAGCTTGTCCCGCATGGCACAAACCAAACGCATCATCAAGAAGTATCCGAATCGTCGCTTGTACGACACGGAAATTTCCAGCTACATCACGCTGGAAGAGATCCGCCAGTTGGTGCTCGACAATGAGGATTTCGAGGTTCGCGACGCCAAGAGCGGCGAGGACCTGACCCGCTCGGTACTCCTGCAAATCATCTCCGAGCACGAGGACAAGGGCCAGCCGATGTTGTCGCCCGAGCTCCTCAGCCAGATCATCCGCTTCTACGGCAATTCGCTGCAGGGCTTCATGGGGCCTTACCTGGAGCGCAGTCTGCAGGTGTTTCTCGACCAGCAGACGCAGTTCCGCAGCCAGCTCAACAGCCTGATGGGGCAAACGCCCTGGAACACCCTGAACGACCTCACCGAGCGCAACATGGCCGCGTGGAAGGCGATGCAGGAAGGCCTGATGAACACCGCCGCGCAGGTCGTCCCGACCCCGCCCGGCAGCACCGGCCGCGGCAGCAAGAAAGCCGGCTGATCCGTGTCACCTGCGCGGCGCGCCACGCGTGCCGCGCACCCGATTTCCCCTATCGCAACTGCAGCATGATCCGTGCTGCTTTGCGGCATGATCACGCGTGGAAAGCACCCCATGAACGAAGCGACCTCCCCGAAACGCGTTGCGCTGGTCACCGGCGGCATCGGTGGCCTGGGCAGTGAAATCTGCCGCCAGTTGGCGCAGGCGGGTCGGCGGGTGATCGCCGTCGACCTGGCCGCGCGCGACGAGCGCATTGGCGCTTTCCGTCAGGAAATGGCCGACGTCGCCGATACGGTCACGTTCGAGCCGGGCGACATCAGCGACTTCGACAGTTGCCAGCAGTTGATCGCCCGCATCGAGCAACAACATGGCGGCGTGGACATCCTGGTCAACGCCGCCGGCATCACCCGCGATGCCAGCCTGCGCAAGATGACGCCGCAGCAATGGCATGAATTGATGCAGGTGAATCTCGACGGCGTGTTCAACATGTGCCGCAACACGATCGAGGGCATGACCACGCGTGGCTTCGGCCGCATCGTCAACATCAGCTCGGTCAACGGCCAGACCGGCCAGTTCGGGCAGACCAATTACTCGGCCGCGAAAGCCGGTGTGCACGGCTTCAGCATGGCATTGGCGCGCGAGACGGCGCGCAAGGGCGTCACCGTCAACACGGTATCGCCCGGCTATTGCGATACGCCGATGGTGGCCGCCGTGGCTGCAGAGGTACGCGCGCAGATCATCGCCGGCATCCCGGTGGGCCGGCTCGGTTCGCCCGCCGACATCGCCCGCGCCGTATGCTTCCTGGCCGCCGACGACGCCGGCTACATCACCGGCGCCAACCTGCCGGTGAACGGCGGCTATTTCATGAGCTTCTGAGATCCGCGCCGCTGCCTGCGGGCGGCCGTACGAACGGGATTGGCCAGCGCGGCATTGCAGTCTGATCGCGCTTGCGGAACAGTGGGCGGATTCCCTCCACGGATCGCAGCATGTCGCAACACCCCATCACCCTCATCGGCGGCGGCCTGGTCGGCGCGCTGCTGGCGCAGCAACTGGCGCAGCGCGGGTTTGCGGTCGATGTGTTCGAGAAGCGGCCCGATCCGCGCCATGCCGGCTTCGCCGGTGGTCGCTCGATCAACCTGGCGCTGGCCGAACGCGGTCTGCACGCCTTGCGCAGCACCGGGCTGGCTGACGACGTGTTGCAGCGCGCGGTGATGATGCGCGGACGCATGGTGCACGACCGCGATGGCCAGCACAGCCTGCAGCGCTATGGCATCGACGACAGCGAAGTGATCTGGTCGGTCTCCCGCGGTGCGTTGAACACCTTGCTGCTGGACGCGGCGGAAGCCGCTGGCGCGAAGTTCCATTTCGATCAGGCGCTCACCACCGCGGACTTCGACCGACAGCGCATCCGGCTGGCGGACGCCGACGGCGTCGAGCGCGAACTGTCGGCGGGCCTGCTGATCGGGGCCGATGGCGCCGGCTCGGCCTTGCGCGCCGCGATGAACGCCCACACGCCGCTGGGCGAGCGGGTCGAGCCGCTGGATCATGGTTACAAGGAACTGGAAATCCCGCCCGCAAGCGACCTGCCCGCTGCCGTGCTGCAAGCCGGCGGTGGTCGCGACGGTTTCGCGCTGGAGCCGAACGCATTGCACATCTGGCCACACGGCAGCTACATGTGCATCGCGCTGCCGAACACCGAACGCAGCTTCACCGTCACCCTGTTCCTGCCGAATCGGGGTGTCGCGCCAAGCTTCCCCACCCTGCCCGATGCCGCGGCGGCCGCGGCGTTCTTCTCGGAACAATTTCCCGGCCTGCTGCCGCTGATGCCGCGTTTCGCCGAGGATTTCGAACACAACCCCATCGGCACGCTGTCCACGCTGTACCTGGAACGCTGGCATCTCGACGGTCGCGCCCTGCTGATCGGCGATGCGGCGCACGCAATCGTGCCGTTCCACGGCCAGGGCATGAATTGCGGTTTCGAGGACACCGTGGTGCTGGCCAATCTGCTGGCCGAAGCACGCGGCGACCACGCCGGGGCATTCGCCGAGTTCCAGCGCCAACGCCAACCCAACGCCGACGCCATCGCCCACATGGCGCTGGAAAACTACATCGAAATGCGCGACTCGGTGGCCGATCCGCATTATCTTGCCAAGCGTGAGCTCGGCGCGCTGCTGGCCGCACGCATTCCCTCCCACTACATGGCGCGATACCGCATGGTGACCTTTACCCATCTCCCTTATGCCTATGCACTCGAACGTGGTCGCGCGCAGGACCAACTGCTTGAGCAGTTGCTGCGCGATACCCCGGACGTGGCGACGATCAACATCGATACCGCCGCGCAGCGCTTCGTTTCCACACTGGCACCGCTACCGGAGCTGCGTCATGGATGAGGTCCTGCTCGAAGCTTTCCGCTCCACCGCCTACCACATGTGCATCGACACAGTGAATTGGGCAACGGTACGCGTCGACCTGCCGTTGCCCGGCACGCTGGCCGACGTGGTCGGCATGCGCTCGTGGGCCTTCATTACGGCATGGAACCCGCAGGCACGCCGTCGCTCACCGGAAGAAAACCTTGCCGCACAGCACGCATTGCTGGATGCGTTGCAAGGCCAGCCCGATGCCAGCGTCTACCCCGCTATCGGGGTCGGCACCAGCGGATGGATCGAACCGACCCTGTTCGTGATCGGGCCCGACGTGACCGTGCTGGACAGCCTGGCACGGGAACACTCGCAACTGGCGTATGTGCACGGCCAGACGGGCAGCCCCGCCCAGCTTCGATTGCTGGAATGACCCGATGGCGATGGTGCGGCTAACTTAAGGCGGCGGTGATACTTGATCAGCGTTGCCTTAATGCACCAGTTGGTTGATCTCCATGATCGGCAACAGGATGGCAAGAACGATTATCAGCACCACGCCACCCATCACCAGGATCATCACCGGTTCGAGCAAGGTCAGCAGGACCGCCAGGCGCCGTTCGAGCGTTTGTGTTTCAAGCTGTGCGGCGCGCTCGAGCATCGGCTCGAGCTTGCCGCTGGCTTCCCCGCTGCCGACCAGGTGCAGCATGAGCGGTGGAAAAATGTGCGTCGCCGCCAGCGCACGGGCCAGGCTTTCGCCCTCGCGCACACGCTCGATGGCCGCCCTGATACCGTCGTGCATGACCCGGTTGGACATCGCGCGGGCACCGTAATCGAGCGCCGCCAGCAACGGCACGCCACCACCGACCAGAATTGCCAGCGTGCTGGCAAAGCGTGAGGTGTTCAGCCCGCGAACCACCGGACCGAACCAGGGCAGACGCAACACAAGGGCATGCCAACGACGCTGACAGCGCTCCAGCCGCAGCGCAAGACGCGCGCCCATTGCCATGCAAAGGCACGCGCCGGCAAGCCAGGGCCCCGCGCCGCGCAGGAAATCGGAAACGGCGATCAAGCCGCGCGTAAGCAGCGGCAGGCTTTGCCGCGATTGCTGAAAGACCTGCACGATCTGCGGCACCACGTAGACCAGCAAGCCGGTGACCACGCAGATGGCGACGAAAGTGACCAGCATCGGGTAAAGCAGCGCGAGGCTGGTTTTCTGATGCAGCGCCTGGCGGGCGTCCAGGTAATCGGCAAGATGTTGCAGCACCACCGGCAGTGCACCGGATTCCTCGCCACCGCGCACCAGCGCCCGGTAGTAGTCCGGGAAATTCCGGCCGTAGATGCCCAATGCTGCGGCCAGTGAAAGACCGCCGGTGACCTCGGCCTTGACGCCACCGAGCACCTCGCGCGTCCGCGGCGCGGTGACTTCCTCGATCAAGGCCGTCAGCGCGTGTTCCATGGTCAGCCCTGACGCCAGCAGCATGGCCAACTGACGTGTCAGCAAGCTCAGTTCGGCGGCGGGAATGCTGCGCGACCACAGCGACGCGGCACGCTCCCGATTGCGCACCCGATCGATGCGCTCCGGATAAAAGCCCTGCGCGCGCAACTGGGCACGCGCCTGACGCGGCGAATCCGCTTGCAGCACGCCGGAGCGTGAGCGGCCAGCAACGTCGAAAGCTCGATAGTGAAACGCCTCCATGCGTCACCTCGCGCGAGTGACGCGTAGCACTTCCTCGACGCTCACCGTGCCTTCGGCCGCCAGCCGCATGCCATCCTCGCGCAGCGAACCCATGCCGTGCGCGCCGGCGCGCTCGCGCAGCGTCTGTTCGTCAATCCGGTCGTGGATGAGCTTGCGCAGTTCGTCGTTCACGGCCAGCAATTCATAGATGCCCGTGCGCCCCTTGTAGCCGGAGCGGTTGCACACGGGGCAACCGCGCGGCGCATGGAAATGGCCCGCCGTGGATACCAGCCCGAGGCTGCGCAACGGCCCGGCGTCGTCATCCAATGGCTCGCGGCACTCCAGACACAGTTTGCGCACCAGGCGTTGAGCCCCAATGCCGATCAGGCTGGAGGCCAGCAGAAAGGGCTCCACGCCCATGTCGACCAGCCGGGTGACCGCGCTCACCGCGTCGTTTGTGTGCAGCGTGGTGATCACCAAATGGCCGGTGAGGCTGGCCTGGATGGCGATCTCGGCGCTCTCCAGATCGCGGATCTCGCCGATCATGATCACGTCGGGGTCCTGGCGAAGGATGGTGCGCAAGGCGCGGGCGAAGCTCATGTCGATGCGGCTGTTGACTTGCGTCTGGCTGATACCGTCGAGGTCGTATTCGATCGGATCCTCGACGGTCATGATGTTCAGCGCCTTGGGGTCCAGGCGCGACAGCGCGGCGTACAAGGTGGTGGTCTTGCCTGAGCCGGTAGGGCCGGTCATCAGGATGATGCCGTGCGGCTCGCGGATCAGTGCATCCATCCGCGCCAGCGTGGTCGGAGCCATGCCCAGCCGCGACAGGTCCAGTCGCCCCGTCTGCTTGTCCAGCAGGCGCAACACCACGCGTTCGCCGTGCCCGGTGGGAATCGTCGATACGCGCACGTCGATCGGTTTCCCCGCCGCACGCAGTGCGATGCGGCCATCCTGCGGCAGGCGCTTCTCCGCGATGTCGAGTTGCGCCATGATTTTTATGCGCGACACGATCGCCGTGTGCAGTGCCTGCGCCGGCTCGATCAGGTCGTGCAGCGTTCCGTCGATGCGCAGGCGCACCACCGAACGCGACTCGAACGGCTCGATGTGGATGTCCGAAGCGCCTTCGTGCAGCGCCTGAGTCAGCAACGCGTTGATCAGGCGAATCAGCGGCGCGTCGTTCTGGCTGTCCAGCAAGTCCTCGACACGGGGAATTTCCTGCAGCAGGCGAGACAGGTCGAGGTCTTGTGCCAGGTCGTCCGCCAGCGCGGCGGCACCTTCGCCGGCACCGTTGTACAAAGTGGCAATGCGCTCGTCGAATTCGACGACACTGACGCGCTCCACGCGAACCGGCACGCCCAACGCGCGGCGCAACTCCGCCAGCGCACCGGCCGACGCACCGTGGCGCATGACCGCGGCGGCACTGCCGTCGCCAAGCGCGGTGACCGCCACGCCATGGGTCTTGGCGAAGGCATACGACACGGGCGGCTTGCTCAGCATGCGCGACTCATTGCGGGTTGCCCGCAGCGCCCGCCGCGACGGGCAGGTTCGGCAGCAGTGGAAGCGGATCGTTGCGATGCATTGCACCGGGCACGGGATCGGCACGCAGTTGTTCGCCGCGGATGTAGTCGTAGCGCTCGCCGGTCAACGCGTCGGCACCCCGCGAATCACGCAGGATGGTCGGACGCAGGAATACCATCAGGTTGGTCTTGGTGCGCGAATGGTTGTTGTAGCGAAACAGGCCACCCAGCAACGGGATGCTGCCCAGCACGGGTACCTTGGACACGCCGCCGTTGACTGCGTCCTGGATCAGGCCGCCCAGCACGATGATCTGTCCGTCGTCCACGAGCACCGTGGACTCGATCGAGCGCGTATTGGTGATCACCCCGGCCGGATTGGCGGTGTCGGCCACACTCGAAACTTCCTGGTAGATCTGCAGGCGCACGACGCCACCTTCGGATATCTGCGGGCGGATCTTCAGGGTCAGGCCGACGTCCTTGCGCTCGATGGTCTGGAACGGCGACGGCGTCGTCGCCGCCCCCGAGACCGCGTATTGGCCGGTGATGAACGGAACATTCTGACCGACCACGATCTTTGCCTCCTCGTTGTCGAGGGTCAGCAGGGTTGGCGTGGACAGGATGTTGGCGTTGCTGTCGGTTTCCAGTGCGCGTGCGAGCAGACCCAGGTTGAGAATCTGCACGCCACCGACCGTGACGGTTCCGCGCATCGTGCCGATATTCAACCCGGGACCGGCACTGGCCGGGTTTTGCGCGATGCCGATGATGTTCTGGCCGGCGCCACCGAAACTGGTGCCACCGAATACTTGTGTGCCGGATTTACCGATACCACCGAGATCCTGCCACTGGATGCCAAACTCCCCGGCTTTGCTCGCGGTGAGTTCGACGATCAGCGCCTCGACATAAACCTGCAACCGGCGCGCATCGAGCTTCTCCACCACGGCGCGCAGGTTGTTGTAGATCGCATCCGGCGCCGTGATGATGATCGAATTGGTGGCCGCGTCGGCCTGGATGATGCCCGCTGCGCTGACCGCCGGCGGCGACGCGGCATCGGCCATGACCGGCATGCCGCTGCCGCCGGCCGGCGTCTGCAAATCGCTGGCGAAACTCATGCCGGCACCCGCGCCCGTTGCGGCCGTGTCCGCCGGTGTGGACGTGCCCGTTGCCTGTGCCGACGATGACGCATTACCTGTATGGATGCCGCGCAGGGTTTCGGCGAGCTTCACCGCCTCGGCATTTTTCAGGTAGACCACGTGCACGTTGCCGGCAGCGCTGGTCGGCGAATCAAGCATCGCCGCGAACTGCCGGATCTGGGCAAGCCGTGCGGGATCTGCCGCGCGCACCAACAGGCTGTTGGATCGGGCATCGGCGATGACCGCGATGCGCTGCGTGGGATCGGTGCCCTGCAGTGTCTGAACGGCTTGCGGGGCCGGCGCAAACAGGTGGTTGATGGTCCGCGCCGCATCCAGCGCGGAGGCGTGGCGCAAGACGATCATCGCCGCGCCCGCATCCTCCGGCTGATCGATCGCCGCGATGATGCCGGCCAGTCGTTCGAGGTTGCTGGCGTAATCGGTGATGATCAACGTGTTGCTGTTCTGCAGCGCCGTAATGGTGTTGTTGGGCGCCACCAAAGGGCGCAGCGTGGGCACCAGTTGTGCCGCCGATTGATGGGTCAGAGTGAATACCCGCGTCTGTATTCCGTCGTGGGCGGCGGGCTGGCCGGCCACCGCATTGCGGTGCAGCTTGGCGTTGGCTTCCGGCAGAATCTTCACCAGGTTGTGGTCTTCCACAGCAGTGAAGCCCTGCAACCGCAACGCCGACAGAAACACGTCATACACGGCGGTACGCGCTACCGGTTGGGCCGAGATGATGTTGACCGTGCCCTTGACGCGCGGGTCGAGCACGAAGTTCTTGCCGGTGACTTCCGCCATCGCCTTGACCACGCCCTCGATATCCGCATTGACGAAATTGAGCGTGACGGTTTGGTCCGGCGTCAGCGCCGGGCTTGCCGACGCGGGCACGGCCGCACCCGCCACTGCGGTCTGGGCAGCAAGCAAAGCCACAGCAACCATCTGCAGCCAGTAATGTTTCATGCGGATCGACACGGGATGGATGGCCTGCGATGTTTCATCGGGCGGGAGGGTTCGTGGTGATGACGGGAGTCGCGACCGAACGCGGCCATGCCAACGTTTCGCGCGCCCCGTTGCGGCGCAGGATTACCTGCCCGGGATGCACGCCTTCGACGCGGATGCCCGGGGCAAGATCCTCGCCGGCGCGCACGAGTCGGGTCTCTTTCGCGCCGAGCTGCAGCAGCGCATAGCCGGAACCCGCCGGCGCCCCCGCCATGACGCCCAGCAAGGTGATCGCCAGCGCGGTCGGCGCGCTCGGATGGGCGTCACCTTGCACCGCGCCAAACAGATCGCCCGCGGCGAGCAGGCGGCCGGCCGGCTCGGCAACGTCCATCGCTGGCGGCAGCGGCGACGGCGCAAACCATGCCCAGGTCCAGTACGCCCACACGAAACCAGGCAACGCCAGCGCACCGACCTTCATCGTGAAGACGATGGACGTTTGCGCGAGTCTGGATCGTCCGAACGGCACGGATGGCTTCCCTCTGGTGACATGGGTTGGATGGTGGCGGCAACGGACGGGTTCCCGTGGCGCGTGTCCGTCACCGGCTTTTTGAGGTTCCCCGTGGGGATACGTTGCCGAGCGGAGGGCCGAATTGCAGGGCGAAATCGCCGTTGCCGCGTTCGATGGCGATCAGCCGCAGCAACGGCGCAAGTTGCGCCTTGTGGCTGGTGTCGACGCGTGCAGTGACGGAATACTCCGGCGGCGTCCCGCCGCGCCATGACCCGCTACCGCGCAGTTGCAACGGGCCGCTGTGGGTGCGCAAGCTCGTGTTCAACGCGCCGGCCACGCTGTCAACGCGAAGCTCGTACGTGCCCAGCGGCGCCACCGTGGTCAAGGCGGAGCTGGCGTCTTTCCAGGTCACGACGGCGTCCGCCGAAACAGCATCGCCCGCGCGCTTGAACCGGGCGATCCGGACGACGACATCGCCGCGCAAGCCCAGCGGCGCCATGCGCGGCACCGCCAGCCCGAGCGCCGCCGCCGGCATCGAGAAATTCGCGCCGGCGACGTCGATGCCTTGCACGGAAAGGTGCAGCGGAAAGTCGGCGGCGTGGTCGATGCTCACCTGGTAGTCGAGCCGCCCACGCCACAGCGAGCGCGGCTGCAACACCCAGCTCACGGCCTTGCCGATACCGACGTGCCTGGTCGGATCGCGAATCTCGAGCCGGCCACTGCCGGACCACAGCGTGCCCTGCGCCTGTGCCAACCGCAGCACACCGTGCGTTGCGCGCTGCAAACCACGATCGACGAGCGTGGCCGGCGCCAGCATGATCAGAAACACCCCATACGCCGCCAGCACCACGCTGCCGCTGACGATGCCGTTGCGCCATGTCCGCAGCCGCTTCATCGGCGCGACCGTTCGATGGTGGCGCTGACGCTTACCTGTCCTGGCGCGTCCTGCGATTCAATCCGCACCCGCGCAAAGCGCAGATGCTGCGCGCGCATGTTGTCTGCCCACACCAGCCACTGGGCGAAGGCGACGTGGCCGAACACCAGCTTCACCTGGTCCGCATCCACCCGCTCGATGCTTGCCAGCGACGAGCTCAGCCCGTCGGCGTCCACCTGCCGCTGCACCAACTGACGCAGGTCTGCTGGCGCCGGGGCGGGCGCTGGCGCCGCGCGAAGCTGCATGATTTCCTCTGCCTGCCGCTCCTGGCGAATGACCTGCGCCTGCAGTTCGATCACTGCCGGCCGCAGCTTCGCCCGCGCATGCGTCGCCGACAGCAGCAACCACACGTACAAGCCCAGCCCGAGGCACACCGCCACCGCAACCATCAGCCGGCGTTCGGATGGCGAATGCGATGCCCACCACTGACCGGACCCGTGTTTCCAGGCGAGCTTTTTCATGGCGACCTCAGCGTCAACGTCACCGTGCCGCGGTTGGCGCTGCGTGCCGCCGGCACCATCTCGACGGCAAATCCGGCGTCCATCAAAAGCTGCTGAGTCCGGCGCGCAAGCACGTCATCGAGTGCCGTCCATTCCAGCGTCATGCGCCCGTTCTCATAGGACAGTGCGTGCAATGGCGCGGTCGGTGCGGCGGCGAGCACCGCCGAAACCTTGCCGAGCATGATCGGGAAATCGCCGGCATCGGGTTGGTTGGCGGCGTGTCGCGCCCGCGTCAGTTGCCGGCGCATTTGCAACACGGGGTCGGCCACCGCAACGGCATCGGGAAACAGCGCGCGAAAGCGCGCTTCCATTTGTTGGCGCAGCTGTTGTTGTTCACTGGCCAGACGCATCCGGTCGCCAAGCAATGCCGCCGAATGCAGCAACAACGCCACCAGCAGCATCCAGCCGATCGGGCGCCAGCGAACAACCATCGCGGCGGAGGGATACCAGCGCCGGCGCCGCTGATCGAGTCGAGCCCCGACGGGCACCGCCGTTGTGTGCCAATCCTGTGCGACAGCGATCCGCAGGCTCACGCCCAGCTCGCTCTGCCACGCCTCCAGATCGGGCTTCGCCGCGGGCGCCGTCAGATACAGCGCAATGGTGGTGGGCACGATGGCGTGTGCCCGCGCTTCCGCCAGCCATTGTTGCAGCGCCAGCGGCGGCGTATGCCGGTCGCCACAATCGGTGGCACCGCCTTCGAACTCACCGATCCGCACATGGCCTTCCTGACCGTTCCAGCACAGACTCCACTCGCCATGTTGCAGCGGCAGCATCAGCGTCTCGCAATGCACGCTGTCGACCGTGATGCCGGCGGCGGCGAGCGCATCACGCCATGCCTGCAACCGCAACCGATCCACCACCGCCAGCACATCCTCGCCATCCCGCCGCCCCAGGATGCTCACCTGGGCGGCATCCGGGTCCGAAGCCAGTCGTTCCTCGACCGCGTAAGCCAGCAGCGCGGCGGATCGGCGGTTGCCTGTCGACGGCAGTCGCGCGCTCACAAGCAACACGTCGCTGGCAGCGAGCACCAGCTCGATCCGCGCAGCACCCTGCGGCAGTTGGGCCAGCGCGCCCACACCAGGATGCGCACCAGCATCGTTGAACAGCACCCATCGGCACGACACGGGTACCGCCGACAGCGAACAGAAGATGCGCAGCAGGTTCACGGGTATTTCCGCCAGACGACATCAGGCCAGTCCGTCGCACGGGTTCGCGCCAGCAGCAACTGGCCGCGGGCCTGGGTCTTGCCGTAGCTCACCCGCACGCTGACCAGGAAGTAGTCGCTGCCAACACGAATGTCCGCGGCCGGCACGACAGCGTCCTTGCCGAGCTGACTCAGGAAGTCGGCGTTGTTGCGATAGAAAACGCTGTCGCGGCGCGCCACCAGCATGCGCGCCGACGCCAGGTCCAGGCCGTCGACCACCGCCGCCAGCACCTCGGCCGGCGCCGTGTTGACGTTGAGCGCAGTAGTGCCGGGCAACGCCGTCACAAACGGCGCCAGTCGCGCACGCACATCACCGTCGAAACCGCGCACCAGCGCCAGTTCATCCAGGTTGATCAGCGGCCGATTGGCGGCCAGATAGGGATGACCAGGCGATGCGTAATACGCGTCCTCCGCGCCGCCTGCCGGCTGCGGGACATCATCGGCATCAAGCCAATCGGCCATGGTGCCGGCCAGCTCCACCGGCAGGCCGAGGATCGACAACAGGCGCTGGAAACGCGCGTACTGGGTGAGATCGAGCTTGCCGTGGCGGATCAGGTTGTTGAGGTTGAACAAGCCTTGCTGGTCCTCGATGCGACCGCCGAGTTCGCCGTTCTCGAACGGTATCGACGGCAGCTGCAAGGCCCACGGTTCCCCGGCATGATCGATGACGCCGCTGCTGCGACGATCGTCATACAGCAGCGCCCGGGCCCAGTCGCCGCCGGCATCGACCAGCTCCCGTGCCTCCACCTGGTCGGCAAGCAGTTCGGCCTGGCGCGACCAGGTACTCAAGGCAACCAGCATCGCCGCTGCCGCCACCGCCGAAAACGTCATGATCGCCATCGCCATGAGCAACGCCGCGCCACGCTCATGCCGGCTCATGCGTGCAGCGCGAACACGCGCACCACGGTTTCGCCGGAGTCGAACTCGATTTGCAAACGCACCGCCAGCGGCAGCGCCGGGTCGCTCGACATCGTTGGCCATACACGGCTCCAGATCAGCGCCGAGCCCATGTATTGCAGGTCGAAACGGCGCACGTCCTCCAGCACCACGTAACGCGCCGGCTGCGCGGCGCCGGCAAGATCCAGCCCCGGCCAGATCCACAACTCGACCTGGTGGTTACCGTTGATGCCATAGCCGACGCGGCGCGGGGTGTCGAT
This sequence comes from Rhodanobacter fulvus Jip2, assembly GCF_000264315.1. Taxonomy (GTDB): domain Bacteria; phylum Pseudomonadota; class Gammaproteobacteria; order Xanthomonadales; family Rhodanobacteraceae; genus Rhodanobacter; species Rhodanobacter fulvus. The sequence continues at coordinate 28,167 of NZ_AJXU01000051.1, forward strand.
GCCGTCGGTCCCGGCGAAACGACTGAACTCCACCCGCGGCGCGCGCACGGCATCGGCCCGACCCAGCCACGCCGGAATGATGCCCGACGGCTTGCGCACCGGACGTGGTGCGGCCAGCCGCAGGTCGCCTTCGAAGCGGGTGAAGAACGCCACGGTCTGTCGCCACCGCGTGGACTCCGTCTGGATGTGGTCGCGCGATGCCACAACCACACCGAGCCCGCGGTAAGCCATCAGCGTGAGCAGCGAAAGCACCAGCAGCGCCGTCAGCAACTCGATCAGGGTGAATCCATGGGCTTTGTCGGCGATCACCGTCCACCTCCCGCAGGGTTCGTCACGAAGCCCACCGCATGCGCGAGAAAATGAGCCGGTTGTGCCGGTACGAAGACGAACACGTCGACGCGCCGAAACGTCGGATTCGGCGTCGTGGATACCTGTTCACTCCAGCCGAGGTCGATATCGCCCTGACGCTGGACACCCGACTGTTCACCCACCGGCAACCAGTCGCCACGCGCGTGATGTTCGGCCAGGCGATCGGCTGCGACCCAGCCGGCAAACAGCCGGGTGCGCAATTCGCCGAGGTAATTCGTGCCTTGCGCGGCCACCCGCAGCGCGGCCAGCAGCGATACCGCGACGATGGTCATGGCCACCAGCACTTCGATCAGGGTGAACCCGCGCGCGTTACTTCGCCGCCATGTCGCCATAGGTTTTCCCCAGCCCCGGCGCAATACGCAAATCACCCACCGGAGAGGCCGCCACGCCGTAGTGCTCGTCGGCCAGCGTCAGATCCATCGAGAACGCGGACATCGAACCACCGGCGGGAAACTGCAGTCGCAGGGTCGCTTGTGGCGCGCCGGCCTCATTGCGCAATTGCGAAATCACCATGGCATGCGGCAGTCGACGCGCGCGCAGCACGTCGTCATCGCGAATCTCCGACCACACGTCATTCCTGCCCAGACGCGAGAATTCATAACGAAAGCCATCGGACGTCCAAACGATGGCGGCACCGGTGATGCGCGCCTCCTGCCCGGCAAGCTCGAACAGCTGCGCCAGCCGCTCGGCTTCGACGCGCAGCACGTCGCGATGGCCAGGCTGCAGCCGGGCACCGACCGTGCCCGCCAGGATGCCCATGATCAGCACCACGACCAGCATCTCCACCAGAGTGAAGCCGCCTGCATCACGGCAGACCGTCGCCTTGAGCATCTGCGTGCGCTCCTCACAACATCCACGATCCAAGGTCGGCATCGTTGCCCTCACCACCTGGGGCACCGTCGGCGCCGAGTCCGTAGACATCAATTTCCCCGTGCATGCCGGGGTTCAAGTATTGGTAGGGATGGCCCCAGGGATCGCTGGGCAAACGACCGACGTAGCCCTCGGGTTTCCAGTTGGGCGGAACGGGATCGAATTCCGGTCGGCTCACCAGCGCCTGCAGGCCCTGTTCGGTCGTCGGATAGCGCTGGTTGTCCAGCCGATAAAGCTGCAACGCCTGCATCAAACTGGCAACGTCCTGGCGCGATGCGGTGACGCGCGCCTCGTCCGGCCGACTCATCACCTTGGGCACCACCAGCGCCGCGAGGATGCCGAGGATCACCACGACCACCATCAATTCCAGCAGCGTGAAACCACGTTGGGATGGAGCATGGATCGACATGGTGGCGTCACCCTGAATGCGCGGTAGGAGTACGGCCGGGACACGCGATCGCGTTGAGCATGGATGCGACCCGGTGGGTTATGTCCTGAGATGCACGCCGTCGCGCCCAGGTTCCCCGAAACGCAAACATGTCTCGACCCAGCGCGAAAACAATTCACTCCAGACAACGCGCACCGCGTCGACTGACGCGACAACGGGAACCTTCCCTGTGCCGCTGCGTCTGCTGGTGAACAGGGGGCGATAAATCCGACGCCAGGGGAATGCCGTTCGGAAGTCGCGCCACGTGTGTCACACGGATTCGTCCGCACGTCGAAATTTTTTCATGAGGCCAGCAGGTATCGGCTGGCTGGGTTGCTGCGGCCGCAAGAAATGTTTCGTCCTGACTGATCGCGTCCAATAGAGAGGGAAAGCAAATGAGCAGATACATGCGAAAGAAATGGTTGCCGGGGGCCTTGTCCGTCGCGCTCGGCGTCGGCCTCGCCGGTTGCGGCGGCTCCGGTCACAACGGCCAGGCGTCGGATCCCACGGCCCCGCAAGCCCCCGCCCTCAAGGTGGTTTCCACCATGCCCGCCGACGGCGCCACCGACGTGCTGAACACGGCCGAGGTCAGCGCCACCTTCGACCAGTCGATCGATACCGCGACACTCAAGAACGCAAACTTCAGCGTGAACTGCCCGGCCGACGCGGAACCGTTTGGCTCGGTCGTCTACGACGACGCCACCAGAAAGGCGACCTTCGTGCGCATTACCGAGTCACCCACCAATCTGCCGCAGTCCGAGGTGGCCGAACCGATGCAGGCGGGTGTCACCTGCACGGCAACCATCACGACTGGCGTCAAGGGATCCGACGGTGCGGCGCTGGCGGCGAACTTCGAGTGGACGTTCTCCACCGTGACGGACACGGCGTTCCTTGATGAGGGCAAACGGATTTTTCGCTTTGACACGTTCGGCGATGAAACCACGTGGACTGACACCTTGAGGATGAACGAGGTCATCCAGACTGCCGTTGACCCGACAACGGCGCTGGCGGTCGGCCTGAAGGTCGACGCCGAGGCGCTGCCGCAAGCGGTGGTTGATGGCATCGTGGACAAGAGCATCAGCTTGACCGACCCGCAAACCACGCTCGCCCTGATCAGCCTCGACGCGGTGGTGGGCATCAAGGGCACGGTGACGACCGCCGCCGACGGCAAGATGACGCTGACGCGCGTCGGCATCACCTGTGCGCTGTGCCACTCCACCGTCGACAATTCATTTGACCACGGCATCGGCAAGCGGCTTGACGGCTGGCCGAATCGCGACCTGGACCCAGGCTTCATCATCTCCCTGTCGCCGGCACTCACCGCCGAACAAAGGGCAGTCTACAAATCGTGGGGGCCGGGCTTCTACGATCCGCGCTTCAACATCGACGGGCTGAATGGCCCGCAGGTGATCACGCCGGCGTATGGCTTGCAGAATATCCACAAGATCATCGCCACCGGCGACGGTGACGACCTCGCCTACTGGAACCGCTATGTCGGCGTGACCCAGATGGGCGGCCATGGCAACTTCACCGACGCGCGCGTGGGCGCGGGCATAGACATCACCAACGGAACCGACGACCTGATAACGGCCAAGTTGCCCGCGTTGCAGGCCTATCAGCTATCCATCGCAGCACCGCCTGCGCCCGCGGGCAGTTTCGATACAGCCGCCGCCACGCGTGGCAAGGCGCTTTTCGAAGGCAAGGCCGGTTGCAGCACCTGTCACAGCGGCCCGGAATTCACCGACGCCAACGAGCGCCTGCACAGTCCGAGTGAAGTGGCCAGCGAACCCGAGGCGCCCGGTGTGACGAGCTATGCCTCGCGTACGGCGACCAGGATGTACCGCACGGCCCCGTTGAAGGGTGCATGGCAGCATCCGCCGTACTTCCACAATGGTTCGGCCGACACGCTGGTGGACGTGGTCAACAGGTACAACGCCAAGCAGTCGCTTGGCCTGACCGGCCCGGAAGTCGAGGATGTCGCGCAATACGTGAAGTCGCTCTAGACGACTGCCGACGTGCAACCGCGGGGAGGGGAATGGGGGCGACCTTGTACGGGTCGCCCCCATTTCGCGCACACAAGTTCAGCGTGGACTGCCGTTTTGCACCGTGGATCAGCCCTCACCCGGGCAACGGGAGCCCGACGGGGCCAGAACGAGCGATTCGACATCAGGCCGTGCCACACGCAAACGATCGCCGAAGCCAGGAGTGGCTTCTCCCACGAGCCGTGCCATCACCGCTTTCGTCAACCAGGCGCAGCGCACACCCAGGAACGGAAAGGTTTCCGACAGCATGTTGCCGAGCGTCTTGTACAGCGATTTGCACAGCAACCGGCGCGCCCTGAACAGCCGCGTCTTTACGGTTTGCGGCTTGATCGACAACCGGGCAGCGGTTTCCTCCACGCTGCACTCCTCGATCGCGCGCAACGTGAAAACCTGGCGATACGGGTCTGGCAGATGATCGATCGCGCGTTTCAGCAAACGGCGAACTTCGACCTGGGCCGCGAGCGAAACGGGATCGCCGTGCGCGGACCGGGACGGGCCAACCCAGTGCGGATCCACGGACGACGCGTCGATCTGTTCAACCCCGACCATAGCATGCCGTTTGCGCAAATGGCTGCGCGCCTCGTTGAGCACGATACTGACCAGCCAGGTACGCAAGGGCGCATCACCGCGGAACGAATCAAGCCGGTGATAGGCCCGCATGAAAGACTCCTGCACGACGTCCTCCGCTTCTGCAGCGTCATCGACCACACCGTGCGCGATACGATGCAATTGGGGGCCATAGCGCTGCACGACGTGCCGAAACGCCTCACGGTCACCGCTTCTCACCAATGCAACCAGCGCGACGTCGTCCAGCGCGGGGGTATGGGTCGATATGACGTTTGCGGGCGGTGGCTCGGCTTGCTGCATGCTGCGTTGGATGCGATGGTGGCCCCGGCGGTTCCGCCATCGTTCCACCACCATCGCGGATGCTCGCTTTCATCGAGCCGGATTCGCTTGCCACGGTCCCGGCCTCGACGTGCCGGGCCGGATCGGATCGATCACCAGACAGCCGTTCCTCGCTCTACCGTCGCGCTAGCGGCACTGCGCCGCATGGACAAGCGGCCACGCCATTGCGGACAATCACGGGGATGACTGCCGTCCGTACCGTTGTGCCCCTGCTCGAAGCGCGGGCCGTGAGTTTCCAGCGCCAGGACGAACCGGTGTTCGCGCCGCTGGATTTCCGGCTGCACGAGGGTGAACTGGCCCTGGTGGAAGGCGACAACGGCAGCGGCAAGACCACCCTGCTGCGCATGCTCGCCGGCCTGCTCCATCTGGGCGCCGGCGATTTGCTGTGGCGCGGCGAAGCGCTGCAGCGCGACCTTTGCGCCGGCGACATCCTGTTCCTCGGCCACCAGCTCGGCCTCAAGGCCGACCTCAGCCCGCGTGAGAACCTGCGCGTCGCCACCGGCCTGCATGGCACGCGCGAAGGCATGGACAGTGCGTCCCTCCTCGCCGAGATCGGCCTGCGTGGTTATGAGGACGAACCCGTGCGCCGCCTGTCGGCCGGGCAGAAGAAGCGCGCGGCGCTGGCCCGGCTGGCGATGCTGCCCGCCACGCTTTGGCTGCTGGACGAACCCTATGCGAACCTCGATCGCGCCGGCATCGCGCTGGTGAACGACATGCTGGAGCGTCACACCAATGGCGGCGGCGCCGCCATGGTCACCAGCCACGGCACGGTGAGCTTTCACGGCGGCGAGCCGCGACGGATCCGCATGCATGGCTAATGCACAGCACATCATGCGCGGGCTCCTCCCCCTGCAAGCAGGGGGAGGCTGGGAGGGGGTCAAGCTTTGCGGAAAAGCTCTACCCCTCCCCAGCCCTCCCCTGCGAGCAGGGGAGGGAGCAAAGCCATGAGTCGCGCAACCCTCACCACCGCCTGCGCCGCGATGCTGCGACGCGACCTCACCCTCGCCTGGCGCCGCCGCGGCGACATCGCGATGCCAGTGCTGTACGCGTTGATCGTCACCATGCTGTTCCCGTTCGCGCTGGGGCCGGAGGACACCTTGCTGCAGCGGATCGCCGGCGGCGTGGTGCTGGTCACCGTGTTGCTGGCGATGCTGCTGGCGCTGGATGCGATGTTCGCCAGCGACATCGAGGACGGTTCGCTGGAACAACTGGTGCTGGCACCGCAGCCGCTAGCGCTGATGCTGGGCATGAAGATCCTGGCGCACTGGGTCACCATCGCCCTGCCGCTGATCGTGATTTCGCCGCTGATGGCCGCGCTGTTGCACCTGCCCGCATCGGTCATTCCGGTGCTGTTGCTGGCCTTGCTGCTGGCCACGCCATTGCTCAGCCTGCTGGGCGCGGTGCTGGTTGCGCTGACGGTCGGCACCCGACGCTCTGGTATGCTGCTCGCCTTGATGTTGCTGCCTTTGTGCGTGCCGGCCGTGATTTTCGCCGCGGGCGCGGTAGCTGCCGCCCAGCAGGGTCTGCCCTGGCTGGCACCGATCAGCTGGCTTGCCGCCGCACTCGTATTGGCCGTGGTACTGGCGCCGCTGGCCTGCGCCGCCGCCCTTCGCATTGCCCTGGATTCGTGATCCCTATGGCTAACTGGGTCCCCCTCTGGTTGCACCGGCTCAGCTCGCCGCCAACCTTTTATCGCTTCGCCGGAATGCTGCAGCCGTGGGCGATGACGCTGGCCCTGCTGCTGGGCGCGATCGCGCTTTATGGCGGCCTGGTGCTGGCGCCCGCCGACTACCAGCAGGGTGACGCCTACCGCATCATCTTCATCCACGTGCCCAGCGCGTGGATGAGCATGTTCATCTACGCAGTGATGGGCGTGGCGTCGTTCATCGCGCTGGTGTGGCGGATCAAGCTGGCCGAAGTGGTGGCGATGGAGTCGGCGCCGATCGGCGCGGCGTTCACCTTCATCACCCTGGTCACCGGCTCGCTGTGGGGCAAGCCGATGTGGGGCACCTGGTGGACCTGGGATGCGCGGCTCACCTCCGAGCTGGTGTTGCTGTTTCTGTTTCTCGGCGTGATCGGTCTCTACCGCGCCTTCGAGGATCGCCGCCAGGGCGCGCGCGCCGCCGCCTTCCTGGCCATCATCGGCATCATCAACGTGCCGATCGTGCATTTCTCGGTGAACTGGTGGAACACCTTGCACCAGGGCAGCACGGTCAATGTGTTCGGCAAATCCACCATGTCCTGGGACATGCTGTGGCCGCTGCTGACGATGACGCTGGCCACCAAGTTCTATTACGCCGCCAGCCTGTTCCGGCGCGCGCGCACCGATTTGCTTTCACTGGAAGGCGGCAAGGACTGGGTGCGACAAATTGCCCAGGACGAGGACGCGCGATGAATGCCGTGCAAAGCTTTCTGGCGATGGGCGGCTATGCCGCCTATGTGTGGCCCGCCTACGCGGTGTTCTTCATCGTGCTGATTGCCGACACGATCGCGCCGCGCCTGCGCCGGCAGCGCCTGCTGCGTGAACTTCGCGCCCGGTTTGCCCGTCAAAGCGCCCGCCAGCCGCACGTCGGCAACGGTTCCTCTCCCACTCCACCAGCCGCCATCGACGGTCAGTGAGCCTCATGAATCCCACCCGCAAGCGCCGACTCACCATCGTTGTACTGGTTGCCGTGGCCGCCGCCGTGGCCGCCGGCCTTGGCGTGTACGCGCTGCAAAACAACATGAATTACCTGCTGACGCCCAGCCAGGTGCAGTCGGGACAGGCGGCGAGCTACAAGACGTTCCGCCTGGGCGGCATGGTCAAGGCCGGCTCGATCCAGCGCAGCAGCGATTCGTTGAAGGTGACCTTCACCGTGGTCGACGCCGGCGGCGCCATGCCGGTCGAATACACCGGCATCCTCCCCGACCTGTTCCGCGACAACCAGTCGGTCATCGCCACCGGCCACATGTCCAGCGCCCGCTTCATCGCTACCGAAGTGCTGGCCAAGCATGACGAGACCTATATGCCCAAAGAGCTGAAGGACGCCATGGCCAAAGCGCATGAAGGAAAGCAGGTCGAAGACGCGGGGAATGGGGAATCGGGAAGGGGGAATCGTTGAAGCATGAAAACCACGATCCCTGCCGCTAGGTCACGATACAGCGCGACTTCCGATTTTCCATTCCCCATTCCCCACTCCCGGCCCCAAGCATGACCCCAGAACTCGGCCAACTCGCGCTCATCCTCGCCTTGTTGCTGGCCCTGGCGCAGGGCATCTTGCCGCTGATCGGCGCCTGGCGCGGCAATCGCGCCTTGATGGCGGTGGCGCGCCCGGCCGCGGCGGGACAGGCGGTGTTCGTGGCGATCGCGTTCGGCATCCTGGTGTGGGCGTTCCTTCGCTTCGATTTCTCGGTGCAGTACGTGGCCGACAACTCCAACCTGGAATTGCCGTGGTATTACCGCATCGCCGCGGTGTGGGGCGCGCACGAGGGTTCGCTGCTGTTGTGGATCATGATCCTCAACGTGTGGACCGTGGCGCTGGCGGCATTCAGCCAGAAACTGCCGGAAGTTTTCGCTTCGCGCGTGCTGGCGGTGATGGGGCTGATCGCGGTGGGTTTCCTCGCCTTCATCATCTTCACCTCGAATCCGTTTGCACGGCTGTTGCCGATGCCCGGCGACGGTGCGGATCTGAACCCAGTGCTGCAGGACCCGGGCATGACGTTCCATCCACCGATGCTGTACATGGGTTACGTGGGCTTCTCGGTGGCATTCGCGTTTTCGATCGCGGCCTTGCTGGGTGGTGAGCTGGAACAGGCCTGGGTGCGCTGGGCGCGGCCGTGGACGAACGTGGCATGGGCTTTTCTCACCTGCGGCATCGTCGCCGGCAGCTGGTGGGCATATGCCGAGCTGGGCTGGGGCGGTTGGTGGTTCTGGGATCCGGTGGAAAACGCCAGCTTCATGCCCTGGCTGGTCGGGCTGGCGCTGATCCACGCGCAGGCGATCACCGAAAAGCGCGGCAGCCTGCGCGCGTGGACGATCCTGCTGTCGATCTTCGCGTTCTCGCTGAGCCTGCTGGGCACGTTCCTGGTGCGTTCGGGCGTGCTGACCTCGGTGCACGCCTTCGCCTCCGACCCGCGCCGCGGCGTGTTCATCCTGGCCTTCCTGACCATCATCGTCGGCGGCTCGCTGTTGCTCTATGCGCTGCGCGCGCCCAAGGTCGCCGCGGGCAAGCCGTTCAACCTGCTGTCGCGCGAAACGGCGATGCTGATCGGCAACCTGATGTTCGCGGTGGCGGCGGCGATGGTCTTGCTGGGCACGCTGTTCCCGCTGATCGGCGATGCGCTGCACATGGGTCGCATCTCGGTGGGCCCGCCCTACTTCGGTTTCCTGTTCCCGCTGCTGATGCTGCCGGTGGTGCTGCTGTTGCCGTTCGGCCCGTTCCTGCGCTGGGGCAAGGGCGATGCCGATGCGCTGAAAAGCATGCTGCTGCGCGTGACCGTCGCCGCCCTGGCCTGCGCCATCGTGGCGGCGTTCTTCGTGGACGGTCACATGAAGGCGATCGTGGGCGTGGCCGCGGCGGTGTGGATCGGCGTGGGCGTGCTGTTGTACGCATACAAGCGCTGGCGCGAAGTGCCGCGCGGTCGCCGCTATCCGGCCGAGATGGCCGGCATGCTGCTGGCGCATTTCGGCGTGGCGGTGTTCGTGGTCGGCGTGCTGCTGTCCGAATCGCTCAGCGTCACCAGCGACGTACGCATGGCGCCGGGCCAGACCCAGCACATCGGCAGCTACGATTTCCGTTTCGATGGCGCGCACCGCACCACCGGGCCGAACTGGCGCGCCGACCAGGGCGTGGTCACGGTCACCCGCGACGGCAAAGACATCGCCGTGATGCATCCGCAGAAGCGCACCTATCCGCGCGGCCAGGTACAGACCGAATCGGCGGTGGATGCCGGCATCACCCGCGACCTGTACGTGGCGCTGGGTGAACCGATGGACGCGGGCAATATCGAAGGCGCCTGGTCGCTGCGGCTGTACTACAAGCCGTTCGTGCGCTGGATCTGGGCCGGCGGCTTGCTGATGATGCTGGGCGGCTTTGTCTGCGCCGCCGACAAGCGCTTCCGCCTCAAGCGCACCGTCACCCGTGCGGAGCCGGCCATCGAAACGCGCCTGCAGGAAACCCGCGCATGAGTCGGCTGCTGCCCTTCATCGGCTTCATGTTGCTGGCCGCGCTGTTCGGTTTCGGCATCTGGTGGAACACCCAGCACGACCCGAATGCCATCCCCACGCCGCTGCTGGACAAGCCGGCTCCCGCGTTCAACCTGCCCAAGCTGTACGAGCCGACGCAGACAGTGAGCAAGGCCGACCTGCTGGGCAAGCCCTACCTGCTCAATGTGTTCGCCAGCTGGTGCATCGAATGCGGCGTGGAGCACCCGGTGCTGCAGGCCGAAGGTCCGACGCTGGGCGTGCAACTGGTGGGCTACAACTACAAGGATGCCCCGGCCGATGCCAAGCGTTGGCTGGCCGAACACGGCAGCCCGTATGCCCTGGTGATCGCGGACGAACCCGGTCAGACCGCGATCGATTTCGGCGTTTACGGCGCACCGGAAAGTTTCCTGATCGATGCGCAAGGCGTCATCCGCTACAAGCACATCGGGCCGCTTACGCCGGAGGTGGTGGCGAAGGAATTGAAGCCGGCCATCGCGGCGCTGCGCAAGGAGACACCGTGATGCGCCTTTCGTCCTGTGGGAGCGGCTTCAGCCGCGATGCCTTTTGTCGGAGCACGCAAGGAGCATCGCGGCTGAAGCCGCTCCCACAGGGGTTTCTGCTGCGACTGCTGCTGGTCATCCTGTTCGCGTTTGCCGGCACGTTGCACGCGCAGGCGATCGAGCCGATGCCGTTCGCCAACCACGCGCAGGAGTTGCGCTTTCAGCACCTCACCCATGAGCTGCGCTGCCCGATGTGCCAGAACGAGACATTGGCCGATTCCAACGCGCCGATCGCGCGTGACCTGCGCAACCAGATCTTCAAGATGATGCAGCAGGGCAAGAGCGACGACGAGATCAAGCAATACCTGGTGGCGCGGTATTCCAAGTTCGTGCTGTACGACCCGCCACTGACACGCGGCACCTGGCTGCTGTGGTTCGGTCCGCTGCTGATCCTGCTTGGCGGTGCCGGCGTGGTGCTGGTGGCGATACGCAAACGCGGCCGCATGCCGGCCAATGGATCGTCGGGGCCGCGCCCCTCGATCGACAACGGGGATGATTGGTGAAAATCGCTTTCTACATTGCTGCCGCGGCGATGATCGCCGTGGCGCTGGCGGTATTGCTGCTGCCATTGATGCGACACGGCCGCACGTCCACCAGGCCACGCGCGGTTTTCGCACTGGCCCTGATCATCGCGCTGGCGCTGCCACTGGGCACTGCCAGCCTGTATCTGATGGTGGGAACGCCGGTAGCGCTCAATACCATCCAGGCCCAGGCGCCGGTCAGCATGGAGCAGGCACTGGTGCAATTGCGCACGCACCTGACCGAGCAGCCCGATGACGTGCGGGGCTGGATGGTGCTGGCGCAGACCAACAGCATGCTGCACAGCCCCGCGGATGCGCGCGACGCCTACGACCACGTGCTCAAGCTCGCGCCCAACAATGCCGAGGCCATGGTCGGCTGGGTCGAGGCCGACTCGATGGCGCGCAGCGATCACCGGATCACCGGCCGCGCGCTGGAGTTGCTGAAACACGCCGTATCGCTGCAGCCGGACAGCCAGCGCGGCCTGTGGTTGCTCGGCATCGGTCAATTCCAGCAAGGTGACTACAGCAACGCCGCCGCCACCTGGCGCGTGCTGCAGCCGCAGCTGGAGCCGGGCTCGAAGGTGGCCGAAGCGGTAGCCATGCAGATCGGGGTAGCGCAATCCCGCGCCGGAAAATCGCCGGCCGGCGCGTCTTCGGTCGGCGCCGCGGCAGCCGCGCAGGAACCCGGATTGCGGGTGCAGGTGTCGCTGGCACCGGCGCTGAAAAAGAAGCTGAAACCCGGCGACGTGTTGTTCGTCTATGCCCGCGCCGCAGGCGGTCCACCGATGCCGCTGGCTGCCGTCAAGCGCGACGCCGCCAAACTGCCACTCGAAGTCACCCTGACCGACGCCATGGCGATGACGCCCGCCGCGCGGCTGTCGTCGGCGGCCAAGGTGGAAGTGGGCGCGCGCATCAGCCACGACGGCCAGCCCATTGCCCGCGAAGGTGACCTGGAAGGCAGCGCCGGCATCGTCGAGGTGAATCGCCGCACGCCGGTCACCCTCGTCATCGACAAGGTGCATCCATGAACGGCCCCGGCACCGCGCACGACGCGCGCCGCTACTTCGCCCTGCCCTCGCCGTTCCGCATGAAGCGTGGCGGCGAACTGCACGGCGCCAGCGTGGCCTACGAGACCTGGGGCGAGCTGAATGCGGCGCGTGACAACGGGCTGCTGATTCTCACCGGGCTGTCGCCCAGCGCCCACGCCGCCTCGTCCGTCGACGATCCCGCGCCCGGCTGGTGGGAAGGCATGATCGGGCCGGGCAAGGCGATCGACACCACCCACTGGTTCGTCATCTGCGTGAACTCGCTGGGCAGCGACAAGGGCTCGACCAGCCCGGCCTCGATCGATCCGGCCAGCGGCGAACCGTACCGGCTGAACTTCCCCGAGCTGGCATTGGAAGATGTTGCCGAAGCCGCGCACGCCACCGTCAACAGCCTGGGCATCGAGCAACTCGCGTGCCTGATCGGCTGCTCGATGGGCGGCATGAGCGCGCTGGCCTACATGCTGCTGCACCCGGGCGGCGCGCGCGCGCACATCAGCGTGGACACCGCTCCGCAGGCGCAGCCGTTCGCCATCGCCATCCGCTCGCTGCAGCGCGAGGCGATCCGGCTGGACCCGCGCTGGGACGAGGGCCGCTACGACATCCACGCCCAGGACGGCGACCGTTACCCCGACATCGGCATGAGCATCGCCCGCAAGCTGGGCGTGATCACCTATCGCTCGGCGATGGAGTGGAACGGCCGCTTCGCCCGCATCCGGCTCGATCCGGAGCAGCGGGACGACGACCCGTTCGGCCGCGAGTTCCAGGTCGAGTCCTATCTTGAAGGGCACGCGCGGCGCTTCGTGCGCCACTTCGATCCCAATTGCTACCTCTACCTGTCGCGCGCCAGCGACTGGTTCGACATCGCCGAATACGGCAATGGCAGCGTGCACGAAGGGCTGCAGCGCATCCGCATCGAGCGGGCGATGGTGATCGGCGTCAGCACCGACATCCTGTTTCCGCTGGAGCAGCAGGAGCAGATCGCCAAGGGCCTGGAGGCGGCCGGCGCCACGGTGGATTTCGTGGCGCTGGACTCGCCGCAGGGGCACGACGCGTTCCTGGTCGACATCGAAAACTACAGCCGCGCCATCGGCGGCTTCCTCGATCGATTGGGCGCGGATTGACCCGCTGACGGGGCTCGACCGCGCCCATCGAACCCGGCATAATGCGTCGCTCACATGCCGGTGTGGCGGAATGGTAGACGCGGCGGACTCAAAATCCGCTGGCAGCGATGTCGTGTAGGTTCGAGTCCTATCACCGGTACCAACACTTTGCGCGGTTTTCGATGGTCGGATTTCGGTCCGCAATTCTGGAACCGGTCCGCAATTCTCGAACAACTGGCCCGCCTTGTGCGGGCTTTTTGTTGCCCCAGTCATCGGCCCGCGCCTGAACGCTGGTCGCCGAAACTGACTCTCGCCGGATGAGGCCTGACGGCTGGGGCGTGACCAGTGTCCCGCGGCGTCAGCCTCAGCGCTGTCAGGCGAAGACGCCTCGCGGCGTCAGAATAGGCTACGCTTGACCCTCGGAATGAGGAGCGAAAGGATGCGGTACAAGGCGTGCGGTTGCGTGGCTATGCTGTTGCTTGCTGGATGCAATGAACCGCCCCGGGATGCATTTTTCACACTGTCATCCCTGCCCCAGGAACCGGCTACGCAGGCACCTTTCCGCATCTCCGAGACGACCGGCGCTCCGGTGCTCACCAGGGGACCAGCGGGAGCCTGGGATTCCGTCGACGTGCTTAACCCCTCGGTGATCCGCTTCAAGGGGAAGCTGCTCAATTTCTATTCGGGCTTCGACGGCGAGTCTTGGCGGACCGGGCTGGCCACGTCAGACGACGGTATGCATTGGGCGAAGTTCGGCGGAAACCCGGTGCTCTCGCCCGGCCATTCGTGGGATAGCCAGTACATCGCTGCCAACGGCGCAGCGATCGCCTGGAAGGGGCGGATTCTGTACCTCTACCAAGGGCAGGACGCGCAGGGCATCACCCGGATCGGACTCGCCACCACGAGCGATGGTGAGCGGCTGGCAAAGGCGAATCGCCCCGTGCTGGATGTGGGGCGCCCGCATGCCTGGGACGGCAAGGCTGTTGGCGACCCGTACGTGATCGTGCGGGGTAGCAAGCTTTACCTGTATTACCTCGGTATGGATGAGCACAACATCCAACGCCTCGGCGTGGCCATGTCCTCCGATGGAGAGCGCTGGACGAAGTTCGCAGGCAACCCCATCCTCGACGTGGGAGCCGCCAGCACGTTCGACGAGAACGGCTTGGGTGAGCCCAGCGTGGTGTTCTCCGCGCCCTTCTACTACATGATTTACACGGGACGCAGCGCGAGCGAATCACGCGACCTCGGCTATGCGATATCGAGCGATGGCGTCAGCTGGAAGAAAATGTCCACCGCGGGTGTCTTCACCGACAGAAAGGGCTGGAACGACAAGGTCATTTGCGACAGCACGATTCTGGGCAATGACGACGGCAGCTTCACCGTTTGGTACGGCGGTGGCGACGTAGCGCGCCCGGATGAACGAATCGATGGGCAGATCGGGCGTTTCAGCCTTACCCTCGCGCCGCCGTACGTTGCGGACGGCTTCGACGCATCCGTCGACTATCTTGCCGCCGGCCTGCGCAGCACGTCGATACTGCGTGGTTCATGGGTGGCTGATGGCGGTTCTGCATGGGTTGGGCCGGATGCATCCGCTCGCATCTGGAGCCTTCCGGGCGACGGGCAGTCCATTGACATATCGGGGTGGATGCCCGTGTCGCTCTATCGCAAGGCGGGCATAGACGCGCCCATTTCTCTGCGCGCCACGATCAACGGCAAGCAGGTAGCGGAAAAGTCGTTCACCAGTGACGAGCTCTTCCATATCCGCGTGTTGCCCAAACAGCTGCAGGGCATGACGGCCCCACTGTTCGTCGAACTGCAAACGGATCATTCGTTCACGCCGAGCACATTCTCTAGCAGCCCCGACACGCGCGCCTTGTCGCTCAAGGTGTCGCGCGTCGGACTGTCGCGATAGCCGATTAGGCGTATTCGTAGACGATGCAGATGCCCGGGGCGCCATTGCCGCCCGCCCTCGCGGCGCCACCGGCGACTGTCGTTGCGCCAGAGCCTCCGCTTCCGGGTGTCGTGGCCGCATTGCCGTTGGCGGTGGCGTTGATCGATGCGTTAGCGCCGGCACCGAAGAACGAGGCACCACCGGAGCCGGAGATGACATTGCCGCCCGTGGTCATGAATGCTGTCGCGCCAAAGCCACCGGAGGCGTTGAGGATGTTTCCGCCGATGCCGACGCCACCCCCGTTGGCATAGCCCGTGATGAAGGGGAAGCTGATTTGAGCGGCGGTTGCGCCGCTGCCACTGCCACCCGGTGCCGACAGAAGCGCGCCGAATGATGATGCGCCTCCATTGCCGCCAGCGCCGCCGGTGGTGCCGGTACCGCCAGCGCCTACGGTGATCGTCACTCCGGAGAAGCCGGTGGTTAGGCGGCTCTTGGCGTAGCCGCCAGCGCCACCACCAGCGCCTGCGGAAGCCTGCGATGCTGAGCACGCCGCCGTGCCGCCACCGGCGCCACCGGCACCAGAAAGTTCGACTATGACGCTCTTGGTGCCAGGTGTCGGCGTGTATGTACCGCTTGCCGCGAACTTCTGCACACCGATGAGGCGGCCCGTGGTGGCCTTCTTCAGGTTGTCAAGAAGCGTTGCCGTGGTGCCATCGTCGATGGCGTCTTCACCCGTGTTGTCGACGATGAACTGAGCGATCACGGCGGCCATGAGAGTGGCTTGCCGCAAGGTCTTGTTTACCGCTGCCGATGAAGCGACGCCCTGGGTGTAGCCGGTATCGGTGGCTGACGCCGCGGCATATTCCGCCTGCGTCAGCACGTTGGCATCGCTGGCGGCCGCGAACGTCAGGAAATCGTTTTGAATGGGCATGATGGCTCCGGGCACAAAAAAGGCGCCTTATGGCGCCCGCGGAAGGTGGCTTGGTTACGGGTTCAAGGAAGGACGTAGATGACGCGCACACCCATGGGTTTGATGGGCAGATAGCCGCCGTTGATAATCGCCTTGTAGATAGCCGGAAGGCCTGCCCCAGCGATGGTGATGGTCATCGTCATGTTCTGATTGTCGGTGATGCTTGCCGTGAGTCCGACGGGTCCGAAAATCTTCTGCAGGATGGTGACGGTTTTCTCCATCGACCCATCCCAGTGATTTGCCTCAATCTTGGCGCGCAAGAGCAGGCGAAACGTCGTGTCGTCCAGCTCGGTGACGCCGCTCGATGGGTCTCCGACGCGCTTCCACACTCCCTCATCCCAGCCCACGCCATCCGTATCCCACGAGAAATAGACGTCATCGATGGGGGATGTGAGGCCCCTGGATTGCCCGACCCATTCGCCAACAGCATCGAGCTGGACCCCGGACGCCTCGTCCAGATCGAATAGTTGAGGAAGCGCCATAGCGAAATCGGTGAGCGACTGCGCTGAACCCGTCATCGCCTCAACCAGCGCCATGAACTTCGGCCTATCGGCATGCTCCGATGTGATGCGGTCGGTGTAGGCCATGGTCAACTCACTGCGAGGGTGATGTGGCTTTCATCGGTGGTCAGCGCTTCGTTGTAAGCGATATCCACATCAGCCTGCGCCGGGGTTTCGCTATCTCGACTCAAGGTCAGTGACGTGACACGAAACGTCATGGCGCCCGGCACGCTCTTCACTGCCTCCATGCAGTTGTCCCAGCCCATGGACCCGGCGTCGCCGCCGCCAATGCTCACGCTGTTGATGTAGGCGATCAACGCCTGCACGGCGGCGGCGCCAGTTGTGCTTGAGTAGCCAGCCAGGGCCTTGATCGAAATCACCGAACTGACGACCACCTCAGATGGGCGGCTGAAGTGAATGGTCTGGCTGTTTCCGTAGACGTTGGTGATCGTCTCGCTGGTGGTGCCGAAGGTGCCGGTTCCCGGGGTCTTCTTCGCCGCGATCGTAGCTGCGATCGTTTGCGAGTCGCCGCCTTCGACCACAACGGCAATGGAGTTGGCGCTGATGCCGCGGCTATCCGTGCTGCTGGTGTCGTTCTCGTACGGCCGGTAGCGCGTGACGCCCGGCACGTTCGCCACGGCGCCGATCAGCCCATCAAGCACCGTCAGCGATGGCAGCGCGGTTGATATCGCCTGCACGGCACGTAAGTCGGCATCCGATTGCACCGGCGCGCCAGGCGCCGCGCTTGAGGCGTTGGTTACCGTCTGCCAGCCTCGCTTCGGCGTGGCAATGGTGGTCACCGTGTAGGGGTTGGCCTCGATGTCGCCGGCAGCCTGCGCCGTCGCGGTCACCGTGATGGTGCCGGCGCCAGGGATCGTGACCGTAGCCGGCAGGTTCCAGGTGTTGCCGTTCGCGTCCTGCACGGAACCGTTGATGATGGTTGTTCCGACGGTTCCGCCGATCTGCACGTCGACCGTCGAAAAGGTGGACACGTTCCGCACGATGCCGTTGATTTTGACATTTGACGACAGCGCGTCACCCACGGCCGTAGAGGGCGAAAAGCTCCGGTAGGCCGCGACGCACGCGCTCCCCATGTCGTAGAACGCCTCGGCCAGAACCGCCTGGAACTGGCCGTCCTGAGAGTCTGGATCGACATAGACATCGGCGCCGAAAATCTGCTGATAGCGGCCGCGGATGAAGCTGAGAATGTCCGCATAGCTTGGCGCGGTCACGCCATTGGGCCCGATGATGGGGGCAACGGTGGTAATGGTCACAGCGTGGCCTCGATGGTGGTTTCGCCGTAGATCGTGGTGACGGCTGCCGTGACGGTCAGTGCCCGGGTGTTACGGTCGAGCTGGCTGTCGTAGGCGTCGATGGACAGCATGCCCGTGGTTTTCAGGATGCGGGACTTCAGCACCGCGTCGTAGGCGCCCTGCGTGTACTTGCCCAGTACCTGCGTTCGCCACGGCGTGCCCTCGCTGGTGTTGAGCCACCACTCGCCAGTGATCAGCGCCAGGCGGGTCTTGATGGCCTGGCCCACAGCCTGTGGCGAGTTGGCGAGGAACGCATTCAGGGTGTAGTCGCCGGAGGTGTCGAGCTGTCGATAGCGCATGGTGGCTCCGGAAATGAAAAACCCGCCACGTGGGCGGGTTGGATTCGGTTACTGGTGGAATCGTTGCATCAGCTCTCGACCTACAGGGGAGTTGATCGGGATCACCTCATCATGGCCGCATGACTGGCAGACCTCGCGTTTCTCCCTCGCGCGAAACAGGTAGAAAATGAGTCCAAGGCCCATGCTGACGATGATGAAAAGGAACCACGCCAGGCCCATGCTTCCGCCGCGAGCGATCGCCGGCTTACCGACGTGGCCGCAATAGCGGCAAATCTTCTTTGTGGGCGATGATCCGAACAGCGTGAGGATCACGAGTACCACGCAGATCAAAAACACAATTTCCATTCGCCAACCCTCCCCAGATGCCACTCA
Organism: Rhodanobacter fulvus Jip2; assembly: GCF_000264315.1. Taxonomy (GTDB): domain Bacteria; phylum Pseudomonadota; class Gammaproteobacteria; order Xanthomonadales; family Rhodanobacteraceae; genus Rhodanobacter; species Rhodanobacter fulvus. Next base: position 46,538 of record NZ_AJXU01000051.1, read on the forward strand.
TCATGGCACTGGCGGCCCTGACGTTCCACCACCCGACATCACAGCCGAATGGGTGTGAGTCTTGAGGCTGACGGTACCGGCGAGCACATCCGTTACTGCCGTGACGGTAGCCGGTGACGTGACATTGCCGGCGGCGTCGATCGTGACGCCATTGAGGTTGATTCCACCAGGAGCCACCACGTTGACCATCTGGCCGTCAGGGTTGATCTCCACGTATGTGGCGCCGTCATCGCTGCGCAACTGCGTCGTGCTGGCCGCCGGCTGCGCCAGCTTGCGCGCCTTGGATCGGACGCCCACGAACGCGAAGGCGTCGTTCATGGCGTGCCTGTGATCGGGCATCGCCTCCTGCACGCCGCCGTATTCCAACCACGCATCGATGCCACGCGCCGCGAACACCAGCAGGCATTCGTCACCCTCGGTCACCGGGAAGGTCAGCGTGCAGCCGCCGCCACCGGGAAAGCATACGGGCACGTCCACCAGCAGCGCGCGCGCCGCGGTTGACGTGCTGCCATCGGGCGCCGTGATCCTGGCCTTGATGGCCGGCTGCACCTGGGCCAGCGAGGTGTCCGGGTCGAAGCTGACGATGACGCCCGGGAGCGCCGTCCACGTGTCCACGAGCGCGCTGGCCGCGGATGCCTGAAGGGTGGCCAGCAGATCGTCGAAGCGTTGCGGGTTATCGAGCATCGGGGACGGCTTCCGTGGTGACCGCCGAGAGCGATGGCGAGGCCAGGTTCACGCAGATGATTTCAGTCACCCAGTCGTCGCCTCGGGTATCACCAACGTGGGTCACGCAAGCTGCTTTGTAGCTGCCGTCGGCGCTGACGTCAGGGACGTAGACGTATTCATTGCTCCGAAAAGCATCCTGTCTCACCTTCACTTGCGCGTCGCTCCCATCCAGAAGCTGCTTGTTGTCGACCTTGATCATCATGCCGGCGCGGATCTGCGGGCGCAGAAGGCAGGAGATGATGACGCCGTCGACCGTCTGGTCCGGCACACTCAACAGGCCGTTGCCAGAATTGAGCATGGGCACCTCGCCCGGCAGTGTGGCGCCCTTTTCCAGGAAGGTGAGCTTGTTGTCCTCGATGTACCAGTCGCAGTTCTGGTTATTGGCCAGCATGGTCAGCTGGGCGCTCACCATGCCGTCCAGCTGCTTGCCGCGCAGCCCCTTTTCGGTGCTGAAGGACGGCTTGTTACCGCCCGTTACACCATAGGCTCCCAGCGCGCCCAGCAATGCGTTGTACACGTCGTCCCACGTCCACCCGGCCACCAGCGTGGTGCTGATCACGCCGTAATTGTGCGCCTGGTCCGCATCCTGTGCGGTGATCTCGATGAAGGTGTCGGTGTCGTAGCGTCCGCGCCGCGTCATCACGATCTGACCCTCGAAGATGGTCGACGGCCCCGGATCGATGTAACCCGCTTGCAGCACCACCTGGGTGAACTCATTGATGATCCTGGCCATCTTCTCGGCGGCGAGGTTGTAGACCCGGATCAGCGCGTATTTCGGCGTGTTGATGGTGGCGTTTCGCACCTCGAACGTGACGCGCAGCTGCGATAGATCCAGCCCATCTCCCGCATCGGTACCCACCTTGAGCGACAGCGCTCGTCCAAACTGGCTAGGCATCGTCGGTCACGTAGTAGAGATGGGCAGACGCTCCCAGGTTGTCGAAGGTGGGCGCCGCGAAGGGGTTGCCATCGGACAGCACAACAAGCTTCCCGGGAATGCCCAGATAGACGTATTGAGCCAACAGATCGACGCCCGTCACCAGCGGCACGCCGGCCACGAGCATCGTTCCATCGATGAGCGCAATGTCCATGAACCAGCCGAAGGGCTCGCGCCAGGACACCGCCATCCGATACGCCCGCCCGGACAGGGTGATCTGGAACGACTGACTCTGTGCGGTCAGTGGAATCTCAAGTACCTGGCTCACAGCAAGCCCTCAAGAAAGCCGCCGACCTGGTAGAGCCCCGATTCCTTCGGTTGCACGGGTTGCTTCATGCCCTGGTCGACTGACTCGGCAGTTTTCTCCGGCTCCTGCTGCTGCGTCACGGGCGCCAGTGTCGTGGTGGCGGTCTCCACGATGATCACTTGCCGCATGCCCACTTCGATCACTAGCGTGCTATTGGTCTTGGCGTCGGTCACGGTATCGAGGCTCACGATCACCATGTTGTCGTAGGTGCGTTTTCCAGTAACCACACCCAGCGGCGAGCGCTGGTTCATCAGCTCCAACAGGGCCGGATAGGCATCCTCGGCGTTGTTCGATGATCCACCGACATCGAAGAACGAGGCAGCATCGCTCCAGCCGATCGTCATCAGCAGTTCGGACGGACGCGAAAAGGCGTGATCGGTAACCGGTGCGCCGCTGTCGATCGGGTGATCGGTCAACGCCACCTCGTCGCGGTGATGCTCCTGAATTGTCACCTGCGGCACGATGTAACTGATCGACCGCCGGGTATGCAGGAACACATCTTCCAACTGGCCGAGCGCGCCGACAGCGCCCGCCTTAACCAGGCCAGACAGCGTGCTCATGACGCCGCCGGCATCAGGTTGCGGGCAGCGCGCTTGTTCACCCCATCCTGCCGGCGTGCCACTTCTTGGCCTGCGGCCTGCGCATCCTTGGCCCCGTAGATGTTGATGTTCGTCTCCTGCTGAAGTGTCCGGCTTGAGGCGCTGGCACCGGTCGCGGCCTGGCGGTACATGTCGGACGAATACGGATTCTGACCGTTCTCGTGGCTGACGATGCCGCGCATCAGGCCCTGCATCACGGACGGGTCTTGCAGGTTGAGCTTGGTGCCCGGCGCCACGCCAAGCGCCTTGGCGAGGCTGGCGGCATAAGCGCCCGTGTCGTTCTCGCTGGCCGGCGCGTACTTGGCCACGATCGCGTTGATCGTGTCGGTGCCGCGGCTGCCGTACAGCGACAACTGCTGCGCCAGCGCATTCAAGCCGGCCTGCGGCGTACCGAACGCCGCAAAGCGCGCATTGGGTCCGGATTCCAGCGAGGCGCCGCGCTGACCGGCGTAGTTGAGGTTGCCGGGGTTGTTATTGCGGATGCCGCGCGGGCCGGCGCTCGCCTCCGGATCGGTCAGGTACTGATCGGGAATCTTCTCCCCGGTGCGCGGATCGTAGCCGGCACCGTAGGCCAGGCTCTGGAGCAAGCGGTGGATGGCGCTGCCACGCTGGCGCTGGTCGTTCGCCGTCGATCCATTCTCGATCTCGGCGGCCTTTTTCGCGGCGAATCCACCCACCGCGTCGCCTGCGGCTTTGCGCCACTTGTTGAGGGTCTTCAGCGCTTCGATCAGCACGTTCACGGCGCCGACGGCCAGGTCGATCTCGGTCTTCCAGTTTTTCCAGTCGATCAGGCTTTTGCCGCCCTCCTTCCAGGTCTTGTAGTCATCGAACAGCGCAAGGATGGCCAGCCCGAGCGTGATGACTCGGCCAATGGGTGAGGCAGCGAACAGCGCGTTCATCACCTTCCAGATCGCCACGATGGCAATCACCCCTTTCAGAAACCCTTGTGTTTCCGGATCAAGGCGGCGGTAGGCATCGGCAAGGTTCCCGAAAATCTCCACGGCACGGGTGATGATCGATGTCACGAGGTGACCGAACGCGGCCAAGCCCTGCACGATCTTGTCGATCACCCGGCTGATCAATCCGCCGTTGTGCTCAATCCATCGGCGCGCCTTCTCGATGACAGGGGTCAGCGTGCCGGCGAAGGCCGTGAAGAACTTCTTGCCAAGGATGTCGACATAGCTACCCAGGCCGCGCAGCTGCACCATGAAGCCGTGCGAGGTCTTCGCCGCCCCCTCGGAGTCGTAGCCCACGGCCTTGGCCATGCGCTTGTACTCGTCGGAGAACTTGCCCACCCCGCTGCGCAACGCGATCAGCGTCTTTTCGTCGATCCCCAGCACCTGCGCATACCGCGCCGCCCGGTAATACGGCATCTTCGCCAGCCGCTGGCCAATGTCGGCCATGATCTCGCTGGTGTCGCGCATCTGGCCGTTGGCGTCACGGGTCTGCACGCCCAGCGCCTTGATCCACGACTCGCCGCCCGGCTTCTCACGCATGAAGCGCGCGATGCTCTCGATGGCGTTCAACGCACCGTCAGCGGAACCGCCTAGATCGGCCACGGCGTACTGCATCGCCTGGATGCCGCGCACCGACGCCTGCGAGCGCTGCGAGGCGAAGAACATCCGCTCCATCGCATTGGTGGCAGCCACGGTACCGGCCACCAGCGCAGTCAGGGCCACGCCCAGCCCGGCCACCACCTTGGTGGATTTCTCCACGCCGCGCACGAACTGGCGCTCTTGGGTGCCGTTTACCTCGTAGCCAAGGCTGACGAGAAACTCTCGGATGACGGACGATTCCATTACTTCGATGCCTCTTCGGCCAGGGTGCGGTTGTCGTCCATCACGTCGAGCGCATCGTTCATCAGAGCGATGTCCGCGAGGTCAAGGGTGCAGTCGAGCAAGCTTTCGTAGCGGCACATGCCCTTGATCACGGGGCGAAGAAGCCAGTCTTCGCCACCGGGAAGGGTTCGCCAACGGCTTACGGCTGGGGCGCCTGCGGGGCTTGCGAGTCGCTGATAACGCTCTGTGGAAAAAAACGCCCCAGGTTCTCCATGATCACCTTGCCGAGAATCTGCAGCAGCTCCGGCAACTCGATGTCATCGAACATCAGCGTGGCGTTGGTATCCACCGCGGTCCAATTGCTGCCCTGCTTGCGCTGCACCACGCCGAGACAGGTGTGCACCACCCAGTCGAAGTCATCCTCGGGCAGGCCGGCAATGGCATCGGCCATCGGCCCGGCGTAATCCACGATTGTCTTGGCGCCTTGCTGCTGGGCCTTGACGATGCTGCCCAGGGCCGGCGCGGCGCGGCGGACCAGGTGCAGCTGCTTGAACGTGTCGAGCTTGCGGCTGGAGTACTCGTGGCCGTTGATTTCGAAGTTCATCAGAAGGCGTCCGCGAGGCTGCCCAGCAGCTGGTCGATCTTGATCACGTCGAACACCCACTCCATCGTGCCGCCCTCGTTGGCATAGGTGTTGGTCGGCTGGCGCTTGAACGCGGCGCCACGGCCGACGATGGTGTCGCCGCTGACGGGGTTGGTGATGGTGATGACGTTCTGTCCGTGCAGGCGGGAGCTGATGGTCTGGGCATTGTAGGCCACCGATAGCTTGGCGTTGGCCGGCGAGGTCTTGAGCAGCCGCACGGTGATCTGGCCGGACTTGTCGCCCATCAGGTTGTGCATGCCGTTGCCGTCGGCGCCCATGGTCATGACGTTCTTGTCGTTGGCCATTTCCACGGTGATGCCCTCGGCGGCATTGCCGACACCGGCGCCCAGGTCGATGACGCCGGTGACGCCGGCAAGCGTCGCGTTGACGTCGAGAAACGAGTAGGTCTGAGACATGGCGTGAAGCTCCTTTTATCGGTTCACGTTGATGAGGACATCGGCGCTGTGAACCGCACCGGCGAGCTTGAGGGCAATCTGGATCGGCGGCGCCTTGCGGGCCTCGCGGTCGGCCTGGCTCTGCGTGGCGATCTTCGGCGCGTAGACGTAGAAGCCGGTCGAGAGCGTGTCGCCCTGGCTCAGCGAACCGAAGCCCGCGGCATTCCACACGCCCGGCGCGACCAGGCCATTCGTCACCGACTGGTCGAGCGTGCGGTTGATCGTGGTGACCAGCTGGTTCACGCCGGCATCCGTCTGCGGGATCTTCGGGTTCGTGTAGAGCAGGTTGTAAACCGCCGTCTGCACGGCGTTCTGCAACCAGGCCAGCCCGTGCACCTCGTCGAAGTAGTAGCCATTGGCCACCACGCCCTGCTGCAGGATCGCTGTCGCGTTGTTGTACTTCACGAACACGTTGCCGTGGTTCGCGTTGATGGCGGCGGCCTGCGAGGCGGAAATGTCTTCCGCGACGACGCCCGGCTCCTGCTTGAACTTGAGCGTGATCGTGGTGTTGGAGCCGTCGAAGTTGACGGTGAAGGCGCGCCCGAACGCCGACGCGGCGGCATACGGGTTGCTGGAGCTGTACTGCCAGAAGGTGCGCTGGTATTTCAGCTGCGCGAGGCGGTAGCCCAGCGAGGTTGTTTGCCCGGTCACCAGCTCCTGCGCATCCTGCGACGTGACGCCATACACCCGGGAGGTGCCGACACCTTCGATGAAGGCGGCAACCGCCAGCACATCGTCATCATCGACACCCGCCGCAGCAACCACCAGGCCGTACCAGTCCGACGACTTGTCGGCCAGGTCGGCCACGGCATCGACCAAGGTTTCCGCCGCGACGCCAGCGACCGGCGCCTCCGCCTGTGAGGCCTGCATCTTGAGCAGGCTGGCCACGGCGCCGTCAGCCGCTGCGGTGATCGTGCTGGTGATGCCCGTGGTGGCGCTGACGATCTCGAAACGCGCCGCCGCGGCATTCCAGGTCACCGTGCCCGCGCTGGTCAACGCAGTGGTCAGCGTGCCAGCCACCGCGTTCAGATTGTCGTCGTCGCTGAAGTCGAGCGCGGTGAGGTTCTTTACCGTCCCGTTGATGGACAGGCTGAGCGTACCGGAGGTGATCGCCTGGAATGGGCCGATGGCCTGATCAGCCAGCGTCAGCACGCCGCCCCGAATCGACGCACTGGTCGCGCTCTGGGCCCACTCGCCCAGGTAGGCCAGCGAAGGCTGCGGGCTCTGCGCGAAGAACAGCGCGGCGGCCTTGTACTCCGGCGCGGTCGTGCCGAAGTCGACCGCAATGTCGTCGAGATTCGTGTAGGCGCGAAGCCGTTCGGCGGTCGTGACGATGCCGGACGATCCAAGAATCAGGATCGAGCCGAAGTTGCGCTCTGCCGCCGCCGTCGGCGAGAGGCTCACCGTGACGTTGACGACGCTGCTGACGGAAAGGGTCATGGGTGAATCCTCTAGGGTTGGCCGTCTGTCACGGCGAAGTCGACGGAAGTGCTTCCATCCGAAACGTTGCCGTCAGCGGACTGGAGGTTGCGGATGTTGTAGGTACGTGCGACGGCGCGGCGGAAGGTCAGCAGCAGGTCGTAGCGCCTGATCCACTGCTGATTGGCGAGGTCGGGCGCATTCCTCAGGATGCCGGCGGACACGAACGACACGCCCGCCAGCGCCAGCGTGTCGCGGTTCTGCGCGATCTGCAGGCCGTCGCGCAGGCGCAGACCGTTGGCCTGGCCCTGTGGGCCGTAGAAGCTGGCCATCACCTCGATGTCCTCGTGGCGCAGCAGGTTGTCGATGCCCTCGCCATCCAGCCCGGGCGAATGGCTGATGGCGGCGTTGGCGTCAGGTGTCGTGGTGGTGATCCCGATCGCGCACCAGTTCACGCTGGCCGCGGGGATCGGTGGCGGGTTGGTCTGCCAGCGTGGACGCACGAGGCCGGCCGCAATCCCGGCGATGCCGACGACCATGCCGGTGAAGATGTCCTCCAGCGCGTCATCGGCCACCACGGTGCCGGTCGGCGCCAGATAACCGGCCGTGGTCGAGTCATTGGCCATCGGCGCCACCACTGAGCGGCATCAGGTCGCAATGCGCGCAGATGAAGCCCTCGCCGTATCGGCTGTAGTCGTCGATCGACACCACGGTGTACTGGCGCCCATTCCAGGTCACCGCATCCGCCTCGCGTCCCTCGCCGCCGGAGGTGAGCCGGGTACCCGTGTGCACCAGGATCGACCCGACGACGCGCTGGCCCTCGGCGATCAGGTCGCGGTTGCGCCCCTTGTCGCTGGTGACGACGCCGCAGATCGGCGTGGTGCTTTCGCTCGTCTGCCCGCGGCCATTGCCATCTATCGTCACCGCGCGCACGGTCAGCCTCAGCTCGTCGGCGAAGTCCTCGTCGTCAAGAACATCAGAGACGTCAAGCAGCGGCATCGGTTTGGCCCTTGTGGCGAATCACATACGTGAATGCGTTGCGGTACTGCCCGGTGTCGAGCAATGGCGTCGTGCCGGTACGCCCTCGCTCCAGGCGCCGACGGATCGTCACCTCCGACAATTCCGGCTCGACGCCGTCAGTGATCGTCTGCCGCACATAGTTGACCGCCACCAAGCCGGCCTTGTGCAGGCTGATATGCGCGGAACCGCGCTGCCCCGCCATCTCGTCGGACATGCCATCAGCCATCAGTGCCGTGGCTTGCTTCGTGGCGGCAAGCACGCCGGGAATCAGTGCCGGGCGCGCCGGAATATTGGCCGCCGGCGCGCCAAACTCGTGGATGTAACCCAGATCCGCGTTCGAGATGCCGACCTCGCCCGGCCGCGCCGTGTGGTAGTACGGGATGCCGACCAGCAGGTTCTCGCGCGTTGCCCGCTTGATGGCGGCCAGGACGCTACGCAGTTCGTCTTTCTTGACCTTGATGCCCGTCAGAATTGCCACGGCAGCACCGTCGAGTTACCCATCACGTGCATCGGACCGGCCCCGGCCATCTGGATCAGCCAGTACAACTCCACGCCGTAGGGAGAGCCGTTGAAGTAGGCCGCATCCTTGTACGTGGTGGCGCTGACGTCGTAGGAAACGGAAACCCTGTCCACCGACTTGGCCGACACCACGCCCTTGACGCCGCCGCTCGATCCGCCCGACTTGCCCTGCATCGACAGCGCATGGGCGACCGCGAGCATCGCCACATAGCCCTGCAGGTCGCCCCACGGGTCATCCCCGTAGAGCTTGTCTGCCAGTGAGCCTTGAAACGACACTCTCGCGTCCGGGTAGACGCTCAGGTCTGCGAAGGCCGGAAACGTATCCCGGAACAGCGAGAGGTCGAACATCAGCCCGTGCTCTTGCCGGTGGTGGTCTTGCCCTTGGCCGCTTCCTTGCCCTTCGCCTCGTTCTCGGCCGCTTCCCTCTCGGCAGCGGCGGCCTTCTCGGCCTGTTCCGCCGCCTCGCGCGCCTCGTTCTCGGCCGCTTCGCCGTCATCCGTTGCGCCGACAAGGTGAGCCTGCACGAACCAGTGGCTGGCGACGTCCTTGTCGACGGTCTGCTCGCCGGCCGGGAGTTCCAGCACGGTGCCATCGTCCTTGTTCAGGGTAATGGCGCGCGAAAGGTTGATCTTTGCCATGTCGTTCTCCTCAGATGCCATCCATGTAGGCGATGGTTTCGGTGTAGGGGAACTCGACGGCGCCCAACTTGCCGTAGTAGTCGGTGGTCTGGAAGATGCCCTTGACCTGCAGCATCGTGCGCTGCAGCGGTACCACCGGCAGGCGCACCAGGTCCTCGCGCTTGGTGTAGGCCACCATGCGATTGGTCCCGCTGGCGCCCGCGCCGGTCAGCCACTTCACCGGCAGGATGCGCAGCGGCACGCCGTTCTGCGCGTTGGACAGCGAGTTCTCGGCCAGGTAGTTCAGGATCGAGCGGCTACCCGCGGTGGAGATCAGCTGCGCGTTGATGTACGAGAAGTTCGCCGGCGGCAGGCGAATCTCGGTGGGTACGTATTTGTAGCCCGACGCGGCCCACGCGGCGTTCAGCACCGCATTGACGTCTGCCAGGATCTCGGTCGGCGTCTTGTTCGCCCACAGTGGCGACGAGGCCGCACCGTTGGGCGCATTCGACGTGGACACGTTCGGGTTGTTGAACAGGCCGGAGACGCCGAGTTGCGTGTCGCCGATGTAGGTCTGCTCGTCCAGATCCATGTTCCATTTCAGGTTCATGGCGTTGGCCTTCTGCAAGTCGATCGGCCGACCCACTTTCTGGCTGGCGGCCAGTTCGAACACCGACCACTGCAGCGACATGCCCCATGGGGTCAGTGGCATGAACTGCTTCTGCAGATCGACCGAGACGGTCGGCAGCGCATCGGCCACCGTCGAGATGAAGCTCTTCTTGCTGCCCGACGACGTGCCCGGGTTGGCGCCGTAGTTGATGCGCGCGAAGCTCGACACCTCGTCGGCCAGCGTCACATCCGAGCGGATGTCGATGTCGCGCGACCAGGTGAACTGCACCAGCGGTTCATACAGGCGCTGGTCGAAACGCTCCAGTTCGCCCATCAGGAAGGCGCCAGCCGAGTCGATGGTGGCCGCATCCAGGGTGAGGCCCTGCATCTGCGAGGGGTCGGCCGCGTGGTCCGCGGTGAAGGCCCGGACGGACCGGGGGAGGATCAGCTGCTTCATGGGGTAGGTCTCCGAATCGCGGCCACAAAAAAACCGCCTCAAGGGCGGCCCGGTGGTGACGCTGTGGGTAGGGGTCAGATGTTGTAGGCGATCTCGGCGACACCATCGGCATCGGCGGCGGTCTGGAACGTGGCGCCAGCGATCACCACGGTGTTGGTGCTGTCGGCAACGGCCTCGATACCGCCGACAGGCTTGCCCGTGGCCGGCGTGGCGACACGCATGTACACGACACCCTGCGGCGCGGCGGTACCGGCGTTCACGTGCACCAGCATGTAGCCGCGGCGCATCACGCTGACGGTGCCGCTGGTGGGCGGCGTTGCCCCGCCGAAGTCACCGGGGAAGGCGAAGTCCTGCGACGGGAAGGGGCGCACCAGGAAGCCATACACCACCGAAGCGGCGTCGGAGGCGGCAATGGCGTTGACCTTGCCGGAAACCATCTTCACCGGCACGCCGTAAGCGGTCGGGGCGGCGGCAGAGTTGACCATCTGCGGCTCGTTGGTGTGGACGTGGGGCCGGCTCAGCACGCCAGGGGCGCCGAACGGCAAGCTCTTGAGATAAGCGGTCATGGTGATTCCTCAGTGAGTGCCGTTATGCGGCCTTGGTGTTGTGCACTTTGGCGATGCCCTGCTTCATGCGTTCGATGGGGTTGAGGGGCGGCTTGTAGCCCTCGGGCTTGTTGCCGGTGGTGAGTGCGTTGTTCTGCATCGCGCGCACCGCGGCGGCGGCGTTGAAGATGCCGTCGATGGTCGGCGCATCCATGCCCTCGGTGTCCAGCGTGCGACCGGCGAGGATGATGTCGATGGAGGCCTTGCCGTCACCGGCGTAGGACTTGGCCAGAACGGCACGCTGGCAGCCGCACAGCGCGGCGGCGCAGTCGGCGGTAGCGGTGGCATCGACCGTGGGCATGGTGAAGCCAGGGGCCAGAATCTCGGCTTTGCTGGCGATGTCCTGCGCACGGCTGGCCGGGTACAGCGTCACCAGCTCGGCGTCGGCCGTGGCGGCCTGTTCCTTTGCCTTCTCGGCGGCAGCGGCGGCTTCCGCGTCGGCGGTGGCTTTCGCCTGCAGGCCGGTCTCGATCGCTTCCACGCGCTCGCCCAGCTTGGTGATGATCGCCAGCGTGGCCGCATCCAGCGTCACCGCCTGGGTGTCGCCGGTGGGCTTCGCTGCGGCCGCCAGTTCGGCGTCGCGTTCGGCCTCGGCCTGGGTGATCAGGGCAGCGGCGCCGTCGGCGTCACCGGTGCGGATTTTCTCGGCAATCGCCGCTTTCAGCTTTTCGAGCCAGTTCATGGTCAGTTCCTCATCTCCGATGGCACAGCGCGGTCCGCATCGCCCTTTCGGGACCACGGCCACATGGTTGACAACAATGTTGGTCTGCCGGCCTCTGCCGGGCGCGTCCTGGGTGTAACTCGCCTCGTACCCGATCGAGACCTCTTCGGCCTGGCCCGACGTGATGGCGTCGATGGTGGGTCGGTCAAAGATGGTGAGGTCGGCCAGAATGACGTCGTCATCCGAGCCGGTACCGCGGCGCGCGTTGCTCATGTGCCCGCGCATCACGGTGGCGTAGTTGTCGGCGGTGACCTTCAGGCCGGGCGGATGCTTGAACGTGACCGGCTTGCCTTCGCAGCTGGACAGCGTGATCTCGCTAAAGAGGTCGTCAGCCGTGCGAGTCACGCGGATGAAGCCGTCGTCGCCGGTCTGCAGCGGCACCTCGCCACGCCCGTACAGCAACTCACCGATGCTGGCCACCGGCACGTCGTGGCAGATCAGGAAGCCTTCGGGCGTCAGCGAGCGGCGCGGGCCGAGCTTGTGGGTTGTGTAGGCTCGCGCCATGTCAGGACTCCGGGTAATAAAAAGCCCGCACTGGGCGGGCTTCGGGTGAATGTGTTGTGGCCGGTGCTGGGCGCTTGACTCGAGCTATACGCGGCAACGCCAGGGCGCAGGCAGTTCGCACCACCCTATAACGCCATGAAGCTGATCTTCGGAAAACGAGGCCTCGCGCCACACCTCGCCGTAAAGCGCCCCAACAACCCATCCGCCCTCATGCAACACGAGGATCGGCATGCCCTGATCCGGAGCCTTTTCGCCAACTTCGTAGAATGTCAGGTCGATGCTTTTCATGCGTGCATGCTACTTCTAGCGCTGGAGGATGTCTCAATTCACTCCAGGGATTCGTGGCTTCGCCCAGCAGCGGCATCGATAGATGCAGCCCGCGTGCGCCCTCGCTCCATTGCGTGTGTCGGCGATGGGCGGGTCATCCCAGCGGATGATTTTTCCACTCAATCGCCTGTGATCAGGGCGCACGTCCGTGTCGCCCGCCGTGATCCAGTCGTACTCAACAGAGCCAACGAACATGGAGCGCGCCTGCACAAGCCCGGTCTGCGCCCGGCTCACCTCAGTGACGGCAATCAGGTTGGCCCGCGATTTCGTGACCTCACCGGTGCGCATGATCTCGGCCGCGACGTCCTTCGCCCGCGTGCCACCCACCACCGCCTCCATCGCCAGTTTCTGCACCCGCTCCGCCGCGTCCGTGGGCAGGCTGCGGATCAGTGCCACTTGCCGCGCCTGAATGTCCCGGAAGGCTTCACCGGTTGGCGCGTGCAGGATCTCGTCCATCAGGCCGCGTCCGATTTCCTCGCTGCGGCTCATCCATTCCTGCCGGTCCAGCCGGTCCACGTCCAGGATCATGCGATCGGCGACGGATCCGGCCCAGCTTGTCAGCGTGCTGGCGTAGCGTTGAAGCGTCTCGACGATGCGCGGCGTCACCTCGGCGGGGTCGGTGTCCTCGCCGAACTGGCCGCGCACCAGGTCATCAATCTGCCGCGCCACCTTTCGCAACTGGACGGCGTACCACCGCTCAGCGCTGCGTGCCCTTGGTTCCTTCCAGACCTGGTTCGTCCTCCGGTCCAGCGTTAGGAATGGTCGGAGGGTCATTCTCGGCGTCCTCGATGTCTTCTTGCGTGATCGTGCTGCCGTAGCCGGTGATTTCCGACGCCTTCTGCAGCTCCTTCAGCGCCGTTGGGCGCATCAGGATGCCGCCAGACGACAGGCTGCCGATGGCCGTGGCCACCTTGCCGAAGATCTCCGCGCCCTCGGCCTCGCTCAGCGGGTCGAGCGGGTTGAAGTCGAAGCCGAAACCATCTTCCGGCGGGCGGCCCAGCTCCGAGCGGTGGAGGATGTCCAGCAGCACGGCCAGCGGCGTGCGGAACTTGCGCTCCTGGTTCTGCCGGATCATGGAGTAATGCATTTCCATGTCGGTGTCGCCGGTGGAATTGAGGCCGCCCGGCGACTGGCTGAACAGGCGCACCATGGGAATATCCGTCACCGCCGCGAATTGCTGCGAAAACTGATTCATCAGGTCGTCCAGACCGGCGAACGTGTAAGTATTCGTTTCGAAATCGTCGTCACCATCCAGCACCGTCAGACCTTCGATCGTCTGCGCCACGCGCATGAACTCGACCTGGTTGTACAGGCCGCGCTTGAGCTGGTCCGGGCCGGCCAGAATCTCGCGCAGCTGCTTGATTTTCAGCGTGCGCAGATGCGCCTTGTGGATCAGCTGCGCCGCGCCGGTGGTCGCTGAGTCGAAGGCGATCAGGCGGTCGAACCACTGCTCGATGTAGCTCTGTCCCCAGCCCATCTCGGTGTAGGCCTGCCGGAAGGGAAGCTCGGCGCCGACGAAGCGCGCCAGACGCGTGTAGTGGATGCGTCGGCCCTGCAGCGGCGAGCCGTCCAGGATCACGTCGTAATAGAGCGGCTTTCCCAGCTCCGGGCCGAACTCGGTCACCACCTCCGTCAATGCCGGGGTGAGCTGCCAGCGGTCCATCGTGTAGACGCCCTTGAACTGGCCCGGCCGGATCGAATCCAGGCGCAGCGGCTGGCTCATATCCTGCCCGTCGATCAGGTAGACCGTGACCGCGCCACCGTACAGCCGTGCCCAGCGGACGCCGTCACCCAGCGCGTCCCACAGACCCATGCGGTTCATGGCCTCGGTCAGCTTGCGATGGTCGTCTGGGTCCGCGTCGGAACTGAGCTCGATACCCTCGCGCGTCATGTCGTCCGGGATGATGTCGATCGCCTTGCGCAGAATGCCGGACGTTCGGTACATCCATTCGAGCTGGCGGTAGTTGCGGGTTCGGAACGTGAAGTCGTAGGTCGCTCCGCCCTGCAGGTTGGACGCGTTGGCGCCCATCTTCGCCGCGAAGTTGGCGAAGCTGTCGCCGGTCGGCGTGGCCTGCACCTCTCCCGCCGGCGCGGATTTGTTGGCGCTGCGGCGGTTGCGTCGGCTCATTGAATCGTGTCCGGTGAGTCAGGCGGCCAATGCTGCCCAAACGTCCAACGCCCGATGACCGGGCTGGAACAGGATCATCACCGTGTCTGCATGATTGGGTGACCGGCTGCCTTCCGGCGCCTTGTCGATCACAATCTTGCCGACCGCGTTGATGGTGTACGTCGGCTGCGACAGCTCCGACACCAGCTTCACTCGCTCCGGCAAATCACCGGGGATGACGATCAGATCATCCATGCTGTAATCCATGCCCTCGACCACGGCACGGTAGGTTTTCTGAAACCGTGTACGCAGAGACCACCACGCCTGCGCCTTGGCGTTGGCGAAGAAGTCCTTGTTCTTCCGCTCCTTCACCATCTCGCCCTCGGGGTCGTAGACGGCACCAGAGCCGCGGAACGGGCTTACTCGAATCACTGAGCTGCCCTTGTTCACCCGCTGCTCGTTGATGACGCGAGAGTCACCACGGACGCCAGCGCCGAGACCATCAGCGTCGTACATGAAGGCCGCCACGCCACGGTCGTCACTGATTCGAAATGCGCGTTGCACGGTGCCGAAGATGTCGTCACCTTTGCCTGACCACGATTCCAGATGTTCGATCCGAACGCCCCGCGAAACGCCGAAGGCATTGAGGTCAACACCTTCATCAGCAACGTCCAACGCGCCGCCGAGCGCGCCGGTGATCTCGATGCCAAGCTTCTTGTCCGCATCTATCGCCGCCTGCACCCATGCCGAAGGAATCAGCACGCCTTCAACCGACGCCGAATAATCGATGTCGATTTCCTGGGCCACCGTCACCGGGTCAAGGCGCTCAACCTGCTTGTCGTACCACGCTTGATCCTTTCGCGGATCGTCGCGCCAGTGAAACGTGAATACCTTGACCTTGCCGCCGTGGCGCCGCTCCGCAAACGAGTTGGCGCGCCCGTTTGGCGTACTGATGTCCTGCCGGCAGTTCGTCGTCTGGGAGAGCGAGGCGTCCACCAGTTGCGGGCGAGCAAGGAACGCCGATTCGTCAACGATGTAGAAGCTGGCGCGACCACCGCGGCCAATGCCGTCACCCGCCTCGCCGCTCAAGATCGAGCCGGATTCCGGAAACTGCAGCTTCATGTAGCTGGCGTGCAACTTGCGATCCCAGCCGCCGCGAAACTCCGCCGGGAGATTCTGCAGGAAGATGCGGCCTTTCTCGAACAGTGAATCGGGATCACCGATTACATCGACGTACTCTTCTTTCCGCGAACCGCAGCCAACGGATATTTGCGGCTGGAACAAGCAGACCGTGCACGACATCGACATCGTGAGCCAGGACATACCCATGTCGCGGGTCTTTTCGGTGATGCCATCCTCTTGGGCCTTCCACCGCTCCATGAACCATGCCACCCACTCCTCTTGGCGGGGGAATAGCAGGAACGGCACCAGCGTCGGCAGACCACGTTCTGCATTTCGCGGATCGAACGTCACGCCCCAGTCGATGATGAACTGCGCCGGGTTGTCCCTGTAGAACGCCTTCATGCCGGGAATGACGCCCGGGTTCTTGCGGATCCGCTGCAGCCGCTCCACGCGCCATTCGAAAGCGGCCAGATAGTCGGGGCGCTTGAAATCGAACGCGAAGGGAATCGGCATTATTTCTCGCCCGACATCACCTGCTGGTAGATGCGCGCGGCCTCGATGGGGTCGGTGGTGGTGGTGCTGATGGACTGGATCGGACCGCCGCCCGGGCCGGTGTGCTCGGTCTGGTTCTTCTGCTTCCAGTTTTCCTTGTCCCGGTTGCAGAGATAGAAGATCGCCGCCGCGGTGTCCGGCGGGTAGTGCTTGACCGTCTGAACGCGCGTCACCTTCCCGTTGCTGCAGAACACTTCCTCCGCCGGATGGCTGTAGCCAACCGCGCGCAGGTAGAGCGAGCGCTTCACCCGTTCGTTGGCCGGCGCCTTGCCCACCTTCAGTGCCTTGGCGAAGGCGGGGTGATCGAGCTTCCAGCGGTAGATCGTTCGGTCGCTCACGCCGAAGAACAGGGCGATCTCGACGTCCGTGGCGCCGAGCGTGGCGGCAAGCTTCTTCGCCTGCGCCACGTACTCGGGTTTGAAAGCGGTTGGCCTGGCCATGATTACGTACTCACCCGAAGCGACGCCTCGCGCGTCAGATGCACGCCGGCCGTGCTGACGATCGAGACGCTGATGATGTAGTGCTTGCCGGGCGCGCCATTGCCCAGCGTGAACTGCACGGCGCATGCCGTGCGCGCACCGTTGACGACCGTACCGGCGCCCACGTCGATGCTTTCGGGATTCAGATGCACGCCTTCCACGCTCGCGATGGTCTCGCCCAGGCCCAGCACGTTCGAGAAATCCGCGACGAATGGCACGTTCTCGTCCAGCGGATTCATGGGCGAAAGACCGGTGAACATCAGGCGTCTCCGGTCAGGCGGCGAAGCGCGCCGCGCGTTGGTCTGGGGCGATGGTGGCGGTGCGCTGCTCAGCTGCGAACAACGCCGTGCGGTTGGGTTCGGTGATCAGGATGCCGCTGCGTGGCGTGAGCGAGCCGGCGACGAAAGCTGCCGATGCACCCGATACCGTGACATCACGCGACACCGCCATCTCGCCACACGCGGCCGCGATGCGCGCTCCACCCAGGGTTGGCAAGACGGCGCTCAACGCATCGCCGTGCAGCGCGGTGATGGCTACGCCGGTCAGGCCCACGCTGACGTTGTGCCCCGCCACGGCCGTCAATGTGCCGGTGTTGGTGGTGGACCGCTGCCCGGTGGTTGCTGTCGAATGTGCGGGCGCCAGCGTGCCGCGATCCGCCGTTGCCGACAGGCCGGCAAGCGCCACGGAAACGCTGTGGTCGGCTACGGCCGTCGGCGCACCCAGGGCATACGTCGCATCCTGCCCAGTGACCGCCGCGGTGTGCTGCGCGGCCACCGTGCCCATCTGCACCGACATCGATGCACCCGACAGGGCCACGCGCACCTCCGGCACGGCGCTGACCGCACCGGCTGATGCGGTGGCCGCCTGCCCGTCGAGGTGCGTCGACGCGGATGCCGCAACACTGCCCGACAGTACTGCCGTGGAGCGGCCAGCAAGCCCGGCAGCGAAGCCCGGCAGCACGTCACCGTGCGCCGTGGCAACGCTCGCGCCGGCCAGTGCGACACTGGTTCCGCCTGATACCGCCGTTACCGATCCCAGGCTCGCGGCGATGCTTTGACCGAGAATGGCTTTCGACGCCGCCGCCTTGACCGCGCCGGCGTGATCCGTCGCCCTGTTGCCCGTGAGCGCCCGCGAACGCGCCGCAGCGAACGTACCGCGCGCTGTGGTCACTGACCGACCGGTAAGCGCCACGGTCACGTCGGATGACGCAACGCTGATCGCGCCACGGGCAACCGTGACCGACTGACCAGTAAGACCGACTGCCACGTTGGCACTGGGCTTCACCGTCGCGATGAAGGCAAAGCCGCCCGCCATACCCTGAGAGGGGCTTGGCGTGAAGCTGGTTGAGGCCGGCGTGCCTGTTTCGGCATGCGTCGCGATGGCGGTGTGCAATGCGCTGGATGATGTGCTCTGGGTCTCTACCGAGTAGCCAGCACCAGCAGTAACCGTGGCGGGGTCGGTGTCGTAATCGTATCCAACGAAAGCCACGGACAGGTCGCCCGCAACAGCGGTTGCCGATCCCGTGGGCCAAGGCCCCGCGCTCAGCGTGACCGTGCCATTACTGGCGCGCACGACACCTGATGTCGCGGCATCCATGATCTCGACAATCGACACGCTGCCAAGCGTTGGATCGCCGCCCTGCGTGAAGGTGTGGCCGGAACCGCCTGCCGCGTTGTCGCACACCCAGACCTTTGCGGCGTAGGCGCCGCCGTAAGTGAGGCTTCGCACCTCGCTAAACGTGTTGCCCTTGTTGTCCGTCAACGTGAGCGATGACGCCGATGGGATGGCGCCGATCTGGACCGCCAGCAGTGCGCTCCCCGTTTCCTGCGTGGTGATCGGCGCACTGGTTGGCGTGGTGCTGGACACTGAGGCGCCGACGGCTATGGCTGGCGTCACGGCATACGCAGGGTCGACGAACATCCCGACGGCCTGAGCCGCCAGCACGTCGCCCGCATCCTTCATGTGCAGGCCATCAGGCTGGTAGTGCACCCCGCCATCTTCCCAGACGTTCGGCATACTGCTCGCAAGTTCCAGCGCGGGTATTTCCTTACCGACGAGCATGGCTTTCGCCTGCGCGTAGAAATACCCGTACGTTTCGCCCGCCGAATTGATGATCGTGTCGGGTGATGCTTGGTTGTAGACCATGCAAGCCGTGATCGATGCGACTGGCAATGTCGCCAAGGTCACGTCAATCAGTGCGGCGTACTGAGTCAGCACCTGGTCGACGGTCAGCGACGGATCGTTGTTCAGGCCGGTGTTCAGCACCACCAGATGCGGGTCAACCAACTGCAAGTTGCGGATGTACTTTGCATTCTGCGGCGCGGACGGTGTTGCTGCGTCGTAGAAGTCCGGAACCGCTGCGCCAAAGTGGCAGGCGTCATACAGCACGATGCCCTTGTCCCGGCCGCCGTCGTACACGGTCAGCCCCAGAAAGTGGACCGTGCCCGCTACTCGCTTGATCGCCACCGTGTGCGACCCGGACGCGCCGAGATGCACCTGCGTGGTGTCCGCGTAGGCGTTCTGCCCCGTGGTGGTGATCGTCGTGCCGTAGGCGCCGCCGTCGATCGACACCGCGAACGAGCCGCCGGCGCAGGTCCACACGTCGACATCGGTGCCGGTGACGGTGTACGTGAGCACCGCGCTCGTGCCCATGTCGGCGCTGCGCATGCCCAGCCCGAACGTGTTGGTCGGTGTGCCGGTGTCGCCGCCGATCCCGGCGTTGTAGTTGGTGACCGTGCCCGAGCTGCTCGTGGCCCAGGCTGGCGCCCATGGCGTGATCGTGTTCGGGATCGCGAAATGCGCCGGCAGGTATTCGCAGCGACCGTAGCCGGCGACCGGATGCGTGCGCACCAGGCCATCCAGTATCAGATCGAGTGCCCGCTTGCGGAGCGTGGTGGCGCCGGTACCTTCGAAGATCGAGTCGCCCACCCACAGCACGCGCGCCTGCGCCGTCGCAACAGTACCGAGCGCAGTGTGCCAGGCGGACAAGTCAGCCATGGGTGATCAGGCGATCTGCAGTAGCGCGGTGGCGGCGGCGTTCGCCGGCATGGTAAGGGTGAAATTTGACGCCGTGACGGTCTGCGAGCCGAAGTTGAACACGGCCACCGCCTTGTTGCTCTGCGTCGAGTTGTAGAGCAGCACCGCATCGAAGGCCGAGGCCGTCATGGTGGTCCAGGCGAACGAGGCGGACGGCGTCCAATACGCGGTGGTGCCCGAACTGGTGGGCGCGGTCGCATTCGTCACGGTCACGCCGCCAGCGGTGTAGCCGGTGCCGCTGACCTCGCTGGTGGTCGAGTAGGTCGTGGTGGACGCACCCAGGCTGCCCGAGGCCAGATACAGCGCGGCCTTGAACGTGTCCGCCGTGGTCGCGGCGCGCACGACCGACGTGCCGAAGGCGTGGATGCCATTGAACTGGTCCACCTTGAAGCTGGTGCAGACAGCGGCGGTATTGGCCATCAGAAAGATCCTTGATCGGGTTGCACGGGAATGCCCTGCTTCACGTAGACGTGAGCGGACTGCTTGACCACTTCGCCGTCGAGCGTGTAGGTCTCGCTGAATTTCAGGTACTCGGTGGTTTCTTCCCACGCGTGGCTGTACTGCAGCGCGGCGACCGGCAGGTTTCCCTTGGTCGTCCAGATCAGCGGTTCATCGGTCATGGGGTTCTCAGGGGTGGGGCGGAAGCCGATCACGCGGGCGCGGCGTCGTGACGCGGTAGCGTTCCTGCGTCTTTCGATCCATGCGGATCTCCACCACCAGCCACACGATCAGGCCCACCATCGCGGCCAGGGCGACGATGATGGCGACGAGTGGCACGGTGGTGGCCCGATCAGCTGGCCACGGTCTTGTCGGCCTTCTTGAACAGGCCGGCCACGTTGAACGCGGCCACCGCGGCATTGACCAGCGGCGTCAGGATGGTCTTCAAGCTGGCCAGCACCGCCACGTCGGCGGCGAATGCATCGAGGTAGACGTCCAGCTTCGCCAGCGCGGCTTTCAACTTGTCGGCGCCGCTGAAACCTTCCAGCGAGGCCTCGACCGACTTCACGGTTTCATCGACCAGGGTCAGCAGCGAGGGCACCAGCGTCAGCGCGGTGAGGATGGCTTTGAAGTTCATAGCAGACTCCAGGTCAGCGGATGATGCCGCGAGCGCGATAGGCGTCGAGGCAGGTAGCGGTGGTGTCGCGTTGGATCGCGTTGCGCTGGACGACACCAGCGGCACGGACGGCCCAGACGGCTTGCTCGCGGCTGTAGGCGCGGAGCTGGTCGAAGTCGCCCGGATGCGTGCCGTCCACGCCGACAGGCCCGACCGGATACGCGCCCAGGCGCTCCGCAGGCTCATGCTCCGCGCACGCCACGGTTGGCGGCGTCGATCGCACGCTGGACGTCGTCGGACTGCTCGCGCAGGCTGTCATCAGCACGCACGCGGTCAACAGCAGCATCGGTTTGCGCATGGCTTTCCTCGACGGCTACGGCCGCGTTGTCACGCTGGCGCTGGGCATCGGCCAGAGCGGCATCGCGGTTGGCGGTGGTGGTGGCGTTGTCCCTCTCGGCCTTGTGCCGCTGCCACCAGCCCTGCAGCGCCTTGAGCAGCACGCCGAAGATGGCCTGCAGCAGGAACTTGATCACCGCAGTACCCACGCAAGAATGGCCACGCCGTAGATCGCCAGCGCAGCAACGCATGCCCACACGATGCCGCGGGATGGATCGAGATCATTGCGTCTCATGAGCCGTTCGCCTTCGCCGATTCGGTAGCGTTGGGCTCCGGCGATGGCACGGCCGCGCCCATGATTTCGGTGGCGCGCTTCGCGTCGTGCGACGCGCCGTAGTAGTAATTGCAGACCATCGCGGCAATGCCGTTCCAGGCGGTCAAGATCATCACCACGACGTTCGCGGTGTCCGTGGAGCGCGGCAGGCCGTTCTGCAGGATGTAGAAATCCAGATAGCCGGCGCCGGTCACCACCACCAACGCGAGGAAGCTGGCGGTGATGCCGCGATGCTGTTTCATTCGCCGGTCTCAGGTGGAACAGGGATACCCGCCGTGCGCAGCAGGGATTCGAGATGCGCGACACGCGCCCGTAGGCGGCCCATCTTGCTGGCCTCGTCGATCATCAGGTGCCGCAGGCGCTCGATCTCCTTCGCCTGGAACATCTGGTCCTGCCGCATCGTCTCCATGATCTGGCGCAGACCGCCCAGACCGGTGACGCTCGCATCGGTTTCCGCTTCCTCACGGCGGCGGCGCGTCCTGCCACCGACCCAGGCAAGGATGGCCGTGGCGATCGAGAACAGCACCACGCCGTACCAGGGCCAGGTCGCCATCGACTCCATCAGCTGCCCTCGAACAATGCGCGCTCCGCGGCGCGGCGCTTGACCAGGCCCGGTAGCACTTCGCCGCCACCCATGACCCAGAACCGGAACTGCGCAGCCGCCGCGCCGTAATCGCCCCGGTTCAGGACGCGCAGCAGCGTCGACCCCATCAGGCGACCGGCACCCAGGTTGAACGTGAAGTCGCACAGCGCATCGAACTTGCCTTGCGTCAGCGGCACCGTGACCACGCGACGAACGCTATCGGCGGCATTGTCCAGATCATCCACAAGCATCCGGTCAGCCTCGGCCTCGGTGATCGTCTGGCCTGCCTTCACCCCGGCCGTGTGGCCGTAGCCGATCGTCCATGTGCCGCCGGAGTCGCGATAGGAATGCAGGCGCAGCCCCTCGGACGCCTTGACCAGGTCGATGGCGCGCTGACTGGGGTGCATGGATCTCTCGCTGGTGTGAATGCTGAGCCCGGACGGCCGCCGTAGCGCTTCCCGGGATATCCCCTAGGGCCAACTCAGCAAGAGGGTTGGCCGCCGTGGCGCGGGGAGTGCGCGACACGGCAGCCAGTGCAGGACGGCTGGGTGCTCCCGGCCTTCTCAGACGATCCGCGGAACGCCTGCCGCACAAACGAAAAAACCCGGCCATTGCTGGTCGGGTTTCGGGGTGATTCGTGGCGGGGTGACAACTTCGCCTGTAGCGAAAACTAGCCATTTACCCCCTTGACGTCAAGCATCCACTTTTTCGACGTTCCCTTCACGCCCGTAAAGCGACCTCTCCGCGCGTTCCACGGCCGCCTCCATGGCTACCCATAGCCAGCCCGCCCCGACGTTCACCAGCAGCGTGAATTCAGTCACAGCACCACGCGGCGGAATGACCTTTTGGCGCATGCCGATGCAGAGGTCGTAGGCCTGTCCGGCGATGACCAACAGCTGCCGCTCCGCCTTCTTGCCTGCCGGCCCGGTACCGCGCAGCAGCTTGTCGGCCAGCCACTCGACGACCTGCTGACGGCGATGCGGTTGCCCGGTGCCGACGCTGTACGCGATGTGTGGGCCGACGTCTTTCGGGTTCCGCCTGGCCATCGACAACGCCAGCACCATCGCATTGCCCGGGGACAGCGCACCGGCAACGGGCGGCGTGTAGCCCGAACCGTCCGGCTCGCGCCACGTTGTGGAGCCAGCAAGGCGCCCCAACCGCTCGATAAAGCCGGAGCGCTCAGCGTGGTTGAACGTGTCCTCGGTCATGAGGTCTCCTGCAGCTTCGCGTGGTCAATGTCGAATTGCAGCCCCGGCGTCTTCGTGCACAGCGGGAAGCTGCGCCCAAACGTGGGGCAAGTGGCCTTGCCGAAAGCTTCCTCGCGGTGCGTGCAGTACGCGCACGGATCGCGGTGGATCTTCGCTAGCTGCCGGCGGGCGAGCTTGATTTCGGTGGCGCGTTCGGGGCGGGTGTAATCGGTCATCGGAACAGCGCCCTCACCGCCGGGTCGCTCCAGCAGGTGGCGCGTTCTTCCTTGCGCGCCCAGCGTGGCGCCTTCTTCGCGCAGTGCTTGCACAGCGGCCAGTTGCCGACGTTCATGGCTTTGGCGTGCGGTGTCGATCGGCCGGTGACGCCGCAGAGTGACCGGTATACGCGCAGGTCGTCATCGTTCACGATGCCCTGCCGACGCAAGCCGTTCGTGATCTCGCGCCAGTAGTGCCCGCGCTCGCCGACGAAGGGAATCAGCGCCCAGCCATCGACGAAGTCGTCGATCGGTCCGCCGCTGAATGTGCCGGGTGGTTTGAGGTCACTCACTCGCCATCCTCGCTCTCCACTTCCCGCTGCCGGCAGTAATGCAGCGCCATCGGATAGCGCGACACCTTGCGCAACGGGCACCAACCCAGGCCGGCGGGCGGGTTGATTTCGTCGCGTCGGAAGTGCACGCACTCGGCGCAGGTGATGGGGTCGGTCATGCCTTCACCCAGTGGTGCGGCAGAAACTCCCCGTCCTTGCGCCGCACGATCTTGCGCACCAGGCCGCGGCGATGCATGGCCTTCAGTGCCGATTCGATGGCGGTGTAGTGGCTGTCGATGATCTGCGCCAGCGTCTTGGCTTCGATCGGGTCGGCGAGGTGCGGCAGGAGCCGCGGGGCGAGGGTTTCGCGAATGGGACGGGTGCGGATGCGGGTGGTCATCGCCACTGCCTCTTGCGCTTGCTGCCGCACCGCGGCGGGCAATTCGGGCATGGCTTGTACGTCGTCGGCTTGGCGCCAAGCTTGTACTTGCTAGGACTCGGTATGCCTTCGTCGCGCATGGGCTTTGTCTCGGCGGCCGCAGGGGCGTGCAGTGAGCGCACAAGAAAGCCAATACTTGGAAATCCTGTGATCTTGATCGTCATGCGAACAACCCCGGCGCGATCGCTTCGCGCACGATCGGCGAGATCGTCACCACCACGCGGGCGCCGTGTTCGTCTGGCTCGCAACGCTCCGCATCGATCCGGCGCACCCACGAATCATCCTCGAAAGCGATGTTCTTCAGCGCATCCAGCAGCACCTTCAGCGCGTTGTCCAGGTCAATGCTGCGCACGGTGTCATCCCATCCGTCCGGGTCTTTCGCCGCACGCTTCGCCCAATCTTGCGGCCGTGCTGGGTACATGCGAACGGTGAGCGCCACCCTGCCCCGCGTGAGGTGCACGCCAGCCTTGCGGGCGAGCATGGCCACCTCGTGCCGGTACGCCTTCGCCTCGCTCGTCGGGACGATCGTGATGTGCTTGCCGATGTTGACCGGGCGCCAGTATTTGTTCGCACTGAGCGCGGCTGGAAGCACCAGGGTGACCGGCGCGGTGTTAATTTTTTCCGCCTCGGATGTAGGCGAAAAACCGGAAGTCGGCGCCGTTTGGGCCTGACGAAACTCTCGCGCGGGCGCGATGCTGGTGGGAATGCTCATTGCCGCGTCACCCCGCGCATCCGCTCCATCATCGCAGCGGTCTCGATCAGGATTGGCGCACTCTGCAGCTCCAGCAGCTCGCCGTACTCCGCAAACGCCCCAAATCCACCGAAATACCGGATGGCCGCGCCGACGCGCTGCATATCTTCGGCCAGCTTCCGCATGTGCGCCGGGAGTTCATCCAGCTCGATGCCACCCTGGTCCGCGTGGTCCGCGTGGTCGCGCGTCATGCCGCCGCCCTCACCAGTTCCCGCGCCCTTTCCCGGATATCCCCGCTGATCGTCGCGCGGTCGATCTTGTGGGTGTAGACGCCGACCAGCCATTCCGGGTGCGTCGCTTCGACAGCGCGGGCACGAACACCAGCCGGATCCAGCGCGAAGGCTTCGCCATTGTCAGCCACCGCGATCAGCAGCGCGCCGGTCTCGGCCAGCATGATTTCGATCTTGCGAGCCGCGTAGCCACTGCCGGCACCGGTGCGGTTGATGCAGTAGATCGGGTCGTTTTCGTTTCGGGTCATGGTCAGTCCTGGTAGCCGTTCCAGCCGCCGGCGCGAGCGCGCTTGCCGTAATTGCGCATGCTCGTCGGGGCGTTGGTTTGATGGGTTGGCGCATCGGTTTCGGTGAACCGCTGGTGGCGCATGTTGGCGTGCAGGTGGACGTCGCCCGTCTCGCCGTCGCGCTGCTTTTCCACGATCAGCACCACACGCTCCTTGTCCTCGGCGTCGGGACGGTGCAGGAAAATCACCACATCCGCGTCCTGCTCGATCGCGCCAGAGTCGCGCAGCGCCTTGAGGGTTGGCCGGTGGCCGTCACCATCCCGATTGAGCTGGCTCAGCAGCAACACGGGCACGTTCAGTTCCTTGGCCAGCGACTTCAGTGCCCGCGTGATGATCTGCAGCGCGTCGGCGGTGGACAGGTTTTTCCCGGTGGGTGGCGTCATCTGCGTGAGGTAGTCGATCGCGATCAGGTCGACGTGCTGCGTGGCGTGCAGTTGGCGCGCGCGGGCGCAGAGCGCTTCGATCGTCAGCGCGGGCGTCTCGTCGATGTGCAGTGGCAGTTCGGCGATTTCATTGGCGGCGTTGAACAGCGCACCGAAGTCCGCGTTGTCGAACAACTCGGGGCGCTTCATGCCCGCGGCGTTGACCTGGGCGACGTGAGCCTGCACACGGTCAGCGATCTTCACGCCGGTCATTTCCAGGCTGAAGAACAGCGCGTGCTTGCCATGGCGGCAGGCGTTGACGAGCACCTGAATCGTGAGTGCGGTCTTGCCCACGGACGGCCGTGCCGCCACCACGATCAGGTCGCCGTTCTGCAAGCCGCAGGTGAGATCGTCCAAGCCCTGCAGGCTGGTCGGGATGCCGGTCATCTCGCCCTTGGCATCGACGCGGCGCTGCAGCTCCATCACCGATGCGCGGATGAACTCGCGGATGTGTTTGATGGAACCCATGTGCCGCGGCAGGCAAGCGCCCATGATCTGCTGAGCCTGGCCGAGCACGTCCGGCCCTTCGAGTCGAGCGATCTGCTGGCCAGCGATCTTCACCCGGCGAGCCACGGCGGCGTTGGTCACCATCTCGGCGTAGGCGCGGACATTCGCAGTGCGCCAGCCTTCGGCGTTCGCGAGATCCAGCGCAAGGTCTGCCAGCGCGGGCTCAGCGTCACCGATGGTCACCGCGTCGAACGGCGCCTCCTCCCGGGCCAGCTTCACGATCAGGGCGTAAATCTTCCGGTGGCCGGCACCCGAAAAGTCATCCGGCGTCAGCAGGTCGGCCACGCGCCAGTAGGCATCGGCGCTGCACAGGCAGGCACCAAGCACGGCGCCCTCGGCATGCACGGCGGCGCTCATGCCTCACCTCGCATCGAGCCGATGGCGCGATCCATAACCGAGGCGAAACGGTCTTCCGCCAGCAGCACGTCCAGATTCTGGCGCCAGTTCGGGTTCTTCGGGTTCGGCACTTCGCCGCGCATCCACGGGTCGGTGGCGCATTCGCCGAAGTAGGCGTCCCAGAACTCCGTGGCGACGTAGGGCCAGCCCTGGGATTTGCAGACGGATCGGGCGAGCTTGTCGGCGGCCAGAATGCGTTTGCGCCGCTTCGGGTTCAGCACCACGACGCGCTCGCATCGGGGCAGCAACCCGTGGTACGCGTCGATGATTGGCTGCAGCGGTTCGGGCTTGCTGGCCTGCCCGGGTTCGCCGATCAGTTCCAGGTTCTCGCCACCGCCGTGGGGGTTAGGGGGAATATCCTCTCCACTCCCTTCCTCTCCCCTCCTCTCCTCTCCTCTCCTCTCCGGGGTTGAGGAGTCGTCGACCGTTCGACGAGGCATCGCTGAATTTTCGGGACGGTATGGCGGATGTTTGAACGTCGGCTTGTCGATACGCTGGTGTTGCCAACCGGTGACGTGTAGAAAGTCCTTGTTTTCACTGGAATAAAAGACGATCAATCCATTCGACGACAACTCGTCGAGCATTCCGCGAATACTCGTCGAGTCGATATCGTCTCCAGGGAAGATTTCGGCTTTGATCGTGCGGACGCTCAACGAGTGATTTCCGGCGTCGTCACAGAAATTCCAGAGCCCGATGAAAAGTAGCCGAGCGGTCGGCGAGCACTCCATCACCTGCTCGGATGACCAAAACTCGGGTTTTATCGATCGAATGCGAGCCATCAGCGCAGCCCCATCCGCCGCTCCATGCGCGCCACCTGGGCCGGCGAGCGAGACCGGATCAACTGCATCCGCTCAACATCAACGACCCGTGCGGAGGTCCTTTCTCCGGCAAGGATCAGCCGAACAACCTCGTTCGACATCCGATGGATGCGTCGCTCATGGCGCCAGTCACGGACGCGCTGCCAGAGCGCGGCCAGCCCCCTGTTTGTCGATTTCATACCCTCAACCCTGCCCCAGGCTCTCGCCCGCTCTGCTGTTCTCGCTCGTAGCGCAGCCGGCACAGCGCCGCGCGGATCGTGTCGGTGGTGTCCGGGTCGGGCGTGAAGTCCAGGCCGCTCCCGGTGGATGGCGTCGCGTGCTCGCGTTGGTCGTGCTCGCGGTGGTCGATGCTCATGTCAGCGCCCTCGCCGTACAGGAGCGACCTGCAACCCAGCCGCCGCCATCAAGCCGGGGATCACCTCAGCCAGCGAGGCGAGCTTTGCCAGCGCCTCCTGTTGCGTCACCGCGGGGTCGCGCAGGTACTTGTCGGCCAAGTAGTGCACCGGGCTGATGTCGCCGGTGCGCTGGATGTAGGTTTCCAGTTCGTCGATCGTCATTCCGCGCGACTTGCCGCCGCTGTCCGATCCGGCCAGCTTCTCGGTCATCTTCGACGGCGACATGTCGAGCTTGCCCGCGACATCGACCAGGCCACGGCTGTAGATTCGGGTGGCCATGTGATCGCGCAAACAGCGCGAACGCTGCGCCAGCCCGGGCTCGAATGTCAGGCTCAATTGCTGCATGAGCGGAGTCCTTGGGAATTCAGGGGACGACGTGTTCCCAAGGATTCCCCTGCCCGGACGCAAGAATGGGAGCCATGGAAACGAATGCGATCAGGACCACCGCCAATGCCCGAACCCGTGACCCCCGCCGAGCTGCTGGCGCTAATCCTGGACGCCGAGGAAGCCGACGATGCGAGCGAGTGGGCGGACTGGATGACGGCGCAGTCGCTGGGCGAGGTGAGGCCGCCCGTGCGGTAGGCTGTGCCGACACCGCAACCGGATACGGACATGGAACGGAAGACCTTCTTGCTGATCGTGCAGAGCCCCGAACTGCAGGCGGACCACAAGGACATCGTGGAGGCCGTCCGGCACCATTCGCTGGGCGACTTCATCGAAGTGCTCAAGGAAACATCGGCGCCGCGCGGCTCGCGCGCACAGGGCACAGAGATACCGTTCGTGGTGGCGTACCTGTTCAGCACGGAAACCCCTCCGTCGGAGATGGGTTTCGGCCTGCTTCGGCGGGACCGCTACGTTTTGCTCCAGGTTGGCCCAGCCACTTGGGTGGATGGTTTTTCCAGAGTTCGCGATTGGCTGGATCGCCACCGCCAAGAATCCGATTAAGGGCCTGCTCAACGGTCTCGCTGGGGTTATCAGCAACCATCTCAGGCCGCCTCGGACTTGGCGGGCAGCGCCATCGGCTCGACCTGGAGCCCATCGAAAATGTCGGCGCGCAGGTCGATACGGCTCACCTGGCCGCCACTCTCTTCATCGAGGCGCCGAACCAGAGCGCCATCAAGGCGTGGTTTCGTGCTCAGCGCCTTGCGCAAATAGCCGATGGTGGTGCCGCAGCGAAGGGCGTAGGCGGACTGGTCGTCCGGCGAGAGTGTGGCGAGGTAGGCGCGCAGGGTTTCCATGCGCGAACATTACCATCTAGTAAAACTCTGTCAATACCGTTTGGTACTTTACTCGGCGGTAAAACAGACTATCCCCATGGTCGATGACACCGACATGGTTGTAGAGGGGCGCCGACGCTTGCTTCGTGAGTGGATCAACTCGCGATACGCCGGCGTGCAAGCAGCTTTTATCCAAGAGACTGGCATCAATCAGGGCGAGCTTTCGGGCCTCTTGAAGACCAAGTCGTTCGGCGAGAGACGCGCCAGAAAGCTTGAGGAACAGGCAGGTATGCCGCGCTTTTACCTGGACCGGGCCCGCGATGATGCAACCACACCGGACACTGAGGTGGGTGCATTGCAGCGCCAGATCGAATCGCTCACGGTCGTTCTGGCCAGCCTGGTTGCCATCACCGCGAAACACCGGCCGCTCGAAGCCGAAGAGATCGCTCGGCTGATACGGGAAAATCAATCACTTGACCTCGCGCACCACGATCTGGCTGCGGACATCCTGGACCTGATTGGCCCGGCAAAGGCGGGATCGGCAAAGCCAGCTGTTCGGGCTCGCAAACGATCCGCCTCTTGAGCAGAAATTCATGGAAACGCTCATCCAACTGATCGCGCATGGTTGCCCTCCCTGTGCCGGCATGAAACACCCGCGCGTTCGCAGAACGTGAGATTGGCATAACATCGCGGGACTGATCCAACCAAAAGGATTGCGCATGAAGCGGCATTTTGTGGCGTTACTGGTGATGCTGATCACGGCAAACGCCCCCAGCGCATCCGCGCAGAACAGTGGCGAGATGGCCATCGCGCCCGGTGGTGATCCGACCTTCTACGTGATGAACGGTGGCACGCCAGAGCCTTTCGGCGATCGCATCGTCGAGTGCAGGAACAGCTGCGCGCAAAAGCGCGTTTTGGTCACGGCAAATAGCGCGAGCGAGCCGAAACAGATGTTGGGCCACTTCTCGGGATTGAAGCTGGCTGTCGACGGGGAGGCCCTGTTTTTCGAGTCCGAGGCGTGGGCCACATCAAACGCCGTGCACGCCGTCGACCTTGCTACCGGACAGCAGCGCTACGTGACAGACGGCAGCATTGCGTGCGTGATCGGAACCGGGCGGTTTCAGGGTGCCTTGCTGGTCGCCAAGCGCAAGCACTTCGTCCAAGGCGGCAGCTACAACCCCCTGTATCTGTTCGACGCCAACGGAAAGGAGCTCGGGCTGGCCGCACTGGATGTCGACGAAGCGCCTAAGTTCTGTGGCTCTGGCGAGCTGCAATGATCGACGTCGGCAGTTAGGCGGCACTCCCTGCCCTGCACCAAGCCCGCTCCGGCGGGCTTTTTTGTGCCTGTCGTTGCAGCGCACAATCGAAAGTTGAAAAATATTACCTTTTAGTATTGACACGGTATTACTGTCTGGTAATCTCTCCCCCAAGCCAACCGGCCAGGGAGACGACATGTACATCCTCACGCAGAACGACCGCACCGCCGTGCCACGCGCCTACCGCATCGACGGTGGTTTGGAAATCTGGCTCGAACTGGTTCCCGGCACGAAGCTCGCGATGGAGCCCTCTGAGGTTCAGCTGATCATCGCCGAGCTGAAACGCGAAGTCGCGGCGGTTGAGGCGATGGCGCGGGGAGTCAGCGCATGAGCGCCGAGCAACCCCTCACCTTCGCCGAGCGCCGCCGCGCGATCGAGGAGTACCAGTCCCTCTCCTGGTCCGACGACTGGCAGGGCGCTCCGGTCAACGCCGGCGAGCAAGCCGAACTGGCCAAGCCCTACGTCGGCCCGTTCGTCACGGCCTACCTCAACGCGCTGTCGCACGCCGAGCGTGAGGCATTGCGCGCAGCTGGTGAGCCGGTCGAGTTGACGACGTGGGAGCTGATCAAGGCCGAGGCTCGCGAGAACGAGGCGGCGTTCCTTGGTGGCGCGCTGGTGTGGCTCGTGCTGCTGGGCGTCGGGCTGGTAGGGCTCGCAGTGAAATGGGGGTGGATCCAGTGATTCGCTCCGAATACCTCACCCAGCGCCACCTGGCCCGCGTTGCCCGTCGCTCACTCGCCCTGCTCCCGCCACCACCCTGCTCCACGTGGCAGGACAAGGATCGCGCGCAGGAATGGGTCCGCGTCTGCGTCGGCCGGCTTCCGGAGCGGCAATACAGCAAGCCCTTCAACCCCATCGACGCGCAGACGCGCCTAAGCCTCTACCGCCAATTCCCGCAATGGGGCGTTCGCCGCGTGCAGTTGCGCGAGCGCCGCCGGGCTGCCGCGGTGCGCGAACGGATAACCGCGATCGTCTCGCATCTCGGCCCGTCCATCGTCGCGCAGAACATCGCGGCGCAGGAAGCGCGTCGCGTCGCCGGAGCGCACGCCTGATGTGCACCCTCGTCCTCGATGACGCCTACATCGCCGAACTGATGGCCATTGCCGATCAGCGGGCACCCCTTTCACCGCTGGCCGCCGCACCGGTCCTACCGCCGGTAGCTCAACCCCTGGAGCGCGCGGCGGCCGGCACTTCTTCGGAGCCGTCCACATGATTGCTTTCGACCACCAACCGCTCGCGGTCCACATGATCCAGCGCGTCACGCACAGCCGGCCCGCCGTGACCATCACGGCACCGATGCCCGAACAGCTTGGCGCGGCCTTCGATGTAGTCAGCGAGGCAAACCGGCAGGCCTACATCGAGCAAAGCGCGAAGACGCGCGACGGCGTTGTTGCCGAGTTCGAGCGCACGTAACCAGTCACCGAGCGAGCCGGGCCGCGTAGGGACGGCTTCATTCCGAGCAGCGACGGATCAGGCGCTGTCGGCTCGCTCATCCCAACTTCAAGGAAACCCCATGAATACCCAGAATCTCGCCACCCTTGCACCCGAAGCCCGCGCCGCCCAGCTGCTCAGCTTCGACGAAACGAAGGCCGAGCTCACCGCTCTGGCGAAATCCTCCGAGCGGATCACGCAGATCAGCAACAAAGCCGGTCGCGAGGAATGCCACTCGTCACTGATGCTGCTGAAGAGCCGCCGTATCGACATCGAAAAACGCGGCAAGGAAGCGCGCGACGACGCCAACAAGTTCGCGAAGGCTGTCATCGCGAAAGAGAAGGAGTTGATCGGCTTCATCGCTCCCGAGGAGGAGCGTCTGCAGATCCTGCGCGACCAGTGGGACACGGCGATCGAAGCGGCACGGCTGGAGAAGCTGGAAGCCGAACGCCTGCGCGTCGAGGCGATCCAGAAGAAGATCCAGGCCATCCGCGATGTGCCGGCCTCGCTGGTCGGCAAGCCGTCCGTGATCATCGCCGGCCAGCTGGCCAACCTGAAGGCGACCGTGCTGGACGAGGCCGAGCTGGGCGCCGACTACCTCACGGCTACCGATGCCCTGGCCGCGGCCGTGGCGCGCGTGCAGGACCTGCTGGCGGCGCAGAAGGAGGCCGAGGCCGAGCAGGCGAAGATCAAGGCGGAGCGCGAGGAACTGGAGCGCGTGCGCGCCGAGAACGAGCGGCTGCAGCGTGAGGCCGCCGAGCGCGCCGCGGCTGATCGGGCGGAAGCGGATCGCAAGGCGCAGGCCGAGCGGGATCGGGTTGCGGCCGAGGAAGCGGCAGCGCGTGCCGCCGAGCAGGCCGAACAGGAACGGCTGGCCGCCATCGAGCGCGGGAAGGCGATGGAAGCGGCAGCGGCCGAACGTGACCGGCTGGCAGTGGAGCGCCGGGAGCAGGAAGCCGAGATGCAGGCCGAACGCGAGCGCCAGGCCGCCGAGCAACGGAAGCTTGACGAGCAGGCGGCGCAGCTCAAGCGCGAGCGCGAGGCGGCGGCAGCGAAGGCCGAAGCTGATCGGCTGGCGAACCTTGGGCTGCGGGAGGCGGCCGAGGCTGTCGTGTCGGCGCGAAGCAATGGCGGCAACGTCGACGCCGCGATTGACGACCTCGCCGCCGCGCTGGCCAACGACGAAGCCGCGGTCACGCCGGCGCGGGCGAAGCGGGTTGCGCGGGCATGAAATCCAAGACCATCAAAGCCGTTATTCGCGCGAAAGTCGATGCCTGGCTGTCCACGATCGACGACGAGAGCGTGCGCCAGTTGGCTGCGCAGAACGTCATCGTGACCGGCGGCGCCATCGCCTCAATGCTGCTCAAAGAGGCCGTCAACGACTTCGACGTGTACTTCCAGACACGTGAGGCGACGCTGGCAGTAGCGAAGTACTACGTGCAGCGCTTCCAGCCCAGCGCACGCGCCGGCATTCCTTGCAATATCTACGTCGACGACGCTTCGCCCGATCGGATTCGGATCGTGGTCAAGTCTGCCGGTATCGCCAGCGAGTACGGCACCAGCAAGCCCTACGAATACTTCGAATCGCGACCGGAGGGCGAGTCGAGCCAGTACGTCGCCGAGATCATGGACAACGCAGGCGATGTGCAGGAAGCCTACGAAGAGACGAAGCAGGCAGCGACCGGCGACACCGCGGACGCGAGGCCTCCGTATCGGCCGGTGTTCCTTTCGACCAATGCGATCACGCTGAGCGACCGGGTGCAGATCGTGCTGCGGTTCTTCGGTGAACCCGACGCGATTCACGAGAACTACGACTTCATCCATTGCACGAACTACTGGACCAGCTGGGACAACGCCCTGGTCTTGCGCCCGGCCGCGCTCGAGGCGCTGCTAGCGCGCGAGCTGATCTACGTCGGAAGCCGGTATCCGGTCTGCTCAGTGATTCGCCTGCGGAAATTCATCAAGCGCGGCTGGACGATCAATGCCGGCCAGATTCTGAAAGCGGTGATGCAGATCTCCGCGCTCGACCTGACGAACATCGAGGTGCTGCAGGACCAGCTCACCGGCGTCGACTGCGCCTACTTCTGCGAGGTCATCGCCAAGTTGAAGGAGAGCGACCCGACGAAGGTCAACACCGCCTATCTGATCGAAATCATCGACAGGATGTTTTGAGATGAGCGCGCAACTTCAGCCCCTCAGCCCGACCCGCGGCTACATCGGCGGCGGCAACATCGCCGGCATCCTCGGCCTGTCGCCGTTCAAGTCGCCGCTGGACGAGTACCTGACGATCACCGGCGACGAGGCCGAAATCTCCGACGCGCAGCGCGAGTTCTTCGACGACCGCCGCGACCTGGAGCCGTGGGCGGCGAAGAAGTTTACGCGCCGCACCGGCCTGGCCATCGTGCGCACGAATGAGCGCTACGACGACCCTCAGTTTCCGTGGGCAAAAGCGGAAATCGACTTCGAGCCGGAAGGCGACTGCAACGGCGAGACGAAGACTGTGCATCCCAACGCGGTCAGCGCGTGGGGCGATCCCGATGCCGGCGACGAGCCGCCGCTGTACGTCACGGCGCAGGCGATGTGGGGGCTTGGTGTCACCGACCGCCAGCTCTGCTACGTGCAAGCCCTGATCGGCTTCGACGACCAGCGCATTTACCGCGTGGAACGCGATGATGAGCTGATCGCCGAGATCCGCAGGCAGGCGCACGACTTCTGGCGCTTCCACGTCATCCCGCGACGCCCGCCTCCGCCGACCAACGTCGACGACCTTCTGCGCCTGTACCCGCGCAGCACCGGCCGTGACGTCGAGGCCGACACCGACATCCGCGACACGCTCGAAGCCCTCTGCGCCGAGCGCCAGGCGTTGAAGCTGCACACCGCGCGCAAGGAAGTCCACGAGTACGCCATCAAGGCATTCATGCGCGACGCCACCACCCTGACCGTCCACGGCCAATCCGTCGCTACGTGGAAGCAACGCGCCGACGGCGTCCGCACCTTTCGAATTCGATAACCCCAGGAGCAACACCAACATGGCACAGACACTCAAGCAAGCCGTACAAGGCCAGTCCACCGGCACCGCCGTCGCCACCAATGACGCCGGCCACAAGACCCTCGCCCACCTGCTGACCGATCCGAAGATCAAGGCACAGATGGCGCTGGCCCTGCCGAAGCACATGACGGCCGACCGGCTGGCGCGCATCGCGCTCACCGAGATCCGCAAGAACCCGAAGCTGGCGCAGTGCGATCAGACGTCGTTCCTCGGCGCGATCATGCAGCTGGCGGCGCTGGGCCTTGAGCCGGGTGGCGCGCTGGGTCACGCCTACCTGATCCCTTTCGACAAGCGCGGCAAGCTGGCTGGTGGTCAGTGGGGCGTGGTCGGCACTGAGGTGCAGCTGATCCTCGGCTATCGCGGCATGCTCGACCTGGCCCGCCGCTCCGGCCAGATCCTGAGTCTGGAAGCGCGCGCCGTGTATGCCGCCGATCACTTCGAGGTCGAGCTTGGTCTGGATTCCAAGATCGTGCACCGCCCGAACTGGACGGCCGCCGACCGCGGCGAGCTGACTTTCGTGTATGCCGTGGCCAAGCTGAAAGACGGCGGTGTGCAGTTCGACGTGATGAGCCGCGCCGACATCGAGCGCGTGCGCAATGAGAGCCAGGGTTTCAAGGCCGCAGTCTCCGCCGCCGAGAAGCACAAGAAGGACCCCACGTCGACCTGGCACGACCACTTCGAGCCGATGGCGCTGAAGACCGTCATCCGTCGCCTGTTCAAGTACCTGCCCGTGTCGATCGAGATTCAGCGCGCGGTCGGCCTGGACGAACAAGCTGATGCCGGCCTGTCGCAGCACAACGCCATGGTGATCGACGGCGATTACCGCGTCGAAGCGCACGACGAGCCGGCCAGCGGCGCGCCCAACAACGCCCCCGCCATCACCGCCCAGGAAGTCCACGACGCTATCGCCGCCGCGACCACGCGCAAGGACCTGGACGACGCCTTCGACCTCGTGAAGCAGCTGCACATCGACTACCACGCGGACATGACGGACCTCTACAACCAGCGCGCGCTCGACATCGTCGGCGGCGAGTAACCCCTATGGCAGTGAATGCGCAGGCTGATGCGCTCATAACCGGGAAGTAGGCCCGAAACGAAAGCGCCAAATGACCTAGATGCCGGAGATCAGCACCGGCCACTGCCACCCATCCCAACACGCCCGGCCGGCGTAACCGGCCACCCTTTCCCGACTGGAGCAACGCCCCATGTTCAGCCTTCAGAAGCAGCAGACCGCCATCAACTCGTTCACGCCACGCATGGAGAAGCATGGCCCGGAGAACGTCCTCGCCGGCACACTCAAATGCGAGACGACCATGCATAACTCCGTGCTCGACCTGTTCGACAAGGGCTTCAAGAAACTGCTGTACCGCAAGCCGGCGCCCGGTGAGCAGACCGAGTTGCCGCTGGAGGCCAGCGACGGCCTGACCTCGCGCAAGCTGCCGCAGTTGAAGCCGCTGGTCTGGGACGAGGATTTCCCGGGCTACAAGATCGAGATCGTGACCGGCCTGGCGCTCGACGAGGCGATCAAGCTGGATGACGTCGAGCTGTCCGGCTTCGTGTTCGAAGCGCTGGACGGTGGTAGCTGCAAGGTCAAGTTCACGGCCAACTTCAATCAGGACGGCCGCACCAGCGGCAAGCTCTGCCAGCTGATCCAGGACACGGTGGAGCTGTCGCTGATTCCGCCGAGTCGGGATGAGAAGGACTTGGCGGCATGACCCAGAAATTCACCGCCGAGGAAGTGCGGGAGACTTCGCGGCTCATACGAGATCACGCGCCAAACGAGTACGCCATTGAACTGGATTGCAGCCGCATGCTGGAAGCCTACGCCGACACCCTGAGCAAGCCAGCCGACAGCGGGCGGGTGGGGGATGTTGAGGCGGCCTATCGGTACATCGCACCCTCGTGGCAGGAAATATCGGCTGCCGAGGGCGACGCGATTGCTGCGCTCAAGGTTCTGCACCACGCAGGGAGCCTCATCAATGCGCAGCTCCCCGGCACCGCGCAGCTCTGTGCGAAATGGCCGAGCCTCATAGGCACGATCAAAGCCGCCCTCGCCGCGCAGGGCCAGGGTGAGGCGGTGGCGAAGGTGAGGCACTTCGACTATCGCGGCATCGCTCGCAATGGCTTCTCGCAAGAGGCCCAAATGCTTGATGGCGCCCCCGTGCTTCCGGATGGGACGCCGCTCTACACCCGCCCCGCACCCGCATCCTCGCCCGCCGGGGTGCCGGATGTGCTGATCCATAAGGCGCTGACCATTGCAGCGAATATCAGGACTGCCGATTGGCTGGACGCAGGCGGCACCTTGAACGAACAGGACGCGCTGGCCGACTATCTCGCCGCCGCCCCGTCCGCGCCCGAGGGTGATATGCCGGAACGCTGCGAAGGTGGTAGCCCGGAGTGTGGCCCGGTCGAGCACCACGACAGCGAGGGCGTGCCGCTGTGCGCGACCTGCTGGGATGCGCTACTCGCCGACAGCAACGCGACGCCCGAGGGTGATGGGGGTGAGGGGTGAGCAGCTTCCCCGCCCAGTACGTCGTGCATGCGCCATCCGGCCCGGTGGCGTGCTGCGACCACCATGCGCGGATGGTGCGCGGTCTCTACAACTTCCTTGGTGCGCATGTCGGCGTGACAGCCGCCGCCCCTGGCGACCAGTGCGCGAACTGCGAGAACGAGGCCGCCCAACAGCCCAACCAGCCCAAAGGAGAGTGAGATGGCCGAGAAAATGACGCTGCTTGGGCGCGTGGAGGCTGCATTGCCAGTTCTACGCAACATGCTTGGATCGGCCGGTTTGTTGAATGGCCAAGGCATAGCGGACGAACTACTACGTGACGTTCGTGCCCACATCGCCCAGCCAGCGCAGGCGGTGGATGCCTTGCAAGATGCCATATTCCAGATCGCCGAACGCTTAGGCGAAGTTCGTGATCCGGACATGGACGACATGTCATGGCATACACAGCTCATTGCACGGGCGCAGTATTTGGCAAATGCGCAGGCGGTGGATGTGGCGTTGGTTCGGGAGGTGATTGTAGAGCTGCGAGATAAGGCAGAGGTGCCTGCGCTGATTCGGGCGCAATCGCTTGCCGACAAACTCACCCGCGCCATCGGCAACGCGCAGGCGGAGGGCAACTGATGCCCCGCCCCTTCACCCGCAAGCTCCCCGCGCACCACGGCTGCTTCAGCTACGCCCGCATCCCGGGACACGAAACCACGGGCGCACCCGCTGGCGTGACGTACCGCCTGTTCCGTCGCGACCAGGCCGGCGCACTGCATGCGGAAACCCGCAACTTCCACCCGGGCTGTTCGCGGCACCTCGTCGCCGCCGAGCTGAACGTGGCGCGGCATCAGCTGCGGAATACGGTGGATGAGATCGACCTGGCGTTGATGGGGGTGGTGTGATGAGCATCGTCAGCCGCAGCGCCGAACTGTCGCCCTGTGGAAAATACCGGTATCTGCTGACGCGCACACTTGCTGATGGCGCCGGGACGTGCGTATTCGTGATGCTCAATCCGAGCACCGCTGACCACACTGTGGACGACCAGACTATTCGGCAATGCATCGGCTTCGCCGGCGCGTGGCGCTTCAGGCGTGTGGAGGTCGTCAACCTGTTCGCGTGGCGCGCAACGCTACCGCGCGACATGCTTGCCGCAATCGACCCGGTCGGGCCTGCTGGCGATGACTGGCTCCTGCGTGCGGCCCGTGGTGGCGATCGCATCGTCTGCGCCTGGGGCGAGCATGGGCGGCATCGTGGGCGCGGTGACACGGTGCGGAGGCTGCTGATCGATAACGGCCACCAGCTGCACCACCTCGGACTGACCAAAGGCCACCAGCAGCCACGCCACCCGCTCTATCTGGCGCGCGATACAGCGCTGCAGGTGTGGGCATGACCGACCGCCAACTCCAACTCCACTGCGCCCGCGTCTACCTTGCCGAGGCCGGCCGGCGTCGCCACCACCCGCAGAACAAGGATTTCTACTGGACACTGATGGGCATGGTGGCCGGCTGCCGGCGCAAGGCGGCAGCGATGCGCGAGCCGTCACAAGCGGAGCTGTTCGCATGATGCGCGCGATTGACCTGTTCGCCGGGTCCGGACTTTTCAGCCGCGGCGCTGAGGATGCTGGCATCAACGTCATATGGGCCGCTAACCATTGGCAGGTAGCCGTCGATTGCTACGCCGCGAATCATTCCATCGAGCCGAAATGCCAGGATCTACATCAAGCCGATTGGACACAGGTTCCCGCGCACGATTTACTGATTGCCTCGCCGGCCTGCACTGGTCACACGCCGGCACGCGGTAAAGACCGCCCTCACCACGACGCCGATCGCGCGACCGCCTGGGCGGTGGTGTCGGCACTGGAATGCCACCGACCGAGTTACGGCGTGGTGGAAAACGTGGTCGCTTTCACGCGCTGGGTGCTGTTCCCTGCGTGGTGTCAAGCCGTCACGGCGCTGGGGTATGCCATCTCGCCGCATCGGGTCGATTTCGCCGACTTGGATGTGCCGCAGAATCGCGAGCGCGTCATCATCGTGCTGTCTCGATCGAAGCATCCGCTGCAGCTCGATCTGCCGAAGCTTCCTCACATTCCAGCGACGAAGATCGTCGATTTCAACGCCGGCAGTTGGTCGCCTATCCGCAAGCCCGGCCGCTCGCCGAACACCATCGCGCGTATTGAGCACGGCCGACAGATGCACGGCGATCGCTTCGTGGCGCCGTACTACAGCAATGGGTCCGGCTTGACTGGCCGCAGCTTGCATCGCCCGATTGGCACGATCCCAACCGTTGACCGCTGGGCCGTCATCGACGGCGACCGGATGCGCATGCTGTCGATCACGGAAGCGCGACTGGCAATGACGGTTCCCGACGATTACGTGCTGCCGCCGAGGCATGCCGACGCCATGAAGCTACTTGGCAACGCCGTGCCCAGGACTGGAGCGATGCACATATTCGAATCACTGAGGAATGTTGCATGACCATCCCCGCCTTCCCACTGACCTGGCCCGATGGCTGGGGCCGACTGAAGTCCTACCAGCGCAAGCGCGCCACGTTCACCCGGAACAAGCGCGAGCTGACGATCGCCGACGCCGTGACGCGCGTGCGCGAAGAACTTGGCCGCATGTCGATCCTTGACGACGACCTGGTCGTGAGCACGAACCTCGAGCTGCGCATGGACGGCTGGCCGAAGTCTGGCCAGCGCGAGCCCGCCGATCCCGGCGCCGCG
Source organism: Rhodanobacter fulvus Jip2 (assembly GCF_000264315.1). Lineage (GTDB taxonomy): Bacteria > Pseudomonadota > Gammaproteobacteria > Xanthomonadales > Rhodanobacteraceae > Rhodanobacter > Rhodanobacter fulvus. Next base: position 86,589 of record NZ_AJXU01000051.1, read on the forward strand.
GTCTACTGGCGCGACAAGGCCAAGAACACGCGCTGTATGGCCATCGACCGCTATGACCGCGTCGCCGACAACCTCGCCGCCATCGCCGCAACCCTGGACGCCATGCGCGCCATCGAGCGCCACGGCGGTGCCGAAATCCTCAACCGGGCATTCACCGGCTTTGTCGAGATCGAGAACAGCTCCGCTCATTGGAGCGACGTGCTGGGCACGTCCGCGCTGTCCAGTCGTGCCGAGATCGATGCCGCCTACAAACGCTTGCGCAGCCAACACCATCCCGACAAGGGCGGCGATGCCGAGATGTTCAACCGGATCCAGCAAGCGTATGCGGAGGCGACCAGCGAATGAGCATCGCCCTGACCCGCGAGGAGATTGCCGACCTGACGCGGTGCAAGCTCAAGGCTGGCCAGTGCGCCTTCCTGCGCAAGAACGGCATCCGCCACTACGTGGACGCCCACGGCTGGCCGGTGGTGACGCGTGCCGCAGTTGAAGGTGATCACGATCAGGCGCAAGCTCCGATGCGCTGGAAGTCGAACAAGGCCGCGTGACAATGGGACGTCTGCCGAAACGACCGGATGCGGTGCCGCAGCTTCGCGAGCGCAAGAAGCCATCCGGCAAGACCTTCTACTACTACGACCACGGCGGCAAGCCGCGGCGCGAGGAGCCGCTGGGCAGTGATTACGGCCTGGCCATCAAGCGCTGGGCCGAGATCCACCGTGCCAGCGACGAGAAGCCGGCGGCGGTGATCACGTTTCGCTATGTCGCCGATCGGTACCGCGCCATCGTCATTCCGACGAAAGCGCCGCGCACGCAACTCGACAATGCCAAGGAACTGAAACAACTGCTGGCCTATTTCGACGATCCACCGTGTCCGCTGGAAGCGATCGAGCCGGTCAACGTGCGGCAATACCTTACCTGGCGCAGCGCCAAGGCAAAGATCCGCGCGAACCGTGAAAAGGCCCTGCTGTCGCATATCTGGAACTGGGCGCGCGGCGAGGGCTACACGAGCCTGGCCAACCCCTGCGCCGGCATCAAGGGCAACCGCGAGACGGGGCGCGACGTGTACGTGGAGGATGATGCGTTCGATGCCGTCTGGAAGATCGCCAGCGGCCCGCTGCGCGACGCCATGGACCTTGCCTATCTGGCGGGCCAGCGCGTGGCCGACACGCTGCGGATGGACCAGCGGGACATGCGCGATGGGTTCCTGCACATCAAGCAGGGCAAGACCGGCACGAAGCGGCGCATCGAGATCACCGGCGACCTGGCGCAGCTGATCGACCGCATCGCCGAGCGCAAGGCCGGCTACAAGGTGCACGCTACACGGCTGATTGTGGGCGAGGATGGCCAGCCTTGGACGTATGACCGTCTGCGCCGTTCGTTCCGCGACACCTGCACGTTGGCCGGCATCAACCCAGACGCTTTCCAGCTCCGCGACCTGCGTGCCAAGGCCGGTACCGACAAGGCCGACTCAGCTGCCGATATCCGCGAGGCGCAGAAACAGCTGGGTCATTCGTCGGTCACGATGACGGAGCACTACGTCAGGAATCGGCGCGGCGCAAAGTCCACGCCGACCCGCTGATTTCGGTCCGCAATTCTCTCGGCCTGTAGACAGCGCAAGGCTTTCAAGGCTTCGAAAACCACCCGATTGCGGACCACCACTGGAGCTATCCGGTTGATTTATTTGACGGATCGACCGGGACTCAAAATCCGCTGGCAGCGATGTCGTGTAGGTTCGAGTCCTATCACCGGTACCACTTTGGTGTTCAGCGCCCTTCGCTGGACGCCGTCAAAACGAAAAAGCCCGCTTTGACGCGGGCTTTTTCGTGTCCGATGCGTCGTGCGGCGGGTCAGGCGCCGGGAGCTTCCGAAGTGGGGTTCTTCAGCGTGCCGGCCAGCGCCAGCTCGTCGACCATGCGGTAGAGCTCGTCGCGGTGGTAGGGCTTCTGCAAGGTGGGCTGTTTCCGCCAGCGCTCCGGCAGACCCTGCACGCCGTAGCCGGTGGAAAACGCAAACGGGATGCCGCGCTCCATCAGCACCTCCGCCACGGGGTAGATTTCCTGGCCATTGAGGTTGACGTCCAGGATGGCCAGGTCGAACGCTTCGTGCTGCGCCGCCTGCAGCGCCCGGTCCAGGTGCGCCAGCGGACCGATCAGCGCATGGCCCTGGTCGATGAGGATGTCTTCGAGCAGCATCGCCACCAGCATCTCGTCTTCCGCCAGCAGGATGCGCCGCGGCGCGGTGTTTGGCGGTGGCAGGGTTCGCGAGGGCGCCGTCATGCGTCGTGCCCGGTTGCAACGGTGGACAAGTCACCTATCGAGGGCGTCGCGCCGAAACGCCCGCATCGGGCGCGGTGCGATCGCAACGCAATGATCGTCTCGGGAGTCATGGCACCTCCGTAAAAAGCTGCACGCGGGTGGATTCCACCAGCATGCATGTACGACAGGGATTGCCATTTTTGCAGATGCGGCAGGCCATGGGTAGCGGCGACGTCACAGCTCGCGCACCACCCGGAACCCCACCCTGCCGCTGCGCACGGTGGCGTCCACGCCCTGCCGATACGCCGAGCGCTCCTGGTCCGGCGAACTGCCCCACGAACCGCCACGCACCACGCGCGCCGTGCAACCGGGGTTGATCCAGGCGCCGCCATTCACCGGCGCGCGGTTGTAGTTGTCGTGCCAGCAGTCGGCGACCCACTCCGACACGTTGCCGTTGATGTCGTACAAGCCGAACGGGTTGGGCGCGAATTTCATCACCGGCGCCGGCCCCCAATAGCCGTCGCGATAGCCGCGGAACGCATGGCTCCAGCGTCGGCCGGTGGGCGAGTGGTCGCCCGACCCGGTGAGGTTCTCCACCGTCTTCTGCGGCGTGCCGTCGCCCCACCAGTAACGCGTCGTGGTGCCGCCGCGCAGGGCGTATTCGAACTCGGCCTCGCTCGCCAGGCGATAGATCTTGCCCGTGCGTTCGCCCAGCCATGCCGCGTAGGCGCTGGCGTCGTTCCAGGAAACATTGACCACCGGCAGGTCATCCGCCGCCTTGCGGCCGGCGTAATCGTCCTCCCAGCTCGCATCGGCATCGTCGCGCATGGTGCCGCTGCGCTCGTCGTAGACACTGGCGCCGCCGAGTTTCTCGGAGTCGGGGCGATAACCACTCGCCCGCACGAATTCGCGGAATTGCGCCACCGTGATCGCGCTGCGAGCCATCGCAAAACCCATCGCGATAGTGACGGCATGCTGCGGCGTTTCCGCGTCGTTGTGACCGGGCTCACTGGCCGGGGAGCCCATCTGGAAGCTGCCTGTGGGGATGACCACCATCGCTGGCGTCTTGCCCGGCAAATCGATGTAGTGGTCGTTGAACACCTGGCCCGGCCGGTAACTTGCGTACAGGCGCGCGTTGATCAGTTGCTCGTCGAATTGATCCAGCGTCGGCAGATGAGGATCGACATCGCGCGCCTGGCGCGCCAGCTTTTCGGCCAGCGCGAGATTGCCGCCATCCAGCGCCGAGCGCCCCTGGGCCAGTATCCCGTTGGCGCGCTGACCGCGGATGTCGTCGACCCGCTTGCGCACGTCCTGCCATTGCTGCGAGCCGGGGTGGATGTCGGCCGCCCGCGCCAGTTCCTTGTCGGCTTCGTCGAACTTGTTCTGCGCCACCGCCGCCAGCGCACGGTCCAGCACCACGCGCTGCACCTGGAAAATACCCTGCTCCGCCACCGCGTTCTGCGGATCGAGCTTCTGCACTTCGCGATAGGTATCCAGCGCGCTGTCGCCCGCCGGCTGGTCGGCCTTGCCCTGCTGCAGCTGGCTCGCCGCCTTGGCCAGCATCGGGCGGACGGTAAGCAGCGTCTTCAGCTGGGTTTCCAGTTGCGCCACGTCATCGCCGGCATGCGGCAGCGTGCGCAGCGCATCGAGCAATTCCACCGCGCCTTCGGCGTCGCCCACGGCAATATCCTGCCCGATCTGCGCCACCAGCCGCGCACGCACATCGAACAGGCCTTGCGCGGCGCGGCGGCTGTCCGGCTTTTCCTTCAGCGCCTGGGCGAACAACACGGCGGCGCTTTCCCTGGCGCCCACCAGTTCGCCGGCGCGCAACGCCTTGGTGGCCCGCGCCAGCAACGCGCGCACCGCCGGCGGGTCCTCGCTCAACTGCTCGGGGAGATGGGCGTTGCCATGTTTCATGCGCGCGGCGATGACACTGGCCGGCGCCAGCGTCATCGGCGGACCGGCATTGACCTCGGCGATCGCCGGCACCTGCTCACGCTGCTGCTGCCCCGCGTTGGGGCCGCCCAGCGACATGCCGCGCGGAGTCGTCTGTTCGGGGCTGACGTGAAACAGCTGCGGGAAAAAGTGGTAAGTCAGCGCGAACGCCAGCACCAGTACACCCAGCGCGCCACCCATGGCGCGCTGGCGGCGCAAGACGGTATTGCTTGGCATGGGTTGGGCGTCCTCGAGGCGGCCTGTTATGGTGCGCTGCTCACCTTAGGCACAAACTGCTGGCAGGGCAATCTGCCCGTCGCACATCAAGGATCTTGCATGCTCTTGCCCGTCACGGCTGACGCCGAATGGATCGATAACCGCGATGCGCTGCAGGCGTGGCTGGACGCGCTGCCCGCCGCGGCGTCAGTCGGCGTCGATACCGAATTCATGCGTCGCAATACCTTCCACCCGCAACTGGCGCTGCTGCAGCTGGGATGGAACGGCCGGCATGCCTTGGTGGACCCGCTGGCATTCGACATCGGCGATGCGCTTCAGCCGCGGCTGGGCGATGGCACGGCCGTCACCGTGATGCACAGCGCCAGCGAGGATCTGGAAACGCTGGCGCCACTACTGCCCGACGGCCCGCAGCAATTGTTCGACACCCAGATCGCCGCCGCCTTTGTCGGCATGGGCCTGGGCCTCAGCTATCGCGCGCTGGTTGCCGAACTGGCGGGCGTGGACCTGGACAAGGGCGAAACCCGCTCCGACTGGCTGCAGCGCCCGCTGACCGATTCGCAACGCGCCTATGCCGCGCTCGACGTGGTCTACCTGAAGACCATCCACGACCAGTTGAGCGAACGCCTGCAGCAGCGCGACCGCAGCGCCTGGCACGCCGAGGACTGCGAGCGGCTGAAGCGCCGCGCCAGCCATCGCGACGGCGACCCGCAACCCCAACGCGCCTTGCGCGCCGCCGCCGAATGGCCGCGAGAGAAACAGGCGCTGCTCCGGCGGTTGCTGCTGTGGCGCGACGGCCGTGCGCGCAGCCTCGACCGACCGCGCCCCTGGCTGATGGATGACACGCTGGCCCTGAGCCTGGCAGCGCAGCCGGCCACCACGCTGTCCGATCTCGAACAGCGCAGCCGCGGCCAGCGCGCCTTGCGCTCGGCCCAGCGCAGCGAATTGTTCGAGTTGATGAGCCAGCCGGTCGACGCCGACGAGATCGCCGCCACCGCCCGCATCCCTGCCCATCCCCAGGGCAACGCGAAAAAGGCGCTGGCGGCGATGAAGCAGGAGGTCGACGACCGCGCCACCGCCCTCGACCTGCCATCGGGCCTGCTGTGCCCGCGCAAGGTGCTGGAGGAATATGTGGTCACCGCCGAATGGCCCGAATTCCTGGAAGGCTGGCGGCGCGAGGTGCTGCACGACCACCTGCCGGCCTTGCTGCCCGCGTGATCATGACGCTTGGCGAATCCGGAATGCGCTGCTAATATTCGCCGCTTACGTGGGGCGGTAGCTCAGCTGGGAGAGCGTCGCGTTCGCAATGCGAAGGTCGTGGGTTCGATCCCCATCCGCTCCACCACTCATGTCGACAAACGACGCTTCATGCCCTCGCGGTGTGGAGCGTTTTTGTTTGGGCGCGTGATGGCCTCGACCCGCCCGCCATCAGCCCCGTTCACCTGCGCGCAAGCCGGCGCGATCACGCCACCCGGCGCCATGACTTCGCCGCTGCGCGACGCGCGTTCAGCCGTCTGAACGTCCTCTGGCAACGTCACCGCCAAGCCCAGCCGTACAGGCGTGACATAACCGATGTAATCGACATGTGAATTCACGTTTGTATTCACACTAATCATGTCGATTGAACGGATCATTTGGCTTACATTCACTGTAAGACCGTTCGACCATGCAATCATCGAAGACCACATTTCAGCCACGCGATGACAAGACGGCTTTGCCACAATGCATCCACTTCTTATTCAACGTGAGACAACAAGATAATCAAGCTGGCACCACCCTTCTTAATGGCGGTCAACCCACCTGATTACCAGACTTGCATGCATCGACAATGACCAGCCACTTTGGCGAGTCATTATTCCCTTGCGATGCTTCACAGGGATGGAATGAAGCATGATTCCGCCACGTCCAGCGCCTGACCGACCCTGACCCGGACTGCGGGAGTGCTTCGATATTGTGTTCAAACGTGTACTGATCGTCTGCATGGGCAATATCTGCCGCAGCCCGACGGCGGAATACCTGTTTCGCCAGCGCATGGAATCGCGCGGTGTCAGCTTCAGCAGCGCCGGAATCGGCGCACTCGTGGGCAGGCCCATGGACGCCAATGCCCTGCAATTGCTTGCCGAAGACGGCATCGACGGCAGCATGCACCGGGCGCACCAATTGACGCCTCCCATGCTGCGCGAAGCCGACCTGATACTGGGTATGGAAAAGAGCCATTTGGGCGCGATGATTCAATTTTCGCCGGAGATCAATGGAAAGGCCTATCTGCTCGACAAATGGTTGAACGGGACTGACATTCCCGACCCTTATCGTCAACACCGATCCGCATTCGAACATGTTCACCAGATAATCACGCAGGGTGTCAGCAGTTGGGAGCCCTATCTGTAATTCCCGTCCATGCCACGAGTTGATTCCCCCTATGGCCGCCATTCAAGACCCTGTGCAGCGCGACGACGAGATTGACCTGAGCGAATTGCTCGGCACCCTCAGCGACCACAAATGGTTGATTGGCATCATCACCGGCGTATTCGTACTGCTCAGCATCGCCTACGCGATGTTGACGACGCCGATCTACCAGGCCACCTCGGTGGTGCAGGTGGAGCAGAAAGTGCCAAGCCTGCCGGGACTCAGCGCGCTGACCCAGACCCTGGGAGCGGCCAGCCCCGAGGCAACGACGGAAACCGCGCTGATCACTTCGCGGATGGTGCTTGGTGCCGCGGTCGACGAGCTCAAGCTCGACATCGAGGCGCACCCGCGGCGCATGCCCCTCATCGGCAAATACTTCGCGCGCAAATATGCCGCGAACAATCCCGGCCTGGTGTCCCCGCCGCTGTTCGACAAGGTCGAGTACGACTGGGGCGGTTCGAAGCTGGAGATTTTCCAGCTGGACGTTCCGGACAGCCTGCTGGATCAGCCGCTCACCCTGATCGCCGGCAGGAACGGCGCCTATGAGCTGGTCGATGCCGACGAGAACGTCCTGGTCTCCGGCAAGCTCGGCCAAACCTCCAGCGGCCACGGCGTGACCATGCAGGTCCAGACCCTGGTGGCGAACCCGGGCACGCAGTTCCGCGTATTCCGCCATCGCCGGTTGACCGTGATCAACGGATTGCAGAGCGCGATCAACGTCAACGAGCAGGGCAAGGAGTCGGGCATCCTGAAGATGACCTACGACAATCCCGACCCGCAGTTGGCCGCCAACGTGCTCAAGGAGGTCGGCGAGCTCTACGTGCAGCAGGATGTGAACCGCAACTCCGCCGAAGCGGCGAACAGCCTGAAGTTCGTGCGGGAGCAACTGCCCAACGTGCGCCGCGACCTGGAGCGGGCCACCGCGGCGCTCAACGCGTATCAGATCAAGGCGCACTCGGTCGACATCAGCATGCAGACCCAGGGGCTGCTGGATCAGGAAGTGGACATCCAGTCCAACATCCAGAAGTTGCGCCTGCAGCTGGCCGACATGCAGCGCCAGTACACGCCCGAGCATCCGGCGTACAAGGCGCTGGTCCAGCAGATCGGCCAGCTCGAGGCGCAAAAGGGCGGCATCGACAAGCGGGTGGGCGACCTGCCCGACACCCAGCAGCAGCTGCTGAAACTGAAGCGTGACGTGCAGGTCAGCAACGACACCTATACCGGGCTGCTCAACCAGGCCCAGCAACTGGATATCGCGCGCGCCGGCACGGTGGGCAACGTGCGCATCATCGACCAGTCGGCGGTGGACATCACGCGGCCGGTGTGGCCGCGGAAAACCATCATCGTGCTTGGCGGCACGCTGCTGGGCGCCTTCGTGGCCCTCGTCTTCGTGTTCATCCGGCAGATGCTCAATCGTGGCATCGAAGACCCGGCCGTCATCGAGAAGATCGGCCTGCCCGTTTACGCCACCATCCCGATCAGCCCGCGCGAGCAGACGCTGCAGCAGAACATGCGCCTGCATGGACGGGGCAAGCAGCGCCTGCTGGTCATGGACGCACCCGCGGACCTTGCCACCGAAGCCTTGCGCAGCCTGCGCACCAGCCTGCATTTCGCCCGGCTGGAAGCGAAGAACAATGTACTCATGATCTCCGGCTCCAGTCCGGATGTAGGCAAGACCTTTGTCGCGGCCAACCTCGCCACCGTCGTGGCCCAGAGCAACCAGAGGGTGCTGTTGATCGACGGCGACATGCGCCGGGGCTCGCTGCACAAGCTGGTCGGCGGCAAGGCCGAGGTCGGGCTTTCCGAGCTGATCACCGGCCAGGCTGAGCTGGCCGCGGCAACGCGCCAGGTCGGCCTGATGGAAAACCTGCATTTCATCGCCCGCGGCAAGTTGCCACCGAACCCGTCCGAGCTGCTGATGAACGCCCGCTTCTCCGCACTGCTCGAACACCTGCGGCCGCTGTACGACCTGATCATCATCGACACCCCGCCGATCCTGGCGGTTACCGACGCCGCCATCATCGGCCATCACGCCGGCACCGCCCTGCTGGTGGTGCGCTTCGGCATCAACCAGGCGCGCGAGATCGCGCTGGCCAGGCAGCGTTTCGAGCAGAACAACGTCCCGCTCAAGGGCGCCATCTTCAACGCCGTGGAGAAGCGCAGCCGGGGCTACTACTCCTACGCCTATTACGGCGTCGGCCTGCCGTCGAGATGACGCCAGCCGCAGCGACGCGCGCACGAACAAAACAGGGATCACGCAACACGCAGGACCATCCATGCCTAGCTCCAAGAACTTCGCCCTCATTGGTGCCGCCGGCTACATCGCGCCCCGCCACATGCAGGCCATCAAGACCACGGGCAACCAGCTGCTGGCCGCATTCGACCCGAACGATTCGGTCGGCATCATCGACAGCCATTTCCCCAACGCCGATTTCTTCACCGAATTCGAGCGCTTCGACCGCCACGTGGACCTGCGCCGACGTGCCGGCAACGGCGGCCAGATCGACTACGTATCCATCTGCTCGCCCAATTACCTGCACGACTCGCACATGCGTTTCGCGCTGCGTTCCGGCGCCCACGCCATCTGCGAAAAACCGCTGGTGCTCAACCCCTGGAACATCGACGGCCTGCAGGACATCGAGCGCGACACCGGCAAGCGGGTCAACACCATCCTGCAACTGCGCCTGCACCCGTCCATCGTGGCCCTGCGCGAACAGGTGCAGCGCGGCCCGCACGATCGCAAGCACGAGGTGGATCTCGCCTACGTCACCTCGCGCGGCCACTGGTACCTGCAGAGCTGGAAGGGCGATCCGAAAAAATCCGGCGGCATCGCCACCAACATCGGCGTGCACTTCTTCGACATGCTGCACTACATCTTCGGTGCGCTGCAGGCCAACGTGGTGCACCTGGACAGCGAGACGAAGGCTGCCGGTTATCTGGAATACCAGAACGCCCGCGTGCGCTGGTTTCTCTCGGTGGACATCGAGGACGTACCGGGCGCACTGCGCGAAAACGGTCAGCGCACCTACCGCTCGATCACCGTGGACGGCGAGGAGATCGAGTTCTCCGGCGGCTTCACCGACCTGCACAACCGCAGCTACGAAGAGATCCTCGCCGGACGCGGTTTCGGCCTGGACGAAAACCGCGTCGCCATCGAAACGGTGTCGGCCATCCGCAACGGCAAGCCCGCCGCCCGCGCTGACGACGCGCATCCCTTCCTCGCACGGCAAGCCTGAAGAGTGAGCAGCATGGACTATTACCTGCACCCCTCCGCGATCGTCGATGAAGGCGCCCAGATCGGCGCCGGTTCCCGCGTGTGGCACTTCACCCATGTCTGCGGCGGCGCGCGCATCGGCAGCGACGTCTCGCTGGGGCAGAACGTGTTCGTGGGCAACAAGGTCGTCATCGGCGATCGCTGCAAGATCCAGAACAACGTGTCGGTGTACGACAACGTCACGCTGAAGGAAGCCGTCTTCTGCGGCCCCAGCATGGTGTTCACCAACGTGTACAACCCGCGCTCGCTGATCGAGCGCAAGAGCGATTTCCGCGACACCGTGGTCGACAAGGGCGCCACGCTGGGCGCGAACTGCACCATCGTCTGTGGCGTGACGATCGGCGAGTTCGCCTTCATCGGCGCCGGCGCGGTGATCAACCGCGACGTGCCGGCCTACGCCTTGATGGTCGGCGTGCCGGCCCGGCAGATCGGCTGGATGAGCGAATTCGGCGAGCAGCTGAACCTGCCGCTGGAAGGCCACGCCGAGGAGGTCTGCGCGCACACCGGCACGCGCTACGTGCTGAGCGGACGCGCGCTGTACCGGCAGGAGGCGGCGCAATGATCGACTTCATCGACCTCAAAACGCAGCAGGCGCGGATCAGGGACCGCCTCGATGCGGGGATCGCCCGCGTGCTGGCCCACGGCCAGTACATCCTTGGCCCCGAAGTGGCCGAACTGGAGGAGAAGCTGGCCGCCTACGCCGGCGTGGCGCACTGCATCGCGGTGGCCAACGGCACCGACGCGTTGCAGATCGCGCAGATGGCGCTGGGCATCGGTCGCGGCGACGAGGTGATCACGCCGGGCTTCACCTATATCGCCACCGCCGAAACCGTGGCGCTGCTTGGCGCCACGCCGGTGTACGTGGACGTCGACCCGCGCACGTTCAACCTCGACCCCGAGCTGCTGGAGGCTGCCATCACGCCACGCACGCGGGCCATCATTCCGGTCTCGCTGTACGGCCAGTGCGCCGACTTCGATGCCATCAACGCCATCGCCGCAAAACATGGCATCGCGGTGATCGAGGATGCCGCGCAGAGTTTCGGCGCCAGCTACAAAAACCGCCGCAGCGGCAGCCTCGGCACCCTGGCGTGCACCAGTTTCTTTCCGACCAAACCACTGGGCTGCTACGGCGACGGCGGCGCCGTGCTGACCGACGACGCGGAACTGGCCCGCCTCGTGCGGCAGATCGCCCGGCACGGCCAGGACCGGCGCTATCACCACGTACGCGTGGGCGTGAACAGCCGCCTGGATACGCTGCAGGCGGCGATCCTGCTGCCCAAGCTGGACATCCTCGACGACGAGATCGCGTTGCGCCAGCAGGTGGCGCAGACCTATGCCCGGCTGTTCGCCGATGCCGAGCTGGCGATCGCGCCTTTCGTCGAAACGCACAACCGCAGCGCCTGGGCGCAGTACACCGTGCGGGTGCCCGAGCGCGACGAGGTGCAAGCGCGGTTGAAGGAAGCCGGCATCCCCACCGCCGTGCACTACCCGTTGCCGCTCAACCGGCAGCCAGCGGTAGCCGATCGCAAACGGCGGTTGCCGGTGGGCGACACCCTCGCCGAGCAGGTCATCAGCCTGCCGATGTCGCCCTACCTGGGCGCGGATCAGCAGCAGTCCATCGTGACGGCGCTGGCGTCGGCTCTCTCCCATCTGCCGTCGCGCCGGGTTTGTCCTGCATGAAGAAAATCATTTTCGGAAAGTGCTATGCCTTTTCCTGCGATGCGAGCCTGGAGGCGCCGCTGGCGGAAAGCCTGAGCCTGTATGCGGACGCTCCCGGCCGCGCGCCCGAGGTGAACATCCGTATCGTCGACGCCGTGACGGCGCGCCGTCCCACGGCGATCAACCCGCGCGTGCATGAAGCCTTCGAGCACGGCATGCGCACGGTGTTTCCCGGCGTCGACGTCTGCTGGGAACGCTCCGCCGACGGCGGTCTCCATGTCGAGGTCGCCATCCGGCGCCGCCGCGGGATGCGGCGCGTGGTCCACAAGCTGCTGTCGATGGAGTACGCACGCGAAACCGAGGCGTTCGAGCAGATCCTGCACGAACTGGTGCTGGTGCCGTCGGTGTATTTCTTCGACGACATGGTGCCGATCCATGCGTCGGCGGTGACGATCGGCGACAGCGCCTGCCTGCTCGCCGGCACCGGCGGCGCCGGCAAGTCGTCGGCGATGCTGGCGCTGCGCAAGCATCCGGGAGCCGGCTTCGTCAGCGACGACATCGTGGTCATGTCCGATACCGGCCGCGTCCACGGCAACATGGCCTGGCCGAAGATCTACGGCTACAACTGCGCCGGCAACCAGATGAAGCGCGAGCTGCTGGCGGGGCGCGGCTGGATCGACCGCGCCCACTTCGCCATCAAGAACCGGCTGAATCCCGCCAGCGTGCGGCGCAAGATGTCGCCCGACCGCCTGTACTCGAGCGTGGATTCCGCATCGGCCCCGCTGTCGCGCCTGTATTACGTGGTGCGCGAGGACGTGCCCGACATCCGCCTGTCCAAGCTGAGCCTGGCCAGCGTCGTGGACATGACGATCGCCGTGGTCAGCGCCGAATACAGCGTCTTCCACGACCATCTGTACTGGGAAAAATACAACGCGCTGGCCACCGCGCGCACCGCCATGCTGACGATGGAAGAAGTCACCGCGAACTGGCGCCGGGTGCTCTCGGGCAGCCTCGCCGCGGTCGGCTGTTTCAAGATCAGCATCCCGCTGAAGGTGGACCACGCCACCTATCAGGAGCGCGTGACCGACATCATCACCTCGGGCATGGCCGCGACGCCGTGATAATCGCCATCCTGACCAACGCCTATCCCTACCTCCCCGGTGAGCAGTTCATCGAGGACGAGATCGGCTACTGGGCCGCGCGCGACGACATCAGCGTGACCCTGCTGCCCGCGCTGGCGACGGGCACGCCGCGGCCGGTGCCGGCACGCATCGCGGTCGATACAGGCATGGCGAGCACCGTCGGGGTCGGGCGCCTGTGGCATGCGCTGGCGGCGCTGCGTTCGGCCATCTTCTGGCGTGAGCTGGGTTATCTGCGGCGGTCGCGCAAGCTCCAGCCGCGCACCATCGGCCGCGCCCTGCTGCACACGTCCAAGGCGCTGGAACAGTCCGCGCAGTTGCAGCGCCACGCCAGGATTCACGGTCGCATCGACGTGGCGTACTGCTACTGGAACGACACCCAGGCCTGCGCCGCCGTGCTCGCCAGGGAAGCCGGTGCGGTACGCAAGGTCGTCTCCCGCACGCACGGTTACGACTTGTACGAAGCACGCCGCGATTCCGGCTACATGCCGCTCAAGCGGCAGTTCATCGCCGCCTTCGACGCGGTCTTCGCGCTGTCCCGCGAAGCGGGAACGTACCTGCAACGAACCTATGGCGCGCCAGCGGAAAACATCCGCATCAGTCCGCTGGGTGTGCCGCTGGCCAAGGCACTCAACCGTCCGAGCCCGACCGGTTGCCTGCACGTGGTGTCGGTGGCGTCCTGCATGCGGGTGAAGCGGCTGGACCGGATGATCGGCGCGCTGCGCCTGTTCGCCGGCAGGCACCGCGATATCCGCATGACGTGGACACACGTCGGCGGCGGCCCGCTGCTGGAAGAAACGAGGGCATTGGCGAAACGGGAGCTGGCTGGCCTGGGCAACCTCGAGTTCACGTTCACCGGCGAGCTGCGCCACTCCGCCGTCGCGGCGCTGTACCGCGACGCGCCGGTGGACATGCTGGTCAACACCAGCGAGTCCGAAGGTGTGCCGGTGTCGATCATGGAGGCGATGAGTGCGGGCGTGCCGGTGGTTGCGCCCGATGTGGGCGGCGTCTCCAGCCTGGTGTCCGCACGCTGCGGCGTGTTGCTTCGCCCGCAACCGGACGCGGAGGAAATCGCCGACGCGATGGCGCGGGTCGCCTTCGCCGATGGGCGTGCGCATTTGCGCGCCAACGCGCGGCAGATGATCGAGGCCGGCTTCGATGCCGCCAGGAATTACCGCGATTTCGTGGCCGGCATCGTCGCCCTCGGCGCCGCCGACGACAGCCCGGCGCGCCGCCGGCAGCCGGCGGCACCGGCCATCCAGCATGCGGCGGGCAGGTAATTGCGACGCGCCCCATCGGACCGATCAACGGATGAACCTACGCACCGCTCTGGCATTTGCCGTTGGCCCCATCGCCACCGCCGCGCTCGGCCTGGTGACGGTGCCGGTGATCGCCTGGGTGTTTCCGCCGGCCGACGTGGGACGGCTGAACATCGTGCAGATTGCCGTCTCCTTCGGCGTGTTGCTGTTCGGCCTCGGGCTCGATCGCGCCTATGTGCGGGAGTACCACGAATCGGCCGATCGCGCGGCCTTGCTGAAAGCCTGCTTCGCACCCGGCTGCGCGCTCTTGCTGCTGGCAATGCTGGTGACCGCGCCCTTCGACGACCGCATCGCCGAGTGGCTGTTCGGGGTGGGGCATGTCGCCTACTTCTGGCTGCTGCTTGCCTGCGTGGCGACGAGTTTCGTCTCGCGCTTCCTCTCGCTGATCCTGCGCATGCAGGATCGCGGCGCGGCGTTCTCGATCAGCCAGATCCTGCCCAAGGTGCTGCTTCTGCTGGTGGTGACGCTGATCGCCGCGTCGAACATGCACGCCTCGTTCGTGGAACTGGAGGCGGCGTATTTCATTTCGCTGCTGTCGGTGCTGATCACCTATGGCTGGAACACCTGGCGCGAATGGAGCCCGGCGATACGCGCGTCCGTGGCGCCCGCGCAGGTGCGCGGGGTACTCGCCTACGGCACGCCGTTGATCTTCGCCGGCGTCGCCTACTGGGGGCTGGACGCCACCAGCACGTTGACGCTGCGCTCGCTGTCCAGCCTGCCGGAGCTGGCGATCTATTCGGTCTCCATGAGCTTCGCCGGCGTGGGCGTGGTCTTCCAGACGATCTTCACCGTGCTGTGGGCGCCGCTCGTCTACAAGTGGGTGGCACATGGCGTGGACATGCGGCGGGTCGACACCATCGCCAGGCAGGCGCTGGCGGTGGTGTGCGCGATCTGGGCGCTCACCGGCGCGTTCTCCTGGCTGGCCGATTTCGTGCTGCCGGCGCACTACGCGCAGGTGAAGTACCTGATGCTGTGCTGCATTGGCCAGCCGCTGCTGTACACGCTCTCGGAAGTGACGTGCGTGGGCATCGGCATCACGCGCCGCTCCATGTTGTCGCTGTGGTCGACTCTCGCGGCGCTGGTGGTCAATGTCGCGCTCAGCGTATGGCTGGTCCCCGCGCACGGCGCCGCCGGCGCGGTGGTGGCCAACGCGATCGCATTCCTGGTTTTCTTCGTGGCCCGCACCGAGGCATCGGCCTATGTGTGGCGGCCGTTCCCGCGCGCGCGGCTGTACATGTTCGTCACCGCCTGCGTGGGACTTTCCATTGCGACGCTGGTGTTCGGCCCGCACCTGCCGGTGCATTTCAGCCTGGTCTGGCTGGCCCTGCTGCCGGTCGCCTTCGCGTGTTTCCGCGCGGAATGGATGGGCATGTACCAGTCGCTGCGGGCGGCGATCAAACCGCCACCCGCCTGCCCGCAAGCCGAAGGAGGCCCCGGTGCGCTGCCGTGAGCGGGTCGATGCCGCGCCGTCTCGACGCGTGGGCGCAGATCAACCGGTTTCTCCAGCACACCTGATGGCGATGCCACCGACAGATTGAGGATCCATCGATGAAGAAAATCAATTTGTTCGTGTTCGCGGCGCATCACCTCGCCGGCAATATCGCCGCGCAACGGTTCAAAAGCCTGCTGAAATACCTGGACCCGACGAAATACCGCATCTTCGTTTTTGCCCGGGACGTGCCAGCGGCCATGACTGCAACGGTCGCGCCGCCGGGTACCGACATCACCATTTTTCCGCTGCCCGGGCGCTGCGTGGGCAGCGAATCATCCGCCGCTGCGTCGCTGCTGGCGCTGGCGGCCGCCTTTGTGCGTCCGCTGCCGTTCCTGCTGGGCGAGGGGCGTTCGCATGCGCGCCCCTGGTTTGTCCACGCGCTGGCCGAGGCCAACCGGCTGTGCGCCAGGAAGCTGGCCGCCGGCGAGCAATGCGTGGTCATCGGCACGTATTCGCCGGTCGATGCACTGGTTGCCGCGGCCGCGCTGTCCAGCAAGCACAGCATCGGCTGCCTGCAGGATTTCCGCGACGGGCTGGTCTTCGAACCGCTGGGCAAGCCCGGCTGGTGGCGGAAAGTGATGCGCCAGTTGATCGAAGCGCGGGTGGTGGCTGCCAGCGATCTGGTCACGTCGGTAAGCGGCCCGCTGGTCGACGATTTCCAGCAACGCTATCCCGGCAAGGCCACGGCGATCCTGCCCAACGGCTACGACCCGGACGACTTCGCCGCGCTCGACGACGACGTGGTGGGCAGCACGCGCGCGGCCGCCATCCTCGCCCGCGAGGTACCGGCCGACGCGTTGCTGATCGGCCATTTCGGGCGCATCGGTGCCAGCGACGGATCGGCGTCGAAGAGTCTCGATTATCTCGTCGATGCGTTGAACGACCCGGTGGAAACCCGCGCGAACCACCACCTGATCTTTGTCGGCGAATTGACGGAGGGCGAGCAGGCCACGCTGCGGCGCGCCAACTTCCCGGTCAGCGTGCTGGGGCCGGTCGAGCGCACGCTGGCGCTGCAGCTCATGAAACGTTGCGACAAGTTGCTGCTGCTGACCGGCTCGCGCGCCAGTTGCGCCACCGGGAAACTGTTCGAATACCTCGCCACCGGCGCCGACGTCGTCTGCGTTTCGGGCGTGAGCAACGAAGCCACCGCCATCCTTGCGCGGACCGGGGCCGGCCAGACCATCCTCACCGGCACGGGCGTATCCGGCTACGAAGCGGTACGCAGCGCGCTGTCGCCCCACCGCAACGGCGCAACACGCGACATCGCCATCTACAGCCGCGTTGCCCAGGCCGACATGCTCGACGGCTGGCTTTCCACCATGGTGCTGCCATGAACCCCGGCAACGATTCGACGCTGACGCCGGAGCCGTCGGTGTTCATGGCGCCGGCAGCGCAGTCGTTCACGGGTCGCTACCGGTTCACCGTGCGCCATCTGTTTCTTGGGGTGGCGTTCGCGCTGCTGGTGCTGGCCGTGGTCGTGCCCAACTCGCTCCCCGACATCACGGCGGCGGCGATGGTGCTGACCGCCATGCTGGCCTTGCCGGGGCTGCGCATCGGCCCCGGCTTCAGGACCTTGCTGGCGCTGTACGCCTGCACGGTGATCGTCACCGTGCTCTACATGGTCGTGGGCGGCGTGCACGACGCACCGCAGGAAGCCCAGATCCAGGTGGTGACGATCTACATCCTTTCCCCACTGCTGTGGACACTCGCTGCCGATGGCCTGCTGCGACGGCTGGGAACCGATCGGCTGATCGACTGGCTTGCCGTGCTCAGCCTGCTGTGCGCGCTGAGCGTCGGCTTGTTCTTCTACCTGTACCTCACCCGCGGCGCGGCGGCGGTGACGTTTTTCTTCGAGGGCGCCAACGTCAACCTCACCGAGGGATTCGCCGGCGCCACCATGCATGTGTACGGTTCGCTGATCTTCCTGTGCGGCGGATTCTTCGGTTCGCCCGAGCTCATCAGGAACCGGCTGATGCGGCTGGCGCTGCTGGCAATGCTGCTGGTCTGCGCGCTGACCTCCGGTCGCACGGCGCTGATCCTGGCCGTGCCGCTGGGCTGGTTCCTCGGCCTGCTGTTGTCCTCGCGCACCACCGACCGCCGACAGAAATCGCCGATCTTCCGGCTGATTCGCTATGGCCTGCCGATGCTGATCGCGGTGATCACGGCCTTGTTCCTGCTGCAGGCCTATACGCAGATCAGCCTGACGCGGGTGCTGGACGCCGTCTCGACCAAGCTCGCCTCCGGTGGCGGCAGCGCGCGCGTGCAGATGGGCCACTCGTTGTTCGCCGGCATTCTCGCCAACGGCGGGCTGGGGTCGGGCCACGGCGTGGGTGTGGATTTCGTCAGCGATACGGAGCACCCCTGGCGCTATGAACTGGTGTGGCTGGCCACGATCTATCGGGTCGGCATCATCGGCGCGCTGATCTACGCCTTGCCGTTCGTGCTGTACATGGCCTCGGTGATCCGGCTGGCGTATCGACACCGGCTGCCGCCGCGGCACAAGTTCATGTTCTGCGGCTTCGTCTGCGCCTTTCTCGGCACCAACACCAACCCGTACATCGAGGCGTTTGTCTTCCAGTGGATGTACGTCATCCCGCTGGTGGCGCTGGCCATCGAGTATCCGAAGGCACTGAAGAAGGGCCGCGAATGAAGCGCCTCAAGGTTCTGCTGTTTTCCAAATATTCGCGGCGCGGCCCCAGTTCGCGCTTGCGCAGCCTGCAGTACCTCGCGCCACTGCGTGACCACGGCATCGACGTGCAGGTGCATGCGCTGTTTCCGGATGCGTATCTCGAAGCGCTGTACGGCGGCCACCCCGCAGCCGCCAGGAAGCGTGCCTGGGGTTACTTCGGCCAGCGCTTCATGCAGCTCCTGCATCGTCGCGAACACGACCTGGCCTGGATCGAGGGCGAGCTTTTCCCCTACCTGCCCTACTGGGTCGAGGCAACGCTGACGCGGTCGTTCAAGTCGTACGTGGTCGATTACGACGACGCGCTGTTCCACAAGTACGACCAGTCCGCCAACCCGCTGGTACGCCGCCTGCTGGGCCGCAAGATCGACCGCATCATGCGCGGCGCCGCCTGCGTGATCGCGGGCAACCGCTACCTCGCGGCACGTGCGCGGCAGGCCGGTGCGGCGCGGATCGAGGTCATCCCGACCGTGGTGGACGAGCAACGCTACACGGCGATCAATACCGCGGACGGCCAGCCGCCGGTGATCGGCTGGATCGGTTCGCCCGCCACCGAGCACTACATGCTGGACATGCGCCCGGCGCTGGAGCAGGTCTGCGCCGGGAACCATGCGCGGCTGCTGCTGGTCGGCGCGCGACCCGAAACCGCGCACCTGTTCAACGGCACCACGCCGGAAGTAGTGGCGTGGTCCGAGGTCACCGAGGCGGCGATGATCGCGCGGATGGACATCGGCATCATGCCGCTGCTCGACAGTCCGTGGGAGCGCGGCAAGTGCGGTTACAAGATCATCCAGTACATGGCCTGCGGCCTGCCGGTGGTGGCTTCGCCGGTCGGGGTCAATGTCAACATCGTGCACCACGGCGAAAACGGTTTCCTGGCCACCGATGAAGCGGCCTGGCGGGACGCGCTGCAGCGATTGATCGCGAGCCCGTCATTGCGCGAGCGCATGGGCGCGGCGGGCCGCGCGCGGGTCGAGGCGGAATACAGCCTGGGCGCGCAGGTGCCGCGGCTCGCAAACATATTGCGCCGCGCGGGGCATGCCTGATGTGCGGCATGACGGGCTTCTGGCAACGGCATGGTGGCGCGCAGGGCGCGCTGCTGGCGCAGGCGCGGACGATGTCGGCACGGCTCGCTCACCGTGGCCCCGACGACAGCGGCGAATGGTGCGATGAGGCCGCCGGCGTGGCGTTGGCACAGCGACGCCTTTCGATCCTCGACCTCTCCCCGGCCGGGCACCAGCCCATGCATTCGGCCGACGGGCGCTACGTCATCGTGTTCAACGGCGAGATCTACAACCATCGCTCGCTGCGCGAACGCCTGCGCGCCGAGTACGCCGCGCCGTCGTGGCGCGGGCACGCCGATACCGAAACCCTGCTGGCGTGCTTCGCCACCTGGGGTGTCGAGCGCACCTTGCGAGCCTGCGTCGGCATGTTCGCGTTCGCGCTGTGGGATCGTGAGCAGCGCACGCTGACGCTGGCGCGCGACCGGATGGGCGAAAAGCCGCTGTACTACGGCTGGCAGGGCGACACCTTGCTGTTCGGTTCGGAACTGAAGGCGCTGAAGGCGCATGCCGCATTCCAGGCGGAGATCGACCGCGGCGCACTGGCCCTGCTGCTGCGCCACGACTGCGTCCCCGCGCCCCACGCCATCTACCGCGGCGTGGCCAAGCTGCGGCCCGGGCATCTGCTGCGCATTTCGGTGGACACGCCGCGCGAGGCGCAGCCGGTGCCGTACTGGCGCTACAACGACGCGGTAAGCGCGGGCCTGCGTGAGCCGCTCATTGCCACCGACGCCGCCGCCACCGATGCGCTGGAAGCGCAGCTGGGCGCCAGCGTCGATTCGCAGATGCTTTCCGACGTGCCGTTGGGTGCGTTCCTCAGCGGCGGCATCGACAGCAGCACGATCGTGGCGCTGATGCAGGCGCGCAGCGCGCGACCCGTCAAGACCTTTACCATCGGCTTCGACGAAAACGGCTACGACGAAGCCGTGCACGCCAAGGCCGTGGCAAGACACCTGGGCACCGAGCACACCGAGCTGTACGTGCGGCCCGAAGATGCGCTCGCGGTGATTCCGCAATTGCCCGGCATCTTCTGCGAGCCGTTCGGCGACAGCTCGCAAATCCCCACCTTCCTGATCAGCCAGCTGACCCGCCGCGCGGTGACGGTGGCCTTGAGTGGCGACGGCGGCGACGAACTGTTCGGCGGCTACAACCGCTACCTGGGCGCACGCACCACGTGGGAAAAGGCGCAACGCCTGCCGCCGCCCGCACGTCGCGCCGCGGCGGCTGCGCTGCGTGCCGTGACACCGGCAACCTGGGATCGATGGTTCCAGCGCATAAGCCCGCTGTTACCAAGGCGCTGGCAACTGGCGACGCCGGGCGACAAGGCGCAGAAGCTGGCGGACGTACTCACGCTGTCGAGCGGCCAGGCCTATTTCCTCAACCTCGCCAGCCAATGGCAGGACCCGGCCCGCGTCGTGCTGGGCGCGCAGGAGCCGCCGACGCTGCTGACCACACCGGAGGCGTGGCCGCCCACCGACAACCTGGCGCAATGGATGATGGCAATGGACGCGCAGACCTACCTGCCCGACGACATCCTGGTGAAGGTCGACCGTGCCGCAATGGCCAACAGCCTGGAGACGCGCGTACCGATGCTCGACCACCGCGTGGTGGAGCTGGCCTGGCGCCTGCCGTTGCAACAGAAGATTCGCCACGGCCAGGGGAAATGGCTGCTGCGCCAGGTGCTGTATCGGCATGTGCCGAAGGAACTGATCGAACGACCCAAGATGGGTTTCGGCTTGCCGCTGGACAGCTGGCTGCGCGGCCCGCTGCGCGACTGGGCGGAAGCCCTGCTCGACGAGAGCCGCCTGCGCCACGAGGGCTTTTTCCAGCCAGACGCCATCCGGCGAAAGTGGACCGAACACCTGAGCGGCCGCCGCAACTGGCAGCACCAGTTGTGGACGGTGTTGATGTTCCAGGCCTGGCTGGAGCAGGAGCGGAGGGCATCCGCATGATCACTGCCGGCACCCACATCGCAAGCGCGCACGGGGCATGCTCATGAAGGCCGTACTGTTCGCCAATACCGACTGGTATCTCTACAACTTCCGGCGCGCGCTGGCGCGGGCACTGCAGCGCGCGGGCTACGACGTGCTGCTGATCTCACCGCCCGGGCCGTATGGCGAGAAGCTGCGTGGCCTGGGCCTGCGCTGGGAACCCCTGCCGATGCAGCGGCGCAGCCTCAACCCGCTGCGCGAGCTGGCCTTGCTGTGGCACCTGGTGCGTCTGCTGCGGCGCGAACGACCCGCGCTGGTCCATGGTTTCACCATCAAGTGCGCCGTGTACGGTTCGCTGGCGGCACGGCTGGCCGGCATCCCCGCGCGGGTGAATGCGGTGGCGGGCATGGGTTACGTCTTCACCAGTTCGCAGCTGAAAGCGCGGCTGCTGCGGCCGGTGGTGCGCGGCCTGCTGCGGCTGGCGCTGGGCGGACGCGATGCGCGACTGATCCTGCAGAACGCGGACGACGTCGAACTGTTCCGGCAGGCCGGTCTGGTCGACCCGGCGCATGTGCGACTGATTCGCGGCTCGGGCGTGAACTGCGCGCAGTTCGCCGCGATCTCCCCGCAGGCACCCGCCAACGGACGCCCGCGCATGCTGCTGGCCAGCCGCCTGCTGTGGGACAAGGGCGTCGCCGAATACGTCGACGCCATCCGGCAATTGCGTCAGCAGGGCCGCAGGTTCAAGGCCTTGCTCGCCGGCACCCCGGACCCGGGCAACCCGGCCGCCGTGCCGGAGGCCACGATACGAGGATGGGTCGATGAAGGCCTGCTGACCTGGCTCGGTCACGTCGACGACATGGCCGGCCTGCTCGGCGCAGTGGACATCGTGGTGCTGCCCAGCTACCGCGAGGGATTGCCGCGAACGCTGGTGGAGGCCGCCGCCTGCGGACTTCCATTGATCACCACCGATGTGCCCGGCTGTCGCGAGGTAGTGACCGATGGCATCGACGGATTGCTGGTGCCGATGGGAAACAGCGACGCGCTGGCACGGGCCATGGCCCGGTTGCAGGACGATCCGGCGTTCGCGCGCCGGCTGGGCGACGCGGCGCGGCGCAAGGCAAGAGCGCAGTTCGATGAACGCATCGTGGTCGAGCGCACGATGGCGGTTTACACGGAGCTATGCACCACGTCGCAGGCATCTGTCGAATCATCCGTCTAGACGTCCATATGCCACGACCCGAACGACCAGGTCATGTGCGGTTCATGGCCCCAACATCTGCCGCAGTAGACTCGGCCGATAGCTCCACCACAGTCACCACTCCCGTCACGAAAGTCGCACAACCGGAGGCCGCCTCATGCCATCCCCGTTGAAACAGGCGAACGTACTGGATTACCTCCCCGCCTCTGAACACGCCGCCCTTCGTGCCGGTCGCAGCACGCATGACTGCACCGGCGGCATCCAGGCCGCGATCGATGCCTCCGGCAAGGTGTTCGTGCCGGCCGGTGTCTATCCCGTGAAGCAGCTGAATCTGAAGTCCGGCTTCGAGCTGTATGGCGAAGGGCCGACCAGCCAGCTCAAAGCCTACGACGCATCGCTGGCCAGCGAATTCATGCTCGTCACCCACATCCGTGACGGCGGCACCCGCCGGGTCGCGGATAACATGCGCGACATCCATCTGCACGACCTGAAGCTCGACGGGCGGGTGGCCGAGTTCGGCTATGCGCAGTTCTTCTACCTGCTCGCGGTCAATGCCACCTCGGACCTCACCGTCGAGCGGGTGACGTTCCACGGCTTTCGCGGCGACGGCATGTATGTCGGCTCAGGCACGCTCGCCGGCACCGAGCGCCACAACCAGCGCATCGCGGTGCGCGACTGCGTCTTCGACGGCGCGGTGAAGGACAACCGCAACGGGCTTTCCGTCATCGACTGCGACGGATTGACGGTGGAGCATTGCGTCTTCCGCAATATCGGCAACGCAAAACTTTCCCATTCGGTAGGCGGCATCGATTTCGAGCCCGACCACGACTGGAGCATCTATCGCGACGTGACCATCAGCGGTTGCCGGTTCATCGACATCGACACGGTCAACACGGCGGGCATCACGTTTTTCAACGGACACCAGACCGGCGACAACATCCATGACTGGACGGTGTCGGATTGCGAATTCACCAACTGCTACTGGGGCATCGACACTTCCACCAAGGCGAAGACCGTCGCGAGCAGGCCGGACAATCTTCGCGTACTCAACTGCGACTTCCTCAATTCGATACGCGTGGACGTGGCGGTCAAGGGCTTGAGCGGTACGCAGATCAGCTGCTGCACCTTCCGCCGTTCGCCACCCGGCTCCGGGCCCGGCGGCGACGCGATCCGCCTTGGCGCGATCGCGTCGCGAACCAGCCGCAATGCCATCAACACGGTGATCACCGGCAACATGTTCACCGGCATACGCCCGCAGATGGGCGTGATCGGCGTGCTTGGTGCCGACGGCCTGGTGTGCGCGGGCAATGTGTTCACCGACATCCACGCCACCTGCATCAACTTCGCCGAAGACAAGTCACCCGACCACAAACGCGTCATCGACAGGATCACGATCTCCGGCAACGTGGTGACACACGGCACGCGCACCGGTTCCATGTCGTTCCTGAGTACCAGCAACGACATGCGCATCAGCAAAGGCCGGTTGATGCTGGCGCATTCCTCCGAGTACTCGAACGACGTCGACAGCAGCGTAAGGAAGGTCGCCAACGGCGCGACGATCGAATTTCGCGGAACCACACCAACGCCGTGAGAGCCGCGCCCCGGTAGCACCACTCGCCACACGGACCATCGCGGTCAGCGACGCGACGATCGCCGCAGCGAGTAGTAGATCTCGGCATGGTCGTCTTCCCTGAACATGAGCTCGTCCTCCGACACGGGCAGCCCGACTTCGCGGGCCGCCACTTCCGGCGCGACGACGCCCGCGTCGACCACAGCTCGTGGATCACCCTCCCCGTGCCGACGCGCTTCCTGGCGCAGCCATACATGCGTGACCGTTATGACGTACACACCCAGGGTCAGGCAGAACGTTGTCAGGTTGGTGCCCGCCGAATGGGCCGTGCTGCTGAGGAAGGCGCCGATGAGCGCCAGGCCGGTAGCAAGCAGGATCAACAGGGCCAACGCAGTGCGGGACGTCAGGCCGAGCCCGAGCAGGATGTGGTGGATGTGCCCGCGATCCGGCTTGAACGGCGACCTGCCCTGCCGCATGCGCCGATACATCACCGCAAACGTGTCGAAAACCGGCAGCGCCACACACCACAGCACGTTGACCGGCGACAGCTGCGTGTCGGGTATCTGGCTCATGCTGATCAGCGCCCAGGCCAGCAAATAGCCGATCAACATGCTTCCGGCATCGCCCAGAAAAATCTTTCCGCCCATGAAGCCCTGGTTGGCGACGAGATAAGGCAGCGACGCAGCGGCCAGCACGACCAGCAACGCGATCACGCCGTGCAAGGGCGACGGATCCGCAAACAGGATGATGGCGGCGATGCTCACCAGCGCCAGGCTTCCGGCCAGGCCGTCGATACCGTCCATCATGTTGAACGCATTCACCAGCCCGATCACGGCAACCACCGTCACCGGAACGCCGAGCCAGCCCAATGTTACTTCGTGACCGAAGATGCGCCCCAGCGTATGGATGTACACGCCGCTGCTGGCAATGACAGTCAGGATGACAATGGTCTGGATCAGCAGGCGATCCCGCACGCTGAGATCGAAGCGGTCATCCAGCGCACCGAGCAGCACCAGCACGGCGGCGGTGCCCAGCAAGGTGATCTCGAACCCCTGGAACTGCCCGTAGCAAGCCGCGCCCGCCGCCATGCCGATGAAGATCGCGAGCCCGCCCACCAACGGCACGTCGCCGTGGTGCTGCTTGCGTTGATCAGGATGATCCACCAACCCCCACAGGACGGCGAACCGACGCAGCACGACAATGGCCATCGCCGACGTGCATGCAGCAACCAGGCAATCAACGACTAGTCGCGACTCGTGCATGGCATTGCTACCTCCGACCAACCTCGAACGGATCCCCCTGGTCCAGCCGAGCTCGAGTTGTGAGTGGTGCGGAAACGCCAGAGAAACCCGGCGCCCCGCATCTATTGATTTTGATGTGCCGACGGATCGCCGCCTTATGTGGCGGAAAGCGATCCGAAGCCAGGAGATAATCCGGCAATCCGTTCCGATGAAACGAGTCGGAGCCAATGCCGAACGGTTAACCTACCATCTTTGGACAGCGCTGCTTGCATGGTGAAAATCCTGATTCAGGCCCACCATCGTTAGATGATTGTTTTGTCAATGAATCATTCATATCGTGTTGTCATCCGAACTGAATGAATTCTGTCCCTTCGCTGAATAGACGTCCAGACACTGAAACGACAAACGGCTCTGAACCATCAGGCTGCGCGCACGACATCGACCGACAACTTTCGCTGCCGGTCGATGATCGCTTTACGCGATGCGCAAACGCGTGGCCTCAGTGCGTAGCGCTGTAGTTCGCATTGGCTGCGCTGCTGAGTATCGAGGCTGACGGCAGCAACTGGCTCAACACGCGATTCCAGCGCGTCACGCCGGCCGCACCCACAAACACCACGTCGCCCGGCTTCACCCTGAATTGATCCCCCAGCGCGAACGCCGAAGGTGAACGCGCATCAAGCTGAAAGACCTTGGCTGGCGTGTTTTCCAGGTTGTTCGCGCCGCGAATGACATAGACCTCCTTGCCGTCGGACGTGACGGGATTGAGGCCACCGGCGCGGCCCAGGGCCTGCGTCAGCGAGATGTCCGAAGCACTCCTGAAGGTAACCGCCAGGGGATGCAGCACCTCCCCCAGCACGTAGATCTCCTGGGTATCGTTGTACGGGAGCATCAGGCGATCCCCCGGCTTCAGATAGATGCTTTGCGCGAGGCTGTGGCCGTTGCTCAGCGCGGTCAGATCCAGGTGGTAGTCCTGTCCGTCCCGCGTCAATGTCAGATCGGACATGTTGGCCTCATCCGCGTTGACCGATGCCGTACCCAGCGCTTGCCCCAGGGTCAGCGGAACCGTCGTGATCGGTTGCGGATCGGTCTTCTTGAACGCCCCTTGCAGCAGCACATGCTGGCTGTTGTAACCGACGACGCCGACGTCCACCTGCGGCCGTTCGACATACTTGGCGATCTTCGTGCTGATGGCATCGCGCACTTGCTCGATCGTCATTCCGGCGACTTTCACCGCGCCCACGTAGGGATAGAACATCGTGCCATCGGACCGGACCAGGCGGCCATTGGCGGCCGTCTGCTGCTGCGAACCCGCCGGCGACGTCAGCTCCGGGTGATCCCAGACGGTGATGTAAAGCGTGTCGCCCGGACCGACGCGATAAGGCTCCGGTTTGTACGACAACAGCGCCTGCGGCACCGTGGCGGCCAGCGTTGTCGCGTTGTTCTTCGTCAACAGTTGCGGGGTGATCGTTACCAGCTGGATCTGACTGCTGTCCGTCGGCGTACCACGAACCAGTCCTTCGCTACGCATGCGTTGTCCTGGGGCCCACACGCAACCGTTAACCAGCAGCACGAAAGCGAGAATGAGAAAGGCGCGAGTTGTCTTCATGTTTAATTAGGCCTCGAAGATGGTGATCCACTAGGCATCCTGGAATAAACATTAAACAACACGTTCGCGTCGATTTCAGAGCCCGCATTAAAAATCGAGGGCGTTGGTAAAGCGCAAATTCATTTTACTGACACGGATGTGGGTGAATGAATCCATTCAAATGTGAAGGAGTAACCGGCAGAAAAAAAAATGGGATAGTTGATGACACACGCCACGTGAAGAGAAGATCACGGCGTGATCGGATCCATGGCGGCATCAACATGAATTGGACGGCCAAATCCCTTGCCCTGCAAGGCCCGGCAGCGATATCGGGATGGCTGACAGAACCGGATCAACGTCGACACCACCTTCGATCTCGACGCGCGCGCAAACCACTGTCCGACTGTCTCGCACAGCGCTCAAACCAGCTTGCGCGGTCGGTGCCCTGCCCGCCACCAGGAAAGACGAGCGCCATGCTTTTGTCACCCGGCACGCGGAAAAAGCGTCAAGTCGTTACGCTACCATGCAACTCGACGCGCTCGGCCGCCCGCCGCCTCGTTCAGGTACAGGGGAAAACTGCGGCATGCGCCCCGATTCGAGTGTCCGGAACCACACTATTCGATACCCGACGAGGTCCGCGCCCTGAGTTGGCACGATACTGGCTTTCGTCAGCAACCATCCACGTCGTGTTCGGCTGCCGCCCGTTACTGGTGCAAGAAAACATGGGAAACAACAAGAAAAAGCCTGTCTGGGAGAAAAATTCTCGAGGATTCTGGCTCGCTGTTTGTCTGGTTCTGAGCGCACTGGCCGGTTGGCTGATGTTTCATCTGGGGCTTCTGCACTGACGGCAACCACCCAGCCCATCGGCAGCGTTTCGCTCGCCCCCCGGATCGAGCAAGCGTACTCACTTGACGCCTTGCCGCAGCCGCGTTTTCCAATATCCGAGCAAGCCGGGGTGATACCACTGCCGCGACGGTCCTTCACCGACGCGGGGAGCCAGGCGCCCGGTGGCGGCATCACGCAGCGCAGCTTTCATCAGTGACAGCCCCTGCACCAGCTGCAGGATCGGATAGGTGGCGAAATTGTCGTCCACCTCGGGCGCGATGATCGCCTGATACAGGATGCCGCCGGTATCGACGCCTGCGTCCACCAGATGAACGGTGACGCCACAGTGCGCGCGGTCATTGTTCGCCAGCGCCCAATAGCCACCATGCACTCCGCGATAGGCCGGCGTGATACCCATGTGCGTATTGATGAAAGGCGCATCCACGGCCATCAGCAATTTTTTCGACAGGATGCGCGTGCCATTCACCACCACAGCCTGGGGCGCTTGCCGGCGCAGACGATCCGCCACGCCGCGCCCGTTGGCGCTGGCGACACGACGGATCACCTGCGCGGGAATCGGCGCGTCCGACAAGCCGTGCCGATGCAGCAGTTGTTCGATACGCGAACGGGAAGCGCGGACAAGCAGTCGGCTGTACAGGATGAAGCCGAATTGTCCCAATGTCTGGATCACGCCGAGCTTGCGGGCGCGGTGGCGCAGCATCCCGAGCGCGGAAGGTTTGTCTTCGAGCACCACCTCGACGATGTCGAACTCCTCCCGCAGGCCGTGGTACATCACCCGCGTGGACAACCCATCACCCGCGAGCAGCACGATCCGCGCCCTAGCCGACATGCATGCGTTCCAGCAACGCCGCGACCTCGCCCATATTGCGCGACTGCATCCCATGGCGCTGCCGGAGCTGGTCGTAGTGGATCAGGATCTTCCGCAGAAAATCCAGGTTGCGCTTCACGTCGGCACCGAAGTTGTGCGGATGCCACCACAGGTGGAACAGCCGGTTTTCGGTCGCGGCATCATGCATAGCACGCTTGATGCGATGCAGCCGCAGGCTCTCCAGCGGTGCGAGTGAACGCGAACACGGGCGCAGGAATCGACTGGCTGGAATGTCGAACGGCCGGCTGCGCGCGCATTCCTCCAGGCTGTAGGTGTTGTGACCGCTGAGGTTGATGTAGGTATCCAGCAGACGCAACGCGCGTACCAGCGGACTCTGCCCCTGCTGGTTTCTCGGCTTGTAGAACGACATCCTTTCGTTGCCCCGGTAACAGGCAATACCCAGTTCATCGAGCACCCGCAGGTAGGCCGGGTTTGCCTGGTTGCGCGGAAATACCAGACTTGTGGTGGGAATGCCCACGCCCTTCGCAACCTCCACCGCGGCGCGCAAGTCGGCGCGGAATGACTCGATGGTCTGCCCTTCTTCCAGACAGTAGTAGTGCGAGAACGTGTGCGTGCCGACCTCCTGCCCGGGGCAACGAAGGATCTGTTCGATCGCGTCCGGCGCGAAGTGGTAGAGATCATCATCGCCCCACCTGCGTTCGTCGATGTAGCGATAGGACGAAAGCTGCTGGTTCTGATAATCGGGCAAGACGCCGGGCAGTTGCTGCCGCAACTGGGCGATGTCCTTGAAGAACAGAAACCCGAGCGTGGCCCAGGTGGCGTGAATGCCGTGGGCCTGGAACAGATCGAGAATGCCGCGAATGGCATCGCGTTCGCCGCGCAGGTTCGCTCCGTAGTCCTCGAAGCTGCGGCTGTCGCGCACGCCCCAATACAACTCCAGATCCAACGAGACAGTGAATACACCCGGCATATGTCAGCCACACCTCGTTAGTCAGGGCGCCGTCTCCTGAAGCATCGGCGGTACCGACGCACGATCGAGTCAAGCCGCGTACCGTCGGCTCATCTCCCCGTGTTTATTCGCAAGGCGTGCGTCGAGCGAACTGATCGTATTCTCAGGGCAGAACCTGAAGGGGCGATGAGGGGCGTCCCGACCCGGCCACGACCCCGTCGCGACAGCACCGCACGTCCAGGCGCCATTTTTGGCTAAGCGACGTGAAATTGCGGAGATTGTCGGGGCAAACTGGGCTGGAACTTCCAGGCGTGGTGTGCGTACGGGATTGCGGTTGGCGATGTTTCTCCGCCAGCTACGCAAAATGTCGGCTTCGATGTGCTGCCCCGTTGCGTAACGCCCGCGAGGGATTGTTGGGCCCATCCATGGGCCCAATCCTTCCGCGCTGCGCGCTGCGGGGCCAGCCTTCGGCTGTCCAATTTTGTTCCAGACAAAATTGTCGACTGCGGAGGCAGGATGCCGGAGCGAACATCGGCGCAGCCGATGGCCCGAAGGGTGAGGCCCAGGATGGGCCGAATAACCCAAGAGGGTTCGTCCACACCTCTCTCTCCGCCAGATACGCAAAACGCCGCTTCGGTGTGCTGCACTGTTGCGTGAGGTCCGCGGGGATTGTTGGGCCCATCCATGGGCCCAATCCCTTCGCGCTGCGCGCTGCG
>NZ_AJXU01000052.1 GCF_000264315.1 Rhodanobacter fulvus Jip2
GGCAGGAGCTGCACGACCAGAGCGGCAACCAGACCTGGCAAAGCACGCTGCGCACCGGGCTGACCAGCACGCAGGGCGACGTCAACGTGGTCGCCCACGGCGACCTCACCGGCCAGGGCGTGGACATCACCGGCCGGGACGTCACGCTGGTAGGCCGCAACGTCACGCTCACGCCCAGCGCGGATACCGCCGAACAGCGGCAGCGCGACAAGATGAGTCAGGTGGGTGTGACCGTGGCGCTGTCGGGCGTGGCGGTGCAGGCCGCGCAGGCGGTGGATGCGGCCGTGGACGCGCACGACCGGGGCGACGAGCGATTGGCGGCGTTGTATGGAGCCGAGGCGGCGTATGGGGCCAAGGACAGTGTTGCGGCGGCTCAGGGCCAGAGCAGCACCGGCCTGGTCAAGGTCACCGTCAGCATCGGCAGCAGCCACCAGTCCAGCAACTCGTCGTATCAGCAGCAGACACAGCAGGGCAGCACGGTAACGGGCAGCCGCGATGTGACCATCGTGGCCACCGGCGATGGCACCAAGGGTGTCGATGGCTATGCCGCCAACGGCGACATCCTGCTACAGGGTGCCCAAATCCAGGCCGGTCGCGATGCCAGCCTGACCGCCGCCCGCGACATCACCCTCACCTCAAGCGAAGACACCACCCAGCGGGACAGTGCCAACCACAGCGGCAGCGCCAGCATTGGCGTGGGCTTCGCGCTGGGCGGCGAACAGAACGGCTTCACCATCGAGCTGGCTGCGGCAGCGGCCCGGGGCAAGGGCAACGGCGACAGCGCCACGAACCACGTCACCACGGTCAATGCCGGCGACACTCTGAGCCTGACCAGCGGAAGGGACGCCACGCTGGAAGGCGCTCAAGCCTACGGCAACACCATCCTGGCCGACATCGGCCGCAGCCTTAGCCTGACCAGCACGCAAGATACCGACCACTACAAGGAGACCTACCAAGCCGCCAGCGCCGGCCTGAGTTTGTGCATCCCACCGATCTGCTATGGCGCCACCAGCGGTGGGGCCAGCTATAGCCAGAGCAACATCAGCAACAACTACCAGAGCGTGACGGAGCAGACCGGGTTGGCCGCAGGAGATGGCGGCTTCGACATTCAC
>NZ_AJXU01000053.1 GCF_000264315.1 Rhodanobacter fulvus Jip2
GAACCTGCTGGACACCGGCAGCCTGGTCGTCAACGACCTGCACAACAGCGCCCACAGCAGCGCGAGCCAGATGGGCTTCTCGTACAGCAGCAGTAGCTCAGCCGCCAGCAACATGGAAAGCAACGCCATGGGCGCCATGTTGAACGTGGCTGTGCCGCAGGGCAGCAGTGATAGCAGCGATACGCAAAGCAGCATCGCGCAGGGCACGATCATCGTGCGTGACAACCCGGACCAGGATCTGAGTGGCATCGATCGCAGCGCGACGGCGCTCAACGGCAATGGCGTCAGCAACGATTTTGATGTGGACAAGATCAAGGAGAAGCAGGCGCTAGGGCAGGCGGCCGGTTACGTAGGTATGCGAACGGTGGGCGAGTGGGCCCAGTCAAAGCAAAAGGACGCCTCAGATCGCATTACGGCGGCACAAAATGCCTATGCCGAAGCACAAGCAAATGGCGATGAAGCCGGCATGCAACAGGCGCTGGCCGATGGCAATAAGGCATTGGAGGATTTCCATGCGTGGGACGCCGGTAGTACAAACACCACCCTTCTGCACATGGGTGTGGGTGCCGTGGTGGCAGACCTGGGCGGTGGTAATGCGTTACAGGGTGCCTTGGGAGCCGGTGGCAGTGAAGTCTTGACGCCGCTGCTGGTGAACAAACTGGGTGAGCAGAATCTGCCCTGGGCGGCGGCCCTCGTCGGAGGTGTTTTGGGCGACGGTGCCGGCGCCGCCACCGCTATTGACGGTGCGCAGTACAACTACCTCAGCCATAAACAGAAGGACATGGAAAAGCAGGAGAAGGATGCCTGCGGCCTGAATGTTGCGTGTCTGGCGCAGGTCAACGCGAAATGGTCGGCTATCAGTGGTGAACAGAACATCGGCTATGCGGTAGGCGTAGGAGCGGGCTTGGGCATCGGCGCCTACGACATGGGCACGGGGATCATCAAGGCGATAGGTAGCCCTGCGGAGACGCTGGCGGGCGTCAAGGCCATTCTCAATGATCCAGCGTTTCGTGCTTCCGTGGGGGACGCTCTCGCCGACGAGTACGCGGAACGCGTGGATCGCATGGCGACCGCCTACGAGGATGCGGGTTGGGATGGTTCGGTGACCGCGGGCGTCGAAGTCGGCCGTTTGATCTTTGATGTAGCTGGCGCGGTGGAGGCTGCTGGCGGCGTGGCAAAGCTGGGGGTTTCGGTAACGACCAAGGCCGGGAAGGTTATTGGGGAAGTGGGGGAGGCGATAAAAAGCGGCGCGTTGGTGCAGAAGGCCGCGGATTGGGCGGGCACCAACTACGATTTCCTGATTAAAGCAGGAGGCGTATTTGGTACAGACGGTAAGCCACTGATGAGTTTCAAAGGCTTGACCAACGCTCAGAAAGGCGTCGTAGGAGAAGTTCTTGGCGGCACGTTGGCGGATAGCCTTGTCGCTGATGGCCAGCGTATCGGTCGCCTACCAGAGGTAGGGCAGAACGGCATTGATGACTTGCTGAAGGTCAACCGGTCAGACGTGGATTACGTAGTTATCGAGTATAAATTCGGCTCATCAACGCTCAAGCAGACCGCTGATGGTTTGCAGATGAGCGATGATTGGTTGTTGGGTACAAATACCGGCAGGGACCGGATTCTTCAAGCGGTGGGCGAGCGGAACGCACAATCCGTAGTGGACGCGATGGACGCTGGCCGTGTCGAGAAATGGGTGGTCCATACAGACCCTTATGGAAAGGTGACCATCGGCGTTCTTGGAAAGGATGGAAAGCTCATGCCAAAGCAAATTTCTAGTTTATTCGGGAGCTCTCGATGACACGAGATGCATGCAAGAGCGAGGCTTGGTTTAACGAGTGGATCGAATTTAATCTTAATTCCATCCAAAAAAGTTTGGAACAAACCAAGAAGCCTCCCGGAAACCCATTATATCGACCGCAATATGTATACGACATATCGAATAAGTATATTTCGCTTATCCTTCGGAAATATTCTCGAGGGGATTCAATCCATGAGTTGTTGCAATATTTTTCACCGCTGATTACTGTTTGGGAAGAGGCGGAGCGTCTGGGCAAGAACGTTTGGACGGAAAAACAGCAATACACACGCCATGCATGGAAAGTAAATCTTGATCACTACATCGCCTGTTTTTGGCTGGTGGGTTTGGCGTTGTCGCTTAATATTTCAGATGACTTGTGGTGGCGACTTTTGGCATTGATCGGCAATGAAGGCGAAGATGCTCTGCTCGACAGGATCATCGCCACGCGTCAACCAGATCGTCGTATTGGTGAAAAGCTTTGTCATCCCAAGCCTTATCAGCGCCTATTTGAGGCCGTGTTGGCGACGTCAGAAAAGCAACCTACGTTGCTACTTGTCTTTGTGGACAAGTGGTACAAAGAGCTCAATCGGTCGCCCAAGATGGGGCTTTCCGAGGATGCGGCGGTCTATGAACGGCCTTACTGGTACAACTCTCACAAGCTTGAAGGCGGCTATTTCGGGTACTGGTGCATCGAGGCTGTCGCGGCGGTGAAGGCATTTGGCTTGGATGATCGTTTGTGTTTGAGGCATCCCAATTATCCCGGTGACCTGTTGCGCCCCGACGAGGCGACCACTCATTTGAAGTCCAAAGTGTTGGAGAGCAATCCGTCTGCGGAAGTAGCTTCAAACGAGATGGATGCCTCGGCACCGACGGTCGGATTGTTCACGCGCTGGTTTGGTCGAAATAAGCCACGACAATGATTTGAAAACGGTGCGAAACAGGGGGGTGCGAAACAGGGGTCAGTGTCTGAGGTTTCCCCACGAATCCCCTCGATCAATCAACACGTTGCGCGCTGATTGAAGGAACAGTGCGCGCATGATGCGGTCATTCCTCACGGGTTACGAAGCCAGAGGAGACCACACCATGCGTGCGACCGAAGTATTGCAAAAGTGCCTGCGCGACGCACTCGGCGTTCCGCGCCGGGCCATGATCGCGCCAGATCGATCAGCGTCAGACGCCTGCCGTGAACCACCGCCTCGACAGCACGCAGCAACACGCGGTTGCGCAGCGCATGCATTGAACCCGCGCGCCGCTCAAGGCGCTGGATCGGCTATTGAGCAACCGCCATCTGCATGCCGAGCGCGAACACATCTACCAGGCCATGACCCGCTGGTTGGTGCGTAGCAAGCAGCCCACCATCGTCATTGATTGGTCGGATCTGAAGTCTGATCGAAGCTGGCATCTACTGCGCGCAGCGATTCCCGTGGGTGGCCGCTCGCTGCCGATCCTGGACATGGTGTTTCCCAACGGGCAACAAGGCTCGCCGAAGGCTGAAAAGCGGTTCCTACAACGCCTGGCGCAGGTATTGCCCGATGACGTGCGCCCGATTCTGGTGACCGATGCCGGCTTCCGTGGGCCATGGTTCCGAGCCGTCGAGGCGATGGGCTGGCAGTGGCTGGGACGCTTGCGCAATACGACGTATCTCAAACCCGTCGAGGTGCCCGATGAGCCCGATGAATGGGTGACGTGCAAAGCCATGTACGCCTTGGCAGCACGCAAGCCGCGCGATTTCGGATTGATAGATATCGCACGCAGCAATCCCCTGACGGCGCGCGTGGTGTTGCATGCCAAGCCACCCAAAGGACGCAAGCATCGTAATCGGCAAGGCGTGCCAGCGCGCAATTCCAACAGCCGCAAGAACGCCCAACGGGAGAGCGAACCGTGGTTGCTGGTGGCATCGCCCTCGCTGAGGCTAAATGCCCGCCAGCTAATCACGCTGTACGGGCGACGCATGCAGATCGAGCTGTCGTTCCGGGATCTGAAATCCCATCGCTACGGGCAGGGTTTCGAGGACAGCCTCACACGTAAATGTGCGCGCATCGAAGTGCTCCTGCTGTTCAGCGCGATGGCCGCGTTTGCCAGTTGGCTCGTGGGCATGGCGTGCGAAGCCGCTGGCATCGACGCCCGGCTTGCGCCGTTCCGATCGAGACGACGGCTCTACTCGGTCATGCGGCTGGGTCGTGAGGCACTCGTGCGACGATGGTCCAGTACGTGCTTGAGCGAACTCGTCGATCAACTACGACACCCGAGTCCACAACTACTGGATCAACTGGGCGTGCCGGCATGAATTCGTGGGGAAACCTCAGACACTGACCCCTGTTTTTTGGGGACGAGGGCGGTCACCTGATAGCGAGCATATTTGAAGGGCCTGGAGAAAAGTTGAATCTCCTGCCCATGAATGGAAATTTAAATAAGGGTGCATGGAAGACTATGGAAAATGAATGGTCGTCCGCACTCAAGGAGGGTAAGTCAGTAAGTGTGAAAATTGAGCCTGTTTATTCTGGTGGAGACATTAGGCCGGATAGATTTGTAGTTCAATACTCGATTGGCGGTGGGCGACCTGTAAGTATAGATTTTAAAAATTCCCCCGGGGGTGGCTAGTGGACGATCAGGTCTTGTATCAAGAAATTGGTCAATTGTTAGTTGATTCTGGGCCAGTGAATGCCCAGAAGATAACAGTAAGGGCAAAAATTTTTCCAAATAATGATGGTGGTCGGTATGAATTTGATTACATTGATGATGTTGGAGGCTTAAGTTGGTTTAATCCAGATAGCCGTGCTGTTGGAGATCTAACGGACACCCTCGTCAAGCTGAGGAATTTCTTTGCGAAAAACAATCTTTCGTCAGGAGAAAAAATTTGGTCAGAATGTGAAATAAATTTGGATGTAAAAAATATGAAAATAGGTATCGATTTCAAGTATGGCGAATAAGCAAAGAGGGGTGGCTAAGAGAGTAAATCTTGGCGACATTTCAAAAACAGGGGTCAGTGTGTACTTTATGCGCCCATCGAAAAGTCCACACTGACCCCTGTTTCTGCCATTGAGGCCAAGTTCGTAGATGACTGGGGCAGCTCTCTTCGGAATCCTGCGAGCCCCTCAGGCTCGAAGCCTTGGTCAGTGGCGGAGCAGACGAAAATGGTGGATCAAGCGAAAAAATACTCTTCGGGCTTTGATGGTGGCGTCATCTATCATACGAACAGTTCCGAGCTGGCCAGTTACTATTCAAAAATATTTACCGATGCCGGCGTTAAAAAGTTCAAATTTGTAATTACCCCTACGACAAAATGAGGCGTGTAATGAGTGGCGATCGGGATGCGCTGGAAGAAATTCTTGGCGGAAAAATTGAGCGGCGTGGGGAGCGCGAACTCCCTGGTCTAAGCCCTGTTGAGGGAGTTGAGTTTCATTACTACGAAGATGATGGAAAGAACAAGGCCAAGAAGCAGTTTAATGCTCTATTGGATTCCGCTGGATTAATAGAAGCTTCTAGCGGTGGCGTTGTATCTGACAGTTGCACAATTTATCTATCGGATAACCGTCGATTCCATGCTCTGTCCTACCACGGAGACATAGATGGTTGGCGGGAGGCTGTTGAAGCAGGAGCAAATGCTCGAGGCTTGCTTCTTGCTCGAATCGAAGGCGATCAGTTGGTGGTCTCTGATGGCCGCTCGATTCCTCTGTCAGAGTGCAAAATAGAGTTCTCTTGATATATGTCGATTCCACACAGACCAAAAGGGGGCCGGGGAAAGGGGGCGCGAAAAAGGGGGGCCGGGGGAAAAAGGAGAAACAGGGATCAGTGTGAACTTTCCGACGAATGCATTCCGGCCGCGCTGAATCCCGTTTTCAGCAAGCCCGCAGCCAC
>NZ_AJXU01000054.1 GCF_000264315.1 Rhodanobacter fulvus Jip2
GGTGGCGAAAGTCATCAAGTAGAGCCGTCAATCACGAGGCCGCCGCGCGCGGCCTCGTGTGCATTCCCGCGGAGGTCCCCGTCGATCGATGTGTCGAGGGGGCTTCACTAAGCGGAAGTTTGCAGATATACTTCGCAGCTTGCTTATCGACGGACATGGTTTCCGTCGATCTACCGCGAAATGAGACACAGGAAGTGTTTCGAGTTCGCTGGCCGAGGACGGCCCTCGCAACCTCACTCGATCAAAGGCACTGCCGATGATCGGTTTTTTTGCGCGAAGGCAAATGCTGGTCCAGGCGAGCCGTCAACGTTCGCCTGGGCTTTTCGAATTTGGGGTGGCGTGTTTGGCGGCCCCGATGTGGTGCAGAAACAGGTTGTGCGGATCGGTGAGAAGCCGTTCCGTTTCACATTACGTTCTTTCGACAACAGGACACGGTTATGGCGAACCAGAAGATTCGGATTCGGCTGAAGGCATACGATCACCGACTGATCGACCGCTCGGCCAGCGAGATTGTCGAGACCGCCAAGCGCACTGGCGCAACGGTACTCGGCCCGATCCCGCTCCCGACCAAGATCGAGCGCTACACGATCCTCACGTCCCCGCATGTGGACAAGGATGCGCGCGATCAGTACGAGACCCGCACGCACAAGCGTGTACTCGACATTGTCGACCCGAACGACAAAACCGTGGACGCGCTCATGAAGCTTGATCTCGCCGCTGGCGTCGATGTTCAGATCAAGCTCGGTTGAGCGACAGACAGGATACGAAGATGAGTATCGGATTGGTTGGCCGCAAATGCGGCATGAGTCGCCTCTTCACTGAAGATGGTCGCTCGATTCCGGTGACGCTGATCGAAGCGACCCCGAATCGCGTGACCCAGCTGAAGACGGAAGATAACGATGGCTACAGCGCCGTCCAGGTTTCAGCGGGCACCAAGCGCGCGAACCTGTTGACCCAGCCGCTGAAGGGTCATTACGCGAAGGCGAAGGTCGAGCCGGGTCGTGGCTTGTGGGAATTCCGCGTGTCTGCCGATGATCTCGGCAAGTACAGCGTCGGTGCCGACATCAAGGCGGACGAGGTGTTCAGCGTCGGCCAGATCGTCGATGTCGCCGGTGTGTCGAAGGGCAAGGGCTTCCAGGGCACGATCAAGCGCTGGAACTTCAAGATGGGTGACGCCACCCACGGTAACTCGCTGTCGCATCGCGCGCCGGGTTCCATCGGTCAGCGTCAGACCCCGGGTCGCGTTTTCCCGGGCAAGAAGATGGCCGGTCACATGGGTGCGGTCAACCGCACACAGCAGGGTCTGGAAGTGGTCAAGGTCGACGCCGAGCGTCATCTGATCGCGGTGAAGGGCGCGGTCCCCGGTGCAACCGGTGGCGACGTCATCATCCGCCCGACGACGAAGAGCTGAGGAGAGACGCCATGGAACTCAATGTCATTGGTGCCAAGTCGCTCAGCGTGTCCGACGAAGTGTTCGGCGGTGAGTACAAGAAGGCCCTGGTTCACCAGGTCGTGGTGGCCTATCAGGCCGCCGGCCGCGCCGGTACGAAGGCGCAGCTCTCGCGTGGCGAGATGTCCGGTACCACCAAGAAGTTCAAGAAGCAGAAGGGCGGCGGCGCCCGTCACGGCGATTACCGCGCTC
This sequence comes from Rhodanobacter fulvus Jip2, assembly GCF_000264315.1. GTDB lineage: Bacteria > Pseudomonadota > Gammaproteobacteria > Xanthomonadales > Rhodanobacteraceae > Rhodanobacter > Rhodanobacter fulvus. Next base: position 1,643 of record NZ_AJXU01000054.1, read on the forward strand.
CGATCTTCATCGGTGGTGGTGTCACGTTTGCCGCCAAGCCGCGCAGCTACGAGCAGAAGGTCAACCGCAAGGCCTACCGCGTGGCGATCCGCTCGATTTTCTCCGAGCTGATTCGTCAGGATCGCCTGAAGGTGGTCGAGAGCTTCGGCATCGAAACGCCGAAGACCTCCGCGATGGTTGCCAAGCTGGCCGAACTGGACGTTTCCGGTCGCGTGCTGCTGGTGTCCGAAGATGCGTCCGAGTCGGTGTTTCTGGCCGCGCGCAACATCCCCTATATCCATGTGCTGGACGTGATGGGCCTGAATCCCGTCAGCCTCGTCGGCTCCGACCACGTAGTGGTGACGGTCGATGCGGTGAAGAAGATCGAGGAGTGGCTGGCATGAACAACGAACGCATTCTCGATACGCTGCGTGCGCCGCACATTTCCGAGAAATCGGCGCGTCTGGCCGAGCACAACCAGTACGTATTCGTGGTTGCCCCCGCGGCAACCAAGGCCGATGTCCGCGCTGCCGTGGAGAAACTGTTCGACGTGAAAGTCGAGCAGGTGAACCTCGTCAACACGAAAGGCAAGGTCAAGTCCTTCCGTTTCCGCGCTGGCAGCCGCCAGGGCAAGCGCAAGGCCTATGTGCGTCTTGCCGATGGCCAGACCATCGACGTGTCCGCCAAGGCCTGAGCCAGGAGTTCTTTGAGATGGCACTAATCAACCACAAGCCGACCTCGCCAGGCCGTCGCGACGCCGTCAGCGTCAAGACGGAAGGCCTGTACAAGGGCGCGCCGTACGCGGCGTTGACCGAGTCGCAGTCCCGTAGCGGCGGTCGCAACCATCATGGCCGCATCACCGTGCGTCATCGCGGCGGCGGTCACAAACAGCATTACCGCATCATCGATTTCAAGCGTGACAAGGAAGGCATCGCCGCCCGCGTCGAGCGCATCGAATACGATCCGAACCGCACCGCGCACATTGCGCTGCTGTGCTACGCCGATGGCGAGCGTCGGTACATCATCGCGCCCAAGGGCGTGCAGGTGGACGATCGCCTGGTGTCCGGTCGTGACGCGCCGATCAAGGCCGGCAACTGCCTGCAGCTGCGCAACATCCCGATGGGCAGCACGATCCATTGCATCGAGCTGCGTCCGGGCAAGGGCGCGCAGATCGCCCGTAGCGCCGGCGCCTCGGTGCAGCTGGTGGCGCGCGAGTCCGGCTACGCCACGCTGCGTCTTCGCTCCGGCGAAATGCGTCGCGTGTCGGTCGATTGCCGCGCCACCATCGGTGAGGTCGGCAACGGCGAGCACAGCCTGAAGAAACTCGGCAAGGCCGGCGCCAAGCGCTGGCTGGGTATCCGCCCGACCGTCCGCGGTGTGGTGATGAACCCGGTCGACCATCCGCACGGCGGTGGTGAAGGCAAGACCTCCGGTGGTCGTCATCCGGTCAGCCCGTGGGGCACGCCGGCGAAGGGTTACAAGACCCGTAACAACAAGCGCACGCAGCAGTTCATCGTGCGTCGTCGTACGAAGTAACAGGAAACCGACATGCCTCGCTCTCTGAAGAAAGGTCCGTTCGTCGACCTTCACCTCGTAAAGAAGGTGGAAGCTGCGGTTTCCGCCAACAACAAGCGTCCGATCAAGACCTGGTCGCGCCGCTCGATGATCCTGCCGGAAATGGTCGGCTTGACCATCGCCATCCACAACGGCCGTCAGCACGTGCCCGTCCTGATCAACGAGAACATGGTCGGGCACAAGCTCGGCGAGTTCGCGGTGACCCGTACGTTCAAGGGCCATGTCGGCGACAAGAAGGGTAAGTGATGAGCACTGAAGCCAAAGCGATCCTGCGTGGCGCCCGCATCTCGGCGCAAAAGGCACGCCTGGTGGCTGATCTCGTCCGCGGGCTTCCCGTGGGCCGGGCCAGCGACGTGCTCACCTACACCAACAAGAAGGCCGCACACCTCGTTCGCAAGGTGCTGCTTTCGGCCGTCGCCAATGCCGAGAACAATCTCGGCGCCGACGTTGACGAACTGAAGGTGTCCAGCATCTTCGTCGACGAAGGTCCGGCGATGAAGCGCATGTATGCCAGGGCCAAGGGCCGCGGTTCGCGCATCCTGAAACGCACCAGCCACATCACTGTGGTTGTTGGCAACTGACCGAGGATATAGACGATGGGTCATAAAGTTCATCCCACCGGTATCCGCCTCGGCATTGCCAAGGATTGGAACTCGAAGTGGTATGCGAACAAGCGTGATTACGCCACGTACCTCGTGGCGGACATCAAGGTTCGCGACATGCTGAAGAAGAAGCTGGCCCAGGCCGGCATCTCGAAAATCCAGATCGAGCGTCCGGCCAAGACCGCACGCGTGACGATCCACACCGCCCGTCCGGGCGTGGTGATCGGCAAGAAGGGCGAGGATATCGAGAAGCTGCGCAAGGAAGTCAGCGACATGATGGGCGTCCCGACGCACATCAACGTCAGCGAAGTGCGCAAGCCCGAGCTCGACGCGCAGCTGGTTGCCGAATCGATCGCGCAGCAGCTGGAGCGCCGCATCATGTTCCGCCGCGCGATGAAGCGCTCGGTCGGCAACGCGATGCGCCTGGGTGCGCTGGGCGTGAAGATCAACGTGTCCGGTCGTCTGAACGGTGCCGAGATCGCTCGTTCCGAATGGAGCCGCGAAGGTCGCGTGCCGCTGCATACGCTGCGTGCCGACATCGACTACGGCTTTGCCGAGGCGAAAACCACCTACGGCATCATCGGCATCAAGGTGTGGATCTTCAAGGGCGAAATCTTCGATCTCGCCGCGGCCACCCAGGAGTCGAAGGACGAGTCGTCGCAGCCGCGCCGCGAAGGTGGCGAAGGTCGTCGTAATGATTCGCGTCGCGAGGCCGGTGACGGCCGCCGCGAGCGGTCTGCGAAGTAAGGAGAGTTGCCATGTTGCAACCTAAGCGAACCAAATACCGCAAGCAGTTCAAGGGCCGCAACGACGGCTTGGCCCAGTGCGCCAACCTCGTCAGTTTCGGCGAGTACGGCCTGAAGGCGATCACGCACGGTGCGATCACCGCGCGCCAGATCGAGGCCGCCCGTCGTTGCATCACGCGCTACGTCAAGCGTGGCGGCAAGTTGTGGATCCGCGTGTTCCCCGACAAGCCGATCACCAAGAAGCCGATCGAAGTGCGTATGGGCGCCGGCAAGGGCAGCGTCGAGTTCTGGGTAGCCCAGATCCAGCCCGGCCGCATGCTTTACGAGATCGAGGGTCTCGACGAGACCACAGCGCGTGAGGCGTTCCGTCTGGCGGCGGCGAAGCTGTCCGTGCAGACCCAGTTCGTGACCAGGGCGGTGATGTGATGGCCAGCAAAGATATCAATAACCAGTCGGCCGACGAGTTGAAGCAGCACCTGCTGGACCTGCGCAAGGAGCAGTTCAACCTGCGCATGCAAAAGGGTTCCGGCCAGCTCACTCAGCCGCACCAGCTTCGCCGCGTTCGGCGTGACATCGCCCGCACGAAGTTCGTGCTCGGCGGCAAGAAGTAAGGGACGGCCGAGATGAGCGCCAACAATCAAGAAGTTCAAGCAGAAGCGAAGCAGGCACGTACCCTCGAGGGTCGCGTCACCAGCAACAAGATGAACAAGACGGTCACCGTGCTGGTCGAGCGCCAGGTGCAGCATTGGCTGCTGGGCAAGATCATCCGTCGTTCGACCAAGCTGCATGCGCAGGACGACCTGGGTGCGAACGAAGGTGATCTCGTACGTATCGCCGAGTGCCGTCCGTTGTCCAAGACCAAGCATCACCGTGTGGTCGAAATCATCACGCGCGCCAGCGTCTAAGGGAGGGTGCAGACATGATTCAGGTGCAAAGCACGCTCTCCGCAGCGGACAACAGCGGCGCGAAGGAACTGATGTGCATCAAGGTGCTCGGTGGCTCCAAGCGCCGTTACGCCGCGATCGGTGACGTCATCAAGGTCACCGTGAAGGATGCGATTCCGCGCGGCAAGGTAAAGAAGGGCGAGGTGTACAGTGCCGTGGTGGTTCGTACCGCCAAGGGTGTGCGCCGTCCCGATGGTTCGCTGATCCGTTTCGACGGCAATGCAGCGGTCCTCCTCAACAACAAGCTCGAGCCGATCGGCACCCGTATTTTCGGACCGGTCACCCGCGAGCTGCGCAGCGAGAAGTTCATGAAGATCGTCTCCCTCGCGCCTGAAGTGCTCTGAGCGGAGTCAAGACATGAACCGTATCCGTAAGGGTGATCAGGTCCTCGTGATCACCGGCAAAAACAAGGGCCAACGCGGCGATGTGCTGCGTGTTGCAGGCGAGCGCGTGTTCGTCTCCAACGTGAATCTGGTCAAGCGCCACACCAAGCCGAACCCGCAGGCCAACCAGGCTGGCGGTATCGTCGAGCGTGAAGCTTCGATCCATCTCTCCAATGTGCAGCTGTTCAACCCCGCCACGAACAAGGGTGAACGCGTCGGCACCAAAACGCTCGAAGATGGGCGCAAGGTCCGCGTGTTCCGTTCGAATGGCGAGGTCGTGGACGCGTAAGGAACACGATCATGACGCGCCTTGAAAAGTTTTATAAAGAGCAGGTAGTGGCGAAGCTCACCGAGCAGTTCGGCTACCAGAACGTGATGCAGGTTCCCCGCATCACCAAGATCACGCTGAACATGGGCGTGGGCGAAGCGGCCGGCAACAAGAAAGTGCTGGAGAATGCCGTGGCCGACATGGCCAAGCTTTCCGGCCAGAAGCCGATCACGACCAAGGCGCGCGTTTCCGTGGCCTCGTTCAAGATCCGCGACGGCTGGCCGATCGGTTGCAAGGTCACCTTGCGCCGCGCCCAGATGTGGGAGTTCATGGACCGCCTGATCAACATCTCGCTGCCCCGCGTGCGCGACTTCCGCGGCGTGTCGGCGAAGGCGTTCGACGGCCGCGGCAACTACAACTTCGGCATCAAGGAACAGATCATCTTCCCGGAGATCGATTTCGACCAGGTCGACGCGCTGCGCGGTATGGATATTTCCATCACCACCACCGCCAAGACCGATGATGAAGCCAAGGCCTTGCTGGCCGCGTTCAGCTTCCCGTTCCGCAACTGATAGGCGTTATCCATGGCCAAGACATCAATGGTGAACCGCGATATCAAGCGGACCAAACTCGTTCAGAAGTACGCCGCCAAGCGCGCCGAACTGAAGGCGATCGTACTGAGCGCCACCGCTTCTTATGAAGAGAAGATGGACGCCCAGGGCAAACTGCAGAAGCTGCCGCGCGACGCCAGCCCGGTACGCCAGCGCACCCGCTGTGCGTTGACCGGCCGCCCGCGTGCCGTCTACGCGAAGTTCGGCCTGGGTCGCAACAAGCTGCGTGAGGCGACCATGCGCGGCGACGTGCCGGGTCTGCGCAAGGCCAGCTGGTAATTTGATTTGAGCCGACGGAGGGGCATTCCGCCCCGACGTCGAGCCACGCGCTGGCATGTCGCCATCGCTGATGCGACTACCGCATCGAGATTCGCTAAAACCTGGTAAAGCTGATATAGTCGGCGGTCTGCGCAACGCAGGCCGGCTTCCATGCTGGCTCACAATCTGATTGATTTCCGGTTTTATCGGATATCGGTGCACTCTGAAGGATGTTTTCATGAGCATGACTGATCCCATCGCCGATCTGTTTACGCGCGTCCGCAATGCCCAGGCCATGGGCAAGCCGTCCGTTCGTATGCCGTCGTCGAAGTTGAAGGTGGCGATCGCCAACCTTCTCAAGAACGAGGGTTATATCCTCGATCTCAAGACCTCCGCCGAGGAGGGCAAGCCGGTACTCGAGATTCAACTCAAGTACTTCGACGGCGCCCCCGCCATCGAGACCATCTCCCGTGTCAGCCGTTCCGGCCTGCGTGTGTATCGCGGCAAGGACGAGTTGCCCAAGGTGCTGGGTGGCCTGGGTATTTCCATCATCTCGACTTCCGCCGGTCTGCTGACCGACGCGCAGGCCCGTGCCAAGGGTCTGGGCGGCGAAGTCATCGGCCAAGTGGCATAAGGAGTCGATCATGTCACGAGTAGCCAAACAGCCGATTACCCTGCCCAAGGGCGTGGAACTGGTCGTGGGTGCCGAGAACATTTCGGTCAAGGGCCCGAAGGGAACCTTGACCGTTCATCACCTGCCGGGTGTTTCGGTGGCGGTGGACAACGGCGTTGCCACCATCAGCCTCGCCGAAGGTACTGACGACATGTTCGGCGGCACCGCGCGTGCGTTGCTGGCCAACATGGTCAAGGGCGTTTCCGACGGTTATGAGCGCAAGCTGGAGCTGGTCGGCGTGGGTTACCGCGCATCGATGGCCGGCAAGTCGCTGAACCTCAGCCTCGGGTTTTCCCATCCGGTGGTGTTTGATGCGCCCGAAGGCATCAGCATCGAGACGCCGACGCAGACCGAAGTCCTGATCAAGGGCAGCGACAAGCAGCGCGTCGGCCAGGTGGCCGCCAAGATCCGCGGCTTCCGTCCGCCCGAGCCGTACAAGGGCAAGGGTGTCCGCTATGCCGGTGAGAAGATCACGATGAAGGAAGCCAAGAAGGCTTAAGTGAGTTAGCACGCTTTCCCTGCGTGTGGAAAGCGGCCATCCATGGCCGCACTCCTCAATAGAGCAGGGCGATTCGCTAACACTCATGCAAGTCGATCCGCTTCCTGGAGATATAACGATGAACAAGAACGAAAGTCGTCTGCGTCGCGCCAAGTCCACCCGCTCGCACATCCGCAAGCTGGCGGTTGCGCGCCTGTCGGTGCATCGCACCGGCCAGCATTTGTACGCTCAGGTGTTCGATGCGTCGGGCACCAACGTGGTGGCCGCTGCCTCGACGCTGCAGAAGTCCGTGGCCGAAGGCCTGAAGGGCACCAAGAACCTGGCCGCCGCCGCGGCGGTGGGCAAGGCTGTGGCCGAGCGCGCCAAGGCTGCCGGTATCGAGTCGGTGGCATTCGACCGCTCCGGTTTCCGCTATCACGGGCGTATCAAGGCGTTGGCCGAAGCTGCTCGCGAAGCGGGTCTGAAGTTTTAAGAAAGCGACACCTGGTTCGGCAGCGCCTCCGGCGTGCCGGTACCGCAGCGACACCTACAACTCCAAGCGGCTCAGCCGCAAGCAAAGTCCCGTTTGTCGGGCATACGGATAGAACATGTCTTCTAACGATCGCGAAAATTCGGATGGCCTGCTCGAAAAGCTGATTGCCGTCAACCGCGTGGCCAAGACCGTCAAGGGTGGCCGCCAGATGAGTTTCACCGCGCTGACGGTTGTCGGCGACGGCGAGGGCAAGGTCGGCTTCGGCTATGGCAAGGCACGTGAAGTGCCGGTGGCCATTTCCAAGGCGATGGAGCGCGCCCGCCGCCAGATGGTGAACATCGAACTGAACAATGGCACGCTGTGGTACGCCATCAAGGCCAACCATGGTGCGGCCCGCGTCTACATGCAGCCCGCTTCCGAAGGTACCGGCGTGATCGCCGGCGGCGCCATGCGTGCCGTGCTGGAAGTGGTCGGCGTCAAGAACGTGCTGGCCAAGGCGGTCGGCTCGCGCAACCCGATCAACCTGGTGCGCGCCACCATCAAGGGCCTGCAGGCAGTCGCCTCGCCCAAGAAGATCGCCGCCAAGCGTGGCAAGACACTGGAAGAGGTGCTCGGCAATGGCTAAGTCTCAAGCAACCGCCGATAAGACCGTGCGCGTGCGCCTGGTCAAGGGCCTGCGCGGCGTGCAGGCGCGTCACCGTCTCAGCGTGAAGGCGCTGGGTCTGGGCAAGCTCAATGATGTCCGTGAATTGAAGGACAGCCCGCAGGTTCGTGGCCTGATCAACACGGTCTACTACCTGGTCCGGGTCGAGGAGTAATCATCATGCGTCTGAATGACATCAAGCCGGCCGCCGGTTCGCACAAGACGCGTCTGCGCGTCGGTCGCGGTATCGGTTCGGGCCTGGGCAAGACCGCTGGTCGCGGTCACAAGGGTCAGCATGCCCGCGCGGGTGGCACCCACAAGTACGGTTTCGAAGGCGGCCAGATGCCGCTGAACCGCCGGATGCCGAAAGTCGGTTTCCGCTCCAAGTTGAAGGTCGGCAGCCAGGAAGTGTTCCTGTACCAGCTGGCCAGTCTCAAGGCTGACGTGATCGACGTCGTCGCGCTGCATCAGGCTGGCCTGATCAACAGTCGCGCCAAGAAGGTCAAGGTCGTCCTGAAGGGCGAGATCGGTCGCGCGGTGAAGTTGTCAGGTCTGCTGGCTACCGCCGGCGCCAAGGCAGCCATCGAGGCGGCCGGCGGCAGCGTGGAGTAAGACGGTGGCTGCAGCCAAGGGCAATGCACTCGGCAAGCTCGGCAAGCTGACGGAGCTTCGTCAGCGCATCTTCTTCGTGATCGGCGCCCTGGTGGTTTTCCGCCTGGGCTCGTTCATTCCGGTGCCCGGCGTCAATCCGGCGGCGATGACCAGCCTGGTCAACGGCAATGGCTTGATGGACATGTTCAACATGTTCTCGGGTGGCGCGCTGGAGCGGTTCTCGGTGTTCGCGCTGGGCGTGATCCCGTACATTTCCGCGTCGATCGTGATCCAGATGATGGGGTCGGTCGTCCCCAGCCTGCAGGCACTGCGCAAGGAAGGCGAGTCCGGCAAGCGCAAGATGACCATGTACACGCGCTTCGGCACGGTCGGGTTGGCGTTGTTCCAGTCGTTCGGTATCGCGGTGGCGCTGCAGAAGCAGGTGGCGGCCGGCGGAGCACCGGTGGTTTACCACCCGGGCTTCGGCTTCATCATGGCATCGGTGATCGGGCTGACCGCGGGAACCATGTTCCTGATGTGGTTGGGCGAGCAGATGACCGAGCGCGGTATCGGCAACGGTATCTCGCTGCTGATCTTCGCCGGTATCGTTGCCGGTCTGCCGGAAGCGGTGGTGCATACGCTGGGCATGGCCAACAACGGCGAGTTGACGGTGCTGAAGTTGTTGATGGTGTTCGGGCTGGTCCTGGCGGTCACGGCGTTCGTGGTGTTCATGGAGCGTGCGCAACGACGCATCACCGTGAATTACGCGCGGCGCGGCGGCGGTCAGAACGCTTACCAGAACCAGAGCTCGCATCTGCCGCTGAAGATCAACATGTCGGGTGTGATTCCGCCGATCTTCGCGTCCAGCCTGCTGATGTTCCCGGCAACGGCGATCACCTGGTTCGGTACCGGTCACCAGTCGCGCTGGTTGCAGGAGTTGACGCAGTCACTGAACCCGGGCGAGCCGTTGTACGACATCGTGTACTCGATCCTGGTGATTGGTTTCGCGTTCTTCTATACGGCGATCGTCTTCAATGCCGATGAGACCGCCGACAATCTCAAGCGGTCAGGTGCGCTGATTCCGGGCATCCGTCCGGGTCGGGCCACGGCCAGTTACGTCGACGCGGTAATGACGCGTCTGACCGGTGTGGGCGCGCTGTATCTGGTGCTGGTATGCCTGGTGCCGTCGTTCATGCAGAGCTTCTGGCACGTACCGTTCTATTTCGGCGGCACCTCGCTGCTGATTGTGGTGGTGGTGGTGATGGACTTCACGTCGCAGATCCAGGCGCATCTGGTCAGTCATCAGTACGAAAGTCTGCTCAAGAAGGCCAACCTTCGCCGCAGTTGAGCTGCGTGTGTCGGGTTCGAAGTCGGGAGGTGGCGGCACCGCGGTGCCGCAGGGCTTTCCCGGCAGTGTAATTCAGGTTAGAATTGCGCGTTTACCGCGCACGAAACGCATCGGAGAAAGAACATCATGGCGCGCATCGCGGGTGTCAATTTGCCGGTCCAGAAGCATGTCTGGGTTGGTTTGCAGAGCATTTACGGTATCGGCCGCAGCCGGGCCAAGAAGGTCTGCGCGGATGCTGGTGTGGTTCCCACCACCCAGATCAAATCCCTCAGCGAGGGTGAGGTGGAGAAAATCCGCCACGAGATCGGCAAATACATTGTCGAAGGTGATCTGCGTCGCGAGGTGGGTATTGCCATCAAGCGTCTGATGGATCTTGGTTGCTACCGTGGCCTGCGCCATCGTCGTGGCCTGCCGGTGCGCGGTCAGCGCACGCGTACCAACGCACGTACCCGCAAGGGTCCCCGTCGCGCGATCAAGAAGTAACGGATTCCGAATATGGCTAAGCCGGTAAAAGCAAAGAAGAAGATCAAGCGCGTTGTCACCGATGCGGTGGCCCACGTGCAGGCTTCCTTCAACAACACCATCGTCACCATCACCGATCGCCAGGGCAACGCCTTGTCGTGGGCTACCGCCGGCGGCGCCGGTTTCCGTGGCTCGCGCAAGTCGACTCCGTTCGCGGCGCAGGTTGCCGCCGAGAAGGCCGGTCGCGTGGCTGGCGAGTATGGCGTCAAGACGGTCGAAGTGCGGATCAAGGGCCCCGGCCCGGGTCGCGAGTCGGCCGTGCGCTCGCTGAACGCGTTGGGCTTCAAGGTGCTCAACATCATCGACGTCACGCCCATTCCGCACAATGGCTGCCGTCCCCCCAAGAAGCGTCGAGTCTAAGGAGTAACCCATGGCCCGTTATCGTGGAGCTACCTGCAAACTCGCCCGTCGCGAGGGTGCGGATCTCAGCCTGAAGAGCCCGGCGCGCGCGCTGGATTCCAAGTGCAAGCTGGAAAACAAGCCCGGCCAGCATGGCGCCAACAAGCGCATGCGCATGTCCGACTATGCCGTGCAGTTGCGTGAGAAGCAGAAGGTCAAGCGCATCTATGGTGTGCTCGAGCGCCAGTTCAGCAACTACTACACCAAGGCGACCACCCTCAAGGGCAACACCGGTGAAAACCTGTTGCGTCTGCTCGAGAGCCGTCTGGACAACGTCGTTTATCGCATGGGCTTCGCGGTCACCCGCGCCCAGGCGCGTCAGCTGGTCGCCCACAAGGCGATCCTGGTGAACGGCAAGAAAGTGAATATTCCTTCGTACCAGGTTCGTCCGGGCGATGCGATTGCACTGACTGAAAAGGCGCGCAGCCAACTGCGCGTGCAGGAAGCGGCGACCGTGTTCGACACCATGGACCTGCGTCCGATCTGGGTCGAGGTCGATGCCAAGAAATTTGAAGGTACGTTCAAGTCGGTGCCGGATCGCGGCGATCTGCCGTCCGACATCAATGAAGCATTGATCATCGAGCTTTACTCGAAGTAATTACCGGAGCTCTGCATGGCAGTTTCGTCAACTAGCGTGCTGCGGCCTCGTGGCCTCAGCGTCGAACAGCTCGGAGCCAACCGCGCCAAGGTGGTGGTCGAGCCGCTCGAGCGTGGCTTTGGCCACACCCTGGGCAACGCGCTGCGTCGCGTGCTGCTCTCCTCGATCCCTGGCAGTGCCATCGTCGAGGTGGAAATCGATGGCGTGCTGCACGAGTACACCACCCTTGAGGGTCTGCAGGAGGACGTGATTGAAGTCCTGCTCAACCTGAAGGAAGTGGCGATTCGTCAGCATACCGGCGATGAAGTCACCCTCACGCTGTCCAAGAAGGGCAAGGGCGTGGTCACCGCCGGCGACATCGCCGTCGATCACTCGGTGGAGATCATCAACCCCGAGCACGTGATCTGCCACTTGACCAAGGACATCGCACTCAACATGCGCCTGAAGGTGCGTCGTGGCGTCGGCTACCAGCCGGCCAGCGCGCGCCAGCATCCGGATGACGAGGCGCGTCCGATCGGTCGGCTGCAGCTGGACGCGTCGTTCGCACCCGTGTTGCGCGTCGCCTATGAGGTGGATGCGGCTCGTGTCGAACAGCGCACCAACCTCGACAAGCTGATTCTCGACATCGAGACCAACGGCACCATCAATGCCGAGGATGCGGTTCGCAAGGCGGCTGAAATCATCAACGACCAGTTGTCGGTCTTTGGCGACTTCTCGCGTCGCGAAAACGACATCAGCACCGCCGAGAAGAGCGGTTTCGATCCGTTGCTGCTGCGTCCGATCGATGATCTGGAACTCACCGTGCGTTCGGCGAACTGCCTGAAGGCCGAGAGCATCTATTACATCGGCGACCTGGTGCAGAAGACCGAGGTGGAGCTGCTGAAGACGCCGAACCTGGGCAAGAAGTCGCTCACCGAAATCAAGGACGTCCTGGGTGGCCGTGGCCTGGCCCTGGGCATGAAGCTCGAGAACTGGCCGCCGCCGGGCTTGTCCCACGGCATGCAGTTGGGTTGATCGAAAGCCGGGATTCGGAATACGGGATTTGAGATCCGGTAGAGCACGTTCTCGCGAGGATGTTGCTCTTACGAATCCCGAATCCCCAATTTCGAATCCCGAATCAAAAAGCGGGTAATCCGCGGAAGGCCGGACAAAGGTGCCGGTTTTTCATAACAACAGACAGAGAGTTTTCCGCCATGCGCCACCAATATTCCGGACGCAAGCTCAATCGCACCAGCAGCCATCGCGAAGCCATGTTCAAGAACATGGCCTCGTCGCTGTTCAAGCACGAGCTGATCCGTACCACCCTGCCCAAGGCGAAAGAACTTCGCCGCGTCGCCGAGCCGCTCATCACGCTGGCCAAGACCGACGGCGTCGCCAATCGCCGCCTCGCCTTCGCGCGCCTGCGCGACAAGGAAGCGGTGGGCAAGCTGTTCGTCGAGCTGGGCCCGCGTTACCGCGAGCGTCCCGGCGGCTACCTGCGTATCCTGAAGTGCGGCTTCCGCCCCGGTGACAACGCGCCGATGGCGTACGTCGAACTGGTCGGTCGCCCGCAGGTCGAGGCGGTTGACGCCGACTGATCCGCGCGGACATCCAGACGTCCAAACACGAAACCCCGGTCGGGCAACCTTCCGGGGTTTTTGTTTGTCGAAGGATCGGTTCTGTCGGCGCGTCCATCGCCGGTGCGATGATGTATTTGGCCCGGTCCGGCATGCTGACAGCATCGCGCCGAACCGGTAATGTCGGGAGCTCGCCATGCAGCAAGATGTCATGAATCCACTTCGTTGGTCGTATCGCGTCAGTTTTCTCGTCGGGTTCTGCGCCTGTTTCGGCTTGCTCGCTTTCGCCCTGTACGCCGAATACGGCCTGGGCATGGCGCCTTGCCCCTTGTGCGTATTCCAGCGCGTTGCCTTCCTTGCGATGGGTTTCTTCTTCTTGCTGGGAGGCTTGCACGCGCCGAGCGGCCGCAACGGTCGCTGGACATACGCGGGGCTGGTGTTGCTGAGTGCCCTGGGTGGGGTTGTCACTGCCGGCCGGCATCTGTGGTTGCAAACGCTGCCACCGGATCAGGTCCCGTCCTGCGGGCCCGGCATCGGTTATCTGTTCGATGCGTTTCCACTCGGAAAAATGCTGAAGCTGGTGTTCACCGGTTCGGGTGAGTGCGCCAAGGTGGAGCCCATTCTGGGCCTGCCGATGCCGGCGTGGAGTTTGTTGTGGTTCGTGTTGCTGGCGGTGCTGGCGATCGTGGCAGTCCGTCGTCGTAGCGTGGGGAAGTGATCATGCAGCCTGGCTCGCAACGGGACACGAACACCTTCCCGCCGGCGCCGGCGTCGTGGACTCCGGCGTCATGGCAGCAGCACGAGGCACTCCAGCAGCCGCATTACGAGGACGCAGCCGAGCTGGCCGCGGCCACCACGCACCTGGCGCAGTTGCCGCCGCTGGTGACGTCGTGGGAGGTTCTGGCGCTGAAGCAGGCCTTGGCCGAGGCGCAGGATGGCCAGCGATTCCTGCTCCAGGGTGGCGATTGTGCCGAGAGCTTCGCCGACTGCAGCAGCCCGATCATCTCCAACCGGTTGAAGGTGCTGTTGCAGATGAGCCTGGTGCTCGTGCACGGCCTCAAGAAGCCGGTGCTGCGGGTCGGGCGCTTTGCCGGTCAGTACGCGAAGCCGCGCTCGGCCGACATGGAAACGCGCGACGGCGTGAGCCTGCCGAGCTTTCGTGGTGACCTGGTCAACAGCCCGGAATTCACGCCCGCCGCGCGCCGAGCCGATCCGCAGCGGCTGATCCAGGCGCACGCGCATTCCGCACTGACGATGAACTTCGTGCGTGCGCTGATCGATGGCGGGTTCGCCGACTTGCGCCATCCCGAGTACTGGGACCTGGCCTGGGTGGAGCATTCGCCCTGGGCGGCCGAGTATCGGCAGATGGTGGCGGCCATCGGCGATTCCCTGCAGTTCATGGAAACGCTGGCCGGCCCGATTGCGGGTTTTTCCAAGGTGGATTTTTTCACCTCGCATGAAGCGCTGCTGTTGCACTACGAGCAGGCGTTGACGCGCGAAGTGCCGCGTAACCCCGGCTGGTTCAATCTCTCCACCCACTTCCCCTGGATCGGCATGCGCACGGCGGCGCTGGATGGCGCGCATGTGGAATATTTCCGTGGCATCCGCAATCCGGTGGCGGTGAAAGTGGGCCCCACGGTGACGCCGGATCAGTTGCTGCCCTTGATCGATGCACTCAACCCCGAGGATGAGCCGGGCAGGCTCACGCTGATCCATCGCATGGGCAACGCGAAAATCGCCGAGGCCTTGCCGCCGTTGTTGCAGGCGGTCAAGCGCGAAGGGCGCCGCGTGTTGTGGGTGGCCGACCCCATGCATGGCAATACCGAGAGCACGTCGAACGGTTACAAGACGCGACGCTTCGCCAATATCAGCGGCGAGCTCGATCAGGCGTTCGACATCCACGCGGCGGCGGGTACGCGCCTGGGTGGAGTGCATCTGGAGTTGACTGGTGAGGACGTGACCGAATGCACGGGCGGCGCACGTGGCCTGGTTGATGCGGATCTGGATCGCGCCTACAAATCGATGGTGGACCCGCGCTTGAACTACGAGCAGTCGCTGGAAATGGCCATGCTGATCGTGCGCAAGTCGAACGGAAAAATTCCCTCCCGCGGCTGATCCTTCCGGGCATATCCACGTGGCGGGGTGTGGCACGACGTCGCGGTTGGCCCCATGGTTGCCCGATTGCCTGCGACAGGGGATCTATAATCGGCGGATGAACTGGTTTGTCTTGCCGCACCTCGCCTGGTCGGGATTGGCTTCGCGGGCAGCGATCGCGTTGCTCGTGGTCTGTGCGCCCCTTGCTGCGGCACGGGCCGCAGATGCCGTATCCACCGCGGATGCGCCGCCGCAGGTTCCCGATACGATTCAGCAGCGCGTGAAGGCCTGCAGCACCTGTCATGGTGTGCACGGCGAAGGTTCACCCGGTGACGGTGTGTTCCCGCGGCTGGCCGGCAAGCCCGCCGCGTATCTTGCGCAGCAGCTCGCTTATTTCCAGCACGGTCTGCGCAAATACGCGCCGATGGAATACACCGTGCGCCAGCTGAGCCCGGCCTACATGGAAGAGATCGCCGCCTATTTTTCCGCTCAGGAAGCGCCTTACCACCAGTCGCCGGTGCCTTCGGTTTCCGCGGCGGTGATGGAGCGCGGCAAGCAGCTGGTGGAGCGCGGTGATTCCACGCGCGGCATCCCCTCATGCGTCAGCTGCCATGGTGAGCGGCTTACCGGCGTGGAACCGGCGATGCCGGGCCTGGCCGGGTTGTCCTACGACTACGTCAGCGCGCAGATCGGTTCCTGGCGCACGCATACCCGTGCGGCAAAGTCGCCCGATTGCATGGCGATCGTGGCCAATCGCCTGCGTGATTCCGACATCACCGCGGTTGCCGCGTGGCTGGGCAGCTTGCCGCCGCCGACCGACATGCACGCGCAGCCGGCCGGTGTCGAAAAGCAGGTCTTGCCGGGCTGGTGCGTGGCGAGTGACGCCGGAGTCACGCCATGAAGCGATGGATTGCCGGTTTGCTGGTGGTCGTTCTCGTGCTGGCGGCGTTGGCGTGGATGTTCTTCCCCTCGCCCCGGGAAAGGTCGCCGCAGTCCGCATTACCCCAGGTGAATGCCGCCACCCTGCGCGATCCCGCGCTGATTGCCCGCGGCGAATACCTTGCCGCGGTCGGCGATTGCGCGGCCTGCCATACCCGCAAGGGCGGCGTTCGCTATGCGGGCGGTCGTTCGTTGGCGACGCCGTTCGGCAATGTCCCGGCGTCCAATCTCACGCCGGATCCCGACACCGGCCTGGGTCGCTGGAGCTTCGAGGATTTCTGGCGGGCGTTGCACCTGGGCGAGGGACGCCACGGCGAACTGCTGTATCCGGTGTTTTCCTACACCTCGTTCACCAAGGTCACGCATGACGACGCGCTGGCGATCTTCGCCTACCTGCAGTCGCTGCCGCCCGTGCGGCAGGCGTCCGAGCAGCCCTCGTTGCGTTTCCCGTACAGCCTGCGTCGCAGCCTTGCGGCGTGGCGTGCGCTGTATTTCAAGCCTGGCGTCTATCAGCCTGACCCCGCGCAGTCGGAACAGTGGAATCGTGGCGCCTATCTGGTACAAGGCCTGGGCCATTGCAATGAATGCCATGCCACGCGCGACGCGCTCGGCGGTTTGTCTCCCGACCACACGTTGACCGGTGGCCAGATACCCGAGCAGAACTGGTACGCCCCCGATCTGAGCGTCAATCAGGGTGGCGGGCTGGAAGGGTGGAACAAGGGCGACATCGTCGACTTGCTGAAAACCGGCCAGTCGACCAAGGGCGCGGCCTTCGGGCCCATGGCGGACGTGGTGCGCAAGAGCACCCAGCACATGACCGACACGGATCTGGATGCGATCGCCACCTACCTGCAATCGTTGCCGGCGCGTCCGGCCGCCCAGGCGCCAGTGTCGCGCGTGACGTTCGACCGCAAGAAGGGCGCGAAGCTGTATGCGGATCGGTGTGCGGATTGCCATGGCGCCGATGGTCGTGGCGTGGCGGGCATCTATCCACCGCTGGACGGCAATACCTCGATCAACGAACCGACCGGCATCAATGCGATCCGCACCGTGCTGCTGGGCGGTTTCGCGCCAGTCACCGCGGGTAATCCGCGTCCGTACTCGATGCCGCCTTATGCGCAGGAATTGAACGACGAGGACGTGGCGGCGGTGGTCAGCTACATCCGCCAGTCGTGGTCGAACAAGGCGCCGGCGGTGCGGCCGTCGGACGTCAGCGTGTACCGGCATACCCCGATCGATTAGCGCGCGAATGTCGACGCCCGGCTTCACGGGTTGCGCAGCGTCTCCACCAGTCGCCCTAGCGCGAGCCATGGCGCGATCTGCCAGTGCCCTCGCGCCTGGCCGGATGGCGAGGGCAGCACGAACAACTGCGTCGTGCCGATATGCCCGGTCTGCAGGCCGTAATCCACCGCGTGGCCCAACGCGGCGCGGGCGGCATTCTTGCTGGTGAACGCGAGCACGTGCGGGGTGTAAAGCGCGATCTTGGCGTGCAGTGCCGGTACGTCGAAGGCGTCGGCTGGCAGTTGGTTGTCGTTGCCGCTGTGACGTTTGGCCAGGTCGGTGAGGCCGATGCCGAAGCCGGGCAAGACGGGGAATTCGGAAGGTGCCAGTCGGCGTGGGGTGAGCCTTGCCTCGTGCAGCGCTCGCCAGAACAGATTGCCGGGATGCGCGTAGTAGGCGTGTTCGGCGGCCGACCGCTTGCCCGCGGCGGTGCCGCAGAACACCAGGGCCAGGCCCGGTTGCAGCAGGTCGGGCAGGACCATGTCCACATCGGCCGCCATCACGCGTCCGCGAGCAGGAAATCGGTGAACTGGAAACGGTCGTCGCGCAGCACCGATTCGCCGCGGTTCAAGGTCAGCGGTTGGCGGAACAGTGGCCCGGCGTAGCTCAGCGTGTGGAATTCGCCGCGTTCACCGCAGGGGTCGACACCGGCGGGCAGCGAGTCGAGCAGCGACGCATCGTAGTCGCGGCCGCAGAAACTTGCGTCCAGTTGCTGCGTATCGACGCAGCACAGCCTGGCGCGATGACCTTCGCTGATGAAGCGCCGCGACAACAGCGTGGTGTCCTCACCCCACAGGGGAAACACCGCGCGCCAGTTTTCGCGGCCGAGTTGGCGCACCCGATAGTCGCGCACATCCTGCAGGAACAGGTCGCCGAAGGCGCAATGGCGCAGGCCGGGCCAGCGACGTTGTGCCTGCGCCAGCGCGTCGGCGTGCGCCTGTTCATAAGCCTCGTTGCTGCCTGGCCAGTCCAGCGCCACCTCCACCAGCGGCAGCCCGAGCGCGGCGGTTTGCGCGGCGAGCACTTCCTGCCGCACACCATGCATGGCCACCCGCTGGTAGGAGCGGTTGATGGTGGTGAGCAGGCCGACGACGTGCCAGCGTGGGTCGGCAAGCAATCGTTGCAGGGCGAGCAGGCAATCCTTGCCGCCGCTCCATGCCAGCAGTATGGGGTGCGCATTCATCGCCTTACTTTAACTTGCTCCCGTATCGACGTGGCATGGACGTCGGCGCTGCCAAGGTGGCGGCCATGATCCCCCTCATCGATTTCTGGCATGCCCATCCGTGGGCACGACTGGGCGCCACCATCGTCGTCGCGTTGCTGCTGGGCGCCTTGTTGCACCGTCTGGTTTACCTGGTGTTGCGCCGGCTGACGCGTGACCGGGATGTGGCCACCGACATGTTGCAACGAGCCAGTGCGCCGATGGGCTGGCTGGTGCCGCTGATTACGCTGACGGTGGCCTTGCGCATGTCGCCGATGGTTCCCGGGCTTGTACAGCACGTGTTGCTGGCGGCGTTGATCGGCACCGCCACCTGGCTGGGCGTGTCGTGCATCGGTGCGCTGGAGAGCTGGATGGTGCGCGAATATCCGCTCGACACCGCTGACAACCTGCGTGCACGGCGAGTACAAACCCAGGCTCGCGTGCTGGGTCGCGCCGGGGATGTCGTGCTGGTGCTGATCGGCGCCGCACTGATTTTGATGACGATCCCCGGCGTTCGCCAGATCGGAACCAGTCTGCTGGCGTCGGCGGGCGTGGCGGGATTGGCGCTGGGTTTTGCGGCCAAGCCGGTATTGGGCAACCTGATCGCCGGCCTGCAGATTGCGCTGGCGCAGCCGATCCGGCTGGACGACGTGGTGATCATCGAAGGGGAGTGGGGGCGCATCGAGGAAATCACCGGTACCTATGTCGTCGTGCGCATCTGGGACGAGCGGCGGCTGGTGGTTCCGCTGAACTATTTCATCGAGAACCCGTTCCAGAACTGGACCCGCACCACCTCGCAACTGATCGGCTCGGTGTTCCTGTGGCTGGATTACCGCATGCCAATGGAACCACTGCGCGCGGAGCTGCAGCGGTTGTGCAAGCAGGCGCCGCAGTGGGACGGCCGGGTGTGCGTGCTGCAAGTCACTGACGCCAACGAGCAGGCGATGCAATTGCGCGTATTGGTCAGCACGGTCGATTCGGGCACCGGCTGGGACCTGCGTTGTTTTGTGCGCGAGGGGCTGATCGCATTCGTGCAGGCCAACTATCCGCAGCATCTGCCGCTGCGCCGCACCGAGCTTCATCAGGCTGAAGGCGCCGCATCGGTTCCGGCCCGCTCCGGCCCGCTGCTGGCGCAACCCGCCGACGGGCCGTCGGCGGGTTCGCCCTGAGAGCGTTATTGGCGCGCTTTCATCCGGCGTCGTGCACCTGATCGTCGTGTCGCATCGTCGGCGCAGGCCGACCGCGTCACAGCAGCCCGTGCGATGGATCGACAGCCGCCGCGGCCACCCGCTATAAAGAACACTTGTCCTGGGGGTGTGTGGTGAGTGAAGAGATCCTGATCAACGTGACCCCGCGGGAAACACGAGTCGGTGTGGTCGAAAACGGCATGCTGCAGGAAGTGCATGTCGAACGCGCCTCCAAACGCGGCTACGTGGGCAATATCTACAAGGGCCGCGTGCAGCGGGTGATGCCGGGCATGCAGGCGGTGTTCGTGGAGATCGGGCTGGAGCGCGCGGCGTTTCTGCACGCCTCCGACATCGTGAAGCCGCCAGCGCCGGCTGGCGCCGACGGCACGGAATCGAACGGCAACGGCCACATTCCCTCGATCAGCGAACTGGTGCACGAAGGCCAGGAAATCGTGGTGCAGGTGGTCAAGGACCCGATCAGCACCAAGGGCGCACGGCTGTCGGCGCACCTGTCGATTCCCTCGCGCTACCTGGTGCTGTTGCCATATTCGCGCACCCTGGGCATTTCCGCGCGCATCGAAGACGAGGTCGAGCGCCAGCGGCTCAAGGACGTGCTCACGCCGATGATCGGCGAGGACATCCCCGGCAGCCATCGGCTGGGCTATATCGTGCGCACCAACGCCGAGGGACAGAGCGCCGAATCGCTGGCGTTCGACGTGGCCTACCTGGGCAAGGTCTGGCGCGTGGTGCAGGAGAACATCGCCAAGGCGAAGGCGGGCGAGCGCGTCTACGAGGAATTGTCGCTGCCGTTGCGCAGCCTGCGCGACATGCTCAACAGCGACATCGAAAAGGTTCGGGTGGATTCGCAAACCACGTTCGACAACGTGGTGAAGTTCGTGCACAAGTTCATGCCGAGTCTGGACGACCGTATCGAGCACTACGACGGCGAGCGGCCGATCTTCGACCTGTACGGGGCCGAGGACGAAATGCAGCGCGCGCTCAAGAAGGAGGTGCCGCTGAAATCCGGCGGCTACCTGATCGTCGACCAGACCGAGGCGATGACCACCATCGACGTCAACACCGGCGCCTACCTTGGCACCCGCAACCTGGAAGAAACCGTCTACCGCACCAACCTGGAAGCGGCCCAGGCCGCATCGCGGCAACTGCGCCTGCGCAATCTGGGCGGCATCATCATCATCGACTTCATCGACATGGTGGACGAGGAGCACAAGCGCCAGGTGCTGCGGATGCTCAACAAGGGCCTGGCGCGCGACCACGCCAAGACCACCGTGTACCCGATTTCCGCCCTGGGCCTGGTGGAGATGACGCGCAAGCGCACCACCGAAAGCCTGGCGCGCCAGCTGTGCGAGCCCTGCGCCACCTGCAACGGTCGCGGCGTGCTGAAAACCGCGGAAACCATCACCTACGAGATCTTTCGCGAGATCACCCGCGCGGTCCGCCAGTTCGACGCCGAGAAGCTGCTGGTGATGGCCAACCCGGCGGTGGTCAACCGCATCCTCGAAGAAGAATCCGGGGCGGTGGCGGAACTGGAAGAGTTCATCTCCAAAAGCATACGATTTCAGGCTGAAGAGCATTATTCGCAGGAACAGTTTGATGTCGTTTTGCTGTAAATCCGTCGGGATCCGTTGCGCGTGAACATGGAGTGGCGACGCCGTTGGCAGCGGGCCGCTCGTGGCCTGGGCTGGACGGCGGGCAGTCTGCTGATCGCCCTCGCACTGATGGTGGCGCTGGCGCAGCTGTTGCTGCCGCTGGTGGCCCATCACCCGGACTGGGTGGCCGCAAAACTTTCGCAACGCCTGCAACGTCCCGTCAGCATCGAGGCGATGGAAGGCCATCGCACCCGTTCCGGTCCGTCGCTCGTTCTGCGTGGCGTGACAATCGGTGTGCCGGCCGGCGAAAGCGGCAGTCCACTGCACATTCCCTCGTCGAGTTTGAAGCTCGATTTCGGTGGCTGGCTCTGGCCGTCGCGGCATCTGCTCAACCTGCACGTGAGCGGGTTGCAACTCGATGTCCTGCACGGTCGCGACGGGCGCTGGCATCTCAATGGCATCGGTACGGATGCCACGGCGCAGCGACAGCCGGTATCGCTGCGAGGCATGTCGCTCGATCTGTGGTTGAACGACGTGCGCGTCAATGTCACCGATGAAGCGCTCGATCGGCGTTACACACTCACTTCCCGCCAGCTTCGGCTGAGCCGCCGCGGCGGAAACTTGCGGGTGGGTGGCGTGCTGCAACGGGCCGGTGCGGCGGGCTCATTGAGCGTGGTCGGGCGCTTCAGCGATGACGGCAGTGCGGGCAAGCTCTGGCTCGGCGCGGATCGGGTGGATCTTCAGGCTGCATTGCAAGGTGTCGATCTGGACGGCTATACGGCCAATCGTGGCCATGGCCGGTTGGGGGTGTGGGTCGACTGGCGCGACAGGCGCATCGTCGGCGCCACCGCACGCCTCGATCTCAACGACGTGCGGATCACCGCGCCGGACCACGGCAGCGCCAACGTGCCGGCGTTGCATGGTGTGGCCAGCCTGCGCCGGAACGATGACGGTTACGAACTGCGCTGGGCTGGTGACAAAGGCGGTGCGCTGGTGCTGGCGCTGCACCAGCCGGCGGAAGGAAAGCGGTGGCTGGCCGTTGCTGCCCGCGATCTGCAACTGGCGCCATTGCTGCCGTGGCTGGCGCTGAAATCCGGGCTCCCGAACGGGGTGGCGCAATGGCTGGGCGATGGACACCCCCACGGTGAACTGAGCCGGCTGGCGATGAACTGGAGCGAGGCGGCCGGGTTGCAGTCGATCGAGCTGGCGTTCAAGGACGTGGGCATCGACGCGACCGGCGCATTGCCGGGCGTCAGCGGGTTGCGCGGCACCCTGCGCGGTGATGGCGAGGCGCTTTCGCTGGAGCTGCCTGCGCAGGCGACCACACTGACGTTCCCGCATCTTTTCCGCCAACCACTCGCCTTGTCCAAACTCGGCGGCACGCTGGCGTTCTGGCCTGACGGGGACGGCTGGCATCTCGGCGCCGATGCACTCGACATCGAAGGCGAGGGTTTTGCCGGGCAGGTGCGTGGCCAGGTGCTGTTGCCCGCGCAAGGCGGCAAGCCGTTTGTCGACCTGTATGCCACGGTGGATCACGCGAATGTCACGGCGACGCGCCTGTTCCTTCCGCCCTCGACATCGCCGCATGGGACCACCGCCTGGCTGGACACCGCGCTGGCCGGCGGCACGCTCGACAGCGCGCAGGTAGTGCTGCACGGGAATCTGGCCGACTGGCCGTTTCGCCACAACGAAGGGCGATTCGAGGCGCACGCGAACATCAGCGACCTGACGCTGGATTATGGTCACGAGGAATGGCCTGTCGCCAAGGACGTCGATGTGGTCGCCAGCTTCGTCAACAACGGCTTGCTGGCCGAAGCCAGCAGTGGCCAGTCACTGGGCGTCAAGGTCGACAAGGCCGTCGCGGTGATACCCGATTACGGGCAAAGCCTGCTTGACCTCAACGTCAGAGGTCGGGGCGCCGCGCGCGATCTGCTCACGTTCGCCAGGCAAAGTCCGGTGGCGCGTCGCCAGGCCGATGTACTGGCAAAAATGAAACTCGGCGGCAGCGCCACGTTCGACTTCCACCTGGTGTTGCCGCTGCATGACGTGCAGTCGGTGAGCCTCGACGGCAAGGCCCAGCTCAGTGCCGCTGATCTTGACGCGCCGGACTGGAACCTGGCGCTGGGCAAGCTTGCCGGCCCGCTGCGTTTCGATGCACATGGCCTGCAGGTGGGACCGTTGAGCGGCACGTTCCATGGCCAGCCATCGACGCTGCAGCTGGCGGTGGGTGCCGCCACCGGTGATCCATCGACCATGCTTTCGGCCAGCATGAGAGGCCGTTACTCGATGGCCGAACTGGTCAGCGATTACCCCACGCTGGATTGGCTGGGCCAGCTTGCCGATGGCCGCAGCGATTTCACGGTCGGTTTCTCCATTGCCGATTCGCATGGCACGGCACTCGCCGCGCAGTCCTTGCGCATCGATTCCAGTCTCGATGGCACCGCGCTTGATCTGCCCGCCCCGTTGCGGAAGCCCGCCAGTGGCAGCCTGCCGCTGCACGTGGCGCTGACGCTGCCGGTCGACGGCGGCGATGTGCAAGTGTCGCTGGGGCAGGTGTTCCGCGGGCATTTGCGCCTGCCGCAGGACGTACCGAACACGGGGAGTCCCGGTGCCCGGAAGCCGCTGGCCGGCACATTGGCCTTCGGCAGCGACATGCCTACCGTCTTGCCACCCAGGGACCTGCGCATCCTCGGCCATGCCGACACGCTGGACGTGACAGGCTGGGTACAGCGCGCCGCGGCTGGCACAGGCGGCGATGGACCGGGTCTGGAAAGCGTGGATGTCGGCACCGAACATGCCGAGTGGTTTGGCCAGCAGCTGGGCGCGATGCAGATCCGCGCCAAAGTGCAGCCGGATGCTCTGAGCGTGGACGTGGCGGGCGCGGCGCTGGCCGGGAATTTCAGCATTCCCCGGCAAGAGCTCGCCAAGCGCGGCATCACCGCGCGGTTGCAGCGCTTGTACTGGCCGAAGGAGACGACCGAGCCGCACAAGCCGTCTGCTGCGCCCGCGGTGGCCGCGGCGCCACCGGCCGAGCCAACCCCCGCGCCCGCGGCGGAAGACCATCCGTCCGATACCGGCATCGCGCCTGCATCGGTACCGCCACTGCATCTGTGGGTGAGTGATTTGCGTCTGGGCACGGCGCGTCTGGGCGAGGCGCGGCTGGAAAGCTGGCCGACGGCCGAGGGCATGCACATCGACCAGTTGCGTGCGCTGTCCAGTCGCGTGCAGATCACCGGCAGTGGCGACTGGAATGGCACGGCCAGTGACAGCCGCACCCATATGCGCATCGAATTCGCGGCGGAAAACCTCGGCAGCATGCTGACCGCGCTCGGCTACACCGGGCTGTTCGAAGGCGGCAAGACGCATGACGAACTGGACGCCAGCTGGCCCGGCTCGCCCTCGGCGCTGGCGCTGGCCAATATGCGCGGCACCCTGAAGGTGAATGTCAGCGACGGCCGCATTCCGGAGGTGCCACCGGGCATGGGCCGGTTGTTCGGCCTGGTGTCGATGGCCGAACTGCCGCGTCGGCTGACCCTGGATTTCGGCGACGTGTTCGGCAAGGGCCTCGCGTTCGACGCGATCACCGGCGACTTCACCCTGGCTGACGGCAACGCCACCACCGACAACCTGGTGATTCAGGGCCCGGCGGCCCGGATCAGCATTTCCGGCCGCACCGGCTTGCGCAACCGCGATTACGACCAGCAGGTCACCGTGGTGCCGCACGTGGGCAACAGCCTGCCGATCGTGGGTGCCGTGGTGGCCGGGCCGATCGGCGCGGCGGCCGGCATCGCCATGCAGGGCTTGCTCGGCAAGGGCCTCAACCGCGCCGCGGGCGCCCGCTATCACGTCGGCGGAAGCTGGGACAAGCCGGTGATGACGCTGATCGAGAAACACGATGTACCCGCACCGGCGACGACCGCGCCGGTTCTGCCTCCGCCGTATCGCGACGCGGGCGAACCGTCGGCGGCCGGTACGACATTGCTGCCGGCGCCAGCCAGTTCCATCGTACAGTGAGGCCGGCAACGGCGGCGCTGCGGCGGCAATCCCGCCCGGTTCCCTTTAAACCGGCCGTTTCAACCCTCATCTGACAAGACTCCCCGCACTGAATGGCAGAGATTTGATGGATTCGCTGATTGCCCAGGCCGAGCGCCGCTTGCTGACGCCTGGCGGCCTTGCCGCCACCGACCTCGATCGCGTGTTCTCGCAATTGATGGGGCCGTCGATCGACGCCGCCGACCTGTATTTCCAGCACTCGCGCAGCGAGTCGTGGCTGTTGGAGGAGGGCATCGTCAAGGACGGCAGCCATTCGATCGAGCAGGGCGTGGGCGTGCGTGCCATCTCCGGTGAAAAGACCGGCTTCGCCTATTCCGACGAGATCGTGATGCCGCAGCTGTTGCAGGCATCGAAAGCGGCCCGCGCCATCGCCCATGACGGCAACGGCGCCGGCAAGCCGCTGGCGTTGAATGGCGCGCGTCAGCTGTATCCGGCGATCGATCCGGTCGACAGCCTGCCCAATCCCGACAAGATCGCGTTGCTGCGCGAGGTCGATGCGTACGCGCGCTCGCGCGATCCGCGCATCAAGCAGGTGATCGTCAGCCTCGCCGCCACCGTCGATACCATCCTCATCGCCGCCTCCGACGGCACGCTGGCCGCTGACGTGCGGCCGCTGGTGCGCATGAGTGTGCAGGTGATCGCCGAGCAGAACGGCCGACGCGAGCAGGGTCATTCCGGCGGTGGCGGTCGCCACAGCTATCGCGAGCTGATGGAGAACGGCCGTGCCCTGGGTTTCGCCGATGAGGCGGTACGCCAGGCGCTGGTGAACCTGGAGGCGGTCGATGCCCCGGCCGGCAGCATGACGGTAGTGCTTGGTCCGGGCTGGCCCGGCGTACTGCTGCACGAGGCGATCGGGCATGGCCTGGAGGGCGACTTCAACCGCAAGGGCAGCTCCGCCTTCGCCGGTCGCATCGGTGATCGCGTGGCCGCCGCTGGCGTCACCGTGGTCGATGACGGCACGCTTGCCAACCGTCGCGGTTCGCTCAGTATCGATGACGAGGGCACGCCGTCCGAGTGCACCACGCTGATCGAGAACGGCATCCTCAAGGGCTACATGCAGGACAAGCTCAACGCCGGCCTGATGGGCGTCAAATCCACCGGCAACGGTCGCCGCGAATCGTTCACCGCGTTGCCGATGCCGCGCATGACCAACACCTACATGCTGGCCGGCCAGCACGACCCGCAGGAAATCATCCGCTCGGTGAAGCGCGGCATTTACGCACCCAATTTCGGCGGTGGCCAGGTGGACATCACCAACGGCAAGTTCGTGTTTTCCGCCAGCGAGGCCTACCTGATCGAGGACGGCCGCATCACCCGGCCGGTGAAGGGTGCCACGCTGATCGGCTCCGGCCCGGAAGTGCTCAATCGCGTCTCGATGATCGGCAACGACCTGAAGCTGGATGAAGGCGTTGGCGTGTGCGGCAAGGACGGCCAGAGCGTGCCCGTGGGCGTGGGCCAGCCGACCCTGAAAATCGACAACATGACGGTGGGCGGTACCGCTTCCTAACGCGCTTGCGCCAGATAGCGCCGGTGCAGTGCCATGACGGTATCGTCCAGCGCCGCTTCGTCGCCGCTGTTGTCGATGACATCGTCGGCCATGGCCAGGCGTTCGGCGCGACTCGCCTGGCGGTCCAGCATGCGCTGCGCCAGCGCCGCATCGATGCCGTCGCGCTCGACCAGTCGTGCGATCTGCGTCGCTGGCGGCGCGTCCACTACCAGCACGCGATTGACCCAGCGGTAGGCGTCCATGCTCTCCACCAGCAACGGGATCGCCAGCAGGCAATAGGGATCGTGCTGCGCCATCGCGCGATCGTGCAGCCACTCGCGCACGCGCGGATGGATGATCTCCTCCAGCTTGCGCCGGGCGCCGTCATCGGCAAACACGTGGCGGCGCATCGCGGGGCGGTCCAGCCGGCCGTCCCGGTCCAACACATCGGGGCCAAAGGCCTGGACCACCGCCTGCAGTCCCGGCGTCCCCGGCTCGATGACCTCGCGGGCAGCCACGTCGGCGTCGTGCACGGGCACACCCAGCGCCTGGAATCGGCGCGTCACCGCGCTCTTGCCGGAGGCAATGCCGCCGGTCACGGCGACGACGAAGGGCCGCGCGTTCATCGCAGGCCGGTGAACTGCATGTAGCCCTGCAGCAGGCCATCACCGGCCACCAGCCAGACCCAGCCGGCCGCCGCGATGAACGGCCCGAACGGCATCGGCAACTCCCGTTGGTGCCGGCGCAGGGCAATCAGCGAGCCGCCGACCAGTGCGCCGATCAGTGACGACAACAGGATGACCGGCAGCAACGACACCGGCCCCATCCACGCGCCCAACGCGGCCAGCAATTTGAAATCGCCGTAACCCATGCCTTCCTTGCCGGTGAGCAGCTTGAACAGCCAGTACACGCTCCACAGGCTCAGGTAGCCGGCGGCGGCGCCGATGATCGCCGAGGGCGCGGCCACGAACATCGGCAGCAGCGACAGCAGCAAGCCCAGCCACAGCAGCGGGAAGGTCAGCTGATCGGGCAGCAGCTGGGTGCGGAAGTCGATGCCGGCCAGCGCGATCAGCGTCCAGGTAAACACCAGCCCGGCCAGCGCAACCCAGGTGGGCCCGAACTTCCACACGATGACGGCGCTCAGGAGGCCGCTGAGCAGTTCCACCAGTGGGTACTGGATCGAGATGGCCGCCTTGCAATAGCGGCAGCGCCCGCGCAGCAGCAGCCAGCTGAACAGCGGGATGTTGTCGCTCGCTGCCAGGCGATGCTTGCACTGCGGGCAGTGCGACGGTTCGCGCACGATGCCCGGCGGCAGTGGTGTCGCGTCGGCCTCCATTTCCAGCACGTCGCGTGCTTCCTGCCGCCACCCCGCCGCCATCCGTTCGGGCAGGCGCAGGATCACCACGTTGAGGAAACTGCCGACCAGCAGGCCCAGCACGCCAGCGATGGTGATCCACAGGGCAAAGGGGAGATCGGGCATGCGTCAGCCTTGTGTGTGAGCCTGTGAAGGAGGCGCTTAGGTTACGGTGCTTCGTTTCATAACGGAAACGGCGGGCCATGCCCGCCGTTTCGTGTCGTGTCGTGTTTTGCCGAGGCTTAGAACGTGCCGGCGAGCTTGAAGATCGGCAGGTACAACGCGACCACCATGCCACCGACCAGCGTGCCCAGCACCACCATGATGATGGGCTCGAGCAGGGTCGACAGTGTATCGACCGCATTGCTGACTTCTTCCTCGTAGAACTCCGCCACCTTGAACAACATATTGTCCAGGGCGCCGGATTCCTCGCCGATGGCGGTCATCTGCACCACCATGTTGGGGAACAGGCCGGTCTGCTTCATCGCCAGTTGCAGCTGGTGGCCGACCGCGATGTCTTCGCGCATCTGGCGCACCGCATCGCCATAAACCACGCTGCCGGTGGCGCCGGCCACCGCATCCAGCGCCTCGACCAGCGGCACGCCGGCGCGGAAGGTGACGCCCAGCGTGCGGGCGAAACGGGCGATCGCCGAGTTGCGCACGATATTGCCCATCACCGGCATCTTCAGCGCCATCCGGTCCAGGAAGTGGGCGAACTTCACCGAACGTTTCTTGGCGACCACCAGGGCGACGATGCTGCCGCCGATGATGCCGATCACCACCCACCAATAGCTCTGCATGAACTCCGACGCACTCACCAGCAACTGCGTGGGCGCGGGCAACTGGGCGCCGGCGTCCTGGAACGTCTTGGCGAATACCGGCACCACGAACAGCAGCATGATCAGACAGACCATGAACACCACCGCCAGCACCATCATCGGGTAGAACAGCGCTTTCTTGATCTTCTTCTTGATCGCTTCCATGCGCTCTTTGTAGGTGGCCACGGTGTCCAGCACCGTGTCCAGCACACCGGAAGCTTCGCCGGCGCGCACAAGGTTGCAGTACAGCTCGTCGAACTGCACCGGATAACGGTGCAGCGCTTCATGCAATGCCGAGCCGCCCTCGATGTTCTGTTTCACGTCCAGCAGGATGTTCTTGAAGCGGACGTTTTTCTGGCCGTCGGCGATGATGTCGAACGACTGCACGATGGGCACGCCGGACGCCATCATGGTGGCGATCTGGCGGCTGAAAACCGCGACGTCGAGCGGCTTGACCGGCTTGCCGGACGAACCGAACAGCGGCTTGGCGCGTTCGCGCACGGTCTGCGGATTCATCCCCTGCCGGCGCAGTTCGGCTTTTACCAGCGAGGCGTTCTTCGCCGGCATGTCGCCTTTCATTCGTTTGCCGCGCTTGTCCAGCGCCACCCACTCGTAGGTGGTCAGCCTGCTGACTTCGGCGCGTTGGGCGCCGAGCGTGCGCGTCTTGCTTGCGGTAGCCGTGGCCATGCGCATTTTCCCCCAATGATCCAGTCC
The DNA here is from genome assembly GCF_000264315.1 of Rhodanobacter fulvus Jip2. Lineage (GTDB taxonomy): Bacteria > Pseudomonadota > Gammaproteobacteria > Xanthomonadales > Rhodanobacteraceae > Rhodanobacter > Rhodanobacter fulvus. The sequence goes on from NZ_AJXU01000054.1 coordinate 31,047, forward strand.
AGACTTGCCGCAGGCGGCAGGCAAGGTCGGTACAGCTTATGCCAATTTCCAGCCCCCAAACCGTGGCGCGCGACGCAACTCCAGCCAGCGGTTTTCCAACAAATGCCTTGCTCAATCCTTGGTGACGCGGTCGATCTCGGTCAGGCTGGTCATGCCGTGTTTCACCTTGACCAGGGCTGACGCGCGCAGGTCGTTGATGCCCGCGGCCTTCGCCACCTCGGAAATCTGCAGCGCGTTGCCGCCCTGCAGGATGATCTTCTGGATGTCCTCCAGCATCGGCATCACCTGGTAGATGCCGACCCGGCCCTTGTAGCCATCATTGCATCCCGAGCAACCCACCGGCTCGTACACCGTCAGTCCCGCGTCGATGTCTGCCTGGGTGAACCCCGCGGCCAGCAACACGGCTGGCGGCAGACTCTGCGGTTTCTTGCAGTCGTGAAGGCGGCGAGCCAGGCGCTGGGCGATGATCAGGGTGACCGACGAGGTGATGTTGTAGGGCGCGATGCCCATGTTCATCAGGCGGGCGATGGTTTGTGCGGCATCGTTGGTGTGCAGCGTGGACAACACCATGTGGCCGGTCTGTGCGGCCTTGATGGCGATTTCCGCGGTTTCCAGGTCGCGGATTTCGCCGACCATGATCACGTCCGGATCCTGGCGCAGGAACGATCGCAGCGCGCTGGCGAAGGTCATGCCGCGCTTGGCGTTCTGCTGTACCTGGTTGATGCCCTCGACGCGGATTTCCACCGGGTCCTCCACCGTCGAGATGTTGCGCTCGGCGGTGTTGAGCATGTTCAGACCGGTGTACAGCGACACCGTCTTGCCCGAGCCGGTGGGGCCGGTGACCAGCACCATGCCGTACGGCTTGTGGATGGCGTCGATGTAGAGCTTCTGCTGGTCGGGTTCGTAGCCCAGCTTTTCGATACCGACCTTGGCCGACGAACCGTCGAGGATACGCAGCACGATCTTTTCGCCGAACAGGGTCGGCAGCGTGCTGACGCGGAAGTCGACCGCGCGGGTCTTGGACAGGTTGAGCTTGATGCGGCCATCCTGCGGCACGCGCTTCTCGGCGATGTCCAGTTGCGACATCACCTTGAGGCGCGAGGAGATGCGGTTCGCCAGTTTCATCGGCGGGCTGGCTACGGCGCGCAGCATGCCATCCATGCGCAGACGTACCCGGTACTGCGTTTCGAACGGCTCGAAATGGATGTCCGATGCGCCGCGGCGGATCGCATCGAGCAGGATTTTGTTGACGAATTTCACCACCGGCGCGTCGTCGTTGGCGTTCGCGTCGACGCCGGTGCCGGCGGCCTCGCCCTCGTCTTCGCCGATCTCCAGTTCCAGCCCGTCCAGCTCGCTGCCGCCGATATCCGGCATGGTGTCGCGCATGCTGTTGAGCAGGGTCTCGATCGTGCGCTGCAGCGTGGCGCGCTCGACCAGGATCGGTTCGACATTGCAGTTGGAGTTGAACTTGATCTCGTCCAGCGCGCGCGACTGCATCGGATCGGCAATGCCGACAAACAGACGCTTGCCACGGCGAAACAGCGGCAGGGCCTGATGCTTGCTGATCAGCGCTTCACTGATAAGGTCCATCGGCATGGTGGCTGGATTGAGCGCCGAGACATCCAGCATCGGCATGCCGAATTCGGCTGACGCGATCTGCGTCATGCGCGCGCTGTCGACCAGGCCATGGTCCAGCAGCCAGACCGCCAGCGTGGTTTTATGCGCGGCGCTGTCGGACATCGCCTTGCGCACATCCGTCTCGGGCAGGACGCCTTCGGACACCAGCCGGCGCGCCATGCCGGATAAACCCGCGAGCGATGCTTGCACTTCAGAAGACATAACCGTATTTCTACCCCATCCCCGTATGTTGTTGAATCTACCGCAGTCTGCGCGGCAGGTCATCCATTGTTTGCAGGGCCGTTCGTGACTGCCGGCGAGGTTCGGAGACGCCGAGCCCCACTTTTCGTGAGGCGTCGTGCGCGCCGCTGTGCCGGAGCCCGTTTTCCGCCGCCGGCAGGCCCTTACCCATCGGTATCGGCAGGTATGGGCGCGGCGGTAGCCGAAATCCGAGCCGATGATGGGTTTCGATCTACCCGGGGCGTTTGAGGGCGACCGTTTACCGCGGGTCGCGCGCCCAGCCGCAGTTCGGCCGGGCGGCAGGAATCAGGCGGCGACGTCGTCGGTCAGCTTCACGCGTCCGCGCAACGAATTGGCCATCGCCTCGGTGATCTCCACGTCGACGAATTGGCCGATCAGGCGTGGGTGGCCGGCGAAGTTCACGAAGCGCATGTTCTCGGTGCGACCGGTCAGCTCGGAGGCGTCGCGGGTGCTGGGCTTTTCCACCAGCACGCGCTGCACGCTGCCGATCATCGCCTGGCTGATCCGCTTCGCATTGGCGTTGATGGCGGCCTGCAGCCGGCTCAGCCGGGCGTGCTTTTCCTCGGCCGGCGTGTCGTCGGCCAGTCCTGCCGCCGGCGTGCCCGGGCGCGAGGAGAAGATGAAGGAGAAGCTCTGGTCGAAACCGATGTCCTCGATCAGCTTCATGGTCTTCTCGAAATCCGCCTCGGTCTCACCCGGGAAGCCCACGATGAAATCGGACGAGACGCAGATGTCCGGCCGCACCGCGCGCAGCTTGCGGATCTTCTGCTTGAATTCCAGCGCGGTGTAGCCGCGCTTCATCGCGCTGAGGATGCGGTCCGAGCCGGCCTGCACCGGCAGGTGCAGGTAGTTGGCCAGTTGCGGCACGTTGGCATAGGCCTCGATCAGCGAGTCGGAAAACTCCAGCGGATGCGAGGTGGTGAAGCGGATGCGGCCGATGCCGTCGATCTGGGCGATCGCGTGGATCAGCACGGCCAGGTCGGCGGTGCCGCCGTCGAAGGTGGGGCCGCGGTAGGCGTTGACGTTCTGGCCGAGCAGGTTGACCTCGCGCACGCCCTGGGCGGCCAGCTTGGCGACTTCGACGATCACGTCGTCGAACGGGCGGCTCAGTTCCTCGCCGCGGGTGTACGGCACCACGCAGTAGCTGCAGTACTTCGAGCAGCCTTCCATGATCGACACGAACGCCGTGGGGCCTTCGGCGCGCGGCTCGGGCAGGCAGTCGAACTTCTCGATCTCCGGAAAGCTGATGTCGACCTGCGGCAGGCCGCTGGCGCGCTGCGCCTCGATCAGCTGGGGCAGGCGATGCAGGGTCTGCGGGCCGAATACCAGGTCCACGTACGGCGCGCGCTTGACGATCGCCGCGCCTTCCTGCGAGGCCACGCAACCGCCGACGCCGATCAGCACCGGCTTGCCGTCCTTCTTGTGCTGCTTCCAGCGGCCGAGCTGGCTGAAGACTTTTTCCTGCGCCTTCTCGCGGATCGAGCAGGTGTTGATCAGGATCACGTCCGCTTCGGCTTCATCCAGGGTCAGCTCCATGCCGTGCGACGCCTTGAGCACGTCCGCCATCTTGGCCGAGTCGTACTCGTTCATCTGGCAGCCGTGGGTCTTGATGAAAAGCTTGCCGGTCATGGCGTGGGTACCGTGGTTCGTGAAGCGCAATCCGCTGAACCAGGCAGTTTACCCGCGCGGGGGGTTCTCGCCAATGGATGCTCGACGGATCAACTACTTGCAACGCTCCGGCCGGCGCCCGGGAGGGGATTCGCCCGATGCGGCAACGGGCTGCGCGAAATGAGACATCGCACTTGGCGCGGATGCGCTGTTGGCGCCACACTCTGCGCATGTTCGATACCGCACGCCACGGGGGAAGCGTCGGTCGGTTCGCCGGGGGCTCCTCCTTGATCACGTTGCCACGCCGGCTCGCGCTGGCCGGTGCATTGCTGTGCGGTGCCTTCTGGCTGCCGGGTGCTTCGGCGGGTGCGTTGTACCGCTGTACGGGCAGCGGTGGGGAAGCGGTGTTCAGCAGCAGCACGGTGGGCTACCACGGCTGCAAGCGGATCAGCACGTTCGGTGCCTCGCCATCGCGCAAGGCGCCGGTGCCGCGGGCATCGCTGACGCGGGCAAGCGGCAGCGTGACGACCTCGGCGCGCAGCCTGGTGGCGGATGGTGCCCAGCCGGTGTCGCTGGCCAACGTGCAAGGGAGCGCGCAAACCAGTGCCACGGCGGTGGGCGCAGCCTCGGTACGGCGCGCGTCGCTGGCCCAGGTGGAGGCGAGCGCAAGCACTACCGGCAAAGGTGCGCACCCGGCGCCCGTCGTCGCTCCTGCCAAACCGGGGCAATGGAGTTATCGCGAATCGCGCGATGCCGAAGCGGCGCCAGCCACGGCGATCGCCCCGTCGACCAAGGTGTTGCGCGGCGCGGTCTACCGTGTCGTGGGCCACGACGGCACCGTTGAATACACCAACCTGCCACCGCGCGGACGCAAGGCGGCGACCCTGCTTTTCAGCTACATCGCCACCTGTGCTGCCTGCGATCTGCATTCCACCATTCGCTGGGGGCGGGTGGCGCTCAACCTCACCGCCTATAACGACACCATCCGTGCCGCCAGCCTCGAATATGGCGTGGACGAGGCGTTCCTGCGCGCGATCATCCACGCCGAAAGCGCGTTCAATCCGCGCGCGCTTTCGATCAAGGGTGCGCAGGGGTTGATGCAACTGATGCCGGGTACCGCCAGGGACATGGGTGTGCTGGATGCCTTCGACGCCGACCAGAACATCCGCGGCGGCGCACGTTACCTGAGTCTGCTGCTGCAGAATTTCCACGGCAACGAGCGGTTGGCGGCGGCAGCCTACAACGCGGGCCGGGGCGCGGTGCAGCGCTACGACGGCGTGCCGCCGTACGCGGAAACCAAGGTGTATGTAGAGCGCGTCGGTACGCTGCGGCAGCGCTATGGCGCGGCGATCCATCCGCCGCTGGCGGCCAGCGGGCCGGGCTGAGCGGGCTTTCCGCTCAGTCGTCCGAGGTGGTGCTGGTGGCCATGGGCGGACGCTTGGCCACCGTCAGTTCCGAATGGAAGGGGGCGCCATTGCGCAGCCCGGAAACCGTGACCTTGCTGCCCGGCTCGAGCGCCGCCTCGTGTCGGCGCAGATCGGCCGGATCGAGGATGTCGTCCTTGCCTATCTTCAGCAGGATGTCGTGCGGCTGCAGGCCGGCGAGAGCGGCCGGGCTGCCGGGATAGACGTCCGTTACCTGGGCACCGCGCGCTGCCGCCGGCAGGCCGCTGTTGGCGGCTACCGGCACGAAGGCGTAGTCCGCGCCCAGCCAGCCGCGCACCACGTGCCCGGTGGCGATGATCTGGTCGAGGACTTTCATGGCGGTGTTGACCGGGATGGCAAAGCCGATGCCCTCGGCTCCGGCCGCCTTGCCGATCAACAGCGTATTGATGCCGACCAGCAAGCCGCGGGCGTTGATCAGCGCGCCGCCGGAATTGCCGAGGTTGATGGCCGCGTCGGTCTGGATGAAATCCTCGGCGCTGGAGCTGTTCAACTGGCGCCCGATGGCGCTGACGATACCCATCGTCACGGTCTGGTTGAGGCCCAGCGGGTTGCCGATCGCCAGCACCACGTCGCCGGCGCGCAGCGGTTGCTGATCGGCGATGTGGATGGAGGGCAGGTTGCTGGCATCGATCTTCAATACCGCCAGGTCGGTTTCCTCGTCGGCGCCCACCAGCGTCGCCTTGGCGATGCGGCCGTCGTAGAGCAGCACCTGGATATCGGCGGCGTGCGCGATGACATGGTTGTTGGTCAGTACGTAATCCTGGCCTTGCGCGTTGACGATGACGCCCGAACCCAGCGTCTGTTCCCGCCGTTGGTACGTGGTTGGCTGCCCGCCGAGCAGTTGCTGCAGCAGCGGATCGTTGTACATCCGGAAGGCCTGGCCGGTGACGATCTTGTTGGCGTAGATATTCACCACGGAAGGCTCGGCGGCGGCCACCGCGTCGGCATACGACAACGGGCTGCCCGCCGGCGCACTGGCTGGCTCGGTACGCGCTGGTGGCATGGCAGTTATCCCGAATCGACTGCGCAGGCGATCACCGCTGCCGGGCCACAACAGGGTGATCACGAAGGCGATCGCCAGCCCGAGAATCACGAATCGGGCTATGAAGGCGAGCGTGCCGGCGGCATGTTTCATATCGAGGGGGATACTCGGCAAGTCGGGAGCTGGGGCCGCGGCGCGTCGCCATCGCCGGGTAGGTGTTTTATTGTACGGGGCCGGCCCTGACGCTACACTAACGCGATTTTTGCGGGCACTGGTTCTGCCAGTTTCGGCGAAGCAGCTTGATGGGCTTCGACGATCGGCATGCCCAAACCCATCACGATGATATTGCAAGTACCGGAGAGCCTGATGGCGAACGAAGTCGTCGATCACGGCCGCCGCCGTTTCCTTACAGCAACCACTGCGGTGGTTGGTGGGGTGGGAATCGTTGCGGCGGCTGTGCCCTTCATCAAGTCGTGGGAACCCAGCGCGCGAGCCCGGGCCGCCGGTGCTCCGGTAACGCAGTCCCTGGCCAAGATCGAGAGCGGCCAGATGCTGACCGTGTCGTGGCGCAGCCTGCCGGTGTTCGTGTTGAATCGCAGCAAGGCGCAACTCGCCACGCTGCCGATGGTCGACTCGCGGCTGGTGGATCCCAAGTCCGACGGCGCCTCGGCCGACCAGCAGCCGAAGTACGCACAGAACGAAGCGCGCTCGATCAAGCCGGAATGGCTGGTGGTGATCGGCATCTGCACGCATCTGGGCTGCGTCCCGGATTTCGTGCCGGAGATCAAGCCCGAGCCGTTCGATCCGGAATGGAAGGGTGGCTTCTATTGCCCCTGCCACAAGTCGCGCTATGACCTGGCCGGTCGCGTGTATCAAGGCGTGCCGGCACCGAAGAATCTGCCGGTGCCGCCGTATCATTTCATCGACGACAGCACCATCCAGATTGGCGTGGATCCGAAGGAGGCTGGCTAATGGCCAACGTATTCACGAACATCGGCGACTGGGTCAACGAACGCGCACCAGGCATGGCGCCGATGTACCGCGCGCACATGACCGAATACTACGCGCCGAAGAACTTCAACCTCTGGTACTACTTCGGTTCGCTGGCCTTGCTGGTGCTGATCAATCAGATCGTCACCGGCATCTTCCTCACCATGAACTACAACCCGAGTGCGGCGGGAGCCTTCAACTCGGTCGAGTACATCATGCGTGACGTGGAGTGGGGCTGGCTGATCCGCTACATGCACTCCACCGGCGCCTCGCTGTTCTTCGTGGTGGTTTTCCTGCACATGTTCCGCGGCATCATGTACGGCTCGTACAAGAAGCCGCGCGAGCTGGTGTGGCTGCTCGGCATGCTGATCTTCCTGGTGCTGATGGCCGAAGCGTTCATGGGCTACGTGCTGCCGTGGGGCAACATGTCGTTCTGGGGCGCCAAGGTGATCATCTCGCTGTTCGGCACCATCCCCTACATCGGCGACACGCTGGTGGAATGGATCATGGGCGACTTCCTGCCGGCCGACGCCACCTTGAACCGCTTCTTCGCGCTGCACGTGATCGCGTTGCCGATCGTGCTGCTGCTGCTGGTGGTGCTGCACATTGCCGCCCTGCACGAAGTGGGCTCCAACAACCCCGACGGCGTGGAGATCAAGAAGGGTCCCAAGGGCAACCGCTGGGATGCGCTGAAGCCGGCCGACGGCATTCCGTTCCATCCGTACTACACGGTGAAGGATCTGGTCGGCGTGGGCTTCTTCCTGATGATCGCCGCGTTCATCATCTTCTTCGCACCGACGTTTGGCGGCTGGTTCCTGGAACACGACAATTTCATCCCGGCGAACAACCTGGCGACGCCGTCGCACATCAAGCCGGTGTGGTACTTCACCCCGTTCTACGCGATCGTGCGAATGATCCCGTCGTTCCTCGGCTCGGCCGTGTGGGGTGTGATCGCGATGTTCGGTTCGATCGGCGTGCTGTTCGCGATGCCATGGCTGGATCGCGGCAAGGTCAAGTCGATCCGTTACCGCGGCACCGGCTTCAAGGTGGGCCTGGGCCTGTTCGTGCTGTCGTTCTTCATGCTGGGCGCGGTCGGTGCGGGCATCACCGCCGAGGTGATGCCGGTCTGGTTCGGCGACATCGACGTGACGTTCTGGGAGAACCTGTTCGGTCGCGTGATGACGATTGTCTACTTCGGCTTCTTCGCTTTCCTTTGGGCTTACACATATTTCGGCTGGGAAAAAACCAAGCCGGTTCCGGAACGGGTGACCACGCATGACTAAGCGGCAGCTGCTAATGAAGCGATACATCTTCCCGGTGGCGTTGGCGCTCAGTCTGTTCGTCGGCAGCATGTCGGTGCAGGCGTCCGAAGAAGGCGGCCTGCCGCCGGCCGGCACCAACGTGCACGACCAGGCGTCGCTGCAGCGCGGAGCCAAGCTGTACTTCAACTATTGCGTGGGTTGCCACTCGTTGAAGTACATGCGCTACGAGCGGATCGCGGCCGATCTGGGCTTGTCCGAACAGGAAGTGATGCAGAACCTCAACTTCACCGGTGCCAAGTTCGGTGAACCGGTGATCTCGCACATGCCCGAGGCCTCGGCCGCGGCGTGGTTCGGCAAGGCACCGCCGGATCTGTCGCTGGAAGTGCGCGCCAAGGGTGCTGATTGGGTCAACGCCTACCTCAACTCGTTCTACCTGGACCCGAGTCGTCCGGTGGGCTGGAACAACACCGTGTTCCCGAACGCCTCGATGCCGTTCCCGCTGTGGGAGCTGCAGGGTCTGCAAACGGCGGAAATGAAGCCGGCCAAGCCCGGTGAAGATGCGCAGGTGGAGAAGCTGGTGCTGTCGCATCCGGGCAAACTGACCCCGGCGCAGTTCCAGCAGGCCACCCGCGATCTGACCAGCTTCCTGGAATACGCGTCCGAACCGGCCGCGCTCGAACGCCATGCCTATGGCGTCTGGGTGCTGCTGTTCCTGGCCTTCTTTACCTTGCTGGCATACATGCTGAAGAAGGAATACTGGAAAGACGTCCACTGAAACGGGTGAGATCACCCTGCGAAAGCGGCGGCCGACCAGCCGCCGCCTTCGTGTCGACGAAGGGGATTGGTGCATGGTTCAAAGCGCGCGCTCACGTAACGTACTCACCTTGTATACCCTGGCCGATGACATTCAGTGTCACCGGGCACGACTGGTTCTGGCAGCCAAGGGCGTCAGCTACGAACGCGTGATCGTGGACCGCGACAAGGCGTCGGCGGAACTGGTGGAGCTCAACCCCTACGGCACGACGCCGACGCTGGTTGATCGCGACCTGGTTCTCTATGACACCAGCGTGGTGTGCGAATACCTGGACGAGCGTTACCCACATCCGCCCCTGATGCCGATCGATCCGCTTTCGCGCGCCAGGCTTCGTGTGGCTGCGGTGCGTATCGAAAAAGACTGGCTGACGGAAGTGGACGTGATCCGTGCTGGTGGTCGGCCCGCGGATGCCGCGCGCAAGCGGCTGCGGCAGAACCTGCTTTCCACGGTGCCACTGTTCAAGGCATCGCGCTTCTTCCTCAACCCCGAGATGAGCCTGGTGGATTGCCTGGTGGCCCCGGTGATCTGGCGGTTGCCGTCGCTGGACGTCCACCTTGGCAAGGAAGGGCGGCCGATCGTCGATTACGGCGAGCGTCTGTTCCATAGCCAGGGCTTCGAGCGCAGTCTTACCGAGGACGAAAAAAACATGCGGCTGGAAACGGTGCGTTGAAACCGGCTGCGGCCGTCTTGACGTCATTTTTCCGCCCGCTGCCGCAGGGTGTCCCACGCTGACGGTACGGACGACAGCTGACAAGCTGCCAACGCGATCCGTTTGTGGATGTCCAGCTGTTCGCCCGCCGGCATGCTGGTCCGCCCGCAACATCGACTTTCATTTGGCCCCTGGCCTTGAGGCATCACCCCCGCAGATGAGCACCGACGAGTCCCCCGCGATGAGTTCCAATCGCCCGTATTTGCTGCGGGCGATCTACGACTGGATCAGCGACAACAACCTCACCCCGTACGTGCTGGTGGACGCCGGCGTGGAAGGGGTCAGGGTGCCGCCCCAGGTCATCAAGAACGGGCAGGTCGTACTCAATCTCGCCATGCGTGCCGTCGCCAACCTCGACCTGGGCAACGACTGGATCAGCTTCCAGGCGCGCTTCTCGGGTGTCAGCCAGTCGATCCACATACCGGTTCGTGCGGTGCTGGCGTTGTATGCCCAGGAGAACGGGCAAGGCATGATGTTCCCGGCCGAAGAAGAGGGCGACATGCCTCCGCCGACCACGCCACCCGACGACGACAAGACGTCCGCCAGCCCCGCTGCACCCGCCGAGGCAGCGCCAAAGCGCGGCGCGCATCTGCGCGTCGTCAAATAGCCATCAGGTAGCGCCTAAACGCGGGAATCAGTGCAGGCGTTGGTCGGCCCGGCGCGGACGCAGCGGGATCACGTTGTCGGATGTCTGGTGGTTTGCGCCTGTCGCGCCGGCGATGGCAACCGGAGACACGGGCAGGTCTGGCGTAGGCAAGCTCAGTGCGCTGATCGCTGTGCCTAGCATCCACATGTGCGCGGATTTGCGATCGTCGCCTTCAAGGCTGACTTCGAACCCGTAGCAGCGCTCGATCCTGCCCCGGCCGGGGCTGCCGCGATGCAGTCGCAAGGCACGCAGCCCGACGGTTTCATCCAGCAGCTGCAGCCCATGTTGCAAGCACAAGCGACGCGCCTCGCGTACGGCATGTTCCCGCGCCGCGCTGATTTTCAGCCACAGGCCGACAGCGGCACCAAGCGACAGCAGCAACAGCAGGTCTGAAAGATTGCTCATGCCGTCAGTGTGTGGGCCGCCGCTACCGTGTGCAAGCGATCGCAGGCACATCGTTCGATCCGCGATGCGGTCGACGACGGGCGATTCACCCGTTCGGGAAGTTGGCGCGCCGAGCCGTCAGCTCAATTGCAGGCGCAGGGAGAAATCCACCGCGTGGACATGCTTGGTCAGCGCACCCACGGAAATGAAATCCACGCCGGTGCGCGCGATGGCGCCGATCGTCTGCAGGTCGACGTTGCCCGAAGCTTCCAGTGGCACGCGGCCGGCCGTGATCCGCACCGCTTCGGCCATGTGTGGCAGGTCGAAGTTGTCCAGCATGATGCGGTCCACATCCGTCTCCAGCGCCAGTGCCAGCTCGGCCAGCGTTTCCACCTCGACCTCCAGCGGCAGATCGGGGTGCTTTTGCCTCGCCGTCTGCACCGCCGCGGCGAGGCTGCCCGTCGCGATGATGTGGTTTTCCTTGATCAGGATGGCATCGTACAAACCCATCCGCTGGTTGTGGCCGCCGCCGCAACGCACCGCGTATTTTTGCGCCAGGCGCAGCCCCGGTACGGTTTTGCGGGTGTCGAGGATGCGCGCGGCGGTGCCGGCGATGGCCTCGACATGGGACGAGGTAATGGTGGCGGTGCCGGACAGCAGTTGCAGGAAATTCAGCGCCGAACGCTCCGCAGTCACCAATGCCCGGGCTTGGCCGGAAAGGCGGCAGATCACGGCACCAGCCGTAGCCCGTTGCCCGTCCTGGAGCAGCCATTCGATATGGACCGAGGGATCCAGCCGCTGGAAGCAGGCATCGAACCATGCGCTTCCGGCCAATACCGCATCGTCACGGCAGGTGAGTTCGGCGCGCCCGTGGGCGTCGGCGCCGAGCAGGTCCGCGGTTGCGTCGCCTGCGCCGATGTCCTCGGCGAAGGCGCGTTCGATGTCGTTGCTGATCTGGGCGGGCGAAGGGGTCGAAAGAGGCGTGCCGGAGTTCATTCTTCTTCTGTGGCAGGGGACGGATGGCTGAGGCGGTCCACGATGGCGCTCATGGCTCGCTCGAACAGCGCGTTGGCGGCCAGTACGCGCGCCTTGCCCTGCTTCAACAGGGTGGCCAGCTCCCGTGGCGCGTAATCCGCCACCTTCAGCCCGCGCCGATTCACGAACAGATAGCGCCCGGTCATCGGGCTGATCCACGACAGCTTGGCCCGCGTGCAGGAGTCATCGGCGAGCGAGAGTTCCAGCCAGGTACCCGACTGGAGCGCTTCCACCTGGCGATACTCGGGGCTGTCCGTGGTGATGTCGGGGGAGGCGAAGCCGAGATTGTCGTCGTCGAAATCCGGCGCAGCCTGAACCAGCGGCTGGATGCTGTCGGGGATAGGCAGTGCGGATTCGTCCTCCGCCGGTGGCGCGGCGGAAGGATTTATCTCGCCCAGTTGCTGGCGGTAGTAGGTATGCAACTGGCCCAGCAGCCGCTCGATATCCGGCTCCTGGAAAGCGACATTGGCCAGGCCGTGACGCAGCGCCCGCTCGATGCCGGGCAACATCTGCCGAAGCGCCTGCCGGGCTTCAGGGGTTTGGGCGGGACGGCTGCTGGCGATGAACTCATTGACGAAATGCAGCGCCACCTTGAACTCGGTCGAGTCATCGCCGTGGCGCAACAGCAGCAGCACCATGTGGTTGGCCCACGCGCGAGCGAGCACGCCATGGATCAACGGCGGCAATTCATTCGTGCCGATTCGCTCGACGATTTCCCGGGCGGCGCGACGACGTGCGTACTCCAGTTTTTCGCGGCCGCGAGTGGATTCGGCCACGCGCAGCTCGGCCAGATCTGCGCGTTTCATGCTCAGTTCCTGGAACTGCTGCAGATCGGTCAGGAGCCGGTCGAAAATGCCCATGTCGTCATCGAATTCGTGCAGTAGCTGTTCGACGATGGACTTGACCTTCTCGTGCAGGCGCCGGTCGCGGTCGGATTCGTCGGACCAGCCCTTCGCCTGTTCCGCCAGACCGTCGAGCAGGCGCCGTGCCGGATGCTGGCGATGCGCGAAGAGCTTGCGATCGATGATGGCCGCTTTCAGATAGGGAATCTGCAGTCGAGCCAGGAGTACCTGCATCTCCGGTGGCAGGTTGCGGTCTTCCAGGATGAACTCGAACAACATGCCCACCAGGTCGATGGTGTCCTCGTCGATCGAGGCAACCTGTCCCGGCCGCGCACCACGCAAGGCACCGATCTGGCGCAGCAGTTGCTCCTTCAGCGCGGTGACCTCGTGACTGAGGTTGGCGCTGGACAGGCCGGCGGCCGATGGCTGCACGTCGGTGGTGGCTATCTGGTTCTGCAGCACGCTGAGTGCGCCCAGCAATTCGTTCACCGAGGGCAATGGGCCGCCGGAATAATTGCTCGTCCCGCTATCGCCGCTTTCACCGGGATGGCCGCGACGTGCGTTGAACAGGGCATGCAAGGTTTGCAGCAGGTCGCCGGGAATATCGCCCGATTCCTCGCTGGCCGCACCGTGGCGCTCGCTATTTGCCGACGAGGCGGCCGCCGTACCGGACGGCTGGCGAGCCACATGGGGACGCAGCTGGGGCAGTACACCAGCGCGAATAAGTTCCGCGTTGATCGCCTGATACAACTCCTCGAGTGCCGACAATACATAGCGGTCGAACAGCTTGTAGATAATCAGTTTCACGCGCATGTCGGCACTGAGTTCGTGCAATGCCGTGCGGAATGCCTGGGACAGGATCGCGGGCGCGACGGGGTTGTTGCTGTCGTCGATCTTGTGGCCGCCGCAAATGACCGACAGGCGATGATTGACGGCGAACAGATCGCGGGACATGCGCGATTCGTTCTTGCCGATCATGCTGGTGATCGCCAGCGATTCCTCCAGTTCGTTGTCGGCAACCAGCGACAACTCCACCACGCCGGTGGGGGCGGGGGAATGCGTTGCCGACGGCCGGCGGCTGGCCAGTTCGCCCAATTCACGCCCGATGGTGGACAGGAACAACCGCTCCACCGTCGCCCGACGCTTGCGCACATCGCGCATGCCGTCGAAGTAGTGCATCTGGGCCGCATTGTTCTCGGCCTTTTCGGCCAGGTCGAATAATGCGTCGTCCACATGTTCGAACACGTTGCCGACCCACTGCTGCAGCAAACGATTGGCAATGGTGCGAACCGTTGCAAGCAATTCACCGACGCGCTCGCTGGAAGGATCCATGCGCTGGTTCAAATTGACGATTTTTGATGAGTCACTGGCTTCGTTCATAGCCACGCCCCCGGAGCGTCATCAGTCATGCAGTGCCGTCCGGGCGAACCGGTCGGAATGCCACAATAAGCCAAAGCGAGCCCGCATGTCATGCCTGGCGCACATTATCAATGATCCGGTCGGCCCAATGGCCCCAGGGCATTTACTCGTTTTCAGGATGCCGCCGGAAAATCCGTCAGTTGCAGCGTACCAATACCTTCTTCCGGGAGCATGACAGGAATGCCGTCGTCGACCCGGTAGATGACCTTCCGGTCCGTGGTGATCAGGCCTTCCGCGATGGGTTGGCGCACGCGGGCGTGCGCCACGGTATCGACGGATCCGGCGCTGATGGCCGCATTCAGGGCGTCGAGTTCGTGCTTGCCCAGGGGCCGCACCGGTGTCTTGCTGACCGGGCAGCACAGGATGTCGAGTAAGCGCTTGTCCATGATGATTTATGCGGGATGCCGGAGCTGCGGAAAGCCCGTACAATAGCGGTTTTTGGACGGCCGAACCATGACAGCAGCAATCAGGGCGCCGCGCGTTGGCGTGGTGATGGGGTCACGTTCGGACTGGGAAACGATGCAGCACGCGGCCGATGTGCTGACCGAACTGGGCGTGTCGCACGAGGTGCAGGTGGTCTCCGCGCACCGCACACCTGACTTGTTGTTTCAATATGCCGAACAGGCTGCCGGCCGGGGCATCCAGGTGGTGATCGCCGGGGCCGGCGGCGCGGCGCATCTGCCCGGCATGCTGGCGGCCAAGACGCGGCTGCCGGTGTTCGGCGTGCCGGTGCAGTCCAAGGCGCTCAACGGCATGGATTCACTGCTCTCCATCGCCCAGATGCCGGCCGGCATCCCGGTGGGGACGCTGGCCATCGGGCGCGCTGGCGCCGTCAATGCCGGGTTGCTGGCGGCCGCGGTGCTGGCCTTGCATGACGGCGACCTGGCCAAGGCGCTGGATGCGTGGCGCAGCCGCCAGACGCAAGCGGTGATCGATCAGCCGGACCCCCGCCAGTGACCGCGGATCGGCAGCCCGTGTTGGGCATTCTTGGCGGTGGTCAACTGGCCCGCATGCTGGCGCTTGCCGCTGCGCCGCTGGGCGTGAAGACCCTGGTCGTGGACGGTGTTGCCGATGCCTGCGCCGGTCAGGTGGCGCCGCTGTTGGTGGCCGACTGGACCGATTACGCCGCGCTGGAAGCGTTTGCGTCGAAAGTCGACGTGGTCACCTTCGATTTCGAGAATGTGCCCGCGGAAACCGCGCATTGGCTGGCCGAGCGGGTCGCCGTGTTCCCCGCGCCGCAGGCCTTGGCCGTCGCGCAGGATCGCCTGGCCGAAAAGACCATGTTTCGCGACTGTGGCCTGCAGACGGCCGCGTTCATGGCGGTGGATACCCGCGAGATGCTGGATCAGGCGCTGGCCACGATCGGCACGCCGGCCATTCTCAAGACGCGTCGGCTGGGTTACGACGGCAAGGGACAGTTCCGCCTGCATTCGATCGCCGATGCGGATGCCGCATGGGCATCGCTGGGCGCGGCCGCCGCGCGGCATGGCCTGATCCTGGAAGCCTTCGTACCGTTCCAGCGCGAGTTGTCGGTGATCGCGGTGCGCGGTCGCAACGGTGATTTCAACACCTGGCCACTGACTCGCAACTGGCATACCGATGGCGTGCTCAGCATGAGCCTGGCGCCGGCGCCGGACATCGATCAGCTGCAGGGCCGGGCCACCGAGCTGGCGCGCACGCTGGCCGAGCGACTGGGGTATGTCGGCGTTTTCGCGCTGGAACTGTTCGTGAAAGACGGCGAGTTGCTGGGCAACGAGATGGCGCCGCGCGTGCACAACTCCGGCCACTGGACGATCGAAGGCGCACACACCAGCCAGTTCGAGAACCATGTTCGTGCCGTCCTCGGCATGCCGTTGGGCAATGGCGAGGCGCGCGGCGTATCGGCGATGTTCAACTGGATCGGTGACCTGCCCGATCCCGCACCCGTATTGCGCACGGTGGATGCGCACTGGCATGACTACGGCAAGCAGGCACGGCCGGGTCGCAAGGTGGGCCATGCCACGCTTTGCGCGCCCACGTCCGCCGCCCTGGCTGATCGCCTGGCTGATGTCGCCACGACACTGGACCGCCTGCCGCAAGCGCAGCCGGCGCTGGATGCGCTGACCCGATAAGCGCCATCGCGAGCACCGCGCCGACCCATGAAAAAACGGAGCCATGACGGCTCCGTTTTTTTTGTCGCTGACCGGAAAATCAGGCGAGGTTCTTCGCCGCGAAATCCCAGTTCACCAGATTCCAGAACGCTTCCAGGTACTTCGGACGGGCGTTGCGGTAGTCGATGTAATACGCGTGCTCCCACACGTCGGTGGTGAACAGCGGCTTGTCGGTGCCGGTGATCGGGGTGGCGGCGTTGGACGTGTTGACGATGCCCAGCGAGCCATCCTGGCGCTGCACCAGCCAGGTCCAGCCCGAGCCGAAGTTGCCGGCGGCGGATTTGCTGAACTCTTCCTTGAATTTCTCGACCGAACCGAACGCCTTGTTGATCGCGTCGGCCAGCTTGCCGGTCGGCTCGCCGCCGCCGTTGGGCTTCATCGAGTTCCAGTAGAACGTGTGGTTCCAGGTTTGCGCCGCGTTGTTGAACACGCCGCCGGACGACTTCTTGATGATGTCCTCGAGCGAAGCGTTGGCAAACTCGGTGCCTTCGATCAGTTTGTTCAGGTTGGTGACATAGGCCTGATGATGCTTGCCGTAGTGGAACTCCAGCGTTTCGGCCGAGATATGGGGCTCGAGGGCGCTTTTTTCGTACGGGAGGGGAGGAAGTTCAATGGCCATGATTGGCTCCTTGGCGATGGCGGAGGAAGCGCGACCGGTCGCAACGGCCGGCCGCTGGGGGGCTGATACAATGCCGGCCTGCATGCATTGTAAAGACGAACGTCGAACCATGGATATTAACGAACGAATCAAGGCGATGCTTGCCGAGCATCCCATCGTGCTCTTCATGAAGGGTACGCCGGAATTTCCGATGTGTGGTTTTTCCAGCCGCGCAGCGCGTGCGTTGAGCGATGCCGGTGCTCCCTTTCACGCCGTGAACGTGCTGGCCGACCCCCAGGTGCGCGCGGCGTTGCCGCATTTCGCCAACCTGCCCACGTTCCCGCAGATGTTCATCCAGGGCGAGTTGATCGGCGGCTGCGACGTCATCGAGGATTTGCAGGTGGCCGGTGAACTGGCACGCATGGCCAGCGACGTCGCGGAAACGACGCATTGACCGCGCTGCCTGTAGCCCGCTTGCCCGAGGGCTGGAAACCTGCGGCCGATACGCTGGCCGGGCGCGTTGTTCTCGTCACCGGCGCCTATGGCGGGTTGGGTAGCGCGGTGTCGCGCGCCGCTGCGCGCGCCGGTGCCACGGTCGTCATCACCGGCAAGCGCAAGCGCCAGCTGGAGCAGCTTTACGACGCCATGATGTCCGAGGGCTTGCCCGAGCCGGTGATCCATCCGCTGGACATGGAAGCGGCCACGCCCGCCGATTACGCCGCGCTGGCCGAAGGGCTGGAGCGCGACTTTGGCCGCCTGGATGGCATCGTGCACGCGGCGGCGAGTTTTGCCGGACTCACGCCCATCGTCATGCACAAGCCCGATGCCTGGCTGCGCACGATGCACGTGAATGTGTCGGCGCCCTTCGCACTGACCCAGGCCTGCATGCCGCTGCTGCTGGGCGCGCCGGACAGTGCCGTGGTGTTCGTGCTGGACAATCCGGACCTGTTGCAGCGGGCGCACTGGGGCGCTTATGGCGCATCGAAGGCGGCGCTGGAACGGCTCGTGGCGATCCTGCATCAGGAAACCGATGACGGCGCGATGCGCACGCATGCGTTGCTGCCCGCGCCGATGCGCACCACGCTGCGGCGCATGGCCTATTTCGGCGAAGACTCCATGCAACTGCCGCTGCCCGATGCGACGGCGGAAGCGGCGGTTTACCTGCTTGGCCCCGATGCGGCACCGGCGCGTGGCGCGGTGCTGGACCTGCGCGACGGCGCCTGATTCCGAGCGCTTCGCCGCCTTCGCAGGCGGCCGCTGGTTTCGGTGTAAAACCGCAATCTGTACGCAAACCTGCACGGGTCGAGCGACCCGCCACCCAAGGAGCCTCCGGTTCGATGGAAACGCAGATGACCACGTTGTCGGCGGGAATCATGTTGTTTCTGATCATGGATCCGCTGGGCAACATCCCGTTCTTCCTCAGCCTGCTCAAGGATGTGCCACCGCGCCGGCGTCGCCTGGTGATGGTGCGCGAGCTGCTGATTGCGCTGGGCGTGCTGCTGGTGTTCCTGTTTGGTGGCCAGTTCATGCTGAAGCTGCTGCAGCTGAAGTCCGATTCGATCAGCATCGCCGGTGGCATCGTGCTGTTTCTGATCGGCATCCGCATGGTGTTCCCGCCGGCCGACGGCGGCGGCATCTTCGGCAAGGCCGGCGAGGGTGAGCCGTTCATCGTACCGATGGCGATCCCCGGCGTGGCCGGCCCGTCGGCCATGGCCGCGCTGCTGCTGCTGACCAACAGCCAGCCCGGCCGCACCGCCGACTGGGTGATCGCCTTGTTGCTGGCATGGCTGGCCACGTCGGTGATCCTGCTCAGCGCCACCTACCTGTTCCGCTGGCTGGGCGAGAGCGTGCTGACCGCGCTGGAGCGGGTGATGGGCATGTTGTTGATCGCCTTGTCCGTGCAGATGTTCCTGGGCGGCGTCGCTTCGTTCCTGCATCTGGCGATCTGAGCGCAAGGCGCTTCCCCCTCGGCAGCCCAGGTGAAGCGGCATTGACGCCGCACATACTCGACCTGTTGTCACAATCGTCTGACAGATTGGGGAAAACTCTCGAGGGCGCGACATGCTGAGCATTGAACAGGCGCTGGTCGAGCGGATGCCCTGGCTGGCGCAGCACCCCAGGATCCGCCGCCCGATGGCCGGGCTTTTCGGACGCCTGGCCGACGAATCCACTTTCAACCGCGTGCTTGACCAGGCCGGCGCCGCGCGCGGCTTCGACTTTGTCGATCGCACGCTCGAGCTGCTGGGAACGCACAGCCACGTCCACCCGCAGCAACGCGAGAACATTCCGGTGGACGGCCCGCTGCTGGTGGTCGCCAACCATCCGCTGGGCATGCAGGACGCGCTGGCGCTGTTGCAGCTGATCGGCTCCGTGCGTCGCGACGTGCGGGTACTGGGCAACGACTGGCTGGCCGTGGTGCCGCAACTGGGGGATCTGCTGTTGCCGGTGGATGTATTCGGCAACGGCGCCGCTTCGCGCCTGCGCGGCATTTATCGCGCGCTGGACAACGGCGAGGCCTTGATCGTGTTTCCTGCCGGCGAAGTGTCGCGCGTGCGCGCCACGGGCGTGCGTGACGGGCGCTGGTCGGATGGTTTCGCCCGATTGTCGTTGCGGCGAAAGGTGCCGGTGCTGCCGATCCATGTGACGGCGCGCAATTCCGCCGCTTTTTACGGGCTGTCGATGTTGGCCAGGCCGTTGAGCACGGCGATGCTGCCGCGCGAGGCGGTGGCCGCGGGGCAGCGGCGTATCGGTTTCCAGATCGGCGCCCTGATCGACCCCGATGAGCTGGCCTCGCGCAGCGGGAATTCGCCGGCACGCGCGGCGGTGCTGATGCGTCGGCACGTCTATCGGGTGGCGCGTGGTCGCGGGTTGATCTTCGGCGGGCAGGTGGCACTGGCGCATCCGGAGCCCGTGCAGCAGCTGGTCGACGCACTGGCTGGCGCCGAAAAACTGGGCGATCTGTCGGATGGCAAACAGGCGCTGCTGTTTACCGGTTCGTGCGACAGCGCGGTGCTGCGCGAGATCGGCCGTTTGCGCGAGCTGACCTTTCGCAAGGTGGGCGAGGGCACCGGCCAGCGCTGCGACCTGGATGCGTACGACGCCCACTACGAGCACCTGCTGCTGTGGGACCCGGCGGCGCAACGCATCGTGGGTGCTTACCGCTTCGGTCATGGCGCTCGGGTGCTGTCCGAGCACGGCATGGCCGGTTTGTACACCGCCAGCCTGTTCCAGTATTCGCCCGCGCTCGAGAGCCGCCTGAGCCAGGGGCTGGAACTGGGGCGCAGTTTCATCGCGCCGGCGTATTGGCGATCGCGGGCGCTCGATCAGCTGTGGCAGGGCATTGGCCTGTATCTGCAGCGTCATCGTGAAATCCGCTACCTGTTCGGCCCGGTCAGCATGTCGGTGAAGCTGCCGCGCGAGGCGCGCGAATGGATTGCCGTGGCGCACCAGCATTATTTCGGCGCGCCGGGCCTGGCCGCGGCGCGCCAACCGTTCGTGGTGTCGCCGCAGGTGGCCGAGCGCGTGCATCAGGCGCTGGCCGGCCTGGATCCGCAGGCGGGCCTGGGCCAGCTCAAGCATCAGCTTGATGCCCTGGGCGTCAGCCTGCCGGTGCTGTACCGCCAGTACGTGGACCTGATGGAGCCGGCTGGTGTGCAGTTTCTGGACTTTGGCGAGGACCCGGATTTCTCCGGCTGTGTCGATGGCCTGGTGATGCTGGATCTGGCGAATCTGAAGGCCTCCAAGCGGGCACGCTACCTGGGTGCTACAGCGGCCTCAATTGGCTGAATTTTATAAGTAACTGATATTCATGCACTAAGTGTGGATGTTTGGGGTGGCCTCAGGCAGCGAGGCACCTGCAAACGTTATAAAAGTGTCATACAATCTCGTTAATATTTTTTAACAACCGAGGCCGTCGGCGCATGAGGTCGGCTTCGATGATGGTCCGAAACCTGTCAGCGACGTTGCCCGTGTCGTCCCGCAGTCACCGGCAACGCCCACGAATCCATTGTGAGCCCCAAGGTCGATCAAGAATGAATAGCCCGATACGCACCAAGATCCTGCCCCTCGCCATCGCCTCCCTGCTGGCGGCGAGTGCGCCTGCCATGGCACAGGTCACCTCGTCCGCCATCAGTGGACGCGTGCTCGACAACGGCGGCCAGCCGGTGGCCGGCGCCACCGTGCAGATCGTGCATGAGCCTTCCGGCACCACGAAGATCACGACCACCGGCGCCGATGGACGCTATTCGGCGCAGGGCATGCGCGTGGGCGGCCCGTTCGATGTGACCGCATCCAAGGCCGGCCTGACCCAGGGCGAGCAGGATCAGGTGTACCTGCAACTGGGCCAGGAAAGCACGGTCAACCTCACCATGAGCGCCGAGCAGGCCAAGAGCGTTCAGGACCTTTCCGGTGTGACCGTGTCCGCCAGCGCGTTGATGCAGACCTTCACGCCGGACAACAAGGGCCTGTCGACCAATCTTTCCGAGAAACAATTGCAGGCGACGCCGCAGGCCGACCGCTCGATCTCGGACATCGCGCGCCTTGATCCGCGCATCACGGTGACCGACCAGGGCTCCGGCGCCATCTCCGCCAACGGCCAGAACACGCGTTACAACAACATCAGCGTGGACGGTGTGTCGCAAGGCGACCCGTTTGGCCTCAACGCCAACGGCCTGCCGTACCAGGGCTCGCCGATCTCGCCCGACACCATCGCCGAATACAACATCTCCACCGCGAATTTCGACACCACCTCCAACAGCGTGGGCGCCAGCATCAACGCGGTGACCAAGTCGGGCACCAATGATTTCCACGGCTCGGTCTATTACGCGTATCGCAACGCCAGCCACCTTGTGGGCGACGCCGGCTATCTGGACCGCGACGACCCGAACTACCACTACAAGGGCTACGGCATCGACACCACCAAGGGCGTGACCCTGGGCGGCCCGATCGTCAAGGACAAGCTGTTCTTCTTCGTGTCCGCCGAAAAGCAGAAGACCACCGGCGTGGGCTCCTCGTCCAATGTGGCGTACGACCCGAGCCTCGGTGATGGCCCGTCCACCGGCAACGCGGTTTCTCCGGGCGACATCGAGCGCATCCGCAACATCGCCATCGGCTACGGCCTGGATCCGGGTGACGTTGCCGGCGGCACGACCGACCTGACGGACGACCGCTACCTGGTCAAGCTGGACTGGAACATCAGCAACAACCACCGCGCCAGCTTCACCTACCAGCGCACGAAAGAGTCGTATCCGAAGGTCAACGGCAACGGCAACTCGTCCGTCGGCCTGAGCAGCTACTGGTACACCACCAACAGCCTCACCGAAAACTCGGTGATCCACCTGTTCGACGACTGGTCCGACAATTTCTCCACCGAGGCGAAGATCGGCTTCCAGCAGTTCTCGCAGTTGGCGGGCGGTGCCAAGGATCAGCCGGCCATCCAGGTGCACACCGATTCGTTCAACAGCCCGTCGGTGAACCTGGGCGAAGACCAGTTCCGCCACTACAACGAAATCAATACCAAGCGCTGGACGGCGTTTTTCGCCGGCACCTATTACGCCGGCGACCACACCATCAAGGGTGGCCTGGCATTCGAGCAGGACCAGATCTACAACCTGTTCGGCCGCACGGAGTTCGGTTCGTACGTGTTCAACAGCATCGACGATTTCGCCGCCGGTGAGGGCAACTACGACAGCTATGAGCTGTACCAGCCCGCCGGCAACCGCGGCATCGGCGACATCGCCGCCAAGTGGACCTACCGCCAGTACACGCCGTTCCTGCAGGACACCTGGCAGGTTACCGACAACCTGTCGGTGATGTACGGCGTTCGCGTCGACATCCCGTACTCGGACCACAAGCCGCCGTACAACGCCGATGCGGCTGCCGCGTTCGGTTATCCGAACAACTACGCGGTCGGTTCCAGCAATCGCGTGGTCGAACCGCGTCTGTCGTTCAACTACAACTTCGAAGGCGACCGCATGATGCAGTTGCGCGGTGGCGTGGGCCTGTTCCAGACCACACCGCCCACGGTATGGATGACCAACCCCTACCAGAACAACGGCCTTACCCTCGTTGACTACAAGTACGGCTACGGCTCGCATTGCGACGCCAAGCCGGACTTCAGTCCGGAAGCGCACAACCAGAACATCGACGACTCGGCAGGCTGCGCGGTAGCCGGCCCGGTGGATACGATTTCCAGGGACTTCCGCCTGCCTTCCGTGTGGAAGGCCGCGCTGGCGCTGGATCGCGAATTGCCGTGGTGGGGCATGATCGCCTCGGCCGAGTACCAGCACATCCAGGTGCGCAATGCGATCCTGTACAAGGCGATCAACCTGGGCACGCCCTCGGGCTACCTGCCTGACGGTCGCGAGCAGTACTGGGTCACGCCTGGCGCGACCAAGGGCCCGAACAACGGTGCCAACCCGGCGTTCTCCACCGCTTCGACGCTGCTGACCAACACCCACAAGGGCAAGGCCGACAGCTTCACCCTGTCGCTGCGCAAGCCGTTCTCGGAGAACTTCTTCGGCAACGCCAGCTTCACCCTCAGCCATTCGACCGAGGTCAATTCGGGCGGCAGCTCGCAGGCGTTCTCCAGCTACCAGTACATGCCGCGCATCAATCCGAACGGCAACGAGAACGAGATTTCCGCCTACAACATTCCGCGCAGCCTCAAGCTGTCGTTGACCTGGCAGCACAAGTTCTTCGGCGACTACAACACGCAGATCTCGGCGCTGTACCTTGGCCACGATGGCCTGCCGTACAGCTGGGTGTACAGCGGCGACGCGAACGGCGACGGCATCGCCTATTACGACCTGGCCTACATCCCGAAGCTCAACGACGCGCTTGTGGGTGCCTACGTGGACAGCAAGGGCAAGCCCGCCAGTGCCCAGCTCGTGCAGCAGTTCCAGGACTACATCACGAACAACGAATACCTCAATGCCCACCGCGGCGACGTTGCCGGGCGCAACGCCAGCCATCTGCCCTGGTCGAACGAGCTGGACATGAGCTTCGTGCAGGAGCTTCCGGGCTTCTTCAAGGGCCACAAGGGTGAGTTGCGACTGGACGTCTACAACTTCCTGAACCTGGTCAACAAGGACTGGGGCAGCGTGCCCTACATCCAGTACCAGACGCGCAACCTCGCCGGCTACAACGGCGTGGTGGACGGCAAGTACGTCTACAAGCTGCCGACCGACAAGAACGGCAACTACCAGGCAACGCCCATTGGTGTGTACGAATCCGGCCAGAACCCGACCCGCGTGGTATCGCGCTGGTCGGCCATGCTGACCCTTCGCTACACGTTCTAAGCGAACCTGTTGGTCAATCGAACAAACCGGCGTCCGCGAGGGCGCCGGTTTTTTTCGGCTTGACCCTGTCGACGCCCACGCGTGAAGCTAACGAGTCCGCCGTATCGAGACGGCATGGAGATGTAGTGCATGAATGTTGTAAACACCGGTTCCGGCAACGTCGCCACCGTCAGCGCGCGCATTTCGCCCGCGGGCGGTCTGGATATCCTGTCCCGCAACGAGGTGGTGCGCCTGCGTGGCGCCAGCGGCTCCGGGCTGCATGCGCTGTTGCGTCGTTGCGCGCTGGCCGTGCTCACCTCGGGCAGCATCAGCGACGATCCGCGCGCCATCCTGGAGCGATATCCGGATTTCGACATCCAGGTGCTGCAGCAGGATCGCGGCATCAAGATCGAGCTATCGCACGCGCCGGCGCAGGCGTTCGTGGATGGCCAGATCATTCGCGGCATCAACGAATTGCTGGTGGCCGTGGTACGCGACATCGTCTACGTGGCGACCCAACTGGAGCATGCCGACGACGGCCTCGACGCATCCGACCGGCTTACCGAGGACGTGTTCGAGATCCTGCGCAATGCGCGCATCCTCAAGCCGCATGCCGACCCCAACCTGGTGGTGTGCTGGGGCGGGCATTCGATCTCGCGCGAGGAGTACGACTACACCAAGCTGGTCGGTTACCAGCTCGGTCTGCGCGGCCTGGACATCTGCACGGGTTGCGGCCCCGGCGCCATGAAGGGGCCGATGAAGGGCGCGACCATCGCGCACGCCAAGCAGCGCCATCGACACAACCGCTATATCGGACTGACCGAGCCGGGCATCATCGCCGCCGAGTCGCCCAACCCGATCGTCAACCACCTGGTGATCATGCCCGACATCGAGAAGCGCCTCGAAGCCTTCGTGCGCATCGGCCACGGCATCATCGTGTTTCCCGGCGGCGTCGGCACCGCCGAGGAGATCCTCTACCTGCTCGGCATCCTGCTGCATCCGGACAACGCCGATACGCCGTTCCCGCTGATCTTTACCGGGCCGAAAGAATCGGCGGCGTACTTCGAGCAGATCGATCGATTCCTGCGCCTGACCCTGGGCGATGACGTGGCCAGGCGTTACCAGATCATCGTCGACGACCCGGCGACGGTCGCGCGGGCGATGGTCAAGGGCGTGGAAAAGGTCCGCCACCACCGGCTGGATACCAAGGACGCCTTTTTCTTCAACTGGGCGCTGCAAGTGCCGTATGCGTTCCAGTTGCCGTTCCAGCCGGACCACGCGTCGATGCGGGCGCTGCAGCTCCGGCACGGCCGTCCCCGCCACGAACTGGCTGCCGACCTGCGCCGCGCGTTTTCCGGCATCGTCGCCGGCAACGTCAAGGAGGAGGGCGTGCGCGCGATCGAGCAGCATGGCCCGTTCGATATCGACGGCGACAGCGACATCATGCAGGCCCTGGACAAGCTGCTGCAGGCCTTCGTGGAGCAGCAACGCATGAAGCTGCCCGGCGGCGCGGCATACGTGCCGTGCTACCGGGTGTGCATGCCATGAAAAGGTTCCATAGTTGCTCCCGATGGGTTGACAGCTGAGCGCACGAACTACAAACTACGCAGCTCCCGCCCGAATAGCTCAGCTGGTTAGAGCACTTGACTGTTAATCAGGGGGTCGTTGGTTCGAGTCCAACTTCGGGCGCCAAAATTCAAGCAAAGGGCCGCGAGTGATCGCGGCCCTTTTGCGTGGGCGGTACCGGTGGTTTGTCCCTCGGTGCGTCGGCTCGGTCGGGGTACGAAAGCCCTTGCGCCCGGTTCGCGGCAGCTGGTGAAAATCGTAACGGCCACTGCCGGAAATCGCTGGCCCGGGTTTGCTTTACTGGCGCCATGAACATGCCGACTTTCCGCCGTTCCATCGCCGCCTGCAGCCTGGTCATGCTTCTGGCCTGCCTGGCGCCCGTCGTCTACGCCGCGCAGGGGGTACGACACATCGACATCGATGTGCAGGGGAAGACCTCGCCGCTGGATCGCTTCTTCAACTTCTCCATCGGCTCCGATTACCCCGGCACGCTGATGCGCGACGACAGCCTCGCGCAGCTGCAAACGGCAAGGATGGAACTGGGCTTTCGCTACATCCGTTTCCACGCCATCTTCCACGACGTGCTCGGCACCTACCGCGAGGTCGACGGCAAGCCGGTCTACGACTGGACCGGCATCGACCGGCTCTACGACCGGCTGCTCGCGATGGGCATCCGCCCGTTCGTGGAGCTGGGCTTTACGCCGGAGGCGATGCGGACCTCGGATCAGCACATTTTCTACTGGAAGGGCAACACTTCCCATCCGGTGCTTTCGAAGTGGAGCGCGCTGGTGACCGCGTTCGTGCGTCACCTGGAGCAGCGCTACGGCCAGCAGGAAATCCGGCGCTGGTATTTCGAGGTCTGGAACGAGCCAAACCTGAGCGGCTTCTGGGAAGACGCCGATCAAAAGGCCTACTTCGACCTGTTCGACGCCACCGTGCGCCACATCAAGCAGGTCGATCCGCAATTGAAAGTGGGCGGCCCGGCCACGGCGGGCGCGGCCTGGGTGCCCGAGTTGATCGAGCACGCCACGCAGGTCGGCGTGCCGATCGACTTCATCTCCACGCACACCTATGGCGTCGACGGCGGCTTCCTCGACGAGCACGGCCAGAGCGACACCAAACTCTCGCCGTCACCGGATGCGATCGTCGGCGACGTGCGCCGCGTGCGCCAGCAGATCGAGCAATCCTCCATGCCCGGCCTGCCGCTGTACTTCACCGAGTGGAGCAGCAGCTATACGCCGCGCGATCCCGTGCATGATTCGTACGTCAGCGCCGCCTACATCCTCGGCAAGCTCAAGGCGTCGGAAGGTTTGGCGCAGGGCATGAGTTACTGGACCTTCAGCGACCTGTTCGAGGAGCCCGGCCCGCCCACGGCACCGTTCCAGGGTGGCTTCGGCCTGATGAATCCGCAGGGCATCCGCAAGCCGGCCTGGTTCGCCTACAAGTATCTGAACCGGCTCGGCGCAAGCCAGCTGAAAACCGCCGACGCGCAGAGTTACGTGACGTGGGACGACGGCGTGCTCAAGGCGCTGGTCTGGGATTTCGTGCAGCCAAGGCAGGACAAGAGCAACCGTCCGTTCTACACGAAGGTGTTTCCGTCCCGGCAGGATGGCTCCGTCACGCTCGACCTGAAACATCTGCCGCCGGGCACCTACCAAGCCGCGGTTTACCGCACGGGCTACGACGCCAACGACGCGTACACCGCCTACCTGCGCATGGGTTCCCCGGCGTCACTGACGCCGGACCAGTTGCGGCAATTGCAGGCGGCAACCACCGACCGGCCCGGGATTCTCGCGGTGACGGTCGGCGTCGACGGAAAGGCAAGCGTGCCTCTTCCGATGCGAACCAATGATGTCGTGCTGGTGGAGATCCGGCCGAGCCCCTGAGCGCGAGGCCGGGTCTGGCCGGCTTCACCCCGGCGGCGAGACTCGCCGACACAAGAAAGCCCCGGAAAACTCGCGCTTTCCGGGGCTTCGGGTCTTGCAGAAAACTGGTGCCGGAAAGAGGAGTCGAACCTCCGACCTACGCATTACGAATGCGCCGCTCTACCAACTGAGCTATTCCGGCAGTGAGCCGCGAATTTTACGGGGCGGGAGGTGGTTGGCGCAAGCTGTGTGGCGGATGGGCATCCCGCAGGGCGCGCCCCGCAAGCGCCGGCCAGCAAGTTTTCCCCCGCCACATCCTTGCTGCCAGGCATTCCCGTATCCACGCGCACCGGACCACGGTCACGTTTTCACACGGCCCGGACACCGCTCATCGGGCCGTTGCTACCGCTTGTCGGGAGATGGCTGGCCGACGGCCGTGGAATGGCTACATTGCACGAAGGGGTATCAGGGAGAATTTTCCATGCAAGTCTTGTCGCGTCAGCGAGGCGTCTCGCTGATCGAGGTGCTGGTCGCCATCGTTATCTTCAGCGTTGGCGTATTGGGCTTGGCGTTGATGCAGGTCAAGGGCGCGCAATTTACCAAAGAGGCTGGCTCGCGCAGCAACATCATCGTGCAGGTAAGAAGCCTGATCGACGCGATGCGCGCGAACCCGGCAGCTGCAACGATGCCGATAAAGGCCGCGAACCCCGCCTCTCCGAGTTCAAGCGATTGTCCTTATTGTTACGCGGGGACAGAAGAACTGGTGAGTACCTGCACAACCGATTGCGACCTGGATGGCGCGGCAAAGCGCGATCTTATCGATTGGGTCAAGCGGGTGAAGAGCGCTGCGCCCTCTGCTGTCGGAACGAATGCCCCGGTCGCCACCGTGTCATGGGATACCAGCCTGGGCATGTATGTCATAACTGCGAATTGGTCCGGCGGTGCGATGGACGGAAAGCAAGCGAAGGTCAGCGACAATCTTTCCTACACATTGAACTATCTGCCATGAGCGCACATGCACGGCACGTTTCGCGCAGTAGGCAGATAGGTGTATCGCTTATCGAATTGATGGTGGCAATGTTGCTTGGCGCGATTGTCGTCGCAGGGTTGATACAGATTTTGACGGCGAATCGGAAGGCTTACCAATTGCAGGAAAGCAACAATTTCCAACAGCAGAACCTTCGGTTTGCGACTGATCGCATCGATTGGTCAATCCGTATGGCCGATTTCTGGGGCGGCCTGAGGGCCGCCGACGTCACCGGCCTGCTCGGGGACGGCGGCGGCGCTACGGGATGCGATGACACTTGGCTTGTCGCCGGCAAGCCAGGTAGCGGTGCAGGTGGTTTGTACGGCTACGACGGTGCGGCGGTATTCCCTATAGCAAGTTGTGCGCTCGTGCCGAATAGCGACTATGTCCCGGGGACGGATGTTCTCGTTGTCCGCTATGCGGATACCGATCCATGCGCAGTACCTGATGGGAATACGGCCGCTCTGTCTGCGACCACATTGAGCACGTGCCTGCCTTCGTCGTCGTATTTCCTGGCGGCCAGCGTCGGGCAGGGCGCTCAGTTGTTCAAACTCGCAGACAGCATCCCACTGACGGGCGATACGCAGCGATATGTCTATCCCTATCGCGTGGAGGCCTATTACCTACAGCCGTGCAGCGACCGCCCAGCTGCTGGTTGCAATGCAATGAGCGACGGAGGCACGCCGCGCCCGACGCTCATGCGACTTCGGCTTACCGAGAGCGGTCTGGTTCGCGAACCGTTGGTGGAAGGGATTGAGCAACTTCAGCTCGAGTACGGCGTTTCCACCGACGGTACTCATGTCAATCAGTTCAAGAACGCAACCAAGGTAACCGCTGCTGAGTGGCCGACAGTGCTTGCGGTGCGAGTGACTTTATTGGCTCGTAGCCCGGATCGTGACGTTTCCGTTTCTCACGCGGGTACGTTCAAGGTCAGCGAAAAATGCAGTTACACCATTTCCAACGCAGGAGCCGTCACGCTGGCCACGACGGACAGCGATTGCACTGGCTTCAGTCTCGGTGGCTTGGCGCGGCCGAACCAATTTTCGCGCAGCATGCAGCAGCAAATCGTACAAATTCGCAATCGTGTGAGGGGATGAACGCCATGCATAGGGCCACCCGAGCAGGTGTCAGGCATCCATCCGCCACGCGACAGCAGGGCGTCGCATTGTTTGTTGGTCTGGTATTTCTGGTCATTCTCTCGCTCGTGGCTGTCGTTGCCATGCGGGGAACGCTGCTGGAAATGCGCATGGTCAACAACGTTGCCGCGCACGAGCGTGCTTTCGAAGTTTCAGAGTCGATGAGGGCGGTGCCCACCGCGCTGTTCGAAGACAACACCTTCAACCGGGGTTGGCCAACGACAACCATGGGTGGGAGTGTTCCCGATACGCAGTTCGGTACGTTTCCGGTCTGCAAATCCGATGGTGACAAGGTCGGCAAAAACGGTATCAGTTGCGACGTCTTGGGCAATGTTGACGTTCGTGACGCCACTACCGGGGGCTTGCTGAATTTGTATGAAGCGCAGTACTTCACCGGTGAGAAGGCCTACGACCCCTCGACCTGGATGAAAAGCGATCCCGATGTCACCGTCGCGGTTTGCAATGATTCCGGGTGTTCGAGTGGTGGCAGCGCGCGCCTGTGGATCCGCCCGGATGGAAGCATTCTGGAGGCGGGTTCAGGTGCGGCACAGGCGGCCGGCTATCGGGGCCTGGGCAACGGTGCAGCCAACGGCAGTGCCTCCAAATATTTTGAAATACTCAGCGAGGGCACCGCCAATTCGGCGAGGGCGCTCACGCTTTCCCAGTATCGTCAGAGCATTAACTGACGTCGTGACTCAAGAAATTGACGGGATGGTTGGTCATGAACAAAATTGCCGGTCGCGCTAATTTGGGAACAGAGATGTCATGCCGAGGGCTGCTTATTGGCTTTCTCATAGTGTGCCTCGCTGCGCCGATGGTTGTGGCTCAGCCGCTACCATCCCCGATGGCTGCTATCGACGTTGGGTTCGGCCCCGCACCCGCGGCGACGACCTCGGACGCGGATGGGAATCCTGCGCCATCGACCTCAACCGCCGTACCGGCGCCGGCCGCTTCGGCCATTGGCGCTGCCATTGGATTGAACCGAAAAGGCGATGTTGCGGTGGCGGCAAATTTCACCGCACTACCCGTCATCAATTCAAGCTCGGCAGCGCCGCTGGTGATGCTGGTGATGTCGCGTGACGAGCAATTGTTCATCAAGGCCTATTCCGATTACACCGACCTGGACAACGATGGGGTTGTTGACACAACGTACAACGATGCGTTCGATTATTCGGGGTATTTTGATTCCTCGCTTTGCTATACCTACGCCAATACGCAGTTCAAAGCATCGGCGGCAGCCTCGGGCGGCAACGCGGATGGCCAGAAAAAGCACCAGTGCAGCGGAAATTGGAGCGGTAACTTCCTGAATTGGGTGTCCATGAGCCGGCTCGATGTCGTGCGGCTCGTCCTCGACGGTGGACTGCGTTCGACCGATAATCCCAACAGGACCGTGTTGAAGCGCGCACCGATTCCTAATGACCTCCACGCTTGGGCAAAGGTCTACACAGGTACGGACGTGAACAAGTTCACGCCGTTCATTCAGGACACTTCGAATCTCGGGATATCGTTCTGCAACGCCACACTCTCCGCTGACGGTGACCCGCAAATGCGCGTGGCGCGAGGAAATTGGTCGGAGTGGGCGTCGACCGCGTCGCGTCAATGTGACTGGAAGGAAACAATCGGCACGCCGGATGCGAATAATAGCTACAACGACGACGCATCGAAGAATGATGGGCTTGGTGACAAGGAATATATCGTTCAGGTCGAAGTCTGCGACCCGTCGACGAACGGCATTCGCGAGAGCTTCTGTCAGCTCTATAGCAACGGTAGCTCCCGCAGCTATAAGCCCGTCGGACTATTGCAGCGATATGGCGAAAACGGCCAAATGCGCTTTGGCCTTCTGACAGGTAGTTTTTCTGCACCGCGAAGCGGTGGCGTGTTACGTCGGAATATAGGCAAGTTAGCGGGGAACGGTAACGATCCGGCGACGTGCGTGGCGGGCGACGAAATAAAGCTGAGCGACGGAACGTTCTGCAATCAGGATGATGGCAAGGAAGGAATCATCAATACCTTGCATCGGCTGAAGCTGACGAATTGGAACTTCAACAACAATTGGAATGATTGCAACACTTACGGAATCCTGAATCGAAACGAGACAACGAACGGCACAAATAATCGCCTCGATGATCCGGGCAGCTCTGGCACCAACGCGCAAGCGTGCAGCGCCTGGGGCAATCCGCTTTCGGAAATGTATGCCGAGGCCCTTCGCTACATCGCTGCAGATGGTGCCAAGACGGCCAAGTTTATCAAGGCAGGTGATCTTGCCGGCCTGCCATCGCCTGCTTGGAAAGATCCGTACGCTGCTTCCGAAAATCCCTATTGTGCCTCCTGCAGCGTCATTGTCTTGTCTACCGGCCTGAACTCTTTCGACAGTGACGAGCTCCCGCCGTGGACCAAGGCAGGTATCGGCATGAACGCGGCCTCAGCCACGCAGGCCATCGGTGCCGATGAAGGCATCAATGGAAACAATTATTTGACCGGACGTGTAGTGGCGACTCAGACCGATCTGGCTGTTGGCAAGCCTGTCAATACGTACGAAGACCTTTGCAGTTCGAAGCTGGTGAGTGACCTGAGTTTGGCTCGAGGTATCTGTCCGGATATCCCTAGCATGGAAGGCAGCTTCCTAATCGCCGGGCTGGCGTTCGACGCGTGGACAAAAGATCTGCGGCCGGACCTGGGTTCTGTGCAGGGCAGTACGCGACCCGCTGGCTACAAAAATACCGTGCAGACCTACGCCGTGGCTCTGGCGGAAAATCTTCCAAAGTTCCAACTGCCAATCGGGTCCAAATCCATAACGCTCGCGCCTTTGTGCCAAGCCAACAACACCGGCGGAGCATCCATCACGGATTCGGGCTGGCGCAGTTGCTATCTCGGCGCGGTGGGCGTGGGCACCAAGACGTCACGAGTCGACACAAGCTACATCTATGGCCGGCCGCTGCTTGCAGACGCGCGCGCGGGTAGTTATTCGCTCGTGTGGGAGGATTCGCTATGGGGCAATGATCACGACAACGACGTTGTTTCGATGCTGACGTACTGCGTTGGAGACACCTGCGCCCGATCTACGAATTTGCCTCAGAAGTTGCCCGCAGCAACGGTTTGTTTCTACAAGAACACCAATTACGGCGGAGGCAGCTGGTGTCCGAGCACAGATACCACACCTCATAATTTCCCGGTGGGCGATGGCTTCCGGGACGTGATCTCCTCTGTTAAGGTGCCTGCGGGCTACAAGTTGACCCTCTACACAGGGGAAAACCTGTCAGGTACCAGCGCCTCGTTCACTGCAGACACGGCGAACGTGGGCAGCGCTCTGAATGACAAGGCGCGCTCGTACAGTGTGGGTCGTACAGGAAGCTCTTTTGCTGGATATGACATCTGCTGGCAGTCGGATTCGGCAATTTGCACCGATAACGCCGGGAAACCCACGGTAGGCAATGACGAAGCATTGGTTCGCATTGAGAATCTTTCGGCTTACGCCGGCAATGCGATGCTTACTGGCTACACCATCAGCGGCTCCAGTGATGACGGTGTAAAGCGTCTCGCCCTGCGTCCGGGTAACGCGAATGCGAGCGTGCTGACATCTCAGGCAAACGCACCGGCCAGTTGGTACAAGCCCAAGGTGGTCAAGTACACGGTGGGCAGCACGGGCGCCAAGCAGCTGGAAAACCCCCTCTATTACGCCGCCAAATATGGTGGCTTTGCGAAAATAACCGACACGTCGGGTGTGGCGGTCACGGCACCCTGCGACAAAACCACCACGCCGGCGTGCGCTACCTCCAACTGGGATCAGAACAACAACGATACGGGTCTGCCCGGTGCAGACAATGTGCCGGACAATTTCTTCCCCGTGCGTAATCCCGCGCAGCTGGGTGAGCGCCTTGCCAGCGTGTTCAATGCCATTTTGACCCGCTCCGGCTCGGGTACCTCAGCAGCGGTGGTAACCAGCAGCGCTGCGGGAGAGGGATTGACCTATCAAGCGCTTTACCAAGGCAAGACGCAGAATGTTACTGGTAGCCAATCGGTATCCTGGACCGGTGCGGTGAACGCCTTGTGGATCGATAGCGACGGGCAGTTCCGCGAAGGTGGTTACGACATCGGTGGGTCACCGACGCTGGGAGATGCATCGCAAAACCCGATCGTCCGCTTCTGCACCACTGCCGACGGTGATTCGCGATTCCACACGTACACAGATCCGACAGTCGCGCCCACCAAGCCGATCCCAGCAGCGCAATGCAATGGCAAGCCGTTGAGTGATCTCAAGCCGGTCTGGTCGGCACAGAACATGTTGTCGTCTGCGTCCTATCAAACACTAACCCAGCGTGCTTACGGCACGGCGGCGACGGGTGCCGCGGGCCGCTACATCTTCACTTGGATCGACGCCGATCATGACGGCGTGGTTGATACCGGAGAGCAGAAGGATTTCGCCTGGTCATCGTCCGGCTTTGGGGGTAACGGAACGTGCGATTCGAGCACTGTCACCGGCAATTTCCGGTTCTTGAACACGTGTAGCTCGAACGGTGCAGAATCGCTGGTCGACTGGATCCGTGGTACGGAGTGGACGGGCAGTGATGGAAGGCCTGATCCGAATTGGCGCTCACGGACCGTCGATGGCAAGGTCTACCGTCTCGGCGACATCGTCAACTCGACACCGCTCGCGGTCGGTGTTCCAGCCGAGTCTTTTGACCTGCTTTACAACGACAGTAGCTATGGAGGCTTTCGCAAGAAGTACCAGAGCAGGCGGCAGATGATCTACGTCGGTGCCAACGACGGCATGATCCACGCGTTCAACGGAGGTTTTTACAACGCATCGGAAAAGAGGCTCGATACCCAGCCATCGACATGCACGAGCCAGGGTTGTTCGCTGGACAGCGCCTTCACGGCGCACCCGCTTGGCTCCGAGGTGTGGGCTTACGTGCCTGGCAACCTGCTTGCCCATTTGCGTTGGCTTTCCGATCCCGATTACGCGCACATGTTCTACGTGGACGGTTCGCCGATTTCCCAGGACGTGCGAATTTTTACCGCGAGCGACGAGAATTGCTCGGTGAGCGGTTCTACCCAATGCCATCCTGATGGTTGGGGCACCATTCTCATCGTGCCGTTCCGGTTTGGTGGTGGTCCCATCACGGTGGACACAAAGGAAGGGGCTGCGAGCACCTATCAGGCATCATTCCCTGCCTATGTCGTCCTGGACGTCACGAATCCGGAAGCGCCGCCGGTCCTGCTGGCAGAGTTGACGAATGCGCAGGGGCTCGCCGGATCAGGAGCGAGTGCTGGTTGTGCTTCGACACTGTTTTCATGCGCGAATCTCATGAAGACGGTAAGCACTTATACGTCCTCGCTGCCCGCGGTAGCGATGTTCCGTCCCAGCGGCTCGGCCGATCCCGATCCCAGCAAATTCATTCTCTTTACGGGCTCGGGCACCACTGACAATGGCGGCTCCGGCTCGGTGGAAGGTGGAAACGCTATTTCCACAGCCGGTCTAGGCATTCGTGCGTACGATCTCAGTGATATCGCAAGCTCGGACCCCACACCACTGAGTTGGGGCACTGGCAACGGCACGGTCAAGATGATGACGAACGTGGGGGCGGCGAACGCCGGCGCCAACAGCTTCGCAGGGGATGTTGTGGCTTCAGATTTCAACTTGGATGGCGTCGCAGAATCGCTGTATTTCGGCAGTTCGAAGGGCGCAGCCAGCCCATTTGGTGGGGCGTTGTGGGCGATCGACTTTAAAGGCAGTGTGGATCCAGCGGACTGGTCGCCGCGAATGGTTCTGTCTGGGCTGGACAAACCGGTCACTATTCGCCCCACTCTGGGCGTAAACGACAAGCGGCAACATATGGTGTTTTTTGGCACGGGCCGCGCCTATACCAAGAGCGATCTCCAGGATAAAAACCAGCAAGTGATCGTTGGTCTAGTGGATGACGGAACAACGTCGACGGTTTCAGCGGGAACCCCAGCTGTGACGACGAACAGCACTGTGTCTTTCGCCGATCTTCTCGATGTGACTGACGTTGACGTCATGGATGACGGCACCGTGAGTGGAGCAGGTGACGACGTGACAACGATTGCGGACCTCGCCGCCGCATCGCAAACCGCCCATGGTTGGAAGTCCAACCTCGACATCCCCACGGACGCTAACGGTGCCAAAATGCCATCGGAACGCGTTGTTTCCACCCAGGTACTGGCGGGCGGTGTTTTGAACACTTCGACTTACCTGCCTGGCACTGATCAATGCACCGATCAGGGCGAAGGTCGATTGGTTCCCTCGAACTATCTGACAGGTACGGCTGACGTGGGCCTGATCGGCATTCTCGGCAAGGATTCCGATGGAAAAATCAACAAATCTGTGGAATTGGGCAAGGGGCTTCCCTCCCAGCCGAGCTTGAGCAAGGGAGGCTCCGGCTCATCGGGCGACAAGGACCTGCGCGCGTGTGTGCAAACATCTAGTGGTGCGATCATCTGTCACGATCTGCCGCCCTTGAAGTCAGTCAGGAGTGGTGAGATTTCGTGGCGCGAACCGCTCGATAAATAAGGAAAAATCATGCGTCGACAGCTTGGCTTCACCTTGCTCGAATTGATGATCGTGGTGGTTATCATCTCGATCTTGTCCGCGCTCGCTATTTCGTCGTATCGCAGCTACGTGGTGAGGACGCATCGCACCGATGCGCAACGCACGCTACTCGATCTGGCTGGCCGACAAGAGCGCTTTTACTATTCCCATAATGCTTACACCGATACGTTGGCCGATCTGTCGGGGTCCAACACTATGGTGGGAAATGGGCAGTACTACACCATTTCTATCCCGTCGGCGTCTTCGACGGATTACACGATCACCGCGACGGCCGCGGGAAATCAGCGACGGGACGACGCGCTTTGCCAGACACTCAGTCTTGAGAGGTCTGGAACTCAGAGTTCTACTGGATCCACCGCCAATGATCCGAAGTGCTGGGGTAACTAGAGCAATGCGGCGATATTCTGGAAAAGGGTATGTATCTTTCGGTCGTCGTCTGGTGGTTTCGGCGGCACTGGGCTTGTTTTGTGTGGTTGGCGTTTGCCAGGAAATTTATAAGTGGAAAGACGCCGCGGGCACGGTTCATTACAGCGAAAAGGCACCGCCGGATGGGGTGAAGAACACTCGAATGACGCTTTCTGGTCACGTGGATGACAATTCCAGCGAGTTGCCTCCGAGCTCTCCTTTACCAACGACTGCTGAAGCCAAAGCTGCGCTAGATCTAGCCAGCAAAAAGCAGGAAGAGCACCTGTGTACGGTGGCGAAACAGAACCTGGAACTGTTGAATTCTGATGCCATGATTGCGAGTGATTCCGATCTCGATTCCGCCACACAGTTGCTTGATGAGCAAAGGGCGACGAAGCGTTCTGAGGCTCAAGCTCAAATAGCGCGGTATTGTCATGAGCATTGAACTCGGGACTCAAATCCACCAGCGCAGTCACCGGGCTGGATTCTCCTTGATCGAATTGATGGTCGCGATCACCGTCTTGGCCATACTCGCTGCGATCGCCCTACCGAACTTTCGTAGCATGATTCGTCGCAATGGTGTTTCGACGCAGGTAAATGCCATGTATAGCGACCTTCAATATGCGCGAAGCGAGGCGATCACGACCAGGTCATTTGTATCGTTGTGTCCACGTTCGACTACCGCGGTGGCGGGCGAAAAAGCATGCGGTGGTGCCAGCAACCAATTCGACCGCGGCTGGCTGGCTTACGCTTCCTCGACCAGTGGTGCTGATTACGATACCGGCAAGCCGCAGTCACTTCTGCAATTGCGGGAATCGGCCCCCAATGTTTCAGTACGGTCTTCGGCAAACGGGGTGCTCACCCTCAATTCTCGTGGCGAAGTGGTAGGTGGGGTGAGCAGGGAATTCATGGTTTGTGCAAAAGCCACTGCGGGGACAGGAGCTGGGGAGAGTACGAGGTCGGTACCTGGCAAGAGAGTCGTTATCACGGCAAGTGGCAGGGTTTCGGCGGCCGATATAGCGGTCGCGGGAAGTTGCGGATAGGGCGCGACCGTGCCGCCACCCATCGAAATTCGTCAGAGGCTAGGGCAATTTTACGGTTGCTGAGTTACACAATGCGCGCATCGGTGTCGGGCAAGTTCATGGAATTTGCGCTTCGACGCCTATGGAACGCTGATTGCCCAATCGCTCCGCCAACCCCGAATACCGCCGCGTCCTTTGCCGGGTGGCCAGGTCGACGATGTCTTGGCTCCCTGCCAACGTGAACCAGCGGCGGGCGCGGGTGATGCCGGTGTAGAGCAGTTCGCGGGTGAGTACGGGGCTGGGGTCGGGGGGCAGTGCCAGCAAGGTGTGTTCGAACTCCGAGCCTTGTGATTTATGCACGGTCATCGCGTAGACGGTGGCCACGTCGTTGAGGCGCGAGGGCAGGATGCGGCGCACGCGGGTGCCGGCACTGGTACCCGGCAGGGCATCGCCCAGAAAGGCTACCGACAACCGTGGTGTGCCTCGTTCGTCGGGCAGCCGCAGGCAAATGCCGACGTCGCCGTTGGCCAGGCCCAGGCTGTAATCGTTGCGGGTGACCATCACCGGGCGGCCTTCGTACCAGCCCAGGCTGGTGTCGACCAGGCCGCGTGCCTGCAGTGCTTCGGCGATGCGCTGGTTGAGTCCTTCCACGCCGAACGGGCCCTGGCGCAGGGCGCACAGCAACTGGAAGCGATTGAACGCCTGTAGCGTGTGGCGCGCCCATGCGTCATGCGCTTCGTCGCCCGCATCGGTGGCGGGGCGCTGATGCTGCAGTTGTTCCAGGTAATGGCGGTGGCCGCGTGCGCCGCCGCCTTGGGTTGCGTGGGCACCGCCATCGATGGCCAGTTCGACCAGGCGCGCGGGTGCGGCCGACGGTTCCCATGACAGATCGGCCGAGGCTACGGAAAGCAGCGCATGCACGGCATCGGGCTCGCCACGGTTCACGGCCTGGGCCAACTGGCCAATGCCGCTCGCGGCGCCGAAGCGATGGCTATGCCGCAGCATCGCCACCTGCTGATCGAGGGCCTGCGCATCGGTGCTGACGAAGGCCGCGATGTCCTGCCCGGTGACGGTGCGCAGCCATTGCGCGGTATCGCCATCGTAGTGTCCGGCCTGCGCGCGCAGGCATAAATCGCCCAACACCGCGCCGGCTTCTACCGAGGAGAGCTGATCCTTGTCGCCCAGCAGGATCAGCCGCGCGGCAGCGGGCAGGGCGGCGAGCACCGCAGACATCATTTCCAGGTCGATCATCGACGCTTCGTCGACCACCAGCACATCCAGGTGCAGCGGATTGGTTCGATCGTGGCGAAAACGGCGGGTGTCTGGCCGCGCGCCCAGCAGGCGGTGCAAGGTGTCGACCTGGGCGGGAATGGCCGCGCGGGTGGCCTCATCCACGTCCAGAGCGGCCAGTTGCGTGGCGATGGAGGCGTTCAATCGCGCGGCGGCCTTGCCGGTGGGCGCGGCCAGGCGAATGCGCAACGGACGCGCGTGTTCGCGCAGGTACAGTGTCTGCAGCAGGCCCAGCAGGCGCACCACGGTGGTGGTCTTGCCGGTGCCCGGACCACCGGTGATCACGGTGAAGGCCCCGCGCACCGCCAGCGCGCACGCGATCTGCGGCCAGTCGATTGCCACTCCCGCAGCAGCGGCCTCAGCTGCGACCGGTTCCCGATCAACCGCCTTCTGGCTACCCGCGCCAACTGGCGGAAACAATCGCTGCAGTTCTTCACCCAACTGCGCCGGCGCCGCGTGCACCCGTTCCAGCCGCTCGCGAATGGCCGCGGCTACATGGCGCTCGTGGTTCCAGTAGCGGCGCAAATACAGGCGGCGGCCGTCGCGCACCAGCGGCGCGTTGGCGGGCTGGCCATCGGCGTCGGCGACCAGCGGCGACGCCAGCGCGGCGTCGTTTTCATGAAAACGCTGCAGCAGGGCGTGCCAGGCAGGTGGCCATTGTTGTTCGCCGGCCATGATATCGAGCGCGGTGAGGTCCAGGCACAAGTGGCCATCGGCCAGTTGGCGGCTGAGCAACGCGGCCAGCCACAGCAAGGGCGCTGATGCGGCGGCGTCGCGCTCGCCCAGGAAGCGGGCCAGCGCCACGTCCAGCGGGCGCAGCCGGTGTTGCGCGATGTCCTGCTCGAACATGGCGGCAAGTTGGTCAGCCGGCATCGGGCGTTCCTCCCTCGGCAAACAGCCGGTCCATCGCATCGATCAGCGCAAACGGCAGCCGTTCGCCGTGCACGCCGTGGCCGGTGCCATCGACGCCGCGCAGGTAGAGGTAGAGCACGCCACCGACGTGTTGTGCGTAGTCGTAATCGGGCAGGCGCGCGCTCAGTTGCCGGTGCAGGGCCAGCGTGTAGATCGCGTACTGCAGGTCGTAGCGGCTGTGCAGTACCGAATCGCGCATGGCGTCGGCGGTGTAGGCCGCGTTGTCGGGGCCGAGCCAGTTGGATTTGTAATCGACGATGTAATAACGGCCGTCGTGCTCGATCACCAGGTCGATGAAGCCCTTGAGCATGCCGTTGAGGCGGTCCGGTTGCAGCGCGGGGCGTGGCCGCGCCTGCAGCGTTTGGGCGGTGACCAGCCGATCCAGCGCCAGTGTGCCTACCCGGTTCGCCTCGAACCAGAATTCCATTTCGGCGCGGTAGTTGTGGACGCCGGCCAGGGTCAACTGGCCGCCATCAGGCAACGCCAGCGGCGTCGTCAGGAAGGTGGGCAGCCACGCCGTCAGCGGCTTGATCCAGGCCTGCCAGCCGCGCCGCTGGCAGCGGCGGGCGATCAGGTGCCCGAGTGCCGGCGGCGAGGTGGCGCTGAGCGCGAAGCTTTCGTCGGCGGCCCATTCCAGCAGGTCGTGCAGGAAGGTGCCCGGCTCGGCGCCACGGGGGAACTGGTGGATGCCCGCCGTGTCGGCCGGCTCCTGTGCGGCCGGCTTTTGCGTAGCGTGAACCGGGGCGACGACCACGACGGGTTCGGCGCGGGTTTCGATCAGCACGTTTTGTTGCGCGGTTTCCGGTGCGGCGGGGCGTTCGGCGCTGTCGCCCTCGGCGACTTTCAGTGCGCTGTAGCTGGCAATCCACCAAGGCTCCGGTGGCTGGCCGTGGTAGACGCGGGCAGGCTGCAACGGCTCCGGCGTGGTGACGGTTTCGCAGGGTTGCGTGGCCGCGCTGGAGGGCAGTTCAATCAGCTGGATATCGGGATGCCCGGCCAGTTGGTCGAGGCGGGCGGGCAGAGTTTCGGGCTCGATCGGTTCGCCCCCGGCGAGCACATAGCCGAACGCGGATCGGTGCAGCACCGAGGCCTTGGCATTGCCGCTCTTGAGGTTGGCGATGCCCAGCCAACAGGTGTGGCGGGCGCGGGTGAGCGCCACGTAGAGCAGGCGCAGGTCTTCCTGCAGGCGTTCGCGCTCGGCCTGTTGCCAGGCGTCGTCGGAGGGTTGCAGATCCATCGCCGCCTGGTTGCCCTCATGCCAGACGAAGCTGTCGCCGCGCC
This sequence comes from Rhodanobacter fulvus Jip2, assembly GCF_000264315.1. Classification (GTDB taxonomy): domain Bacteria; phylum Pseudomonadota; class Gammaproteobacteria; order Xanthomonadales; family Rhodanobacteraceae; genus Rhodanobacter; species Rhodanobacter fulvus. Next base: position 72,158 of record NZ_AJXU01000054.1, read on the forward strand.
TGGTTTCGCGCGCAGCGCAGGCGAAGGGCAGCATGACCAGCGGGTATTCCAGGCCCTTGGACTTGTGGATGGTGACCACCTTGATCAGCGCGGCCTCGCTTTCCAGTCGCACGATTTTCTCGTCCGCGGTATCGGCCTGGTTGTCGGCCTGGCTGATCTGGCTGGCCAGATGGCGGATCAACGCGTGCTCGCCATCCAGCGTGGCGGCGGCCTGCTGCAGCAGTTCAGCCAGGTGCAGCAGGTTGGTCAGCGCGCGCTCGCCGTCGGCGCGGGCCAGCAACTGCGCGGGCAGGTCGAACAGGTGCAGCAGGTCGTGCAGCATCGCCAGCTCACCATGGCGCAGCCAGCTGTCGTGCAACTGGCGGAAGCGTTCGCCGCACTGTTCCCAATAGCGCTCATCCTGGTTGAGGCGGTCCAGTTCGGCGTAGCCCTGGGCGAGGGTGGGGCTGGCCAGCGCCGCGCGCATGGCGTGGTCGGAGCCGGGCTCGGCGCAGGCATGCAGCCACAGCAGCAGGTCGCGCGCCTCGGCCGAGGCGTAGACCGAGTCGCGGTCGGACAGGTAAACGCTGGCCAGGCCGCGCGCCTGCAGCGCCGCACGCATGGCGCCGGCCTCCTTGCCGCTGCGTACCAGGATGGCGATGTCGCCGGGAGCCAGCGGCGTCAATGCGGCGGCGGAGGCAGGCGTCGCGAGGCCGTCGTCGACGAAACCGCAGTCGCCCTCACGCGCGGCGTCCAGCCATTGCACCAGGGTGGCGGCAGCGTGTTCGGCCATGCAGGCCTGATAAGCGCCCTGGCTCATCGGTGCGAGGTCGGCGGCGTGGGCCAGTTGCAGCGCAGGCAGCGGTTGGCCGTGCAGCAGCAGGCGCTGCGTGCGGCCTTGCGCCTGCACTCGCAGGAACGGCAGGCCCTGGGCGCCCTTGCCGAAGCCGAACGCGCCTTGCGGGTGCTGTTCGGCACCTTCGAATACGCGGTTGACCGCGCCGACCATCGCGCTGGTGGAGCGGTAGTTGGTATCCAGCGTCCAGGTGGGTTGGCCGGCGCTCGTGCGCGCTTGCAGGTAGGTGTGGATATCCGCGCCGCGAAAACCGTAGATCGCCTGCTTGGGGTCGCCGATCAGCAGCAGGCCGGTGCCGGGCCGCTGGCCGTAGATGCGCTGGAAGATGCGCCATTGCAGCGGGTCGGTGTCCTGGAATTCGTCGATCAGCGCCACCGGGTATTGGCTGGCGATGGTCTGCGCCAGCCGCTCGCCGCTGACCCCATGCAGGGCGTCGTCGAGCCGCTTGAGCATGTCGTCGTAGCCGAGCTGGGCCAGCCGCTGCTTGCTCGCTTGCAGCCGCGCGGCCACCCACGGCACGGCGTGGGCGAGGATCAGCGGTTTCAGCTCGGGCGTGGCGTGGCGTGCATCGAGCAGGGTGTCGATGGCGGCGAAGGCAGGGTGTTGCGGGGTGACCTTGTTCTTATTGGTGGCTGCGGTGAATGCGCTTTGCGCGAAGCGTCGCACGATGTCGTCGTCGATGGCGCTGCCCTGCGCCCATAGTCGCATGGCGTCGAGACGGGCGGGGAGGTTTTGGGGTTGGACCTTGCCGGCGTGGAGTACGCCCTGCTGCACCGCCTTGCTCAACAACGTCTCGATTGCCTCGACCTCTGTCTGCCACAGCGCGCGTGCGTGCTGCTCGGCGGCGCGCAGCGGCGCCAGCAGCGTATCCATGGCCGCCGCGAGGTCGTGGATGAGCGGCAGCGGATGGCCGTCCATACGCAGGTTTTCCGCGGGCTGGCGCAGTAGCGGAAACAGGCTTTTCTGCAGGGCCGGCGGAGCTTTCCACAGCGCGCTGACCTGCCCGGCGTTGTCGCGGTCGAGCACGAAGAAATGCTGGCGCCAGTAGTCGCGCACGGCTTCGGCCAGCAGTTCGCTCTCGTCGTCGATGGTGTTCTGCACGAAGGCGTGACCGCTGTCGAACGCGTGCTGGCCCAGCATGCGCTGGCACCAGCCGTGGATGGTATGCACGGCGGCCTCGTCCATCCATTGCGCAGCCAGTTCCAGTTGGCGCGCGGCGCGGGAGCGGGCTTCCGGGTCGGGGTAGTCGGCGATCAGGCCGGCGAGGTAATCGTCGTCCGTGGCCTGGCCGCGAAACGCCTCGGCGGCCTGGCCCAGGCGGGTGCGGATGCGTTCGCGCAGTTCGGCGGTGGCGGCCTTGGTGAAGGTGACCACCAGGATCTGCGGCGGCAGCAAGGGCACGCCGGATTCGGTGTGGCCCAGCACCAGGCGCAGGTACAGCGCGGCGATGGTCCAGGTCTTGCCGGTGCCGGCGCTGGCCTCGATCAGGCGGATGTCGTGCAGCGGCAGGCGCAGCGGATCGAGCGCGGCGGTGCGGTTCATGCCGCGTCTCCCTGCGTCAGGATGACGTTGTCGAACAGGGCGCGGTACGGGCCCAGCCAGGCCTCGAAGCCGTGGGCCTGCATGTCGGCGAAGCTCGCCCAGGCGCGCGCCAGGCAGGCGTCTTCGCCGCGTTCGCCGGCGGCGTGGCCATAGTCGTCGCCGTCGAAGCGGCGGGCGGCGACGGTGGCGGCATCTTTCTTTTCGTCGGTGCCGGCCAGCAGCCAGGCGAAGGCGGTTTTGCGGGAGACCGGCAAGGGCGATTGCATGCCGGCGTGCAAGGTGGCCAGCAACTGGTCGAGCATGTCGGCGGCTTCGTCGGGCGCCAGCGCCTGCAGGGTCGGCTGCGCGTCGATGCCGATCAACCGGGTCTGCATCAGCAGGCCGCAGGCGTTGCCCAGCAGGTGGGTGACCCAGGCCGGGATGAGTTTGTCGTAGCGCAAGGCCTTGCCGTCCCGCAGTGTGCCGCTGACCAGCTCCAGCCGCTGGCGGGTGCCTTCGCTGTCGCAGCGTAGATCGGTCAGCCAGTCGTCGACCTGCCAGCCGGCGGTGGGTGCGCGGGTGCTGATGTAGCGCAGTTCATGCTTGTCGCCAGTCAGCGGCCAGTGTTGGCAGGCGGCCTGCCATGCACTGGCTAGGGCGCGCGCCTGGGCGGCGATCTCGATTTGCAGCGCACTGCCGAAGCCGCCAGGTGGCAGCCGGCCTTCGTCGTGCAGGCGCCGCGTGGCGTTGTCGATGTCGTGTTCGAGGCCGGCGGCGGTGGCCGCATCGATGGCCGCGTGCAGCACTGCGCGGTTGGCGCCGTAGCGCTCGAGGCCGTCCAGCGCAAAGGGCTCGTCGTCGATGGCTTCGTCGGCGGCGTCGTTGAAGTACACCTTCAGCCGCTGGTTGAAGAAGTACGCCACCGGCTTACTAAGAAAGCGCTGCAACTGGCCGAGGCCGAGTGCGATGTCCGGCTGCCAGGGCTCAAGCACCGCGGTTGACGCGGCGGGTGCTTCGCCGCGATGCGCCTGCTGCCATTCGCGCGCATAGGTGAATACGCGCGGATCGTCGCCACCGCCGAAATAGCGGCGGCTGAAAGGCTGCAGCGGATAGTCGACGGTGAGCGCGGCGAGTAAAAGGGGGTCAGAGCCACTTTTCGATACACGTTCCGTCTCGCCTGTCGTGCCATCGCCCGAAAAGTGACTCTGACCCCCTTTTACCCAGCCGGCGGCGAGGTAGTCGCGCAGCTGGCCGACCAGGACCGAGGGCGGCAGCACGCTGTTGTCGCGTGCGCTGAGGCCGACCCAGCTGATGTGCAGGGCATCGCGGGCGGACAGCAGCGCTTCGAGGAACAGATAGCGGTCGTCCTCGCGGCGCGAGCGGTCGCCGGGACGGCTATGGCCCGGTTGCGCCATCAGGTCGAAATCGGCCGGCGTCTGCCGGCGTGGGTAGTCGCCGTCGTTCATGCCGAGCAGGCAGACCACGCGGAACGGGATCGCGCGCATTGGCATCAGCGTGCCGAAGCTCACCGCGCCGCCCATGAAGCGTTGCGACAGGCGGCTTTCGTCGATGGCCTGCAGCCAGTGTTCGCGCACGATGTTGAGCGGTATCGCCTCCGCAAAATCCGCTTCGGCGCAGGCGTGCTGCCAGCTGTCCAACGCGTCGCCAAGGCGGCTCAGGCGCACCGCGTCGTCGCCGTTGCCGGCGTCGAAGAAATCCATCAGCAGCGCGTGCAGGCGTTCACACCATTGCGCGGGTGTGGCTGGCGTGGCGAATTGCTGCCAGTAGTGCTCGAGCCGTTCCAGCAGTTGGCTGAGCGGGCCGAGCAGGGCGGCGTCGAGGCCGCCAACCTCGCCGTAGGGGGCGATGCCGTCCAGCGCTTCGCCGTCGCCCACGGCATAGCCGAGCAGCATGCGGCGCAGGCCGAAGCGCCAGCTGTTCTGTTCCAGCGTGGGCAGTTGCAGGCTGTTTTTTTGCGCGCCGTCCAGGCCCCAGCGGATGCCGGCGCCTTCGATCCAGCGGCGCAGCAGGGGCTGGCCGGCATCGTCGAAGCCGAAACGCTTGCGCAGTGCGGGTACGTCGAGCAGGTCCAGCACGTCGCTGACGGCGAAGCGTGCGTCGGGCAGCGCCAGCAGGTATTCCAGCGCCACGATCAACGGTATCCGGCCGCGCGCGGGCTGGTCGGCCACGCTGCAGGGTAGGTGGCGCGGATCGCCCGGCGGCACGCGGCCGAACACCGCCTGGATGTGCGGGCCGTAGGTCTGGATGTCGGGCACCATGACGATCACGTCGCGCGGCGCCAGCGGCCGGCCGTCGCGCGCGGCCTGCTCGAACATGGCCAGCAACTGGTCGTGCAGGATCTCCACTTCGCGCTGCGGGTTGTGGGCGACGTGGAAGCGCAGCGAGTGGTCGTCGTCGCGCCACGCTTTGCGCTGGGCCGGGTCGGCCGGCAGCGGTTCGAGATCGAGGATGGCCTGCTGCATCTGGTGCAGCAAGGTGTCGCTGCCGGCATCCTCGAACAGATCGATGCTGCGCCCGATGGCGGCAAAGTGCGGACGGTAGCGGTCGGGCTGGTCGAAGGCGTCGAGCAGTCGGATATAGTCGCGCCCCTGTTTTCCCCAGGCGGCCAGCAGCGGGTTGGCGTGCAGGTGCAGGTCTTCGTAGCGCGGCTCGGCGGGCAGGCCGGGCTTGCCCGCATGGCGGCGCTGGCTGGCCTTGAGCAGCTCGCGTTCCTCAATGATGTCGGCCCAGTAATGCCGGCACGGGTTGGCCACCACCAGCAATACCTGGCTGAAGCGGGCCAGTGCGGTGAGCGCCTCCAGGGTTTGCTGCGGCAGTGAGGAGATGCCGAACACCACCACCCGGCGCGGCAGTGCGGGCGGGCGTGCCGGCAGCGTGGCCAGGCGCTCGACGAAGGCGCGATGCACGGCGGCGCGGTGGTTGTCGCGCTGATCGGGGCCGACGTCTTCCAGCAGCAGGCGCCACAGGTACGCCTGCCAGCGCTGCTCGGCCGGCAGTGGCGAACGGCGGTTGCGCAGGGTGTCGCGAAGCTCGTCGCGGCCATGCTCCCAGTCGTCCAGCCAGTCGGCGCGATAGACCTGGTACTGGTCGAACAGGTCGGCGATGCGCATGGCCAGCTGATAGTGCTTGCGCCAGTCCGGGTCGTCGCCGAGGAAGTCGCGCAGCGGGGCAAGCGCCTCGTCGTGCAGGTGTTGCGGGATCAGCCGCAGCAGGCGCCACACCAGGCGCGACTTGTCGAACGGCGAGGTGGCGGAAACCGCCTCGTTGCCCAGCACCGCACGATACGCAGTCCACAGAAAGCGCCCGGGCAATTGCACGTCGATCGCCGCACTGATGCCCAGCCCGCCCGCGGCGGGCGAACGGGCCATCGCCAGCTTCAGCCACTGCGCGATGCCGTTGCTCTGCACCAGCATCAGCTCGTTCTCCAGCGGCCGCAGCGGCGCGCGGGCCAGCCATGCGGCCAGCAGGTCGCGCAGGTCTTCCAGCCGGTTGCCATGCAGCACCATCAGGCCAGGTTCGATCGGGAGGGTGGAAAGCGGGGTGGAACTCACGGAAGGCAGGACTCCTGTGTAGCTGGGGGATTGTCGCCCAGATGTGTCGCGCCGTCTGCGACGGTTACCATGCGGCTTTGCCCGGGCGCCGCGCATGCCGAAGACCTACGACCGCGACTATTTCGACAAGTGGTACCGCAACCCGCGCCACGCCGTGGGCTCGCCCGCCGAGTTGCGGCGCAAGGTGGCGATGGTGGTGGCGCAGGCGGAGTACTACCTGGCGCGGCCGATCCGCAACGTGCTGGACGTGGGCTGCGGCGAGGCGGTGTGGCGGGCGCCGTTGCGCGCCTTGCGGCCCGGCATCGACTATCGCGGGCTCGACGCCAGCGAGTACGTGGCCGCGCGCTACGGCCGCAGCCGCAATGTGGGCCTGGCGCGCTTCGGCCAGCTCGAGTATTTGCGGTTCGACCGGCGCTTCGACCTGATCGTGTGCACCGATGTGCTGCATTACCTGAAACCGACCGAGATCCGCGCGGGCCTGGGCGGCATCGTGGACATGCTGGAGGGCATCGCCTTTCTCGAAGTGTTCACCAGCCGCGACGACGTGGTCGGCGACCGCCAGGGCTTCATTTCCCGCGCACCGGCCTGGTACCTGCACGAGTTCGGCGCCGCCGGATTGTTGCCGTGCGGCTCGCATTGCTACCTGGGGCCGCGGCTGGAGCGGCACATAGCCGCGTTGGAGCGCGCGCAGTTGCCGGCGTAGCGACGCAGCCAAGGTCATCCTGTGGGAGCGACTTCAGTCGCGATGCTCTTCAGTCCTGAGGCCCGGAGCAAAAGCATCGCGGCTGAAGCCGCTCCCGCAGGGATCGCCGGCAACGAAAAGGCCGCCTCGCGGCGGCCTTCCGTTTGATCACCTGAAGCAGCAACTCAGCTGCGCGACGCCCGCTTGCGATCGTTCTCGGTGAGGTGCTTCTTGCGCAGGCGGATCTCTTTCGGGGTGATCTCGACCAGCTCGTCGTCGTCGATGAAGTCCAGCGCCTGTTCCAGCGAGAACTTGATCGCCGGGGTCAGCTGGATCGCATCGTCCTTGCCGGAGGCGCGCATGTTGGTCAGCGGCTTGGGCTTGATCACGTTGACGGTAAGGTCGTTGTCCTTGGCGTGGATGCCGACCAGCTGGCCTTCATACACGTTGTCGCCTTCGGCCGCGAACAGCTTGCCGCGGTCCTGCAGCGGCCCCAGCGAGTAGGCCGGGGTGGTGCCGCCGGCGTTGGCGATCATCACGCCGTTGAGGCGCTTGGCGATCTGGCCGTCTTCCTTCGGACCGTAATGGTCGAACACGTGGAACAGCAGGCCCGAGCCCTGCGTCAGGGTCTTGAACTGGTTCTGGAAGCCGATCAGGCCCCGCGCCGGGATCTCGTAATCAAGGCGCACGCGGCCCTTGCCGTCGGACTCCATGTTCTTCAGCTGGCCCTTGCGCATGCCCAGCTTTTCCATCACGGCGCCCTGGTGGACTTCCTCCACATCGACCACCAACTGCTCGATCGGCTCCATCTTCTTGCCGTCGATCTCCTTGATGATCACTTCCGGGCGCGACACGGCCAGCTCGTAGCCTTCGCGGCGCATGTTCTCGATCAGCACCGACAGGTGCAGCTCGCCGCGGCCGGAGACCAGGAACTTGTCGGCGTCCGAACCCTGCTCGACCTTCAGTGCCACGTTGTGCACCTGCTCGCGGTCCAGGCGATCCTTCAGCTGGCGGCTGGTGAGGAACTTGCCGCCCGAAAGGTCCTTGTTGCCCGCGAACGGCGAGTTGTTGACCTGGAAGGTCATGCTGATGGTCGGCTCGTCCACGGTCAGCGCGGGCAGTGCCTCGGGGGCTTCCAGCGCGCAGATGGTGTCGGAGATGGTCAGCTCGGCGATGCCGGAGATGGCCACGATGTCGCCGGCTTCGGCGGTTTCCTGCTCGATCCGCTCCAGGCCCAGGAAGCCCAGCACCTGCAGCACCTTGCCCTGGCGCTTCTTGCCGTGGCGGTCAATCACGGCCACCGGCATGTTCTTCTTCAAGGTGCCGCGCTGGATGCGGCCGATGCCGATCACGCCCACGAAGTTGTTGTAGTCCAGCTGGCTGATGCGCATCTGGAACGGGCCGTCTGGGTCCACGTCCGGCTTGCTCACGTGCTGCATGATCGCTTCGTACAGCGGGGTCATGTCGCCTTCGCGCACGTCGTCGTTGAGACCGGCGTAGCCGTTCAGCGCCGAGGCGTAGACGATCGGGAAATCCATCTGCTCCGGCGTGGCGCCAAGGCGGTCGAACAGATCCCACACCTGCTCGACGACCCACTCCGGGCGCGCGCCCGGGCGGTCGACCTTGTTGATCACCACGATCGGCTTGAAGCCCATCGCGAATGCCTTCTGCGTCACGAAGCGGGTCTGCGGCATCGGGCCGTCCATCGCATCGACCAGGATCAGCACCGAGTCGACCATCGACAGCACGCGCTCGACCTCGCCGCCGAAGTCGGCATGTCCCGGGGTGTCGACGATGTTGATGCGGTTGCCGCGCCAGGTAATGGCCGTGTTCTTGGCCAGGATCGTGATGCCACGCTCCTTTTCCTGATCGTTGGAATCCATCACGCGCTCGGCCAGGACCGTTCGCTCGGCCAACGTGCCAGACTGCTTGAGCAGGCAATCGACGAGGGTGGTCTTGCCGTGATCGACGTGGGCGACGATGGCGATGTTGCGCAGGTTTTCTATAGACATGGGATCGACTCGGGCGGCGCACAGGCCGTCACGCAGGTTTTTGAAGGACGAATTAACCGATTATACGGACTTGCGCGGCAACTTGCCCGTGATTTCGTTCAGGCGGGGCGCGGCGGCGGAACCCGGCTCGTTAAGAGGGCCGCCGTCGGATGGCCCCGGGCCGCCATCACACCCAGGACGGCCGGCGCTTTCCCTTCCCGCGGGACTGCGCGAGTATCGAAGGTCAATGCAGATGGCGACCGTTGGCGCGTAGCGTACGGAAGCCCCACGCAATGGGGAAGCGCGAATAGGAAAAAGACCAAGCCGTCAGCGGCAATCGTCGCCTGGGTTGTCTACGATGACGATCAAGCAGGCCGGCGCGCCCAACCGCGGCTCGGCGTTCATGAAATGAGATTTGGCATCGCTCGCGATGTTGAAGCACCACCGGCAAAGGGATCCCTGTCTCCTGCGCCGGCTCAACCGAGGCTGCAGGCCCTGCAGCCTCTCACTTGTATCTCCAAGGAGAACGGCATGAACTCGCATTTTGAACGCACTGGCCCGCTGACCGAACTGACCAGCTACCCGCAATGGGCGCAAGATATGGTCGCGGACTGTGCCAGTACCAAGCAGAGCGTGGTGGATCACGCGCTGTGGGCCAGGATGAGCGATGGCACGCTCGGTCGCGATGGCACCATCAATTTCATGTGCGGCATCTGGCCGGTCATCGAGCGGTTTCCCGGCTACATGGCGATGAGCCTGCTCAAGACCCAGTACGGCCGCAGTGCCGGTGACAACCTGGCGCGACGCTGGCTGGTACGCAACATTCGCGTGGAGCAGAACCACGCCGAGTACTGGCTGCATTGGGCCGAGGGGGTAGGGGTGTCGCGCGATGAGGTGCTGAACGGCATGCCTCCCCGGGGAACCCAGACCTTGGCGCATTGGTGTGAGGAAGTGAGCAGCGGCGACAGCCTGGTAGCCAGCATTGCCGCTACCAACTACGCGGTGGAAGGCGCCACGGGGGAATGGTCGCAGCTGATCTATGACAACGAGGGCTACAAACAGCGTTTCCCCGAGAAAACGCGTGCCGGTTCGCTACGCTGGCTACAGTTGCATGCGGCTTATGACGATACCCATCCATGGGAGGCGCTGGAAATCGTCTGCACCCTGCTGGGTACATCCCCGGCAGCCGAGGAGGTCGCGCATATCACAGCCTGTATCAAGCGCAGCTACACGAGCATGCGGATACTTGCTGATCGTTGTGTACAGCCTTCGCGGATGCTGAACGTTCTCAGCGAAGCGGCAGCTTGACGGAACGGGCCGCTGCAAGGTCCTTTGGTAAACGCATTGACGCGCAAATCGTGAGATAAAGGCATCCATGCGCACTTTTCCGATTACCTTGCAGCGGCCTCTGTCGCGGCGTTTGATGCCGCTGGTCTATGCATTGCTGGCCATGGTGGCGCTCATCCTGGCATTGACCTGGGTGGCGCTGCAGACACAGGTGGCCCTCGCCGGCTTTCTCAACGGCGAGAGCGTCTGGTCGAAGGCGCAGAAGCAGGCGGTGGTCGATCTGGATGCCTATGCAAGCAGCGGATCGGCGACGGACCTTCGCGATTTTCAGCGCAACCTGACCGTACTGAATACCGACCGCTGGGCGCGCGACAACATCATCTCGGGGCACTACGACTACGACGCCACCGTGAATGCGTTGCGCCGGGCCAATGCGATGCCCACCGCCATCCCCGGCGTGATTTTCATGCTGCATCATTTTTCCGACGCGCCGTACATGCGCGATGCACTGGAGGCTTGGCGATCCACCGACAACGCCGTCGCCGAACTGGAAACCATCGCACTCGAATTGCAGCGTGCCCATGCAATGGGCGCCATGCCGGCTCAGGAGGTCACGCGTCAGCGTGCACGGATCGGTACGATAAACAGCTACATCGAACCGCGCAGCAATCTGTTTTCGCTGAAAATCGCCCTGGGCGCCACTTGGATGGGCCAGGTGCTATTTGGTGGCGTGCTGGCTGCGGCCGCTATCGCCGCCTTGCTGTGGATACTCATGGCCCGACGCACGCTGGCCAGCATCCGCGGTACCGAGGAGCGTTACCGGCTGCTGTTCGACAGCGCTTCGGACGCGATCGTGATGGTGGATGAAAGCAGCGGTCGTATCCTGGACGCCAACCGGGCCGCATCGGAATGGACGGGGCGGCGTGCCGGCGAGTTGATCGGCGATCGCTTCGTGCACCTGTTCACCCAGACGGTGTCCCAGCTGGAAGGCCGCGCCGCCATCAACGGCTTGCTGGGCGCCGATGGCACCAAGCTGCCGGTGGAAACGCAGTGCAGCCTGGTCAATTGGGGCGACCGGCGTGTGCGCCAGGCGATCATCCGCGACATTTCCGAGCGGGTGGCGATGGAGCGGGAGCGGCGCATCGCCGCCGAGGCGCTGGCCAGTATCGCCGAGGGCGTGATCATTGCCGACCCGCAGCGGCGGATCATTTCCGTCAACGACGCGCACGAGCAGCTCACCGGTTTCGAAGCCGATGCCGTGCGCGACAAGCGCTTCGACGCCACGCGCCGCCTGCCCGATGGCCACAGCCTGCCGCAGTCGATATGGGATGACATTGCCGCCGGCAGGAACTGGCTGGGCGAGGTGCAAAGCGTCCGGCGCGACGGCACCAGCTACCCCGAGCAGCTCAGCATCAGCGCCATCCGCGATACCGAACACCAGGTGCTCTATTACGTGGCGGTGTTCACCAATATCTCCGCCACCAAACAGCAGCAGCAGCGGCTGGAACACCTGGCCCGGCATGATCCGCTCACCGGTCTGGTCAACCGGGCGGAGTTCGAACGGTATTGCACCGACGCCATTGCCGTTGCCGAGCGCGAGCGGCTGGCCACCGTGGTGCTGTTCATCGATCTGGATGCGTTCAAGATCGTCAACGACAGCTACAGCCACGCGATCGGCGACCGGTTGCTGGTGAAAGTGGCCGAGCGCATCCGCCGCCAGTTGTCCGAGGGCGATGTGGCCGGGCGCATTGGCGGCGACGAATTCACCGTGCTGATCCATCACCTCAACCTGCGCGAGGATGCGCGGGTGATGGCCGAGCGGCTGCTGGCGGTGCTGTCCGAGCCGCTGCTGGTGGACGACTACGAGATCGTGCTGAGCGCAAGTATCGGCATCGCCGGCTACCCGCTGGACGGGCTGGACGCGGCGACCCTGGTCGCCAACGCCGACGCGGCGATGTACGCCGCCAAGACCGAGGAGCGCAACACGCTGCGCTTCTACACGCCGATGATGCACGCCAGCACCAGCCGCCGCCTGCTGCTGGCCACCGAGCTGCGCCAGGCGCTGGTTCGCGAGGAATTCCGGCTGGTTTACCAGCCCAGCATCGAAATGCGCACGGGCCGCATCGTGGCGGTCGAGGCGCTGGTGCGCTGGCAGCATCCCGACCGCGGCGAGGTGCTGCCCAGCGAGTTCATCCCGGTGGCCGAAAGCCTGGGCCTGATCCGCCGCATCGACGAATGGGTGATGCAGACCGCCTGCGCCCAGATCGAGGCGTGGGACCTGGCCGGCATGCCGCCGGTGCGCGTGGCCGTGAACGTGTCGGCGCGCGGGTTCGGCCACACGGCCTTCGTCGATGGCGTGAGCCGCGCGATGCAGCAGCGGCGGGTGCCGCCCGGGCGGCTGATGCTGGAGATCACCGAAAGCGCCATGTTGCGGATGGGCGACGACACCGAGCGCACCATGCGTGCGCTGCATGCGCTGGGACTGGAGGTGGCAGTCGACGATTTCGGCACCGGCTATTCCTCCATGGCGTATCTGAAGTTGCCGGCGGTGGCGTATCTGAAGATCGACCGCTCGTTCGTGTCCGGCCTGCCGGAAAGTACCGACGACGTGGCGATCGTCGAAGCCATGCTGGCGATGTCGCGCAGCCTGGGCCTGAAGACCATCGCCGAGGGCATCGAGACCGAGGCGCAACACGAGTTCCTGATGCGCGCCGGCTGCAACGAGGGGCAGGGTTACCTGTATTCGTACCCATTGACGGCCAGTGCCATCGAAAAGCTGATGTCACCGCGCTCGCTTCGCGTGCCGACCAAGCTGCGGCTGGTACCGCCGAAGCGCGGCCTGTAGCCACCGGCGGGGTGGCGCCTGATACATGTCATGGCGGGTCGCGCAAGTACGCGCGACACTTCGCCCATGTCCAGTGACCCGCAACCCACCCGCGTCCCCGACGGCACCAAGTTCATCAGCCCGCAGGGCACCCGTGCGATCAAGGGCGGCATCCGCCCCAACGCCGGCAGCGCCACGCCCGACATCGGGCATAAACCGCCGTGGCTGCGCATAAAACTGCCCACCGGCGCCCGCTACGAGGAAGTGCACGAGATCGTGCGCAGCCACAACCTGCACACCGTCTGCGCCGAATCGAAATGCCCCAACATCGCCGAATGCTGGGGTCGCGGCACCGCCACGCTGATGCTGATGGGCTCGGTGTGCACGCGCGCCTGCCGCTTCTGCTCGGTCAGCACCGGCAACCCCAACGGCTGGCTCGACCCGCTGGAGCCGATGCAGGTGGCCGACGCGGTGGCCTTGATGGGGCTCAACTACGTGGTGCTGACCTCGGTCGACCGCGATGACCTGGCCGACGGCGGCGCCGCCCATTACGCCGCCTGCGTGCGGGCCATCCACCAGCGCTCGCCGCAAACCGCGGTGGAGGCGCTGACCCCCGATTTCGCCGGCCGGCATGCCGACGTGGCGACGGTGCTCGATGCAGGGCTGGCCACGTATGCGCAGAACCTGGAAACGGTGGAACGCCTGACCCATCCCGTGCGCGACCCGCGCGCCGGTTACGCGCAGACGCTGGACGTGCTGGCCTTTGCCAAGCGCCACGCGCCGAAGACGCTGACCAAGACCAGCCTGATGCTGGGGCTGGGCGAAACCGACGAGGAGATCGACCGCACCCTGGACGACATCCGCGCCGCCAATGTCGACGTGGTCACCCTCGGCCAGTACATGCGGCCGAGCCCGCATCACCTGGCCGTGCAACGTTTCGTGACACCGGAGGAATTTCGCCAGTACCGCGAGCTGGCCCTGGCCAAGGGTTTTCTCGAAGCCGTGGCCGGGCCGCTGGTTCGTTCAAGCTATCGCGCCGAGCGCGTGCTGGAGCACAACAACCTGGGGTTGTGAGCGCCAGGCACGGCAGGCCCGGTGGCGGTTTCGTCGTTCGTTCACCAGGAGGTATCGCCATGTCCGCGTTTCACCGTCCCTTGCATCGCCATGCCGTTGTGCCGGAGCGCGGCGGTATCGGCGGGTCCGGCCTTTCCGCGATGGAATTGACGCTGCAGCGTGAGCAGCGCATCGACGAGGAACTGGCGCAGAGCTTTCCCGCCAGCGACCCGCCGAGCTGGGTGCAAGGCGTCTCGCCGCCGCCTTCCTGATCCCCGTTCGATATCTTGCGATCGAACCGGAAGCCGATTCCCCACGGAGCACAACCATGGACACTCCCATCTATCCCCAAGCCAGCGCCGAGCTGGCGCGCAAACGCCGCGAGCTGGCACCCGAGCCGCTGAAGGCATTCAAGGCGTTCAGCGCCGCCGTGTTTGCCGAAGGCGCCGTGCCGGCCGTCACCAAGCAGCTGATTGCCGTGGCGGTGGCGCATGTCACCCAGTGCCTGTACTGCATCAAGGGCCACACCGCCGAAGCGTTGAAGCAGGGCGCCAGCGAGCAGCAGATCATGGAGGCGATCTGGGTGGCGGCGGAGATGCGCGCGGGCGGCGCCTACGCGCATTCGGCGCTGGCGCTGGACACGATGCAGCACGCGCACGACCACGACTGATCGGCGTCACATGGGTCGCTGCAATCCCGGCGGTGCTACCGTTGGGTGATCCATCACGACGGCCACCCGCATGCACCCGCCCATCGACCTGGACGCCTACCTGCGGCGCATCGACTATCGCGCCACCGCGGCACCCGACCTGCCGACCCTGCGCGGGCTGGTAGCGGCCCATGCGGCCGCCATTCCCTTCGAAAACCTCACTCCCTGGCTTGGCCTGCGGGTCGATCTGGAACTCCCCGCGATCGAGCGCAAACTGCTCCACGACGGCCGCGGCGGCTACTGCTTCGAACAGAACCTGCTGCTGCAAGCCGCGTTGCGGGCCATCGGTTTCGAGGTCTCCGCGTTGATCGCGCGAGTGCTGTGGCGGCAAACCGACGACACCATGACGGCACAGACACACATGCTGCTGCGCGTGGATCTGGACGGCGAAACCCGATTGGTCGACGTGGGATTCGGCAGCCAGACCCTCACCGACGCCCTGCGCCTGCAGGCGGATATCGAACAACCGACACCGCTCGAACCCTTCCGCCTGGTGCGGATGGACAGCGACTGGTGCATGCAATCGCGGGTGCACGGTGTCTGGCGCCCGCTGTACCGCTTCGACCTGCACACGCCGTATCCGGTCGACCTAGTGGTCGCCAACCATTACGTGTCCACCTATCCCGCGTCGCGCTTCACCGCCCACCTCATCGCCGCCCGTGTCGACGGTGACAACCGGCTGAGCCTGCTCGACCGCGAGTTCACCGTGCGCCGGTCAGGCCATGAGCCGGAACACCGGACATTGCGCGATGGCGCGGAAATCCGCCGGGTGCTGGAGCAGCGCTTCAGGCTGCGCCTGCCGCTCCATGCCGACCTGGACCGGCGGCTGGACGAACTGCCGGCCTGAGGCAAGGCGTTGCGGGAAACACGCCCTTTCCCTTCTCCCGCTCGCGGGAGAAGGGAAAGGGCGGATGAGGGCGCTCTTGCTTCCGCTTCTGCCATCTGCCATGCAGAAAAGCGCCCTCTTCAGCCCTTCGGGCAGCTTCTCCCGCAAGCGGGAGAAGCACTATATCGAGGCCTGCTCTCAGCCTTCGGGATCCGCCAGTACCCGAATTTCCACATCGCCGAGCGTCACCGTTTGTCCGGCCACGATCTTGCACGTCTTGCGCAACTCCACCACGCCGTCGACCTTGACGTCGCCCTCGGCCACCAGCCGCTTGCCGGCGCCGCCGCTGTCGCACAGGCCGACCAGCTTCAGCAGCATGTTCAGCTCGACGTAGCTGCCTTCCAGTTCGAAATCGATCGTTTGCATGGGTATCCAGGGTGATGGGCGCGTTGGCAAAGGCGTAGCGTGACACGATCAGCTGCCGTCGAACGCCTCATCGGGCAGAGCCAGAAACGCGAACCAGGGTTTGTCGTGGTCGGCACCGAAGGTGGCTGCATCGTCCAGCACGCCGAGCAGGGTGGTGAAATCTTCCGGTGCGGCGTTGCGCAGGTCGTCGCCGCGTTCGAACAGCAGCACGTAGCCCCACGCAGGCAACCAGCCCATGTCGCGCAGGCAGTCGGCCAGCGCATCCCAGTTGTGGCCGAAGCTGGCTGGCAGCGTCAGCGAAACCGCCAGGCGCTGCAGCAGTTCGTGCTTGTCCGCGCAGCCGCCGAGGTCCGTGCGGCACACCTGCAGCTCGTCGCGCCGCGCCGCCTTCGCCAACCGGTCGAGATCGGCGGTGCCGACGAAATACACGCCGCTTTGCGCGGGTTGGGTCAGGTCAAGATCGAAACGGTGCGCGCTCATGGCTGTAGCGTGAAGCGGCGGAAGCTGCGGTAATGATCGTCGGTGTAGTAATAGACCCGCGGCGGTGTGTCGCCGGTGATGATGCGCCGCGCGCCGCGGTTGCGCGCGCCGGGCGTTTCCACGGTGTACTCGTGGTAATAGCCGCGCGGCTGTTGCGGCAGGTGGCGCTCGTAATTGCCGAACACGGCGCCATCCTGGCCATGGGCGAAGGGCCCGCCGCTGGCGATGCGGCGCAAGGTATCGCGAGCCGCGGGCGGCAGGAACGCCGGCAGTGTCGACGAATCGCCTGCGTGGTCGATCTGGCTGGCGACTTCCGGCGCGGAAGGGGCCGTCCCCGGCGAGGTCGACGGTGGCTGTCGCCACATGACCAGCGCAACCACCAGCGCGGCAAGCAGGATCAGCGGATGGAATCGGCGCATGGCGGGTCGGCGGGCGGGGCGCTTCAGCTTAAGGCAGGGCGTTGAAACGGAAAAGCGCAAATCGCGCGGAGCTTGTTGGCAGTTGGCCTTTCCGTCAGCGCTCTGCCAACCGTTCGCCGCTGCGCGGCTACGCTCAGGGCGAACGGTGGGGGTTTGCGGCGTGCTGGCATTTCCATTCCCCATTCCCCATTCCCGTCACCCCAACCGATCAACCCGCTCCTGCAACGCCATCGCGGCGGCCGGGTTGCGCAGTTTTGCGCTGCTGATGAAAAACACGAACACCTCGCGCGGTGGTCCAGCCGGTTGCGTGGCGCCGACGTGCGGCAGGGCGTCGATGTCGCGGCCCGCGGCCCAGGCCTGGGCATGTGCCGCCCATTGATCCAGCGCACGGTCTTCGTAGCCGGTGGCGATCTCTTCGATGCTGCGCATCAGTCGGGCGTAGACGAAATCGCCGGTGAGGTCGGCCAGCGAGGGGAATTTCGGCGAGTCGGTGAAAACGGTGGGGATCGCGTGCTTGCGCGCCAGTTCCACATAAGCCGGGCATAGGAAGCCGGGGTTGCGCACCTCCAGCACGTGGCGCAGCGGTCGCCCGTTCAACACGCGGGGCAACGCCTGCAGGAAGGCGTCCAGGTCGTCGGCATCGAATTTTCGCGAGGGCGGCAACTGCCACAGTATCGGGCCCAGCCGGTCGCCCATTTCCTCGATGCCGCCGTAGATGAAACTGTCCACGCCCTTGCCGCTGTGGGCCAGCGGCCGACTTTCGGTGATATAGCGCGGCGCTTTCAGCGAGAACACGAAGCCCGGCGGCGTGGCCTCGGCCCACTTGGCGTAGGTGGCCGGCTTTTGCGCGCTGTAATAAGTGCCGTTGACCTCGATGGCGCGCAGGTGTCGGCTGGCGTAATCCAGCTCCAGTCGCCGCAGCAGGTCGGCAGGATAGAAATTGTCGCGCCAGGGCGCATACACCCAGCCGCCCACGCCGACGCGGACGGGCCCGTGCTGCATGCTGCCGGCGGCGATGTGGTCAGGGTGTTCCATCGGAAACAGGCCTGGCGGGGTGGGTGCCGCAGTTTGCGGCGACATGCATGCAACTGTCGTGAATGGTAGCGAATGGATCGCGTGACTTCCGGCGCTGGCCTGCCGCTCGGTTTGTCGCGATAGTGGCGCGACTGCCCCTGTCATGGAGTTATCGATGCTGCAGCGACCCTTTGTCTTGCGCCTCTCGGCGGCGTGTGCGTTGTGCGTCGCCACGTTGGGCGCCGCGGCGCAGACGCCCACGTCCTCGTTACCGCAGCTGCCCATCTCCACCAACGACCAGGTACGCCCACTGCTGCCCGCGCAGCTGCAGGATTTCGACGCGTATGTGGAAAGCGCGCGCAAGGCGTTCGACGTGCCCGGCATCGCGGTGGCGATCGTCAAGGACGGCAACGTGGTACTGGCGCAGGGCTTCGGCCGGCGCGAGCTGGGCAAGCCGGACGCCGTCGATGCGCACACCTTGTTCGCGATCGCCTCCAACACCAAGGCGTTCACCGCCGCCTCGCTGCAGCAATTGGCCGAGGCGGGCAAGCTGAACATGGACGACCGGGTGATCGACCATCTGCCCTGGTTCCGCATGTCCGACCCGTACGTCACCCACGAGATGCGCATCCGCGATTTGCTGGCGCACCGCAGCGGCTTGTCGCTGGGCGCGGGCGACCTGCTGTATTGGCCGCCCACCTCCTACACCACCAAGGAGGTGGTGCAGCGGCTGGCGCATGTACCGATCGCGAATGGTTTCCGCAGCGGCTACGCCTACGACAACATCCTGTTCGCGGTGGCCACGCTGGTGATCGAGGAAGCATCCGGCCAGAGCTACGCCGACTACGTGCGCGATCACATCTTCAAGCCGGTGGGCATGGACGAATCGCTGATCGACAAGACCTACATCACACCCGGCATGGATGTGGCCACCGGCCACGCCAAGGCTGATTTCAAGGATCTGCAACCGGTGCCGCCGATGGCCTGGCTCAACGATCCGGGCGCCGGCGGCATTTATTCCAGCGTGCACGACATGGCCAGGTGGATGAAGGTGCAACTGGCTGGCGGCGCGTTGTCCACCAAGGCTGCCGACGGCAAGCCGCAACGGCTGTTTTCCGAGAAAAGCCAGCAGCAGATGTGGAGCATGCTGACGCCGATCGCCATCCGCAAACCGTCGATTCCCGAGCTGGCGCCGCTGACGCCGAAGTTCTCCGGCTACGGCGAGTCGTGGTTCCTGTCCGACTACCGTGGGCAGCGGCTGGTGTGGCACACCGGCGGCTGGCCCGGCATGGTGTCGCGGGTGACCCTGGTGCCCGACCAGCATCTGGGCGTGGTGGTGCTGACCAATGCCGAATCGGGCGCGGCCTTCAACGCGGTGACCTACCGCGTGCTGGATGCCTACCTCAATCGCGATCACAAGACGGACTGGGTGGCCGTCTATGCCAAGGCGGTGAAGAAATCGCAGGCCCATGCCGACGACAGCTTCGCCAAGCACGAGGCCGCCCGCGACAAGCACAGCAAGCCGTCGCTGCCGCTGGCGAAATACGCCGGCACCTATCGCGACCCCTGGTACGGCGACATCATCGTCAGCCAGCAGAACGGCAAGCTGCGCATGCGCTTCAGCAAGACCGCGCAACTGGTCGGCACGATGACGCCATGGCAGCACGACACCTTCGTGGTGCGCTGGGACGATCGCACGCTGAATGCCGACGCCTTCGTCAGCTACGCGCTGGACCCTGACGGGGCCGTGCGCGAGGTGCGGATGGAGCCGATTTCGCCGCTGACCGATTTCAGTTTCGATTTCCAGGATTTGCGATTGAAGCCGGCGAGCAACTGATCCATCACCGCGCCGTTCGCGGCGCTCATGCTGAAGGGGAAGGGACATGAAGTATCGGCATCATGCGGTGGCGGCTCTGCTGTCGTTCGGGTTGCTGGTTGGCGTCGCCCAGGCGCGCAGCGACCACGCACTGGACCATCACTACATCCGGGTCGAACTCGGAACCATCGGCGCGCAACCGGCCTCGGGCCGGCTGCTGCTGTTCGCGGTCGACGCGAAAGTGGCCGAGGCGGCAGCCAAGGCGGAATCGAAGGGCAAGAGCAGCGCGGTCGAATCGGTGGATGCCGATCCGTTCAGCGGCACGGTCACCAGCGTGGCGGCGCGCGAGGTGGAGCACTGGGTGCCGGGCAAGACGATCGACGTCGACACCGAGCACATGGCATATCCCGTCGGCTGGTCGCAACTGCCACCGGGCGATTACCTGGTGCAGGCCGTGCTCGACGGGAACCACGACTACAACTACCTGGGGCGTGGCGCCGGCGACCTGGTCAGCGACGTGGTCAAGCTGCACCTGCCCGCCGCCGGTGTGCCGAAACTGAAGCTGGCGAAGGCATTGCCGGCAGACGATGACCCGTGGGCCGTGCCGGTGTCGGCGTCGCCGACGATGCGCGAAAACGTGGTCGCGGCACGCCCGCACGCGCAACGGGTCGATTTCATCAGCCCGCTGCTGAGCGCGTTCTGGGGTCGGTCGATCCACATGCGCGGCTGGGTGCTGACCCCGCCCGGATACGACGCCAACGCGGCCGCCCGTTATCCCACGGTCTATTACACCCAGGGTTTCGGCGGCAACAACGACCGCGTGATCCGCCCCATCGTCACCGTCTACACGGCGATGGCGAAGCAGCAGATGCCGCCGATGATCTGGGTGTTCCTGGACGAATCCAGCCCCACCGGTACGCACGAGTTCGCGGACTCGGTCAACAACGGTCCGTGGGGACAGGCGCTGACCACCGAGCTGATCCCGCATCTCGAAGCGCACTACCGCATGGATGGTGACGTCAACGGCCGCTTCCTCAACGGCCACTCCTCCGGCGGCTGGGCCACGCTGTGGCTGCAGACGCGCTATCCGAAGATCTTCGGCGGCACCTGGTCGACCTCGCCCGACCCCAGCGACTTCCACGACTTCACCGGCATCGACCTGTACGCGCCGCATGCCAATGTCTATCGCCGGCCCGACGGCTCGGCCTACCCGCTGGTGCGCAACCACGACAAGGTGCTGGGCACCTTCGAGCAGTTCGCGAAACTCGAACGCGTGCTGGGCAGCTACGGCGGCCAGCTGGCTTCGTTCGAGTGGGTGTTTTCACCGCGCGGCAAGGATGGCCGGCCCGTGCCGATGTTCGATCGCGACACCGGCGACGTTGATCCGGCGGTGGTTTCGTACTGGCGCGACCACTACGACATTGCCTGGCGCCTGCAGCAGCACTGGCCCGAGCTGAAGCCCGACCTGGACGGCAAGATCCATCTCTACGTGGGCACCGCCGACACGTTCTACCTCGACGGTTCCGCGCACAAGCTTAAGGCCGTGCTCGATGGTCTCGGTGCCAGGTCGGAATTCCATTTCCTCCCCGACCGCACCCACGGCAATGTCTACTGGATCGGCGACGACCACCACGGCCTGCTCAAGCAGATCAGCTGGGCGATGTATGCGATCGCGCGACCGGATTCGACGCTGAAGCCTGTCGCCACGCCCTGAATTCCGGTCCGTCCGGTTCGCCTGCCACGGGTTGTGGTTGCCGGCTCAGTCCGTGTGTTCGGCGTCCCCGGGCGGCGTCGGCAGCGTGCGCACCAGCTGCGAACGCACCAGCGACATGCGCGCGTCGCGCAGCCGCTGCAGCAGTTCGAACAGCAGGTCGCTTTTTACGCTGCCCACGTCGCGCGGACTGTTGACGTAGGCGGTGCAACTGAAGGTCATCGAGTTGGCGTCGATGCCGGACAGCTGCACCAGCGGGGCGGGCGACTCCAGCGTGGCCGGATGCGCCCGCAGCACCTCCAGCACCAATGACCGCACCTTGCCCGCGTCGGTGTCCAGCGGCAGCGGCAACACGATCTGTACACGGCCCAGAGCGTTGGCCAGGGTCACGTTGCGCACGTTCTGGGTGATCAGCTGCGAGTTGGGCACGATCACGGTGGAACGGTCGCCCATGCGGATTTCGGTGGCGCGCACGTTGATGCGCTGGATGTCGCCCTCGACATCCGACGACAGGCTGACCCAGTCGCCCACCTTCACCGGCCGCTCCACCAGCAGGATCAGGCCGGAGATGAAGTTCTGCACGATCGCCTGCAAGCCGAAACCGATACCCACCGACAGCGCGCTGACGATCCAGGCGATGCTTTTCAGATCCACATGCAGCGCGGCCAGCGTCAGCACGAACACCAGCATGCTGCCGAGGTAGCCAAGCAGGGTCACCAGCGACTCCTGCATGCCGAGTTCCATGGTGGAGCTCGGCAGCAGCTTGTCGCGCAGCCAACACTTGAGCCTGCGCAGCGTGTACCAGCCGATCGCGAACACCAGCGCCGCAGTAAAGATGCTGCCCGGGTCGATCGCCAGATCGCCCAGCTTGAGGTTGCCGAACGTCTGCTTCGCGCTGCTGATCAGGTCGCCGGGACCGGCGCCGAACGGCGTCAGCACGGTCGCCAGCGCCAGCAACACCAGGGTCACCCGCAGGACGGCATTGAGCACGATTACCGTCTGCTCCAGCGTATGCGGCTGCAGATCGAACGTGTTTTGCAGACGCTGGCCGCCACGACCCTGCGGCGCCAGCAAGGCGGTGACCAGATCCGTCAGCAGATGGATCAGCAGATAGGTGGATGCCACGATCACGCCCACCCACAGCATTTCCCTGGCCAGGAAAAACGCCAGCGCAATGAAGCCGGTCGCCACCGCCAGCCAGCACAGCACCACCGCCAGCGTGGCGGCGGCCATCAGGATGCCCACCCACACGGGGCGATGTTGTGGTTCGGCGTCGCTGCTGGCTGACGCCAGGCGCGTGCGATGCATTCGCATCAGCGCCATGCCGATCAAACCGCTGACAACCAGTGCAAACAGGCCGCGCGCCGCGACCGTGGCGGGCAGGCTGGTGCCGATCGTGCGGCTGGCGCGGTCGAACAGGCCAAACGCCAGCGCCGCCGCGCCCAGCCACCAGGGAAACGGACGCAGGCACTGTGCCACCCGATCGGTCAGCGCCGGCAGCCGCCACGACGGACGCCGCACCGAGAGCAGCGCCCGGCCCAGCCCCACCACATACGCCGCAAAGCACACCAGTTGCACCGTGGCATGGGCCAGCGTGGCGGTGTCGTCGTCGAGGATGTCGTTCCAGTTCAAGCCGAGGTAGGCCAGCTCCGCCGCCAGGCCGGTAGTGAAGACGGCCGTCAGCGCCACTGCCGTGGCCATCGCGCTGCGTCGCAAATGGCCGTCCGGAACGTGGCGCTTGGCCAGTTCCAGCAGCACCCGTTCCAGCGCCCAGCGGCCGCCGCCGAGCAACAGCACCGCAGCGATCAGGCACAGCAGCAACGGTTGCCGGTTGGGTGGCTGCCACGCGTCGCCCCACGCATTGCCAAGGCGAACGCCGAGCCGCTTGAGCCGCTGGGTGTCGCCCGGCAAGGTGCGCGCCAGATCGACCCAGAACACGCCGCTGAACGGCGTGGCCGTGCGCGAGGCCAACCTAGCCTGAAACTGGTCGTTGCGCATGCCGCTGATCTGCGCGGCCAGTTGCAGCGCGTTCTGGCCGAGCAGCTGCGCCTGCTTGATCTGCGCGTCCAGGTTGGTTTGCGCCCGGTCCAGTTGTCGCCGCTGTGCGGCAACTTCGGACGCTTCGGCGGGTGCGCCGCTGGCCGGCGCCGGCCCCAGCACGGTCAACTGCGCTTGCAACGCCGCCATCTGCGGCGCCAGGCTTGCGGCCAGCTGGCGTGCCTGATCCTGCACGCCCAGCGCGGTGGCGCGCAGGTCGGCCAATGGCGGGTTGCCATCCTTGCTCTTGAGATCGGCCCGCACCGAATCGAGTTGTTCGGTGAGTTGATCCAGCGCTTGCGCCGGTGTGGCCGTTGGCGCGACGACGGTCGGCGACGGATCGCTGGCCTGGGCCAACGAAAGGCCGCTGCCGAAGCTCAGCAGCAGAAGCAGGAGACAACGGAGCAGGGTAGGCATCCGTGCATGATCGGAGCGCCGCCGCAGGCGGTCAATCGCGGCTGTCGGATCGGCACCGGCCACGGAAGCTGGCGTTCATGTTCGTGCCGGTGGCCCGATCGGTGGCAGCGGCTTCAGTCGCGATGCTCGGGAGTTTCAAAGCAAAAGCATCGCGACTGAAGTCGCTCCCACAAAGGTCGCCCCCGCAGGCCCTTGCGAAACCCGGCGCGGGCACGCAAGTTATCCCATCCCCCGCTTGTTGCCTCCCCATGATCTTCCGCTGGTTCGAATCCCTCATCGATGCGTTCAAGGAACCGGTCGACGTGATGCCGCCGACGTCGGTGCGGCGCTTCTACCTGTTCTACCTGCGCCAGGCATGGTCCGCGTTCGCGGCGGCCATCGTGGTGGGTTTCGGCGTGGCCATCGTGGAGGTGGCGCTGTTCGGTTTCATCGGGCGGCTGGTGGATCTGGCACAGGGCGGGCCGGACGTCTTCTTCCGCACGCACGGCATGGAGTTGCTGGGCATGGCCTTTGTGGCCCTGGTGGCGCGGCCGCTGTTGAACAGTTCCCACGACCTGCTGGTGAACCAGGCCATCGTGCCCAGCCTCACCAACCGCATCCGCTGGCAGAACCATCGCTACGTGGTGCGGCAAAGCCTGGCGTTCTTCCAGAACGATTTCGCCGGCCGCATCGCCAACCGCATCATGCAGACCGGCAGTGCGCTGCGCGCCTCGGCAGTGCAGATCGTCGATGCGATCTGGTATGTGGTGATCTACACCGGCAGTGCCATCGTGCTGTTCGCGCAGGCCGACCTGTGGCTGGCGCTGCCGCTGTTCGCGTGGGTGTTCGCGTATGTCGGCCTGCTGGCGGTTTTCATTCCGCGCATCAAGCACCGCTCGTGGCTGGCCTCGGAAGCGCGGTCGAAACTGATGGGCCGCATCGTCGATGGTTACAGCAACATACTGACGCTGAAACTGTTCGCGCATACCCGGCGCGAGGAAGCCTATGTCGCCGATGCGATGGCCGAGCAAACCGGCAAGTTGCGCCAGATGACCCGCGTCACCACCGCGATGGACGCCAGCATCACCACGCTCAACGGTTTCCTGATCGTGGGCACCTCGGCGCTGGCGCTGTGGCTGTGGAGCGAGGGCCGGGTGACGGTGGGCGCGATCGCGCTGTCGACCGGGCTGGTGATCCGCATCAACAACATGTCCGGCTGGATCATGTGGGTGGTCAACGGCATCTTCGAGGACGTGGGCACCGTGCAGGACGGCATCACCACCATCTCGCAGCCGCGCGCGGTGCAGGATCGCGAGGGCGCCATGCCGCTGGAAGTGGTCAACGGCGCGGTGCGTTTCGAGCGCATCCATTTCCATTACGGCAAGCAGGGCGGGGTGATCGCCGGGCTCGACCTGGCCGTGCGTGCGGGCGAGAAGATCGGCGTGGTCGGCCCCTCGGGCGCGGGCAAATCCACCCTGGTCAACGTGCTGCTGCGGCTGTACGACCTGGAATCCGGACGCATCCTGATCGACGACCAGGACGTCGCCCACGTCACCCAGGAAAGCCTGCGCTCGCAGATCGGCGTGGTGACGCAGGACACCTCGCTGCTGCACCGCTCGATCCGCGACAACATCCTGTATGGACGTCCAGATGCCAGCGACGCGCAGATCGCCGCCGCCGTGCACAAGGCGCGCGCGGACGAGTTCATCCCCACGCTGGCCGACGGCGAAGGGCGCCACGGCTACGACGCGCTGGTCGGCGAGCGCGGCGTGAAACTCAGCGGCGGCCAGCGCCAGCGCATCGCCATCGCCCGCGTGCTGCTGAAGGACGCACCGATCCTGGTGCTGGACGAAGCCACCTCGGCGCTGGATTCCGAAGCCGAAGCCGCCATCCAGGACAGCCTCGACATCCTGATGCAGGGCAAGACCGTGATCGCCATCGCCCACCGCCTGTCCACCATCGCGCGGATGGATCGGCTGGTGGTGCTGGACAAGGGCGTGATCGTGGAGAGCGGCACCCACGCTGAATTGATTGCGCGCGACGGGCTGTATGCGCGGCTGTGGAAACGCCAGACCGGCGGGTTCGTGGCGGCGGAGGACGCGCCGGGCTGATGATCAAATCCGCATGGCAGGCGGGCGATGGCACCTGTCATGCGACAATACTGGCCATCGTCATCCCGCACTTTCGAGTTTCATGACCGTCCCCAATGATGCATTCCGGCGCTTCCAGGAGGAGCTCGCCGCCATCGATCGCAAGGAGCACCTTCCCGCTGATGTACCCGCTGCCGACCAGCGGCTCGCCAACGCACGGGCGGATTTTCTGTCCCTGCGCAAGCGCTATGGCCTGACCGTGGCCGACGTGGTGGCGTTCTTCCCGGAGGAGGAGGGCATCGCGTATCTGCAGCAGCTGATTGCCGCCAGCGAGGCCAGGCCGGTGCGACGCAGGAAGTCTTCGACGGCGGACTGATTCGGGGCGAAGAGCGCCCCCATCCGCCCTGTCGGGCACCTTCCCCCGCAAGCGGGGGAAGGGAGCGGAATATTTCGAGGGGCCGATCACTCCCTTCTCCCGCTTGCGGGAGAAGGTGCCGACTGCGAAGGCATGGCGAAGGCATGGATGCCTGAGTTGAGGCAACGCAGGAGCAGTTGCCCGATGCCGAAGCGAACGGCGAAGCCGGCCCGGAGGGCGTGCCGCAGGAGCGGCACGTAAGGCGGATGAGGGCTTTCCAAACCAAACAAACCGCACCACCCACGGAGAAACAACATGGCAGAAAACAAACGCCCCATCGTCACCGGCCTGTGCGCGTTCGGCATGTCGGGTCGGATGTTCCAGGCGCCATTCCTGCATGCGATGGACGAGTTCTCGCTGCACTCCGTGGTGGAGCGTCATGCAAAGCGCGTGGCGAACACGTATCCCGCCATCCGTTCGCACGATTCGGTCGAGGCGATGCTGGCGGACCCGGCCATCGAGCTGGTCGTGGTGAACACGCCCAACGTGGACCATTTCGAGCACGTGCGGCTGGCGCTGCTGGCGGGCAAGCATGTGGTGGTGGAGAAACCCTTCGCGGTGACGTCGGCGCAGGCTGTCGAGATGGTGGAGCTGGCCGCCCGACAGGACCGCAAGCTGGTGGCATTCCAGAACCGCCGTTGGGACAGTGATTTTCTCGCCGTGCGGCAGGTGGTCGAAAAGGGTTTGCTGGGCCAGTTGATCGAGGCGGAATTCCATTACGACCGCTACGAAAAAAACCTCAGCGCCAAGGCGCACAAGGAGGTCGATCAGCTGGGCACGGGCGTCATCTATGACCTTGGCCCGCATCTGATCGACCAGGCGATCTGCCTGTTCGGCAAGCCGGAGCGTGTTTTCGCGGTCCTGCGCACCCACCGGCCCGGCTCGGTGGTCAACGATTATTTCGACCTGACGCTGCTGTACGGCGCGTTCACCGTGCGGCTGAAGAGCAGCCTGCTGGCGCTGGAGCCGGTGCCGGGGTTCGTGGTGCATGGCGCGGAGGGATCGTTCCTGAAATCCCGCGCCGACGTGCAGGCCGACATGCTGGATCGGGGCATTTCGCCCAACGTCGCCGACTGGGGACAGGAGCCGGTG
Organism: Rhodanobacter fulvus Jip2; assembly: GCF_000264315.1. Taxonomy (GTDB): domain Bacteria; phylum Pseudomonadota; class Gammaproteobacteria; order Xanthomonadales; family Rhodanobacteraceae; genus Rhodanobacter; species Rhodanobacter fulvus. The sequence continues at coordinate 99,354 of NZ_AJXU01000054.1, forward strand.
GCGGAGCATGGCGTTCTGCACACCTGCGTGGATGGCCGCGACGAACGCCGCCGGTTTCCCTCGCCGGCGGGCAGCTATCAGACGTTCTTCGCCGGCGTCTATCGCCATGTGCGCGAGGGTGCGCCTTCGCCGGTGGCGTTGGCCGACACCTTGCTCAACGTACGCATCATCGAGGCCGCGCTGGAGAGCAGCCGGACGCAGAGCGTGGTCGCGCTCAGCTAGTTTTCGGGCAACCGCGGATGCGGTTGCGCGATTTTCACCCGTGCCACTGCATGCTGCGGGGAGATTGCCGCACGCACTGCGTCGCGGAAGGGCCTGGGTTATTCTTGGCGACCCTGGCGGCTCGTTTCGGTGCGAGCCCCTCGCCCATGGCCATGGGCGCAAACCGTTTCCGACCTCAAGGACTATCGATGACCATCAATGTCACCTTCACCACCAACCGCGGTCCGATCCACCTGCGGCTGCACGACGACAAGGCGCCGGTCACGGTGGCCAATTTCGTGAACCTGGCCAGGCGCGGCTATTACGACGGCTTGTCGTTCCACCGCGTGATCGCCGATTTCATGATCCAGGGTGGTTGCCCCGAAGGCAGCGGCCGCGGCGGCCCGGGCTACAAGTTCGAGGACGAGTTCAATCCGTCGCTGCGCCATGACAAGCCCGGCGTGCTGTCGATGGCCAACGCCGGCCCGCGCACCAATGGCAGCCAGTTCTTCATCACCCATGGCGCCACGCCGTGGCTGGACGGCAAGCACACCGTGTTCGGCGAAGTGCTGGGCGAGGACGACCAGAAAGTGGTCAACGCCGTGCAGCAGGGCGACGTGATCGAGAAGGTGGAAGTGTCCGGCGACGTCGACGCGCTGCTGGCGGCGCAGTCCGAGCGCGTGGCGGAGTGGAACGCGGTGCTCGACCAGCGCGGCTGAGCATTCCCACGCTGCAAAGGTGAAGGCCGCCACGCCTGTTGGCGGCCTTCTGCCGTCTGGACGGCCCAAATCGCGCCGCCGGACAGCCGCGTGATAAAATCACGCCTTTGCTTCGGGCCTGAACCGCCTTCGCCACACGCTGCCCCTCTCACCCAAGGAGTCATCGCTCATGAAAGCCCCCGTTCGAGTTGCCATCACTGGCGCCGCCGGCCAGATCGGCTACGCGCTGCTTTTCCGCATTGCCGCTGGCGACATGCTGGGCAAGGACCAGCCGGTCATCCTGCACCTGCTGGAAATCACCCCGGCGCTGCCCGCGCTGCAGGGCGTGGTGATGGAACTGAACGATTGCGCGTTCCCCACGCTGGCCGGCATCGTGGCCACCGATGATCTGAACGTGGCCTTCAAGGACGTCGATTACGCCCTGCTGGTTGGCGCGCGTCCGCGCGGCCCCGGCATGGAGCGCAAGGACCTGCTGGAAGCGAACGGCGCCATCTTCGGGCCGCAGGGCAAGGCGTTGAACGACCACGCCAAGCGCGACGTGAAGGTGCTGGTGGTGGGCAACCCGGCCAACACCAACGCGCTGATCGCACAGCAGAACGCGCCGGATCTCGATCCGAAGTGCTTCACCGCGATGGTGCGCCTGGACCACAACCGCGCGCTGAGCCTGCTGGCCGAGAAAACCGGCAAGCACAACACCGACGTCAAGCACATGACGATCTGGGGCAACCACAGCTCCACCCAGTTCCCCGACCTGTCGCACGTCACCGTCGACGGCAAGCCGGCGCTGGAGCTGGTCGATCAGTCCTGGTACGAAAGCGATTTCATCCCCACCGTGCAGCAGCGCGGCGCGGCCATCATCAAGGCGCGCGGCGCCTCGTCCGCTGCTTCCGCGGCGTCGGCGGCGATCGACCACGTGCGTACCTGGGCGCTGGGCACGGCCGAGGGCGACTGGGTGTCGATGGGCATCCCGTCCGACGGTTCGTACGGCATCGAGCCGGGCGTGATCTACGGCTACCCGGTGACCGTGAAGAACGGCAAGTACGAGATCGTGCAGGGCCTGGCCGTCAGCGATTTCGCCCGCGGCCGCATGGACGCCACCGCCAAGGAACTGCGCGAAGAGCGTGCGGGCGTGGAGCATCTGTTCGCGAAGAAGTAAGCGGCAGTTTCCTGTGACACGAAGAGGCCGGCTTTCGCCGGCCTCTTCGTGTGCGTCGGTTGTGGGAGCGACTTCAGTCGAGATGCTCTTGCTTCGGGCTCCAGAGCAAAGGCATCGCGACTGAAGTCGCTCCCACAGGTTTCATGCGAGGGCGACCTTCTTCACTTCGGCTGCCGGCGCCGACGTGCGGATCAGATGGTCGAACGCACTCAACGCCGCCGTGGAACCCGCACCCATCGCGATCACGATCTGCTTGTACGGCACCGTGGTGGCGTCGCCGGCGGCAAACACGCCGGGCAGGGAGGTCTGGCCGCGCTCGTCGATCACGATCTCGCCGCGCGGGGAAAGCTCCAGCGTGCCCTTCAGCCATTCGGTGTTCGGCAACAGGCCGATCTGCACGAAGATGCCTTCCAGCTCCAGCGTGTGCATCTCCTCGCTGACGCGATCCTTGTAGACCAGTGCGCTGACCTTCTGCCCGTCACCCAGCACTTCGGTGCTGAGCGCACTGACGATGATGTCCACGTTGGGCAGGCTGCGCAGCTTGCGCTGCAGGACATCATCCGCACGCAGCTTGCTGTCGAACTCGATCAGCGTGACATGGGCCACGATGCCGGCCAGGTCGATGGCCGCCTCGACGCCGGAGTTGCCGCCGCCGATCACCGCCACGCGCTTGCCCTTGAACAGCGGGCCGTCGCAGTGCGGGCAGTAGGCCACGCCCTTGTTGCGGTATTGGTCTTCGCCGGGCACGCCCATCTGGCGCCAGCGCGCGCCGGTGGAAAGGATCACGGTCTTCGACTTCAGCGTGGCGCCGTTGGCCAGCTGTACCTCGACCAGGCCGCCGGTGGCGTCGCTGGCCGGCACCAGCGAATCGGCGCGCTGCAGATTCATGATGTCCACGTCGTAGTTCTTGACGTGCTGTTCCAGCGCCGCGCCCAGCTTCGGGCCTTCGGTGTAATCGACCGAGATGAAGTTTTCGATCGACATGGTGTCCAGCACCTGGCCGCCGAAGCGCTCGGCCGCCACGCCGGTGCGGATGCCCTTGCGCGCGGCATAGATCGCCGCCGCGGCACCGGCCGGGCCGCCGCCGATGACGAGCACGTCGAACGCGCCCTTGGCCTTGATCTTCTCCGCTTCGCGGGCGCTGGAGCCGGTGTCGATCTTGGCCAGGATCTGCTCCAGGCTCATGCGGCCCTGGTCGAACACCTCGCCGTTGAGGAACACGGTGGGCACCGACATCACCTGGCGCTGCTCCACCTCGTCCTGGTACAGCGCGCCGTCGATGGCGACGTGCTGGATGTTCGGGTTCAGCACGCTCATCAGGTTCAGCGCCTGCACTACGTCGGGGCAGTTCTGGCAGGACAGCGAGAAATAGGTCTCGAAACGGAATTCACCGTCGAGGTTTTGTACCTGCTCGATCACGTCCGCCGCGGTCTTGGACGGATGACCGCCGACCTGCAGCAGCGCCAGCACGAGTGAGGTGAATTCGTGGCCCATTGGCAAGCCGGCAAAACGCACGCCGATGTCCGTGCCGACGCGGTTGATCGCGAACGACGGCTTGCGCGTTTCGCTGTCGTCGCGGCGCAGCGTGATCTTGTCGGACAGCGCGGCAATCTCGTGCAGCAGCCCGTCCAGTTCCTGCGACTTGGCGCTGTCATCGAGCGCGGCGACCAGTTCGATCGGCTGCAGCAGTTTTTGCAGATAGGCCTGCAGTTGGCCCTTGAGGGTTTCGTCGAGCATGACTGCGACTCCAGTGATGGATGCGGAGAAATCGTGGGGAGAAAAGACGCTTGTGACAGCGGCCTGCGCCGAAGGGAGGGTCGGCAGGCGGGGAGCATTGCCGGGCGCAAGCCGCTGACAGAAGCATCCGTGGTGAGGTGAAACCGGGCGCGCTTCGGCGCCCGGTTCCGGTAGCGCGATGAATCAGATCTTGCCGACCAGGTCCAGCGACGGCGCCAGGGTCTTTTCGCCTTCCTTCCACTTGGCCGGGCAGACCTCGTTCGGATGGGCGGCGACGTACTGGGCGGCCTTGACCTTGCGCAGCAGCTCCGAGGCGTCACGGCCGATGCCGCCGGCGTTGATTTCGACGATCTGGATCTTGCCCGCGGGGTCGATCACGAAGGTACCGCGATCGGCGATGCCGTCGGCTTCGATCAGCACGTCGAAGTTGCGCGAGATCAGGTGGGTCGGGTCGCCGATCATGGTGTAGTTGATCTTCTTGACCGCGTCGGAGGTGTCGTGCCACGCCTTGTGCGCGAAATGGGTGTCGGTGGAGACGCTGTAGATTTCCACGCCCAGCTTCTGGAACTCGGCGTAGTTGTCGGCCAGGTCCTCAAGCTCGGTGGGGCAGACGAAGGTGAAGTCGGCGGGGTAGAAGAACACGACCGACCACTTGCCCTTCAGGTCGGCATCGCTCACTTCGATGAACTTGCCGCTCTTGAGAGCCTGGGCCTTGAATGGTTTGATTTCGGTGTTGATCAGGGACATCGGGAGCATCCTCGTTGGTGAAGGTGAGGCTTAAGATACGACGTGGCGGGCGATCTATCTAATTGATTGTCAGCATCGCTTCGATTGGCTGTGGCTATCGATATGCTGCCCTGCAGAACGGCCGCGCAGTCGCGGTGAGCTAAAATCGCGGCTTTGACGGAGGCGCCATGACACAGACAGCTTCCCCCGGCGCGCGATTCCGCGCCGCCGTGGCGCAGGAGCAACCATTGCAGGTTGTCGGCGCCATCACCGCCTATGCGGCGCGCATGGCCCAGCGCACCGGTTTCAAGGCCATTTACCTCTCCGGCGGCGGCGTGGCGGCCAACTCGCTGGGCGTACCGGACCTCGGCATCAGCAGCATGGAAGACGTGCTGATCGACGCACGGCGCATCGTCGATGCCACCGGCATGCCGCTGCTGGTCGATATCGACACCGGCTGGGGCGGTGCGTTCAACATCGCCCGCACCATCCGCAGTTTCACGCAGGCCGGCGTTGCCGCCGTGCACATGGAGGATCAGGTGGGCCAGAAGCGCTGCGGCCACCGTCCCGGCAAGGAAGTGGTGAGCAAGGAGGAGATGGTCGATCGGATGAAGGCCGCGGTCGATGCGCGCACCGAGCCCGGCTTCGTGATCATGGCGCGCACCGATGCGGCGGCGGTCGAGGGTATCGACGCGGCGATCGACCGCGCCTGCGCCTATGTGGAGGCCGGCGCCGACATGATCTTCCCCGAGGCGATGAAGACGCTGGACGACTACCGCCGCTTCAAGGCTGCGGTGAAGGTGCCCATCCTGGCCAACCTCACGGAATTCGGCAGCACGCCGTTCTTCACCACCGACGAGTTGCGCGAGGCGAACGTCGATATCGCGCTGTATTGCTGCGGCGCGTATCGCGCGATGAACAAGGCGGCGCTGAACTTCTACGAAACCGTGCTTCGTGACGGCACCCAGAAAGCCGCCGTGCCGACGATGCAAACGCGCGAGGAGCTGTACGACTTCCTCGACTACCACGCGTACGAGGACAAGCTGGACGCGCTGTTTTCGAACAAAGGCTGATCCTGACCCGTCGTAGGAGCCCGCTCGCGGGCGATGCTTTTCGAATCCCGAATCCCGAATCCCGAATCCCGAATCCCGACACAAGAGCATCGCCCGCGAGCGGGCTCCTAC
>NZ_AJXU01000055.1 GCF_000264315.1 Rhodanobacter fulvus Jip2
GTAGGAGCCCGCTCGCGGGCGATGCTTTTCGAATCCCGAATCCCGAATCCCGAATCCCGAATCCCGACACAAGAGCATCGCCCGCGAGCGGGCTCCTACACGTACAAGAAAGACCATCCGCACCCTGGAGATTCCGATGAGCGAGCAAGCCCTGCCCAAGGCCAAGAAATCCGTCGCGCTGTCCGGCGTGGCCGCTGGCAACACCGCGCTGTGCACGGTGGGCCGCAGCGGCAACGACCTGCATTACCGCGGCTACGACATCCACGACCTGGCGTCCAAGGGCAACTTTGAGGAAGTGGCGTACCTGCTGGTGCACGGCGTGCTGCCGAACTGGACCGAGCTCAACAACTACCGCCAGCGGCTGAAGCGCCTGCGCGGCCTGCCGGCGCCGGTGAAGGCGGCGATGGAACTGCTGCCGGCCTCCACCCACCCGATGGATGTGCTGCGCACCGGCTGCTCGGTGCTGGGCACGGTGCTGCCGGAGAAGGACGACCACAACGTCACCGGCGCACGCGACATCGCCGACCGCCTGATGGCCAGTTTTGGCTCGATGCTGCTGTACTGGTACCACTTCAGCCACAACGGCAAGCGCATCGAGACCGAGACGGACGACGAATCCATCGCCGCCCATTTCCTGCACCTGCTGCATGGCAAGAAGCCCAGCGACCTGCATGCGCAGGCGCTGGACAAGTCACTGGTGCTGTACGCCGAGCACGAGTTCAACGCGTCCACCTTCGCCGCGCGCGTGATCGCGGGCACCGGTTCGGACATCTATTCGGCGATCACCGGCGCGATCGGCGCGCTGCGCGGCCCCAAGCATGGCGGTGCCAACGAGGTGGCGATGGAGATCATCTCCCGCTACCGCAGCCCCGATGACGCGGAGGCCGATATTCGCGCCCGCGTGGAGCGCAAGGAGATCGTGATCGGCTTCGGCCACCCGGTGTACACGGTGTCCGACCCGCGCAACGAGATCATCAAGGAAATCTCGCGCAGGCTGTGCACCGAGGGCGGCAACCCCACCCTGTTCGACGTCTCCGAGCGCATCGAGAAAGTGATGGCCGAGATCAAGAAGATGTTTCCCAACCTCGACTGGTTCTCCGCCAGTGCCTACCGCATGATGGGCGTACCCACCGCGATGTTCACGCCGCTGTTCGTGATCGCCCGCACCTCCGGCTGGAGTGCGCACGTGATCGAGCAGCGCGAGGACGGCAAGATCATCCGGCCCAGCGCCAACTACACCGGACCGGAAGACCGCAGCTACACACCCATCGACAAACGCTGACGCTGTGCCTGTGTGGGAGCGACTTCAGTCGCGATGCTCTTCCACACGCCTGATCGAAGCCGCGGCAACGGCGACACCGCCTTGCCGCGATACACCTGTAACACCCTTGATACACCTCCCGCCGCCGTCGCCACGGACGCGCCGAGCCCATCGTGGCGCCATCGGTGCGCCGCTTGCCGACCGGTGGTGGGAGATGGGTGTATCACCGGTGTTACACCGTTTCCGCAACGGAAGCGTTTCGTTCTCCTGGTTTTAACCGCAAATCGATGATTTCATTGAGATTAATCTGATCCGCTCGATCGGCACCGTTTATGCAGATTCCGCACGCTGCGAACACGAGCCGGTTGTAGCCAGGATCAGCAAGTCTTGATGGTTGTCATGGAGTGCCGAACGCACTGTCGTTCCGGTGAGCGCCTGATCCGACCCCTCTGGCATCGCAGACAACGGCCCCGGCCCGCCGGGGTGATTCCAGAGCTTGATCAGGCTTTCAAACGGAGAACGACCATGCGCAAGACACTTATCGCTACTGCCATCTGCCTCGGTATCGGCTTGGCCCTGCCCGCGATGGCGGACAAGACCCAGAACAACGGCGGCGGCTCCAACGCCCAGGACAACGCGGCCGTACTGCAGAACGTGGGCAACATGAGCGATTCCAGCAGCCACTCCAATTCCAGTACCCACGCCGATTCGCATGACACCACCAGTTCCAACAACGTCAACCGCGTCGCTGCCAACAGCGAATTGAGCGGCACGGTATCGAATGTGGGCGTCACTGTAGGCAACGCCGCCAACAACATGGGCAGCGCTGCCGGTGGTCGCGGTGGCGCCGGTGGTGACGGTTACGGTGCCACGGGCGCGGGCGGCCGCGGTGGCGCGGCGGCGCGCGGTGGCGACGCCCAGGGCCATAGCGGTGCGGCTGGCGACGGGTCGGCCAGCAGTGGTGGCGTAGCCTCGGCCAGCCGCGGCGTGGGCGGCAACAGCAACGGCGCAGGCGGCGCCAACAGCAATGACAGCTCCAGCGACGGCCTTGGCGGTGGCAACACCGGCACCGCGACCGGTGGCGCGGACAGCTGGATGGCAGGTGCCGGCACCGGCGGTGCAGCAACGTCGGACAGTGGTGCCGCCACTGGCGACGGTGGCAGCAGTGGCGCGAGCGGCAACACCGCCGGCGCCGCCGGCACCGGTGGCGCGGGCGGCGCGGGCACCGGCGGCGC
>NZ_AJXU01000056.1 GCF_000264315.1 Rhodanobacter fulvus Jip2
AAAAAGCCGGACCACCTCAGGGACAATTTCCGATCGCAGTTGTGGCTTGGATGCGGCGGTGACGGGGTTCGCGCTCAAATTGTCCCTGGCACCTTTTGCCCAAAGTGTCGGGGGGGGGACAGGGCATCTGGCGGTGTGATGTTGCGGATGGATCTATCTACGGATACTGGGAAGCACCGAATATCGTTCTGGCATGGTTTGAACTAGGTATTGGTGATGCTCAGCCATCAGAACTCATCGTCCGCAAGTGGGCGCATTTTCATGTTGCCGTTCGCAACCGTGTAAAGCGTCAGTTCGTAGTGGGTATATTCAATGCCACCCGGAACCGAGGTTTCGGTTAGCTCAAAAGACGGGGAGCCGGACTTGGCTCCTGTGTCCAAATCTTGGTAGCGGACGTCGTACGTGCCGGCGCGAATCTTTTTCACCACAAATGACCCATGGGCCGGGACAAAGAACTGGCGAATCGGGAAGGCCTTGGCTCCCTGCGGAATCGAAACCACTTTGACGAATACGTCCCCTTCATTCTGACCATTGTCGATGGTGATTTCGGAATACCCATTGGTGTATTTCTGCGGCACACCTTTTATGTATCCCTCAGTGATCGGCCAGGACCTACCGTTCGGCGCCAAAACTGGACGGACGTATGGAGGCTTAGGCGGAGTGGAGGGCTTCTTGGCAAGTGCCTGCTGCAGGCTAAGTATTGTGGTCGAACTAGAAGCCGGCGTGCTTTGATTGCTGAAATCCACAGCGTTCGCCGGAGATTGGGAATCCGGCGGCGGCGTGGGTGTATAGGGCTGGTGCGACTTCGATGGACTGTTCTGCAAGTAGGAATAGTCCGGTGTGGTGCGGAAACTTGGGCTGTCCGGTCGCAGCGCGAAGAACGCAACAGCGGCCACCACGGCAGTCAGGATACCCGTCTGGACGAAGAACGGCCGACGACCCAAGGCCCACGTGTCTTTCAGTTGAGGCGTTCGGGAAGCCGATGGGAACGAGGCAATGAAGGCATCGAGCTGAGCGCGAAGTCGCGCGGTTTCGTCATCCTTACCCGGCGATACCTTGAGGGCCAGCGCCAACGCCTGTTCGGCGACGGCACGGGCCACGTCCATCTGACCAGCTGCAGCGAAATACCAAGCTTGGTGCGCCGGTACGCGCGCGTTGATGTCCGCCGGACGCTTGCCACCCGTTAGGTTGGTAAAGATGGCTTGGAGGCCGTAAATGGGGCCCCAAGGGAATCCCCACCAAGCCAAAGCCCAAGTGAAGGCGGTCGCCTTGAGGCATTCCTTTTCGGCACATGTGCTGCAATAGATGCCCTGAATCGCCTCGCGTCGGGTCATGACGATGAAACTGTAGACGCGATAGAAGATGACGTAGCGCGGCTGGGCGGAGACCTTGTTGCAGACCGAGCATCTAATGGGATCGGGTGCCGCCCGGCGCGAAGCGCTGGGACTCGCGGTGTCCGACGTCTCAACGGTGGAAGTGTCGTAGCGAGCGCGGGACTCAGGATCGCCCAACACGCTGAACGCGTGATTGACCAGCTGGAATAGAGTCGTTGCATTCGGGAGTTTGCACCGGTCAGGGTGGTACTCCATCGCCTTGCGACGGAACGCAGTCTTGATGTCAGCAGCGCTGGCGCTGGAAGCCACCGACGTCCCCCCACTTTTGAGTAGCACCGCGGTTTGGAGTCCAATCCCCCATCCGAAGGAGATTGGACGTGAAGAAGCGGTTTACCGAAGAGCAGATCATCGGCTTCCTGCGTGAGGCGGAGGCCGGCA
>NZ_AJXU01000057.1 GCF_000264315.1 Rhodanobacter fulvus Jip2
GGGAATAGATCAGAGCATCCCTAACGCTGGAGTTAAGCGGCGGCGAAGCCGTCCGCCTTGAACGAGTTGTTAGATGCCCGTCGAGCAGCCACCTACTTGCCTCGCTTGTTGATTGCCAAAAGGTGAGCAACAACTACCTCACCGATCTCTTGAAATTGCTGGTCTGAAAGCTCCATAGCGTCTAGGCGGTCGTTGGGATACACATTGTGCGTAGAGAATACTTTGTGCCTCCAGACTCGCTCCGACGCAGCTGGATTGCCCGCAACAACATGATCGAAGATCAGTAGCGACTGGCCGTCCCCAAGATCACGAAGGCATATGGTCATGCCTTCTTTTGCGCGATGACCACTATCTGTCTCGTGTGCCATGTGCGCCCCTTGCATCTAACATCTCGTTCAAGGCGGACGGCTACGCCGCCGCTTAACTCTAGCGTTAGACCCCGGTGGAACTGACCAGCGAACTTCAAAGTCTCAACGATGCCCTGGACAAAGTCCCAGGCGCTATGCTGCGGGCCTTCGGCAAAGAAGGCAGCTCCATGTACTACACGGACCTGGTTCTTGCGGGCGCGACAAAGCGCACGTTAGGGCTTGGCCACGGCCTGATCGCAATGATCAACGCCAAGAACATGCTATGTGGCAGAGCACTCGTAAGGATGCAGATTGATACGGTTAGTCGTGTTCTTGCCTACACCTATGTTGCAGATCGAGAGGACCTTGCTAGGCGCGTAATTGGTGGTGAAAAGCTGCGCTCGTTTAAGTGCCGCGATGGAAAGAGACTCACTGACCAATACCTGATTGAGCGTCTATCAAAAACCCTTGCGTGGGCTGCTGATGTGTATGACAGAACTTCGGGTTCGGTTCACTTTTCAGAGCAGCAGCTGTTCTCCGCCTCGGAAATGACCTCGGATGAAAATGGCAGCCACATCAACCTTATGATTACGCAATTTGATACGAAGTACCCCGAGTCAAGCTGGGTAGAAATCGCAGCTTGTTTTACAGAACTCACCGACTTCTTCGTCCACATCCTAGACCAGTACTCGGCATCCAAGCCCGGGGTCTAACAATTCGTTCAAGCCGAACTTGCTTCGCTACACCAACAACGTGGCAGGTAAAGCTTGCCACGTTGTCGGCTACGCTACGCAAGTCGGCTTAACTCAGGCGTTAGACCGCAGTGGAGGACGCATGACAAGACCATGGATTCTTTTGGTGTTACTTGCTGGACTCGCAGGATGCGCCACCACGCCGGTGCCTGTATCAAACGCAGACATTGTTCCAAAGTCACGGCTTGAGACTGGGTACGCCCAGTTTAAAGCTCAGACTCCCGGTTTTATCAAAGTCACATTTGTCCGCGATGCCGGCTTCAACGGTGCGGGTAGGTCAGTAGTGCTCGCTATCGACGGCACTAATATCGCTCAGATTAGAACCAGTGAATCCGTCGTCATATATCTCGCACCGGGTAGTCATATCTTCGCCGTAGCGCCAACCCCGCAGGCTGGTGACGCTCTCGTGGAGCGAAGCTTTATCATAGGCACAGAAGATCCACGATTCTTTCGTATAAGTTTGGGCTCTGGTGGCTTCGTTGTCCAACCTTCTACCAAGCTGCAGTGATGAGCGGTCTAACAAGCCAATGCAGCGGACGCGGTGCCCGCGCCGCTGATTTCCGGCGTTAGGCCTCACTATGAGACTACGAATCTACCGAATGAGCGCGGTCATTATTGCAGCGACTCTTGCAGTAGCGCTAGCTTGCTGTGTTGTGGCGCTCTATCTTTATCAGTTTCACGGTGATCTTGCTGATAGCTCTCAGGACTGGGCAAATTTTGGTGATTATCTCGGAGGCACGCTGGGCCCATTGTTTGCCTTTCTTGCCTTTGCCTTGGGCCTACACACCATTAATCAATCTCGGCAACAAAGCCGGCGCGACGAGCTCCTGAAGACCATCCAGGGCTATGAACATGACTTTGAGCTATGTGTGGCTAAGCCCGTAACTTGCCAAGCCCCTTGGGTTTGGGGCAATGATTTCGGCGCCGCAGATAAAGTCCAAGAGGTGCCTTTGCGCACCCTGCTCCAAAGCGACGGAATTGACTGGGAGCAACATCTGCCCATCGTTGCGCAGGGCTTAAAGTTCCGCGTGCTCCCCGATGGTGAGCTGATCCAAGATCGTGACATCTGGCTGCGCGCTCACCTAGCAGCCGAGGGAATTTTCCGCTATTTGGAGCTGTACAAAGAAGCTGGTGGAGACATGTCGCTAGTGCAGTACCTCACGGAAAAATATGAGATCGCTCGTAATCGTTTGCTATCCTCCGGCCATGAGGCCCAGCTCTTGGGGGCGTGAGGCCTAACAATTCGTTCAAGCCGAACTTGCTTCGTTACACCAAAGCCATGGCAGAAAGAGCTTGCCATGGCTTTGGCTCCACTACGCAAGTCGGCTTAACTCAGGCGTTAGGGATGCTCTGATCAATC
>NZ_AJXU01000058.1 GCF_000264315.1 Rhodanobacter fulvus Jip2
CCAGGATGGGCCGAATAACCCGAGAGGGTTCGTCCACACATCTCTCTCCGCCAGATACGCAAAACGCCGCCTCGGTGTGCTGCACTGTTGCGTGAGGTCCGCGGGGATTGTTGGGCCCATCCATGGGCCCAACCCCTTCGCGCTGCGCGCTGCGGGGCCAGCCTTCGGCTGTCCAAATTCGCTCCCGGCGAATTTGTCGAACCCGAGAGGGTTCGTCCACACCTCTCTCTCCGCCAGATACGCAAAACGCCCCTTTCGGGGCGTTTTGCGTATCTGGCGGAGAGAGAGGGATTCGAACCCTCGATAAGGCTTTTGACCCTATACTCCCTTAGCAGGGGAGCCCCTTCAGCCGCTCGGGCATCTCTCCGGGTTTTTCGCCGCATTGCTGCGGAGCCGGCAAGGATACTGACCGGCGGGGTCGAGGTAAAGTCTTAATTCAATGGTCGTGTTCGGCGGGCTCGCCAGGCGTGCTGCCAGCGTCGTTTTCGCCCTTGATCCGCTGATAGATTTCTTCGCGGTGGACGGCGACGGTCTTGGGCGCGTTGATACCGATACGCACCTGATTGCCCTTTACTCCGAGAACGGTAACGGTCACCTCGTCGCCGATCATCAGGGTTTCACCGACCCTGCGGGTCAGAATCAACATGATTTTGCTACTCCATTAATGCTGTTGTTCACAGGCCTGCGGTGGGAAGGAACCTCACCCCTGAGCTCCTCGTTGCGCAGTTCGACGATTGATCCGTCGAAGGCCCTCTCGCCTTCCCGGCTCACAGCCAAAACACTCCATGGCGTCCTGACTGGCGACCCCACCGTTACCGGTGGCGCCGACACTGTCATTGATACTAACTGAGCGTCATTACCGCGCGCAATGCGCGGCAACAGTAACTAATGGCATAGGCAAGCTCGCGTTCATGCTGGCTTATTGGGCCGATACCCATTTCGGCAAAGCAGCCAACAAGGCAGGCAACCCGGGCGCATCGGAACCACCACCCTGCGCCATGTCGGCACGCCCGCCACCCTTGCCGTCGATCTGTGCCGCGACGTGAGCGACGACGTTGCCCGCCTTGATCCGCTGCAGTGCCTTGCCGTGCACGCCGGCGATCAGCGACACCCTGCCGTCGGCGGCGCCAGCCAGCAGAACGACGCAATCGCCGAGCTGCTGCTTGAGCTGGTCGACGCTGTCGCGCAGCGACTTGGCATCCAGCCCTTCCAGCCGTGCCGCCACCACCTTGATGCCGTCGATATCGACGGCACTGCCGGCCAGGTCGGCGGTGGCGGAACCAGCGGCCTTGCTGCGCAGCGCATCCAGTTCGCGCTCGAGCTTTTTCTGGCGATCGAACAGCTGGCGCAACTTTTCGACAGCGTCGTCACCACTGCTGGAAAGCAGGTGCGCGAACTCGGCCAGGCGACGCTCTTCGTCCGCCACCCAGGCCAGCGCGCCGGCGCCGGTCACGGCTTCGATACGTCGCACACCGGAGGCCACGCCCGCTTCGCTGGTGATCTTGAACAGGCCGATGTCGCCGGTGCGATCCACATGGGTGCCACCGCACAGTTCGGTGGAAAAATCGCCCATCTTCAGCACGCGCACTTCGTCGCCGTATTTCTCGCCGAACAACGCCATCGCGCCAAACTCGATCGCGTCGTCGTAGCCCATGTTGTGGATTTCCGCGGCGGCGTTGCGGCGTACTTCGGCATTGACCATCGCCTCGACCCGCTGCAACTCATCCGCGCTCATCGGCTTGAAGTGGGAGAAGTCGAAACGCAGCCGCTCCGGCGCCACCAGCGACCCCTTCTGCGCCACGTGATCGCCCAGCACCTGGCGCAACGCCGCGTGCAGCAAATGGGTGGCCGAATGATTGAGCACGATCGCCTGTCGCCGCGTGGCATCCACGCGAGGCGCCAGCAGATCGCCGGTACGCAATGGCTGCGCGCCATGCCAACGGCCGGCGTGACCGAAGAACACGCCGCCCATCTTCAAGGTGTCGTCGACCTCGAAACGGCCTTGGGCGTGGATCAGTTCGCCCTGATCGCCCACCTGGCCACCGGATTCGGCATAGAACGGGGTGCGGTCGAGTATCAGCAAACCCTCTTCGCCCTCGCCCAATTGATCCAACTGGCAACCATCACGAACGATGCCAAGCAGCTTGCTTCCCTCGCTCTGCAACGCCTCGTAACCCAGGAATACGGTGGGTTTCAGCTGACTGGCCAGCTCGGCCGGCATCTGCCCCTTCGCCTCGAAACGACCCGCGGCGCGGGCGCGCTGGCGCTGGGCGTCCATGGCTTGTTCAAAGCCGTCCATGTCCACATCGAGTCCGCGCTCGCGCGCGATGTCGGCGGTGAGATCGACCGGGAAACCGTAGGTGTCGTACAACCGGAATGCATCCTCGCCGGCGATCGTGCCGGTGGACTTCTGCGCCACCTCATCGAACACGCGCATGCCGTGCTCAAGCGTCTCGCCGAAGCGATGCTCCTCGGTGCGCAGGGCGTCCTCGACGAACGCCTGTTTCGTGGCAAGCTCCGGATACGCCGCGCCCATTTCCTCGACCAGCGGCGCGACCATCTTCCAGAAGAAATCACCGCGCACGCCGAGCATCCAGCCATGGCGCAGGGCGCGGCGGATGATGCGGCGCAGGACATAGCCGCGACCTTCGTTGGATGGCAGCACGCCATCGACGATCAGGAAGGAGCAGGCGCGGATGTGGTCGGCGATGACGCGCAGCGACTTGTTGGCAAGATCGGCCGTGCCGGTGAACTCGCCCGCTGCGCGGATCAGGTTGGCGAACAGGTCGATTTCGTAGTTTGAATGCACGTGCTGGAGCACCGCGGCGAGCCGCTCCAGGCCCATGCCGGTATCCACGCAGGGTGCCGGCAGCGGGCTCAGCGTGCCATCGGGCGCGCGGTCGAACTGCATGAACACCAGGTTCCAGATCTCGATGTAGCGGTCGCCATCCTCGTCCGGCGAACCCGGCGGGCCACCGGCGATGTTCTCGCCATGATCGAAGAAAATCTCCGTGCACGGACCGCAGGGGCCGGTGTCGGCCATCTGCCAGAAATTGTCGGACGCATACGGCGCGCCCTTGTTGTCGCCGATGCGCACGATGCGCTCGGCCGGCACGCCGATTTCCTTGTTCCAGATGTCGAACGCTTCGTCGTCGGTCTGGTACACGGTGACCCACAACTTGTCGGCCGGCAGCTTGAACACACCGGTCAGCAATTCCCATGCAAACACGATCGCATCGCGCTTGAAGTAATCGCCGAACGACCAGTTGCCCAGCATCTCGAAAAACGTGTGGTGGCGGGCGGTGTAGCCGACGGCGTCGAGATCGTTGTGCTTGCCGCCCGCGCGCAGGCAACGCTGCACATCGGCGGCGCGGACATAGCCCGGTTTTTCGCTGCCCAGGAACACGTTCTTGAACTGCACCATGCCGGAGTTGGTGAACAGCAGCGTGGGGTCGCTGGAGGGCACCAGCGAACTGGACGGCACGATGGTGTGGCCCTTGGCGCGGAAGTAATCGAGGAAGGTGGAGCGGATTTCGGAGGTTTTCATGCGGATCAGGAATGGCGGACGACAAAAGGCCACACCGTGACGCGCCCCGGCGGATTCTCCATGATCCCGCGGGGGTTTCAGGAAATATCGTCGGCGGCTTCGTCCACATCGGCGTGGGTAACACGTCGTACTGTGGCGGCGGCAAAGCCGCGGCGCAAGAGGAATTGCGCCCGGCGATTGCGTTCGGCAGGGTCGGATGTGCCCGCGCCGCCGTAGCGGCGGCGCAGTTGCGCGGCGGCGGAAGCGTCCCAGTCGACCTCGGCCTCATCCATCAATTCGCGGATGCGGGCATCGGCCAGGCCGTGGCTTTTCAGCTCCACCCGCAGGCGCATCGGGCCGTAACCCTGGCTGATACGGCTGCGCAGCAGTACTTCGGCGAAGCGGTCGTCATCCTGGTAGTGCTGCTCGCCCAGGCGATCGATGGCGTCGGTGGTTTCCTCGCCTTCGTAACCGCCCTGGCGAAGCTTGGTTTTCAATTCCTTGCGCGAATGCTCGCGGCGCGCCAGCAGCCCCAGCGCCTTGTCGTAGGCGCTGCGTTTGGGCTTGGCGGGATCATCCGGGCCGGGACGGCGTTTCATGGGCATGCGAGCGAATACCTGATCAGAGCGAATTCCCCCAACCGTTCGCCCTGAGCGTAAGCCCGCAGGGCTGAAGTCGAAGGACAGCCCTTCGACTCCGCTGCGCTACGCTCAGGGCGAACGGCTGGGGTGCCCCGGAGTGCCGTATTGAGGCCGGGCAGCGAGGTGAAACGCACATGGCCCGGACGAGCCGGGCCATGTGCTGCAGTGTGTCGCTGCCGGTCAGGGATCACGCTTCCTCGAGTGCCTCTTCCGCGGCGGCCGCGGCGGGCTTGCCGACCGGCACCAACAGGCGCTCGCGCAGCAGGCGGTCGATCTCGTTGGTCATGTCCGGATGTTCGCGCATGTACTGGCGCACGTTCTCCTTGCCCTGGCCGATGCGGTCGCCGTTGTAGCTGTACCAGGCGCCGGATTTCTCGATCAGGTTCTGCGCCACGCCCAGCTCGATGATCTCGCCTTCGCGCGAGGTGCCTTCGCCATAGAGGATCTCGAACTCGCACTGGCGGAACGGCGGCGCGACCTTGTTCTTGACCACCTTGACGCGGGTTTCCGAGCCGATGATCTCGTCGCCGCGCTTGACCGCGCCGATGCGGCGGATGTCCAGGCGCACCGAGGCGTAGAACTTCAGCGCGTTGCCGCCGGTGGTGGTTTCCGGGCTGCCGAACATCACGCCGATCTTCATGCGGATCTGGTTGATGAAGATCACCAGGGTGCCGGATTTCTTGATGTTGGCGGTGAGCTTGCGCAGCGCCTGGCTCATCAGGCGGGCATGCAGGCCGACGTGGGAGTCGCCCATCTCGCCTTCGATTTCCGCCTTCGGGGTCAGTGCGGCGACGGAGTCGACCACCACCATGTCGACCGCGCCCGAGCGCACCAGCATGTCGGCGATTTCCAGCGCCTGTTCGCCGGTGTCCGGCTGCGATACCAGCAGGTCGTCGACCTTGACGCCCAGCTTCTCCGCATAGGTAGGGTCGAGCGCATGCTCGGCATCGATGAATGCGGCGGTGCCGCCGGCGCGCTGGCAGCTGGCGATCGCCTGCAGCGTCATGGTGGTCTTGCCGGACGATTCCGGCCCGTAGATCTCGACCACACGGCCGCGCGGCAGGCCGCCGACGCCGAGGGCGATATCGAGACCCAGCGAACCGGTGGACACCGTCTCGATGGCTTCGTTGACGCGATCGCCCATGCGCATGATGGCGCCCTTGCCGAACTGCTTTTCGATCTGGCCGAGGGCGGAGGTGAGCGCCTTGCGCTTGTTGTCATCCATCGTAGGTATTCCGGTTGGGCTGTGAATGGAAGCATGATGCCCGGGCGGTGTCTCACGGGCTGCGATAAGGGTTCATTATCCCACACCGGTCAAGCCGGCCTGGCGGCCCACGTCGCCCTATTCCGTCAGCGTTTTGCGCAAACCCTTGAGCGCCGCCGCCACGGTTTGTCGTCGCACTGCCTCGCGGTCGCCGGAAAACCGGAAAACCTGCGCATGGGCGTAGCCGCCGCGGCGTTTCCAGCCGATCCAGACGGTGCCGACGGGTTTGTCCGCGGTGCCGCCCGACGGCCCGGCGATACCGGTCACCGCCACCGCAACGCCCGCGCCGAGGCGCGCCAACGCGCCGGAAACCATCTCCAGCACCGTCTCCTCGCTGACCGCGCCGGTCTGTTCCAGCGTGTGCGGATTGACACCCAGCAAGGCCTCCTTGGCCTCGTAACTGTAGGTGACCACGCCGGCATGAAACCAGGCCGAACTGCCCTCCAGGTCGGTCAACGTCTTGGCCACCCAGCCGCCGGTGCAGGACTCCGCCGTCACCAGCATCAGCCGATGCTGCAATACCTCGGCGGCCACCTCGGCGGCCAGCGCCATCAATTGGGCGTCGGTGGGAATGGACGACAATTCCATGCAACTCTCCGAACGGGAATGCGCGGTGCCGCGCACGGACACGCTGTTCTACCCGCTCAAGGCGATCACGCCAAGCCCCATCCCGTCCGATACCGCCATCAACTGTCGAAACGCTCGCGCAAGCTGGCGCGATAGCGGCGACTGCAGGGGATCGTGGTGCCATCGCGCAGCGTCAGGCGAGCGTCGCCCGTATCCAGCGGTTCGATCTGCACGAGGTAATCGAGGTTCACGAAATAGCTGCGATGCACCCGTGCAAAGCGCTCGGGATGCAGCCGCTCGCTGATCGCCGCCATGGTCGTGCGCAGCGGATAATCACGACCTCGCACATGCAGGTTCACGTAATTGCCCGAGGCCTGCAGCCACTCCACCTCGCTGGCGTTCAACAGGAATTCCCGGCCCAGCTTGCGCACCAGGAAGCGGTCGGGGCGATCGACCGGCTCCGCCGCCTGCCCCTCATCGGGCTCGACCAGCAGCCGCGCCTCACCCTGCCAGCGCATGAGCCACAGCCGCGACAGGCAGATCAGCGCGATGATCAGGAAATAGGTACGGATGTCCTTCAGGTATTCGTAGCCCCACTGTGCCCCGAAAAGGTAATGGGAACCGGCCAGTGCATAGGCCAGCTTGCGCAGCGCCACCATGCCGGCCACGTGCACCACGCTGAACGGGATCGTGGCCAGCAGGTGCAGCGGCAGACTGCGCCGCCAGGTGTCGAAGCGGACGGGCCACCGGCGCTCCAGCGCCACCACCAGCGGAATCAGCGCCAGGATCAGCAGCGAGCTGCTGCATTCCCACAACCACGGCTCCCACGCAGCCGTGCGCGCATGGTCGATCCGCGCGACCAGGCCGTTGAACACCGTATTGAGGACGGTCAGCGTCACCCAGAAGCCGACTTCGATGGGCCGCCGCCAGCGCTGGAAGTCGCGGAAATCGAAATGCGGCTGCTCGTTCATGCGCGGATTCTACGCAAAGCATCCCGCACCGTCCCCGCCGTCCGCGATACGTCACCGGGGCGGATCGATTGGTCACTTTGCCAGCGATGACGCGCCTTCGCTGGCGCACCATGGCCACTTCTCCCGCGCCGGACATTCCCATGCATCGCCGTGACCTGCTCAAGGCCGTCCTGGCCGCCCCGCTCCTTTCGCTGTTGCCGGCCCAGCGCCTGCTGGCCAGTACCCGCGAACTCGTACCGCGCCTGCGGCGCAAGGTTCGCCCCGGCGAACCGGGCTGGCCCAGCGATGCACGTTGGGACGAACTGCGGCGAAAAACCGGAGGTCGCCTGCAGAAACTGCAATCGCCATTCGATCCTGAAGCGCCCGCGGCCGTCAGGGCGGAGGCAGTGAAACATTTGAAGAATCCCTTCTACCTCGGCGACCAGCCCGCGCTGACCCAGACCAGCGGCTGGGCCGACGCGTGGCTATCCCGGCCCAGCGTCTATGCGGTGGCCGCCGAGACGGCCGCCGACGTCGCCGCGGCCGTCGACTTCGCCCGCGAGCACCGGCTGCGGCTGGTGGTGAAAGGCGGCGGCCACAGCTACCAGGGCACGTCCGACGCGCCCGACTCGCTGCTGGTATGGACGCGACACATGAACCAGGTGCAGATGCACGACGACTTCGTTCCACGCGACAGCGCCGTAGCACCCCAACCGGCGGTGAGCGTGGGCGCCGGCGCCATGTGGATCGATGCGTATTCCGAAGTAACCACGCGCAGCGGCCGCTACGTGCAAGGTGGCGGCTGCACCACGGTGGGCGTGGCGGGGCTGGTGCAGAGCGGTGGTTTCGGCAGTTTTTCCAAGCGCTGGGGCACAGCCGCGGGCAACCTGCTGGAGGCCGAAGTGGTCACGGCCGATGGCCGGATCCGCGTGGTCAATGAAAACCGGGACCCCGACCTGTTCTGGGCGATCAAGGGCGGTGGTGGCGGCAGCCTGGGCGTGGTGACGCGGCTGACGCTGCGTACGTTCGCGTTGCCCGAGTTCTTCGGCGGCGCGTTCGGTCGCATCAAGGCGTCCTCGCCTGCCGCGTTTCGCGCCCTGATCGCCGAGGCGATGCGTTTCTACCGCGATGCGCTGTTCAACCCGCACTGGGGCGAGCAGATGACGCTGGGCGGTGGCGACACCCTGACCATCTCCATGGTGTTCCAAGGGCTGACCAAGGCCGAGGCGGAAACCTGCTGGGCGCCGTTCATGGCGTGGGTGACGGCGCGCCCGGACTACACCGTCGTCGAACCGCTGACGGTACTGGCCCTGCCGGCGCGGCATTTCTGGGACGCTGAATTTTTCCGCCAGCATGCGCCTGGCCTGATGGTGGACGACGACCGCGCTGGCGCACCCGACAACCACGTGCTGTGGGCCGGCGACCAAGGCCAGGTCGGCTGGTTCATCCATGCCTACCAGTCGACCTGGCTGCCCGCCACCCTGCTCGAAACAGAAACGAAGCTGGTCGACGCCCTGTTCGACGCCTCGCAGGCATGGGACGTGGGGCTTCACTTCAACAAGGGCCTGGCCGGCGGCGCGCCCGATGCGATCGAGCGAGCCCGCAACACGGCCACGCACCCGGACGTACTGGGCGCGTTTGCGCTGGCGATCATCGGCGGCAGCGGCGGTCCCGCCTACCCCGGCCTGCACCGCACTCCGCCCGATCTGGCCAAGGCCCGGCGCGACGCCGCCGCCGTGGACAAGGCCATGGACGCGCTGCGGAAGGTGGCGCCGGACGCCGGGTCCTACGTGTCGGAAAGCGACTATTTCCTGCGCGACTGGCAACAGCGCTTCTGGGGCGCGAACCACCCGCGGTTGGCGCGCACCAAGCGGCGCCACGATCCCGATGGGCTGTTCGTGGTGCACCACGGCGTGGGCAGCGAGGCATGGAGTGCCGATGGCTTCGTGCCCAACACGGGCAGCCCGGGCTGAAGCGCGGCGGGACGAAACAACGGGCGGCCAGAGCGGCTACGATGGCACCCCCAACGTCGACCGCCACTGCACAAAGAACGCGCTCTTGAAAGAACACACACCCTTCATGCGCCAATACCTCGCGGCCAAGGCCGAGCACCCGGACGTGCTGCTGTTCTTCCGCATGGGCGATTTCTACGAGCTGTTCTACGACGACGCACGCAAGGCGGCGCGGCTGCTGGACATCACACTGACCCAGCGCGGGCAATCCGCCGGTGCACCGATTCCGATGGCCGGCGTGCCGTACCACGCCGCGGAAAATTACCTGGCGCGGCTGGTGCGGCTGGGCGAGTCGGTGGCGATCTGCGAGCAGATGGGCGACCCGGCGCAGGCCAAGGGCATCGTCGAGCGCAAGGTGGTGCGCATCATCACGCCGGGCACAGTGACCGATGCGGCGCTATTGGAGGATCGGCGCGACAACCTGTTGCTGGCCATCCACGCTGGTCACAACCACGCCTACGGCCTGGCCTGGGTCGACCTTTCCAGCGGCCGCTTCCTGCTCAGCGAAGTGCCCACCGCCGAAGCGCTGGCCGCCGAACTGGCGCGGCTGCAACCGGCCGAGACGCTGGTGTGCGAGGACGTGACCTGGCCGCGCATGGTCAGCACCCTGCCCGGCCTGCGCAAACGTCCACCGTGGCATTTCGATGTGGATGCGGCGCGGCGCGAATTGAACCGCTTCTTCCGCACCAGCGGCCTCGGCGGCTTCGGCGTCGATGGCCTGCCGCTTGGCCTGGCCGCCGCCGGCTGCCTGCTCGGCTATATCGAGGAAACCCAGAAAAGCGCGCTGCCGCACCTCACCGGCATGGCGGTGGAAGCAGCCAGCGAAACCATCGCGCTGGACGCCGCCACCCGGCGCAACCTGGAGCTGGACACCCACCCCAGCGGCCGCACCGAACACACCTTGCTGGGCGTGCTCGACGAAAGCGTGACGCCGATGGGCGCCCGCGCGCTGCGCCGCTGGCTGACCCGCCCGCTGCGCTCGCGCGACGTGTTGCGCCGTCGCCACCAGGCCATCGGCAGCTTGATCGACGGCCGCCGCCACGAACCGCTGCGCGAACAACTGCGCGGCATCGGCGACCTGGAACGCATCCTGGCCCGGGTAGCGCTGCGTTCCGCGCGGCCACGCGACCTGTCCACCCTGCGCGATGGTCTGGCCACCGCGCCGCAGTTGCGCCAGCAGATCGCCGCGATGGACAGCCCACTGTTGCGCGACCTGATCGAACGCATCGGCGACCACGCGCAAACCGCCGACCTGCTCGCCCGCGCCATCGTGCCGCAACCGCCCGTACTGCAGCGCGACGGCGGCATCATCGCCGAGGGCTACGACGCCGAACTCGATGAACTGCGCCGGCTGTCCACCCACGCCGACCAGTACCTGGTGGAACTGGAAGAACGCGAAAAAGCCGCCAGCGGCATCGGCACGCTGAAGGTCGGCTACAACCGCGTGCACGGCTATTACATCGAGATCAGCAAGGCGCAGTCGGACAAGGCGCCCACGCATTACACGCGGCGGCAGACCACCAAAAACGCCGAGCGCTACATCACCGAGGAGTTGAAGAACTTCGAGGACAAGGTGCTCTCGGCGAAGGAACGCTCGCTGATGCGCGAGCGCGCGCTGTACGAGGCGCTGCTCGACACCCTCACCGAAACGCTGGAACCACTGAAATCCGCCGCCGCGGCCATCGCCGAACTCGATGTGCTGGCCACGCTGGCCGAACGCGCCGAGGCCTTGGACTGGAGCGCCCCGCAGCTCACCGACGAACCCGGCATCGCGATCGAGCGCGGCCGTCATCCCGTCGTGGAAAAAGTACGCGACGAACCGTTCGAGCCGAACGACCTGATCCTCGATGACAACCGCCGCATGCTGGTGATCACCGGCCCCAACATGGGCGGCAAAAGTACGTACATGCGGCAGAACGCGCTGATCGTGCTGCTGGCCCACATCGGCAGCTATGTGCCCGCGACGCGCGCCGTGATCGGCCCGATCGACCGCATCTTCACCCGCATCGGCGCCGGCGACGACCTCTCGCGCGGCCAGTCCACCTTCATGGTGGAGATGAGCGAAACGGCCAACATCCTGCACAACGCCACGGAAAACAGCCTGGTGCTGATGGACGAGGTGGGCCGCGGCACCAGCACCTACGACGGCCTCTCGCTGGCCCGTGCCGCCGCCGTGCACCTGGGCCAGCACAGCCGCGCCTATACCTTGTTCGCCACGCATTATTTCGAGTTGACCGAACTGGCCAGCACCTATCCCGGCATCGCCAACGTGCACCTGGACGCCGTGGAGTACGGTGAGCAACTGGTGTTCATGCATGCGGTGAAGGAAGGCCCCGCCAACCGCAGCTTTGGCTTGCAAGTGGCGGCGCTGGCCGGGCTGCCGAAATCCGTGATCGCCGATGCGCGGCGTACGCTGGCGGAGCTGGAGCGAGGCATGCATCAGCATGCTGGTTCGCCTGCGGCGGCGCCGGAGACTTCGCCGCAACTCGGGCTGTTCACGGCGGCGGCGCCGTCAGCGGTGGAGCGGGCGCTGGAGGAGATCGATCCGGATGCCATGACGCCGCGCGAGGCGTTGGAGGCGTTGTATCGGTTGAAGTCGCTGTCGGATTGAAGAGCGCCCTCTTCCGCCCTTCGGGCACCTTCTCCCGCAAGCGGGAGAAGGGAATCATCGAGTTTATTGGACGCTGTTGGCTGCACGCTCCGAATCAGCACGAGCCAGCAACGCATTCCGTCCGGGCAGCCAGCTCCCTTCTCCCGCTTCGCGGGAGAAGGTGCCCGACAGGGCGGATGAGGGCCGCTCTTCGCCCGACCTCACCGCCCATCCTTCATCCGCCGCAAATCCTGCCGCGCATGCTTGTCCGGCCGCTTCAGCGGCCCGTTCATGCCAACCAGCCGGCGCTGTTCCCGCGCCGCCTCGCGCAGCGCCACGCTCGCCTCGGTCTCGCGATACCACGTCTGCGCCACCGCCGCCGGCCCACGCTTGTCGCCCAGCGCCAGCACATCCACTTCCAGCTTTTCCTCGCCGCGGGTGATCTTCAGGCGGTCGCCCGCGTGCAGCATCCGGGCCGGTTTGCAGCCGGCGTCGTTGACGTGGATCTTGCCACCGTCGATGGCCTGCTTGGCCAGGCTGCGGGTCTTGAAGAAGCGCGCGGCCCATAGCCACACGTCCACGCGCACTTCGGTCATCGGGGCTTGCGGGGAATTCATGTCGTCATTGTGCGGCGTTCCGCGATCACCGCAACCGCCACGCTTCTCGACGGCGCCGCCACGCGCATCAGTTATCCTGACCGCCCCTTTTCCGCGGCTACGTATCGCCCGACATGACCAACGGCCTCAACCAGCGCGATTTCACCCTCGATCCCGAAGACAACGCCCGACTGGCCAACCTGTCCGGCCCGTTCGACGAGCACCTGCGCCAGATCGAATTGCGCCTGGGCGTGGAGATCAATCATCGCGGCAGCATCTTCCAGGTCATCGGCGATGACGCGGCCAGCCGCGCCGCGGAGAAAGTACTGCGCGCGCTGTACGCCTGCACCGAGGACGAGTCGCTGACCGGCGCCCGCATCAACCTGCACCTGGCCGAATCGGGCGTCGATGCGATCACCGCCGACGTGGCGGAAAACACGCCCGAAGTGCTGATCAAGGTGAAACGCGGCCTGATCAAGGGCCGCGGCGCCAACCAGGAACGCTACTTGCACGCCATCGCCACGCACGACATCAATTTCGGCGTGGGCCCGGCCGGCACCGGCAAGACCTACCTGGCGGTGGCCAGCGCGGTCGAGGCGCTGGAGGCCAATCGGGTGCAGCGCCTGCTGCTGGTGCGTCCGGCAGTCGAGGCCGGTGAAAAACTGGGCTTTTTGCCGGGTGACCTGTCGCAGAAGGTCGATCCCTACCTGCGCCCGCTGTACGACGCGCTGTACGAAATGCTGGGTTTCGAGCGGGTGGCCAAACTGATCGAGCGCAACGTGATCGAGATCGCCCCGCTGGCCTATATGCGCGGGCGCACCCTCAACGATTCGTACGTGATCCTGGACGAAGCGCAGAACACCACCGTCGAGCAGATGAAGATGTTCCTTACCCGCATCGGCTTCGGCACGGTGGCGGTGATCACCGGCGACGTCACCCAGGTCGACCTGCCGCGCCAGACCAAGTCCGGTCTGCGCCAGGCGGTGGAAGTGCTGCGCGACGTCAACGGCATCAGCTTCACCTTCTTCACCTCGCGCGACGTGGTGCGCCATCCGCTGGTGGCGAAAATCGTGCGTGCCTACGAGGCGTTCGAACAAAAGGATGGGGACAGCGAATGAGCCGCCGTGCCGCTGTGGGAGCGACTTCAGTCGCGATGGCTCGCAAGCCAGAAGCATCGCGACTGAAGTCGCTCCCACAAGTCGCGCTGGAACCTGCGCAAGTACATGTGGGTTATGCGGTACCGCGCGCGGGCGTGCCCGCGGCGGCCAGCTTTCGGCGTTGGGTGGCGGCGGCGTTGCGCGGCGCACGGCGGCGCAAGCCGGCCGAGCTGTCGATCCGCATCGTCGACACGGACGAAGGCCGCGCGCTGAACCGCGACTACCGCGGCAAGGATTACGCCACCAACGTGCTGTCATTCCCCGCCGATTTGCCGCCGGGCGTGGCACTGCCACTGATCGGCGACCTGGCGATCTGCGCGCCGGTGGTGGCGCGCGAAGCGGCCGAACAGGGCAAGCCGCCGCGCGACCATTGGGCGCACCTCACCGTGCATGGCGTGTTGCATCTGCTGGGCCACGACCACATCGAGGAGGCGCAGGCCGAGGCCATGGAGGCGCTGGAAACCCGCATCCTGGCGGGCCTGGGCATCCGCGATCCCTACACCCCCGTTCAGGGATAATCGATGGAAGGCCGTCATTCCAGCGAAAGCTGGAATCCAGTGCCTTAGCTTCAGGTGTGGAGTCGCTGGATCCCAGCTTTCGCTGGGATGACGGCTAAAAAGGGGAGGCGTCGGGAATGCCTGGCCACCTGAACCATCGAAAATTTTCCGCTAGAATCGGCCTTCCGCCCGTTTTCGGGCTGAATTCAAACGAGTAATGAACGACGACCCTGGTAGTACCAGCGGCCCGGCCCACCGTACCTGGTGGGATCGACTGGGCCATCTTTTTTCCGGCGAAGCCCGCAACCGCGACGAACTGCTCGACGAACTGCGCGCCGCCCAGACCAACGGATTGCTTTCCGTTGACACCCTCACCATGGTCGAGGGTGCGATCAAGGTCACCGAACTGAGCGTGGACGATGTGATGGTGCCGCGCGCGCAGATCGTGATGATCGCCGCCGAATCCACCCTCCCCGACATCCTTGCCGCCGTGGTCGAATCGGGCCACTCGCGCTTCCCCGTGCATGGCGAGGACAAGGACGAAATCCTGGGCATCCTGCTGGCCAAGGATCTGCTGAAATTCTTCGGCAACGGCACCGATTTCGACATCCGCGCCATCCTGCGCCCCGCCGTGCTGATTCCCGAATCGATGCGGTTGAACGTGCTTCTCGCCGAGTTCCGGCTGTCGCGCAACCACATGGCGCTGGTGGTGAACGAGTACGGCGGCGTGGCCGGGCTGATCACCATCGAGGACGTGCTGGAACAGATCGTGGGCGAGATCGACGACGAACACGACGACGAGGAAGAACCCGTCCTCATGTACGCCCAACCCGGCGGCGACTGGCTGGTGAGCGCACTGACCCCGATCGAGGATTTCAACGAGCAGACCGGCGCCGCGTTCTCCGACGAGGAGTACGACACCGTCGGCGGCCTGGTCACCTCCGAGTTCGGTCACCTGCCGGAAGTGGACGAGGAAGTGGCCATCGACGATTACCTGTTCCACGTCACCCAGGCCGATGACCGCCGCGTGCAGCAGTTCCGCGTCATCCGCCAGGCCGAGTGAATTCCTGCAGGCGCCGCCCCTGTGGGAGCGGCTTCAGTCGCGATGCTCTTGCCGGATCAGCGAAAAGCATCGCGACTGAAGTCGCTCCCACAAGTATCGCCTCATCTATAGCTACCGGAACCACGCGATGACACCCCTGCGCCACATCACCCTCGCGCTCTTCATCGCCATGTCGTGGCTGCTGGCCTCGCCCACCCACGCCAGCGTCGCCAACGCCCCGGCGGCCAATCTGGAGATCGCGCTGGTCACCTACGGCCCGGGCGAAACCTACTGGGAGCGCTTCGGCCACGACGCGCTGCAGGTACGCGACACGGTCTCGGGTGAGTCGGTCAATTTCAATTACGGCGAGTTCGATTTCGACCAGGAAAATTTCTTCCTGAACTTCGCCCGCGGCCGCATGAACTACATGATGGGCGCGGCGTTCAGCGACATCGACGAAAGCTATTACATCGAAACCGGCCGCTCGATCACCCGCCAGCGCCTGGCGCTGACAACGGCGCAGGCCGGTGCACTGCGCGATTTCCTGCTGTGGAACCTGCGCCCGGAAAACCGCCACTACGGCTACGACTACTACATCGACAACTGCGCCACGCGGGTACGCGATGCGCTGAATCGGGCACTGGGTGGCGCGTTGAAAGCGCAGCTGGCGGCGCGCCCCGGTGGCATGACCTACCGCCAACAAACGCTGCGCCTGATGAGCAACCAGCCCGCGCTGATGCTGGTGCTCGACCTGGGCCTGGGGCCGTACGCCGATCACCCGCTGACGCTGTGGCAGGAGAGCTTCATACCGATGGTGTTCCAGCGCGCCGTCGAAAACGTGCGCATCGGCGACGGCAAGGGTGGCTGGCAACCGCTGGTGTCGGACAGCCGCATCGTGTCGGCGAACCGCCTCGACACACCACCGGCCAGCGCGCCCGACCTGCGCGGGCCGCTGGCGCTGGCGGGCTTGGCTATCGCCGCGCTGATGCTGCTGGCGCGACGTTTCTGGCCCACCGGATTCACCCTGCTGGGGATGCTCTACGCGCTGGCCGCCGGATTCGTGGGGTGGGTGTTGCTGGTGTTGTGGACGCTGACCGCGCACCACTCGGCCTGGGCCAACGCCAACCTGCTGCTGTTCAATCCGCTGGCCTGGCTGCTGTTGCCTTCGCTGTGGCGTGCGCGCCGTGGAATAACCCCATCGCGTTTCATCGACGGCGTGATCGCGATGCAACTGCTGGCCACGATCGTCGCGGTCGTGCTGCACCTGCTACCCGGCGTGGTGCAGCAGAACCAGCCCTGGCTGCTGTTTGCGCTGCCGATCTGGCTGATGCTGGCCTGGCGTCTGCGCCGTCCCGTCTGAACGTTTCATTGCCCCACCTGGAGCAGCGGGGCATCATGCGTCGATGAACCTCGCCACGCCGCCCGTTGCCCCGTCCACGCCGCCCGACCAGCAAGTGGTCAACTGCATCGCCTATCGGCGCGATGGCCAACGCATCGGCGAGATCACGCTGGATGAAATCAGCGACGTGCTGGCGCAGCCCGACACCTTCGTCTGGGTTGGCTTGTATGAGCCCGATGAAACGCTGCTGGAAAAAATGCAGGAGGAGTTCGGCCTGCACGACCTGGCCATCGAGGACGCGCACAACGCGCATCAGCGCACCAAGCTGGAAACCTATGGCGACTCGCTGTTTCTGGTGGTGCAGACCGCCCAGCTCACAGGCGGTGAGCTGACCTTCGGCGAAACGCATATCTTTCTCGGCCCGCGCTACCTGGTGACCGTGCGGCACGGCGCATCGATGTCGTACGCGCCCGCGCGTCGCACCTGCGAGCACACCCCCGAACTGCTGGCACTCGGGCCCAGCTACGGTCTCTACAGCGTGCTCGACTTCATCGTCGACAACCTGCTGCCGATCGTGCGCGACTTTCGCGAAGAGCTGCAGCAACTGGAACAGGACATCTTCGCCGAAACCTTCAAGCGCACCACCGTGCGGCGCCTGTACGACATGCAACGCGACCTGATGACCCTGCGCCTGGCGGTGGCACCGCTGCAGGACATCATCAGCCAGCTGGTGCGACTGCACCCCAACCTCATTCCCGACAAGCTGCGCGCCTATTTCCGCGACGTCTACGACCACGTATTCCGCGTCAACGAATCGATCAGCGCCATGCGCGAAATGCTCAGCGCCGCCATCAACGTCAACCTCTCGCTGGTCACCTTCGGCCAGAACGAGGTCATGAAAAAACTCGCCGGCTGGGCCGCCATGCTGGCCGCGCCCACCCTGCTCACCAGCTGGTACGGCATGAACTTCACCCACATGCCCGAACTCAGCCGACCCTGGGCCTACCCCGCCATCATCGTGGTCATGGGCTGCATCGTGGGCGGCATCTATGTGGGGTTGAAGCGGGCGAAGTGGTTGTAGGGGACAGGGTTGTGGGAGCGGCTTCAGCCGCGATGCTTTGTTTTGAAGCTTCGATGCAAGGGCATCGCGACTGAAGTCGCTCCCACAAGGTCTCGGCCTGTGGGAGCGACTTCAGTCGCGATGCCCTACCCGCAAAACCGCCAACAGCCACAAGCCTCTCAGCAAGCCGCGCAAGACGGCATGCTCGTCCATGGTGCAGATTTGCCCCATGCCAACCTTTCCCATCTCAGGCTCCTTCCATCTGCGCCGTGGCCGCCGATCCATACCAAGCCAGCTCTACTTGGTCACCACTATCACGCCGCAATGCAAGCCCCACTTTCTCAACACCGAGCCCGCCCGAACAACCGTGCGCAGCATGTCGTCGGTGGATCTGTGGTTTCCAAGCCACTGCCTGTGTTGGGTATTGATGCCCGACCACTGGCACGGCTTGATCGAGTTAGGCGCAGGCAAGAGCCTGTCGTCGACCATGCAGCGCGTCAAAGGCGCCACGGCGCGCATCGTCGGCCAAAGCTGCACATTCGACGGATCGCTCTGGGACAAGGGGTTTCACGACCGCCCTGCGTCGAGACGAATCCATCGAAAAGGCGGCCCGCTACATCATCGCCAATCCGGTGCGGGCCGGGTTGGTGGGAGACCCCATGGATTATCCCTATTGGGATGCCTGGTTCCTTGATGGCGAATCCTGAGGCTGATCTGCTGTGTCCCGGGGGGCTTCTGTGGGAGCGACTTCAGTCGCGATGCTCTTGTTTTGGAGCTCCAAAGCAGAAGCATCGCGACTGAAGTCGCTCCCACAACCCGCACCCACAGATGTCTCTACCCCGCGATTACTCCGCCGTCCACTTCTTCAACCACGCATTCACCGCGTCATGCCACTGAACGCTATTGTGCGGCTTCAGTACCCAGTGGTTTTCGTCGGGAAAGGTGAGGAATTCGCTGGGGATGCCGCGACGCTGCAGGGCGGTGAAGGCGCTCAGCCCCTGGGTAAGCGGGATGCGGAAATCCTTGCCGCTGTGGATCACCAGCATCGGTACACGCCAGTCCTTGACGTGGTTGATCGGATTGAACTTCTCGTAATTTTCGGGATGGTCGAACTGGGTGCCGCCGTTTTCCATTTCCTCGAACCACAGCTCTTCGGTCTCGTAATACATGGCGCGGGTGTCGAACACGCCGTCGTGGTCGATCAGACATTTCCACGGTTCGTTCCACACACCGGCGATCCAGTACGTCATGTAGCCGCCGTAGCTGGCACCCATGGCGCAGGCGCGGTCACCGTCGAGGAAACTGTACTTGTCCAGCGCGGCCTTCCAGCCGAGCTTCAGATCCTCCAATGGCTTGCCGCCCCAGTCACCGGAGATAGCGTCGGTGAACGCCTGGCCGTAGCCGGTGGAGCCGTGGAAATTGACCGTCACCACGGCAAAACCCTGGCCGGCGTAGGTCTGCGGATTCCAGCGATAGCTCCAGCCATTGCCCATCGCACCCTGCGGGCCACCGTGGATGATGAAGGCTACCGGATAGGTTTTGCCGGGCTGATAATTGGCCGGTTTGACCACGTAACCCTGCACGTTCGCGCCCTCGGCGCCCTTGAAGTTGAAGAACTCGGCGTCGCCGACCTGGGCATTTTTCAGGTCCGCGGCGTTGAAATGGGTAACCTGTTTCAAGTGGCTGCCATCGGTGCCCGCCAGGTACAGATCGGCGGGCCGCTTCAGGTCGTCACGCGACAGCAGCAGCTTGCCAGCCGCCAGCGAATAACCGCCCACCGTGCCCTCGCCCACCACCTTGCGCACCTTGCCGCTGGCCGTGTCGATCGCAAACAGCGGATGCTGGCCCTCATCATCCGCCGTGGCATAAAGCGTCTTGCCATCCGCCGAAATGCCCAGGCTGCCAGGCGAACGATCCCACTGCGGATCGACCTCGCGTTTTGTGCCGGTGGCCAGGTCCAGCGCCATGATCGCGAAACGATCGGCCTCGGCGCCCGGCTTCTTCATCGCAAGGTAGTAAAGCGTCTTGCCATCGGGTGACGCTACCGGATACGCGTCCCACGCCTTGTTGTCGGCCGTGAGATTGGTGGGCGCGGCCGAGCCATCCACCGGCACGCGATACACGTCGAAATTGGTCGACCACGGCTCCGTGGTGCCCGCGATGCGGACGTCGAAAAACACGCTCTTGCCATCGGGCGCAAAGGTGAACTCGCTGTCGTCGCCGAACGGTTTGCTCGGCACGTCGCCATCGATACCGCGACTGAGCAACGTCGGCTCCGCGGGCAACTGCCCCTTGCCGTCGAATCGCGCCACGTACAACTGATTGCGCCGGCCATCGGCCCAGGTATCCCAATGCCGCACGAAGAGTTTGGTGTAGAGCGTGCCGCTGGCCTTGTCCTTCTCCCGCGCGGCCAACCGCTCGTGCGTGCAGGCCAGGTTGGCGCAATCGGTGAACACCTCATACGACAGCAGCGCCCGCCCACCATCGGGCGACAACGTGTAGCCGCCCAGATCCAGCACGCCATGACTCACCTGCACCGGCGC
Organism: Rhodanobacter fulvus Jip2; assembly: GCF_000264315.1. Classification (GTDB taxonomy): domain Bacteria; phylum Pseudomonadota; class Gammaproteobacteria; order Xanthomonadales; family Rhodanobacteraceae; genus Rhodanobacter; species Rhodanobacter fulvus. The sequence continues at coordinate 19,785 of NZ_AJXU01000058.1, forward strand.
ACCGTGCCGAGCAAGATCAAGCCCTTTGCCGCCCGCCAGATCCAGCCGCCACAACTGCGTCACACCCTTGGCCGGCGCCAGGAAATAAAGGCTGCGGCCGTCATGCGACCAGCGCGCGGAGCTGCCCTTGTCCACCACCTTCACAGGCTGGCCATCCTTGCCCAGGTCCAGCACGTAGATGGCATTGACACCCTTGTTCGCGGCGTAATCCGTACTGCGCACACCAAACGCCGCATAACGGCCATCCGGCGACAACTGCGGATCACTCACCCGATCCATCATCACCAGATCGCGCACATTGAACGGATGCACGCCTTGGGCCTTGGCGAACGTGGTGTCCACCACATCGACATCGGCCGCCAGCGCAGGTGCCGCTGCGAGCGCAAGCAGCAGGCAGGCAATCAGAGGTTTCATGGCGAGTCCTTGGTAAATAAAACGCCAAGGTAACCGCGCACGCAGGGCAGGCAAAGGTGCGCTGCATCAACGCCGCAGTGTCGAAGTCGCGTCCACCACACGGGCGCGTATTTTGCGCATTCGTCCGCCGTGGCACGCTGGAATGCGCCGGAATCCGTTGTCGCCCCACCGGCTGGCAGTCGCGGATACACCTGATTCCGTGACGGCCATCTCATCCCCGAAGACAGTGCCCATCGTCCTGCGGATCCCAACCGGCCAAACGACATAATTTCCCCACAATTGGTACAAAACGTGCCTTCCCCGCTCAACTGACAGGGGAGTCCATCATGCGCCAACGTATTTCCGCCGGTTTTACCTTGATCGAGTTGATGATCGTGGTGGCGATCATCGCCATCCTCGCCGCCATTGCCATCCCGGCTTACCAGGACTATTTGATCCGTGCGCAGGTGGCCGAGGGCATGAGCTTGGGCTCGGGAGCGAAAGCGGCCGTCTGGGATTTCGTGTCCAACACGGGACGGTTTCCATCGAATAACGAATCTGCTGGATTGGCTTCCACGGAGTCCATCAGCGGCAAATACGTATCCAGCGTGGATGTGAGTCAAGGCTGGATCAAGGTGTTGTATGAGGGCCCCAAGGCCAATAGGTACATCAGCGGCGCGGACAAATATCTTGCGCTGTCCCCCGTCACGCATGCAGGCAGCATCATCTGGACCTGTGCTCCCAGCACGTTGGACAGGAAATATCTGCCGACATCCTGCCGAAGGTAAGGGTTTGAACGAAATAGGGTACGCACAAAGTGACAAATAGCGTCACAACTCGCCCGTTTCCGACATATGCCGGGCCCTCTCATCACCGCATTCCAACATTGCAAACGGCTCGTCCTACATCACCTTGTGTGCTTTCGTGATCATGGGCACAATCAGGGCACGCACAAATGTGCGGAAATACACCAGCGGCAGATATGGCACACAACCTGCTTGAATCTGCCGTGAGCTTCCTGGTCATCCTGACCGCGAGTAAGGGGAGTCCCATCCCGCCTAGGGGGTACGGGACTGGAGCTCAGGGGGCATCACCGGTTAGCTAACCAGAACACAAGGGAACCACCATGAAGAACATGCAGAAAGGCTTCACCCTGATCGAATTGATGATCGTGGTCGCGATCATCGCGATCCTCGCCGCCATCGCGATTCCGGCTTACCAGGACTACATCATTCGCTCGCAGGTGTCGGAAGGCAGCACGCTCGCCGACGGCGCGAAGACTGCGGTGGCCGAGTTCTACAGCAACACGGGCAGGATGCCGTCCACCAACGCGTCAGCTGGACTTGCTAAAGCCGAAAGCATCACGGGTAGCTATGTGAGCCAGGTTGCGGTGGCAGACGGCAAGATCACCGCTACTTTTGCAAAGGCATCGCCGCAGAAGGCCAACACCGCGATCGATACGAAAACGCTGGTGCTGTCGCCCGTTACGTCCGCTGGTAGCACTTCGTGGACCTGCAACGGCGGCACGGTCAGCAACAAATACCTCCCGTCGTCCTGCCGTAAGTAAACTCACACACTCATAGACAAAAAGGCCGCCTCGTGCGGCCTTTTTGTTTGGATCAATCTCTTGACGCGTCCTCATCTCTCAACATCGTCATTGCTCTTTCCGTTCGCATTAGTGTTGCTGGCGATCTACGTCTATTGGCCTGGTTTAAATGGTGGTTTTCTTTTTGATGATTTTGCCAATCTTCCAGCGTTGAGCGCCCCCGGACCGATCGATAACTGGTTCTCCTTCTGGCGTTACATCACTTCCGGCACCGCCGACCCCACCGGCCGGCCTCTTACGTTGTTGACATTCCTGATTGACGCACGTAACTGGCCTGCTGCCCCGTTACCGTTCAAGCGCACAAATCTCATACTGCACGTCGCTAATGGCCTGCTGCTGTTTGCGTTGCTGAACCGGCTAGGCAGTCTGTTGAACCTGGAAATTACGCGCTGCCGTAATGCGGCATTGCTGGGCGCTTCGTTCTGGTTGCTGCATCCGTTGTGGGTTTCCACCACGCTGTACATCGTGCAACGCGAAGCCATGTTGCCTGCCACCTGTGTGCTTGCCGGTTTGTTGATCTGGCTCCACGGGCGCGAACGCTTGGTCGGGGGACATCTGCGCTCCGGGCTGATCTGGAGCGTACTCGGGCTGGGTGGATTCACCGTGTTGGGTGTGCTTTCCAAGGCCAACGGCATATTGCTGCCCTGTTACGCGCTGGTGATCGAGGCGATTCTGCTGGGTTCACGACGCCACGTCCTTCCAGCGCGGGAAAAGCGCGCACATCGTCTCGTAATTTGGCTCTTCGCCATCATTCCCACAATGGGCATTTGCTTGTACCTGGTGCGTATTGGTGCAACCGGGATACTCCACGGCGGCAATGCAGGCATCCGCTCGTGGACCTACGCGCAACGTCTACTGACCGAGCCGCGCGTGGTGATGGATTACCTGTCACTGCTATGGTTACCCCGCCCGTTCTCCAGCGGCTTGTTCAATGACCAATACGCCGCATCGACTTCACTGATCCATCCGCTCTCCACCCTATGGGCGCTCCTGGCGGTGGTCGTACTCATCTCGGGGGCGTGGTGGTTCCGACGGCGTTATACGGCATGGTCTCTCGCCGTACTGTTCTTTTTCGCCGGCCACCTGCTTGAGTCCACCTCCGTTCCGCTGGAGCTGTACTTCGAACACCGCAATTACGTACCGGCCTTGCTGATGTTCTGGCCCCTGGGCTTATGGCTCGCGGACACGCGCAAGCTGAAACTACCCAAGCAGATTCTGATGATTGCACTGCCGCTGGGCCTGGCGCTGATGACGCATGCGCGCGCCACCGTGTGGGGAAATGTGCGTACCCAGGCCCTGGTCTGGGCACAGATCAATCCGGATTCGCCGCGTGCACAGGCCAACGCGGCACAAATCCTGATGCAATCGGGGCAACCAAAAGAGGCGGCTAAACGATTGCAGGCGCTTCTGGCAACCAAGCCCGATGAAAGCCAGTTGGCTTTCAACCTGATCGGTGCGCACTGCCTCACCGGCGGCATCACACAAGCGGACATCGATGCCGCGCGCGTAGCGATGCAAGGCAGCGCGAATACTGGCTCGCTGTTCGCCCACTGGTTTGAACGCACCCTGCCAGTCGCGATGGCGGGTAGTTGCCCCGGGCTGACTCCCGAGGTACTTCTTGACCTCATAAATGCGGGTTTGCAGAACCCCAGGCTGGCTGGCGCAGGGCGGCAACAAGATCTGGTCTACCTGCGCGGCTCAGTTGCACTGGCACGCCACCAGGCCGATGCGGCGTTGCTGGATTTCAGACGGGCGCTGGATCTCCAGGTACGCCCTGCGCTTGCTCTGAAGGCCGCGGCAGCGCTTGGTTCAGCCAGCTACCCTCGGCAGGGTCTGCAGTTGCTCGACCACTATGAACAGGTCAAAGGGCAAACCATGCCCGCACGCTTTGGGATGCCGATGCTGCACGAATGGGTTCTTTCATATCAGCACTACTGGCCCAACGAGCTGACTCATTTGCGTCATCAGTTGAACCTCGACGCACGCGCCGCAAACGTCAATACTGGGCCTTCGAATCCTGATCGGGGCGTCACTCGATAATGCGCGCATCTACCCGTCGCTTGCTGCCCAATCTGATTTTCGCGGCGGCGATACTCGCCACGATAGCCGTCTACTGGTCCGGCCTCAGCGGTGGATTCCTGTTCGACGACTACCCCAACATCGTCGAGAACCGTGGCGTACAGCCGCCCGATGCCAGCCTGCCTTCGCTGGTTCGCGCCGCGCTTTCCTCTCCGTCCAGCGAGTTCAAGCGTCCATTGGCGTCGCTCAGTTTTGCCGCCAATTACCTGGCGACCGGGCTCGACCCGTACTGGATGAAGTTGACCAACCTGGTCATCCATCTGTTGAACGGTTTGCTGATGTTTTTGCTGGCGCGGGCGTTGCTGGTGGCGGCGAGCAAGAGCATCGCGGCTGAAGCCGCCCCTACAGAAGCCGCTTCTACAGGATCGGGGGGGCGCACGGGCGTCATGGCGGCGCTGATTGCCGGAGCCTGGATGTTGCTGCCGATCAACCTCACGGCCGTGGTTTATGTCGTGCAGCGCATGGAAAGCATGGCAAACCTGTTCGTGTTGCTGGGCCTGATCGGTTACATGGCCGGGCGTCAGCGCATGGTGGCGACTCGTGCCGGCAAGGGAGCCGGAACGGGCCTGTTGCTCTGCATTTCCAGCCTCATCCTCGGCACCGTGTTCGGATTGCTCGCCAAGGAAACGGCGGTGATGCTGCCGCTATATGCCTTCCTCGTCGAATGGATCGTGCTGAGTTTCCGGGCGCCACCAGCAATGACTGCCGCATCAGAGGCAGGCGCAACGCACCCCACCCATCGCAACAAGTCCGACTACCGCATCATCGGCTTGTTCGTCGTGGTGTTGTTGTTGCCTTTGATCATCGGACTGGTCTGGCTGTTACCAGGACTGTTCCATCCGAGCCAGTGGTCCACTCGCGATTTCACCATGAGCACGCGTCTGCTCAGCGAAGCACGCATCGTCGCCGATTACGTCGTGTGGACCCTGTTCCCGACGCCGGGTGCGCTTTCGTTCTATCACGACGATTTCTCCGTCTCCACCGGTCTGCTGGCACCGTGGACCACGCTGGCCGGCATGCTGTTTCTTGCCGGCATGACGGCCCTGATGTTCTGGATGCGCAAGCGCAGGCCGCTGACGGCATTGGGCATCGCGCTGTTCCTCGGCTGTCATCTTCTTACCGGCACCGTCCTGCCGCTGGAACTCATCTACGAACACCGCAACTACTTCGCCAGCTTCGGCTTGATGCTTGCCATCATTCCCTACCTCGCCGCCCCGCCCCGCCCCTCTGCAGGAGCGACTTCAGTCGCGACCGCACACGACGAACACCCTGGCCAATCCCAACTCTTCGCCCTCCCCCGCTACACCCTGCTTGCCGGCCTGCTGCTGAGCTGGGCCGCCCTCACCGCCCTCACCGCGCATGCCTGGGGCAACCCGCTGCGGCTCGCCGAAGACCTCGCCACCCGCGCCCCACAGTCGCCTCGCGCGCAATACGAGTTGGGTCGCACCTACATCATCTATTCCCACTACCAACCCGACTCGCCGTTTACCCGGCTGGCGTATGCGCCACTGGAGAAATCCGCTGCACTGCCCAACTCCTCCATCCTTCCGGAGCAGGCACTGATCTTCATGAACGCGCGGATGCACCTGCCACTGAAAGACGCGTGGTGGGACAGCATGATTGCCAAGCTGAAAGCGACCAAGCCCGGGGTACAAGACGAAAGCTCACTGGGCGCGCTGACGCAGTGCGCTAGGGAGAGAAACTGCGACCTACCTCCTGATCGGATGATGGAGGCGTTCATCGCAGCACTGTCCCACCCCGGCCCCAGACCCCGGCTTCTTGCCACCTATGGCGACTACGCTTGGAACGTGCTGCATGACCACGACCTGGGTGAGCGTATGACCGAAGAAGCCGTCAAGGCGAAACCCGACGAACCAGCCTACCGGATTACATTAGTGCGCATGTTGGCAGCGCAGGGGCGGAAGGCAGAAGCCGAGAAAGCATTGCGACAATTGGAGGCGCTGAACATAGGTGGGCGGCTTGACGGTAGTTTGAGTGAATTACGCGCGATGCTGGCCCGCCAATAAGGAAGCAAAGTGGGGGAACGTCAAATAGCCGACTTTCGCTCTTCATCCCGGCTACGGCCGCGCTCCAATGCATTGGAAGCCAATGTCTTGAAAGTGCTGGGTTGACCAGTTCTTCGGACCAAGGACGGACGTTATTCGAGCTTCCCAACAGGTACCCGCCTCGTAGAACAGCGGCCACAGCCGCGAAGCTTCCGGTCACCTACCCGAAAAATCAGATACCTCATCACATCACGTGTAACCAAAGCAAAACAACGGCACACTTAAAAACAACGGCACACTTAGCCCGTTATCGCAGGCAATATGGACAGGCTACGCTGGCCATCCAAGCGCAGGGACACCGCGATTACCGAATGACAAACGACCTCAAAAAGATATGGGCAATTTTTACCCCAGCCGAGCGGCGCAAGTCCGCATGGATGCTGATGCTGGTGGCCCTGATGGCGCTGGCTGAAACCGGTGGCGTGTTGTCGATTATGCCGTTCCTTTCCGTGCTTGGCCGTCCCGACGTGATCCATCAGAACCACTGGTTGCAATTGGCCTACGACCGACTAGGCTTCGAGGACGCACGCAGCTTCCTGATCGCGCTGGGGCTGGTATCCATTGCCACGGTGCTGGGTTCGTCCGTGTTCAAGACAATCGTGTTGCACCTGCTGAACCGCTTCATCCACCTGCTGCGCCATTCCGTGAGCGCGCGCCTGTTGTCGCGTTATCTGCGCCAACCCTACGAGTTTTTCCTGACACGTAACCCGTCAGTGCTCAGCCGCAATGTGCTATCCGAGGTGGATCAGTTGCTGTTCAACCTAATCCAGCCTCTCTCGCAACTGATTGCCCAAGGCGCAGTGGTGCTGGCCGTCCTGTTGCTGGTGTTTCTGTACAACCCGCCGACCGCGCTGGCCATCGTGATCGTGGTGGGGCTGCTGTACGGCGGCATCTACGGCCTGGTGCGCAAGCGCCTGGTGCGCATCGGCACGGAGCGGCAAGCCGCCAACGCGCACCGCTTCCAGTCCTGCAACGAGGTGCTGGGCGGCATCAAGGACGTCAAGGTGACCCACGCGGCGATGGCTTACCAGGAAAAATTCAACAGGGCATCGCGCCAATTGTCGCGGCACATGGCCACTAGCGACACGCTGAGCCAGTCGCCGCTGTACTTCGTGGAAGCCGTGGGTTACTGCGGACTGATCCTGCTGGCCTTGATGCTGATGCTCAATCGCGGCGACATCGCCCACGTATTGCCAGCCCTTGGCCTATACGGCTTCGCTGCCTACCGCCTGCTGCCCTCGGCGCAGATCATGTATCGCGGCCTCGCCAAGCTGAAGTTCTCATCGGCGGCACTGGATGCCATCCACCACGACCTGCTGCTGCCCGACGCCGAAACGGCCGCCCTCGGGCCCATGCTGGCGCCAAGCGAGGAAATCCACCTGCAGGACATCTGCTACGCCTATCCCTCCACGCCCGACAAGCCCGTGCTGGATCACTTCGACCTACGTATTCCCGCGGGCACCAGTATTGGCATCACCGGCAAGACCGGTGCTGGCAAAAGCACGTTGATGGACATCTTGCTCGGCCTGCTGCAGCCGCAGTCCGGCACCATGTACGTTGACGACACCGTAATCGACGCCGGCAACGTCGCTGCATGGCAGCGCGCCATCGGCTACGTGCCGCAACACATCTACCTGGCTGACGCCAGCGTGGCGGAAAACATCGCTTTCGGCGTCGCACGCAAAGACATCGACATGGCCGCAGTGGAACGCGCCGCGCGCGCTGCCCAGATCCACGACTTCGTCGTGGATGAACTCAAGGACGGCTACGACACGTCCATCGGCGACCGCGGCATACGCCTTTCCGGCGGCCAACGCCAGCGTATCGGCATCGCTCGCGCGCTGTACCGTGACCCGCCAGTGCTGTTCATGGACGAGGCCACGAGCGCGCTGGATGGAGAAACTGAGAATGCGTTGAATGAGTCCATTCAAGGGCTATCCGATACAAAAACCATCCTAGTCATTGCACATAAAGAATCTTCCTTAAAATATTGCAAGAAAATAGTTAATCTATAAATATTTAAAATAACATCTTCCTGCAGCACCCATCAAATCCCTAAAAGAAATGCATCTATATTTAAATAATCTCCGAGAGCTGCCCAACTTTGGGTGCAGAACAACAGGCAATGCTCTTGAGGAGCTCCTTAAAATAAACAACATCATAGAAGAATATGATGCAACAGAAAGCGCCAGCGACCCGGGAGCTTGGGCTGCATATGCAAAGGTTCCACTAAAAGATGGCGGCATCGTACCCAGATCCATATACGACAAACTATTTAGCATAAGGAGAGATATTCCTAAAATATTTCGCGCGATGCAATGGATCGACAAAATATTCGGCGCAAGCCACGATTATATAACTAACGATCCGAATAAAAGCATAATAAAATATCGAAAATTCTCCAAATCAGCGCCGGAGTTGTCTAATTTAGAGAACAAAATTCTGCAATCTGAAGGAATAATAATAAATGGTGAGGGAACCTTAATTTTCGGCAACCCCACACAGAGAGATGCGCTTTACCTTCTCTTCGTTATTGCGCTAGCGAAAGAGCTAAAAAGACCCGTATATCTGCTGAACGCAATGATCTCTTCATGCCCTTATAGCGGAGAAAATCTACCTCTGCTTCGCTCAGCAAAGTCACTACTGAAGTACTGCAAATTAATCTCAGTACGTGAATCAAAGTCATACGAATATGTCGCCGCATTATCCGGGGAAAGTAATCTTCGTCACATCCCAGACGCTCTCTTCACTTGGGGGCCGAGAATAAGGTATTGCGTGGAAGCAGTTCGAAAAGAACCGAAACTATGCATATCTCACCCGGATAATTTACCAAAGACCGACCTAGTTTTCGACCGTCCCTATGTGTGCATCTCGGGAAGTTCAAGTGCTTGGCGCTACAAAGAAAAGATACACGACCAATTTGTTAAGCTCATAAACCATCTAAAGGAAGTTGGCCAAAGCGTGATTTGTGTTGAAACATGCGACGGAGACAACTTTTTAGAAAAGGCAGCAAAAGAATGTAATGTTTTCTTCCTCCCCAAAAGAACACCCATAATGGCCGCCATGGGCGTGCTGGCCGGAGCTCAGATATATATAACAGGGCGATATCATCCTGCCATTATGGCTAGCGCTAACGGTGTACCATGTATCTTCTTGACATCAAACTCCCATAAAACCACATCGATCCAACTACTGCTCGGATATGAAAATATTCGCGAGTACCCAGTTTGCCCTGACGATGACGAAATCGCGGACATCCTGAAGCATGCGAAAGAAACGTTGGCTAATAGAGTTGATGTCTCTCACCAGATTTACGGCGAATTCGAACGCAGGAGGATTGAAGCTAGCGAATACGTGAACATAGTTGAGTCTCAGTCATGAACGACGCAAAACGCTTAGTAACGGCTATCATCGTAACCTTTAATCGCCGCGAGCTTTTAGAGAGATGCCTGAAAGCCATCGCCAACCAGACCAACAAACCACAACAGGTACTCATTATAGATAATGCGTCAACTGACGGGACGCAAGAATGGGTTGAAGATTGGTTAGTTGAGCACATTCCCCAAGGACGCCTGTCCAAGCTTGACTCAAATATCGGGGGAGCCGGCGGGTTCGCTCACGGCATGGAAATAGCTATGGACGGGAGATGTGACTGGGTTTGGATGATGGACGACGATGCGGAGCCATGCCCGGATGCCTTGGAACAACTATTAAATGAGCCGCTCGATACCTCCAACATCTATTCCTCTGCGGCCGTTTCAGGAGAGAATTTAGCTTGGCCCATAATACCGTCCTCCAGCACATGCGGACCACTATTGCGATCCTCTGACCTTCGTCCCGTTATGGAGGTAAGTAGCGTACCATTTCTCGGTATATTGATAAGCGCTGAAATTATAAAGAAAATTGGATATCCCGACGCAGGATATTTCTTCCAGTTCGACGACGTTGAGTATTGCCTGCGATCAAGAAAGGCTGGAGCAAGCATTATCATAATTGGCTCAAGCCGCATTAATCACCCCCTAGCCACGCGCTATCCAGTGAAGATTCTTGGTAAAACGCTTTACACATTTCGAATGAGGCCATGGAAGCGGTACTATTATGTCCGAAATCGCATTCTTCTGGCCAAGAAACATTTCGGCCTTTCTGCCTACTATAATACAGTGCCAGCATCATTTTTTCGCTTAATTGGGACATTGATATACGAGCCTAATCGAGTTTTGCAAACGTGGGCGACTATTGCTGGTGTCTGGGACGGGCTATGGGGCCGCAAAGGACAGAGACATAAACACTGGGGATTGCGCGCTTGACGACCTCACATCATAAAAAGCCAAAGCTGCACGTGGCGATGCTGATATCGAATCTACGCGGCGATGGTGCAGTTGGAATGCTGCTTTCCTTAGCAGAAGAACTGAGCAACCGTAATTACATCATCGATTTGTTGATAGTTCGTGAAGATGGTGAAAGGTCTGAATATTTACCAGCCAATGTCAGACAGATCAAACTTGGAGCATCCCGCCCACTCCGCGCTGTACCAGCCATTGCTCGCTACCTCCGCCAAGTTCGCCCAAGCGTGCTTATAGCAAGTGAACACTATACCGGGCTGCCCGCGCTATATGCGCTTTTCCTTGCCCGAGTGAATACCCGATGTGTTATTCGACAGGACAATACTTGGGGTATGGACAGCCGAAGATTCAGAGGAAGGCACCGCTTCCTTACGCCTTGGATGGTAGATCTATGTTTCCGATACGCTGAAATCATCGCCGTATCAAAGGGTGTCGCAAGAGATCTGATCGGACATTTCCCACATCTGCGAAAGAACGTAACCGTAATTTATAATCCCGTTATTTCAGAACGCTTGATCGCTCGCGCGCGCGAACCGTTGAGCCATCCTTGGTTCGGGCCCGGAAAACCACCCGTATTGGTTGCTGCAGGGCGCCTTCAACCGGCAAAAGGTTTTGATGTCTTGATCGATGCGTTTTCCCGCGTAGTTAAGGTGACGCCCGCGCGCTTGCTGATTCTTGGCGAGGGACCCGATCGCGAGCTTCTACAGCAGCAGATCATGGCAAACAACCTCACAGACGCCTGCGAGCTCGTTGGTTATCAACATAACCCCTACCCATACATGGCAAGGTCCCATGCTTTTGTTTTGTCTTCACGGTTCGAGGGCTTGCCAACTGTCCTTATCGAGGCACTTGCGGTTGGTGCTACCGTCATAGCCACTGACTGTCACAGCGGGCCTCGGGAAATCCTTGCAGATGGGGCGTTTGGCACTCTTGTTCCTGTTGAAGATGTCAACGCATTAGCTGATGCCATGGTCGCCCAAATTTTGAATCCAAGAGCCATTCGAGCTGATTTGGGTGAGTGGCTTCGCCAATTCGACGTAGACACGAGCGTGGACAAACACGAGAAGCTTATACAAGCCACCCTTGCGTCCCCTCCGCCTCGCGCAAGGCCAATCCCGCTTAGCATTGATTGCAACACTCGAGATTGACACTGAGGGGCGAGGCAAAAGTCTTGCGCGGCGCCTCCAAGTCGGAGATCGATCCAGGCTCCCAGAAGTCCTGAATGAACTCACGGGTCAGCTTGAACGGTGCGCTTGAGCGGACCGAATTTAGGGGGGCTCTTCCGGTATCAACCCGATACGCGAAATTGGATCCAACTCAGTACGACCGAATCTTCGCGTAGAACAAATCTTGATCGGGGCGCGGTTTCACAGTGCAACCGAATACACTATTCAAGACACCAGAATTTGGTTCTGCTGGACAGCATCTTCCCAACACGAAGCGAGACATGACCACAACTCACGCCGTCGCCATTGTTCTGGCCTCAGGTTCGGGCTTGCGTTTCAGCTCGGAAACGCCGAAGCAGTTCCTGAAACTGGCCGGAAAGAGCGTGCTGGAACACACGTTGGACGCATTCGAACGCCATGTGCGTATCGGCGAAATCGTGCTGGTCGTGGCTGCTGAGCAGCGCCTTTTGACCGAGGAGATAGTGCGCAGAGCCGGCTATCGCAAAGTCACGAAGATCGTGCAGGGTGGCGCGACCCGCCAGTCCAGTTCTTCTGCTGGGGTCGCGACCGTCATGAACGATGGCGCAAAAATTCTTGTACACGATGCGGTGCGACCGCTGCTGGATGCGGCCACCATCGATAGATGCCTGGACGCACTGGATGAATTTGATGCGGTGGACACGGGCATCCTTTCCCCGGATACGGTGATCGCGACGCGCGCCGATGGCTGCATTGCCTCCATCCCGGCACGCGCTGCCTTGCGACTGGGACAGACCCCGCAGGGTTTTCGCGCCGGTTTGTTGCGCCGTGCGCATGCATTGGCGGCCACGACTTCCGATTTGAATGTCACCGACGATTGCGGGCTGGTACTGCATTTTGAGCTTGCTCCCGTAAAAGTGGTGGCCGGCGACATCAACAACATCAAGATCACTTATCCCTCGGATATTTACCTTGCGGATCGGCTTTTCCAACTGCGCACGCGCACAGCACCGCTTGCCGATAACGGCACGGCCTTGGCAGGCAAGGTGCTGGTGGTGTTCGGTGCCAGCCGCGGCATCGGCCAACGCATCGCCATGCTGGCTGCCCAGGCTGGCGCGCATGTTTTTGCTGTGTCGCGTAGTAATGGCGTAGACGTGGCCGACGAATCAGCGGTGCGCGCAACGCTGGCACGTGCTTGCGAGATGCACGGCCGTGTGGATTTTGTCGCCAATACGGCGGGTGCCTTGCACACGGGTCTGCTGGCCGGGCAGGACTATGACACCATCGATCAGCAGATCGCCACAAACGTCCGTGGCAGCGTGGTTGTGGCGCGCGAGGCATTCGAAGCGATGCGGAAAACCGGCGGCAGCATCGCGCTGTTCACGTCTAGCTCGTACACGCGTGGACGTGCCATGAGCGCGGTCTATTCAGCAAGCAAAGCCGCGGTAGTGAACCTGATGCAAGGTTTGGCGCAGGAATACCTGCCGTTCGGTGTACGCATCAATGCCATCAATCCGGAGCGCACAGCCACACCCATGCGTACCGAGAACTTCGGCAACGAGCCCGCCGACGCTTTGCTTAACGCGGACAGTGTGGCGCAAGCGACGCTATCCGCGTTACTGGCGGATGCCACGGGCGAAGTAATCGATGTCCGCCGCTAGGTGGTTGCGCGAGCTTGGAACACTCGCACTGTCCTTGCTTAACGCGCTGCTAGGCTGGTTGCTTGTGGCACCGATTGCGCTCCTGGTCCCGAAACGGAGGGACTGGGTCGCGGTGATCGGCAGACAGCATGGGCGATTTTTGGACAACGCCAAGTATTTTTTCATCGAAGCCTCAGGGGGGCACACAGGCCTGGATATCCGGTTCGTCAGCGAATACCCAGATGCAGCAGGTGCGATCACTGTCCACGAGCTTCAAGTGTTGCAATATCCACGACTTGAATCGATATGGTTTCTGTTGCGCTGCGGCTGCGCTGTGGTCGATTCTACGGATTGGAACGACCATTTTCGCCGGTTCCTTCTGGTTCGCGCACACGTCGTGCAGCTATGGCACGGTGTCGGCTTCAAGCGTATCGAGCGCGACCGCTGGCGCCACGAGGTCGGCCGTGCACGATGGGCATCGAGATCGTGGGCCTTCGCGTTGCGTATGTTTTTGTACCGCGTCAGCGGCCGGTCTGTCCGCTACGCCGCGGTGTGCTCAACCTCCGTGTTTTACCGGGACAAGGTCTTCTCTCACGCGTTTCTTGCACGGCATTTCCCGATTACGGGATATCCCCGCAACGGGTTCGCGCGTGAACTGCACGGCAGGGCGCTCGACCTTGCATGGCATAACGTGGATAGACAAGTGGTTTCACGACTCGCCGAATGGCTGGCCGTTGGCAAGCGCCTGGTATTGATTGTGCCGACCATGCGCGATTCCCTGAAGGCGCCAATGGAACTCGATGCGGCCACCATGCAACGCTTGGATACGTTCGCCAGGACACATGGCATTGAATTCCTGTTCAAGTTTCACCCGTCTGAGCGCAATGCACAGGGCATCACGGGCGACCACTTGCATGTCTGCGCCCCGCATTCCGATGTGTATCCATTGCTACCCCACTGCCATGCGTTGGTGACGGACTATTCCTCCATTTATATGGACTTCCTGCTACTTGATCGCCCGGTGCTGTTTCTCATCATGGATGGAGACAGCTATTCGCAGGAAGATCGCGAAACACAATTCGACCCTTCCAGCATGATGCCTGGGCCGCGACTCTCCAGCTGGGAGGAACTTCTAGAGACCTTGGTCGAAATGCCGTTTTCCGATACGAATAGCCCGGAACGCAGCCGTCTGCGAAAAATGGCCTTCGATGCCATGGACCAATCCGAATCGACCGCACGCCTGCTAGCTTTCATGCGAGAGCAGGGTTGGCTTTCCTAGAACGCACCCTCTTCTATGCCAAGGCCAAATCTTCCCGAATGAACCAGGAAACCACTCTCATCGTCGGCGCCGGCTACGCCGGCAGCGTCATGGCACGTGAGTTGGCCGACGCCGGCCACCGTGTCCACGTCATCGACAAGCGCCCGCACATCGCCGGCAATGCGTACGACGAACTGGACGAACACGGCGTGCTGGTGCATCGCTATGGGCCGCACATTTTCCACACCAATGGCGAACGCATCTTCGAGTATCTGTCGCGCTTCACCGAGTGGCGACCGTACGAGCATCGTGTGCGCGGCGTGGTGGATGGGGTTTCGTACCCTTTCCCGATCAATCGCGACACGCTGAACCAGCTGTATGGGCTGGACCTGGATGAAGCCGGGGCGGCAGCGTTCTTCGAGCGCGTGCGCGAACCGCGCGAGCCTGTCGCGACGAGCGAAGACGTGGTGCTCAACGCCGTTGGCCGCGACTTGTACGAGAAGTTCTTCCTCAATTACACCCGCAAGCAATGGGGTCTGGATCCCTCGCAGCTGAAGGCCGGCGTGGCGGCGCGCATCCCGGTACGCACGAACACGGACGACCGCTATTTCACCGATACGTTCCAGGCGATGCCCCTGCACGGCTATACGAAGATGTTCGAGGCCATGCTGGATCATCCCAACATCACCGTTGAACTGGGCGTGGACTTCGCCGACGTAAGGGCCCGCAACCATCACGGCCACATCGTCTATACCGGCCCGATCGATGCCTACTTCGACTATCGCTACGGCCACCTGCCCTACCGTTCACTGCGTTTCGAACACGAACATCTGCCTGCCGCCGACCAGCACCAGGACGTAGGTACGGTGAATTACCCGAATGATCACGCTTACACGCGGATCACCGAATTCAAGCACCTGACCGGACAGCAGCACGCCGGCACGTCCATCGTGCGCGAGTATCCGCAGGATGAAGGGGACCCGTACTATCCGGTGCCACGCGCCGAGAACGAGGCGCTGTTCAAGCGCTACGAAGAGTTGGCGAAGCAGGAGGCCGACGTGACGTTTGTCGGACGGCTTGCGCAATATCGTTACTACAACATGGATCAGGTCGTTGGCGCAGCGCTGGCTGCAGCGAAGAAGCTGATTGGTTGAGCGCTTGGGGGAGCCACCGACCCTTTCTTGCGGGAATCGGTGTTGGACGGTTCTGAGTTGATGTTGTGACGCGCAACCCGAGGTATTACGATGTTCGCCACCAGTAATACTTTTGGAGAGTCCCATGAGATCCACGCTTACCAGCAAGGGCCAGGTGACTGTGCCGAAGAAGTACCGCGACTATCTCGGCCTGCGGCCGGGGGCATCGGTGGGGTTTTCGTTGGGTGCGCATGGTGAAGTCATCGTCGCCTCCGCGGATGCCCCCAAGCCTGGCCGTGGCAACAAACGTCGCTTCGATGCGCTGCGCGGCACACTCGACACCGGCAAGACGACTGATGAGTTGATGCGCCTGCTACGCGGTTACGATGCCGATGCCCGCGATCCCGGCCTGAAATGATCCTGGTGGATACCTGCATTCTGCTTGACGTGGTGCAGAATGATCCGCGCTGGGGCGATTGGTCGCAGACGCAACTGGAACACGCTGTTGAGCATGGCGGGCTGACGATCAACCCGATCGTCTACGCCGAGTTTTCGGTTTGGTACGACGACATGAACCTGCTCGAGCGCACATTGTCCGACTTCGGCGTGAACTACGAAGAGCTGCCGCGTGACGCCCTGTTCCTTGCCGGCAAGGCATTCCGTCAGTACCGCGCGAGGCGCGGGACACGGGCCAGCGTGTTGCCGGACTTCTTCATCGGCGCGCATGCCGCCGTGCGGGAAATACCGATATTGACGCGCGATATCGCACGCTTTCGCACTTACTTCCCGAGTGTCGCCTTGCTCGCGCCACCCGAAGCTTGACCATGCGCATCGCTTTCCTGTGCAAACGCCGCTACATGGGCAAGGACGTCATCGCCGACCGTTACGCGCGGTTGTATGAGATCCCTTTCCAACTGGCTCGACTGGGCCACGATGTACGCGGGTTCTGCCTCAGCTATCAAGGCCACGACGAGGGGCAGTGGGAGCATGACGCGGCGCCGGGAAGACTGACGTGGGAGCGACGTCCCCCCGCATTGAG
>NZ_AJXU01000059.1 GCF_000264315.1 Rhodanobacter fulvus Jip2
AATAGATCAGAGCATCCTTAGGCCGCTATGAAAGTTCTCGTTTTCGGCAACTCAGGTTCTGGCAAAAGCACCTTGGCTAAGCAATTGGCCGAGGAGCATGGGCTCGCCCACCTCGACCTCGACTCCATCGTCTGGGAGCCCGGCAAGATCGCAGTCCAACTTCCAGCTCACACGGTCGCTGCATCCTTGGCTGCGTTCCTATCCGAGCACTCCCGCTGGGCCATCGAGGGCTGCTACGGCGAGCTCGTGCAAGCTGCATCCCATCATTGCACCGAGCTTGTGTTCCTCAACCCCGGCTTGGAGGCGTGCCTAGAGCACAACCGCAAACGTCCTTGGGAGCCTCACAAGTACGCCTCAAAAGAAACTCAAGACGGCATGCTGGAGAATCTGCAATCTTGGGTCGCCGGTTACTATGAGCGGCAGGATCAGTGGTCATACCACGCCCACCGTCAGATCTTCGATTCTTTTGCGGGCCGCAAAACCGAGCACCTCAGTGGCAGCGCGGTCGCGGCCTAACAGTTCGTTCAAGGCGGACGGCTGCGCCGCCGCTTAACTCCAGCGTTAGCCACCATGATCAAAGCCATCGTACTTCTCATCGTCCTTTTATTTTCAGCGGGTAGCTACGCAGCTCAACCGCCTGCTTGGCACATGAACTGTTCCGAACCTGATGGTCTACCGAGAGGCAAGCTGCTTCTTTTTGGGGAAATGCACGGTTCAAAAGAAACGCCGGCGCTCATCGCACAACTGGCATGCTTTCTTTCAAAGCACCAGGAAGTAGCGATTGGCCTTGAAATTCCGTCACGCGATCAGCCTCTCATTGATGCCTATCTTGCCAGCCGCGGTACAAACGCAAGCAGGGAAAAGCTTATGAGCAGCGTGTTTTGGAAAACTGACAGAGATGGAAGGTCGAGTGCGGCCATGTTCGAGCTCATAGATGCTATCCGAGATCTCAAAGAGCATGGACGTGCAATTGACCTATTTGCCTTTGATGACCAGCCAGGCACGACGCTAGAAAGAAATGTCGCAATTGCAAACGGCATCCGACGGTTTGTCAAAGAGCATCGCGAAGCGAAGGTAGTTGCCCTTATGGGTAACATTCATGCCATGCAAGACCCGATGAACATTGGGAAGGAGAAGCTCGTTCCTTCCGGGTACTTGCTTAAAGACCTGACGCCAATCTCCATCTTGGTGACTTATCCCAAAGGTACGATTTGGGCGTGCATGCCGGACTGTCGCAAACACGATCTTTCACCAAGAACTCCAGTAGCGGGGCCGGCAGGCTTCAAGAACGGCGCGACTTTAGATGGTTATAGCCGAATGTTTCTACTTAACTCTATCACGGCATCGCCGCCCGCCATCATGAATGGCTCCAAAGGCTAACCATTCGCCCAAGCGGACGCGCGAAAAGCCGCGCGCCGCTTAACTCAAGCGCCCGCACAGCGAGGATCGCAATGCTTGTTACTAGGGTCATCGGTAATTGTCCTGCATGCAATGCGACTGACGCCTTCGGTAACGTACTCATCGCTCGCGATCACGTCCTGCGGGGTTGTAAGGTATGTGCTTATTCCGAAGAAATCCCGCTTCCTCGTCTCTCTAAGAAGGTGATCTATCTAGATCAGTTCTTTTTCAGTGGTGCGTTTCGCAAGAAGGATTCAAGATTCGTGGAAGCTGCCGATCTCATAAAGAAAGCAGCAGCCAACCAGTTGCTTGTGGCGCCGTATTCGTCAATCCATGAAAACGAGACGTTTCAATGGAGAGGCTTCGATGGGAAGACCAAGGAGGACTTAATGAAGTTCATCAAGGCTACCTCCAGAGGTCATGAGTTTGAACCATCATATAGCGTAGAACGTGACCAAGTAATTCAAGCATTTTTAGCCTTCACAAAAGGCAAGGCTGATGAGTTTCAAGTCCGTCGCAAAACAGCACTAAGCTCCGACATAAATCAGTGGGAGAGCTATTTCCGCATCGAAGTTGGATCCTATCGCGGCGATGTAGAGCTGATTAGAAAGCTCAAAGCTGAAAGCATTGATCAATTAGTAGATGACGCCTTTCCGAGCTGGCGGAATGGTGGCTCCTCGTTTCAAGATCACGTTAATTTAGAACTTACAGATGCTGGCAAGTTCTACATTAAGTTCTATCTCGACTATGTATCGCGTATAGTCTCCGGAGACTACAGCGCCAACTTTGATTCGCCGATCATGTCAATGGTAGTCCAGCACATGCTTGAAGTGCTCCCAGACGAGCAAGACTTAGCTTCCAAAATTTCGCTGGTCAGGGGTTTCTTCGCATCAAAGCATTTCGCTAGTATCCCTCATCATTGGATTTCGGCCAGGATGTTTGCGGTCCTGCGTGAACAAGTCAAGAATGGGGCGTACACCAAACCAGATGAGGCAAAGCGCAGGCTTTCAGGCCTGTTCCAAGACGTAGATCACATTTCGTTCTACGGGCCCTACGTCGATGCCATCATCGTTGATCAACCCATGTCGTCTATTGTAAGTGATGGTCGGCTGGACGTATCCAACCGCTACGGAGTTCGAGTCTTTTCGCTCAACAACTGGGAAGCGCTATTGGATTGGTTGCGGTCGCTGCTTGAACATATGACCGTGGAGCACAAAGCGGCACTCGCGTTGGCGTATGCGTAAAGTGCGCGCTAACAATTCATTCAAGGCGGACGGCTTCGCCGCCACTTAACTCAAGCGTTAGGCTTCCTTTGAAAGATTCCGACCGAGCCCAAGAGTTTGTTGCTAAGTCGTCCAAGTGGCTTGGCTGGTGTGATTTGTATTATCAAAATATGCTGGAGTACGGAAAGGTCGACCGGATTGAGGACGTAGAGCGTACATTTGTCTCCGTTCTTCTACTGCTTGACTCGATACATCAGTCTTTAGTCGACGCAGCAAAAAAATTGGGTGCACTGTCGTGGAGAGACAGCCTAAACGAACTGCGAGAAACTGACCCATTGCTTCGCTACATTTGGAATGCTCGACGTTCCGAGGCACATGACGCACTCGTTAAGTGGCGTCCGGACATGAAGCATATGGAGTTCCAGATAGTGTTTCCGGAAACTGCCAGAATCCTTCAATTTGGTGCCCCGAACCAATACGAGGCTACTAGGAGACTGATCTTCAAGGCCTTCGGTGTTTCAACAGAAGACGAATTTTTTGACAAGGTAAAGGCAGGCCACTTTCCCTCACGCGCCGATCAGCTAGTCGCCGGCATCGAGATGCAGTCTTCTCATGGCACTCTCAGCTTGGACAGCTTCATTATAGGGAGTGGCAATCGTGCGGAGACGATCCCCGCGCCGGAACAACATCTTGGCAAGATGCTCCCGCCATCGGCAACAGAAGCAATACGGCTAGCAATTGACTTTTACCGCAATATGGCAATCGAGCTACAGACATTTTCGCCATGAACCCTAACCACTCGTTCGAGGCGGACGGCTCCGCCGCCGCTCAACTCAAGCGTTAAGCGAAATGGTGTCAGGGCAATTTTCATACAGACACGGAGCTGTAAATAGTCCCTGAGCCGCTTTTCGGCGCCCACATATCCCTGGCTGACCACTGAGCGCATCAAAACCGGATAGCCAACCAAACTTCCTTCCATCTCGGGCCTTTAATCGCCTTGTGCGATAGTGCATCCCTCAACCATCGCGAAAAACGGCTGTCCGGTCGGGAAGCAAATCGCAAGACCGGACGACCGCACACACGCCACCCATGCAGTCGAGCTGGGTCGGCCAGCGTTTCCCCCGACATAGGTCGGAGCTTGCTGTGAACCGTCGCGGATCGAACCGCGCGGTCGCAGTCATTGGAGCGCGCTGTGAACAACGAACTTCATCCATCCCCTGCGTCGACCTATCCGCGCATCGCCATCGTCGGTGCCGGCCTTGGCGGGCTGACGCTTGCGCGCGTGCTGCACGTCAACGGCATTTCCGCCACGGTGCATGAGGCGGAGTCTTCCCCCGATGCGCGGGCGCAGGGCGGCTTGCTCGACATCCACGAATACAACGGCCAGCTCGGCCTGAAAGCGGCGGGCCTGTACGAGGCCTTTCTCGCCCTCGCGCTACCGGGCGAGGATGCCAAGCGTGTGATGGACAAGCACGGACAGGTGCTGCTCGACCAACCGGGTTCGGGCAGCAGCGCCAAGCCGGAAGTCGACCGCGGTGCGCTTCGTCGCCTGTTGATCGAGTCGCTTCCCGCCGGCGCCATTCAATGGGGTCGAAAGCTCAAGCAGGCCTGCCGCCGCACCGACGGAACGCATCAACTTGTCTTCGCGGACGGCTCGACGGCCACGGCGGATCTGCTGGTCGGGGCCGATGGCGCCTGGTCGCGGGTGCGCCCGCTGCTGTCCGCCGCGGTGCCCGCGTACATCGGCACGACCTTCGTCGAGACGCACCTCTTCGATGGCGACACCCGCTACCAGGCCAGCGCGAACGCCATCGGCAGCGGCACCTTGATGGCGGTCGAGCCGGGCAGGGGCATCCTGGCGCACCGCTACGCGAACGGTGCGCTGCAAGCCTACGTTGCCCTGAACCAGCCGATGGCGTGGTTCGACGCGATCGACTTCAGCCAGAAGCCCGCGGCGCTGCGCCGGCTCGCCGACGAATTCGACGGCTGGGCCAGCGAACTGCGGACCCTGGTGACCGACAGCGATACGGCACCCATCGTGCGGCCCATCCATGCCTTGCCCGTGGACCATCGGTGGAATCGCGTCGCCGGCGTCACGCTGGTGGGCGACGCCGCCCACCTGATGTCGCCGTTTGCGGGCGAGGGCGCCAACCTGGCCATCCTTGACGGTGCCGAACTGGGCCTGGCGATTCGCGATCATCCCGGCGACATCGAAGCGGCATTGACCACGTATGAGCGGGCCTTGTTTCCGCGCAGCGCGTCCGTTGCGCGCCAAACGGCCAGCAATCATCGGCGCTTCTTTGGCGAGAGCACGCCGCGCAGCGTGGTGGAGTTGTTCGCCGGCCACTAGTGGCGCGGCCGCGCTAGTCCTGCGGCAGCGCATACACCACGATCTGGTCGCCGACCTGGTCTTTCAGGATGGTGTTGCCGCCGGCCACGAAGGCCACGTACTCGCGTCCCTTGTATTCGTAAACCGCGGGATTGGCGACCGCCGGAGCCTGCGCCTGGTCGGACCAGAGCTCTTCGCCGGTTGCCAGCGAATAGGCGCGTACCTTGGCGTCCATCGACGCGCCGATGAAGATGACGCCGCCGGCGGTGACCGCCGGGCCGCCGATGGTGGGCGAGCCCCAGCGTTTGCGAAGAGACCCACGCCCGACCGTGTGAAATGGACCCCGAAGCCGGTGCCAATCTGCAAACGCAACGTTGCTGGACCTGACTCCTTGATTTCATGCCTTTAGTCATGGGTGATCAGCGGGCGCATTGGGTACGATCGGAGTTTGCCCACGTCGAGAGTCCCTCATGAAGCATCCCGTCGCGCTGGCCCTGGCCATTGCCCTGTCCGGCTCCGTGGCCGCCTGTACCGATACAGAATCCGGCAAGAACGAATCCGCCACGTCCCAGGCGCAGAGCCCGGCAGTCGCAACCGAAAGCAGCAATCCGTTTTTCGCTGAAAGTCCGCTGCCGCTGCATTACCCGCAGTTCGACAAGATCAAGGACAGTGATTTCGCGCCCGGTTTCGACCGCGGCATGGCCGATCAGCTGAAGGAAGTGGCGGCGATCGTCGACAGTGCCGAGGCGCCGACGTTCGACAACACCATCATCGCGCTGGAGAAATCCGGGCAGATCCTGAGCCGCACTTCGACCGTGTTCTTCAGTCTGGTCGGCGTGGACACCAACGATGCACGCAAGGCGATCCAGGCCGAGTACGCGCCGAAGCTGGCCGCGCATCGCGATGCGATCGCGCTGAACCCGAAACTGTTCGAGCGCGTCCAGAAGCTGTACGACACGCGCGACAGCCTGGGCCTGGACGCCGAGGGCGTGCGCCTGATCGAGCGTTACCACACCGATTTCGTGCGTGCCGGCGCCAAGCTGTCCGAGGCCGACAAGGCGCGGCTGAAGACCATCAACGGCGAGCAGGCCAGGCTGGGCACGCAGTTCAGCCAGAACGTGCTGGCCGAGGTCAACGAATCGGCCGTGGTGGTGGACACGAAGGAAGAGCTCGCCGGCCTCACCGACGAACAGATCGCCGCGGCCGCGGCGGCAGCGAAGGAGAAGGGCCTGGACGGCAAATACGTGATCGCCCTGCTCAACACCACCGGCCAGCCGCCGGAAGCGCAGTTGCAGAACCGCGCCCTGCGCGAGCGCCTGCACAAGACCTCGGTGGCGCGCGGCAGCCGCGGCAACCCATACGACAACACCGCCATCGTGTCGCAGGTGCTGAAGCTGCGCGCGGAGAAGGCGACGATGCTCGGCTATCCCACCTACGCCGCCTACGTGCTGGCCGACGAAACGGCGAAAACGCCCGAAGCGGTCAACGCCATGCTGACCCAGCTGGCGCCGCCGGCCGTGGCCAACGCGAAACGCGAGGGCGCGGCATTGCAGTCGATGATCGACAAGGAGCAGGCGGCGAAGGGCGAGCCGACGTTCCAGCTGGAACCGTGGGACTGGGCGTATTACACCGAGAAGGTGCGCGCCGAGAAATACAACTTCGACGAGAGCCAGCTGAAGCCGTATCTGGAGATGAAGAACGTGCTTGAGAACGGCGTGTTCTACGCCGCCGGCCAGCTCTACGGGCTCAGCTTCAAGCAACGCACCGACCTGCCGGTCTACCACCCGGACGTGCTGGTGTATGACGTGTTCGATGCCGACGGCAAGCAGCTGGCGATCTTCCTGGCCGACATGTATGCGCGCCCGTCCAAGCGCGGCGGCGCCTGGATGAACTCCTACGTCGACCAGTCGGCGCTGACCGGCAATCTGCCGATCGTCGCCAACCACCTCAACATCACCAAGCCGGCCAATGGCCCGACCCTGCTGACCTGGGACGAGGTGACCACCGCGTTCCACGAGTTCGGCCATGCGCTGCACGGCATGTTCTCGAACGTGGAATACCCGTATTTCAGCGGCACCAGCGTGCCGCGCGACTTTGTCGAATTCCCGTCGCAGGTGAACGAGATGTGGTCCGACTGGCCGAGCGTGCTGGCCAATTATGCGAAGCATTACCAGACCGGCGAGCCGATGCCGAAGGCGCTGCTAGACAAGGTGCTGGCCAGCTCGAAGTTCAACCAGGGCTTCGCCACCACCGAGTACCTGGGCGCGGCGATGCTCGACCAGAGTTGGCACCAGATCGGCGCCGACAAGATCCCCGCCGCCGACGGCGTGATGGCGTTCGAGGCAGCTGCGCTGAAGACGAACGGCACCGATTACACGCCGGTACCGCCGCGTTATCGCACGCCGTACTTCAGCCACATCATGGGCGGCTACGCAGCCGGCTATTACGCCTACATCTGGTCCGAAGTGCTGGACGCGAACACGGTGCAATGGATCAAGGCCAACGGCGGGCTGACCCGCGCCAACGGCGATCGCTTCCGCCAGACCCTGCTGTCGCAGGGCGGCAGCAAGGATGCATTGGCGCTGTTCCATGACTTCACCGGCCAGGAGCCGAAAATCCAGCCGTTGCTCGAACGTCGCGGGCTGGATGTTGCGAACGACTGAGAGGTTGCGATTTTTTCAAGCTCTCGGCCCGGCCAGGGATGGCTGGGCATGAAGCAGTCAGGCAAGTGACTGTTTCATGTGAGCGTGTCCCGCTATGTGCCGGACGCGCGATAGAAGGAAACCACCGGAAGCGGTTTCCTTCGCGGACTTTGACGCATTCATCCGCTGAAAAACAAAGCCGCTCGGCGCGATTCGGTCGGCTTTCCCGTGGGCGCGACAACCTCACACGCGAGCGGCATCGCAGGCGTTGTGCGTGCTCGCCGGTGCGTGGCCGGGTGTCGGACAGGTCGCTGACAGTGGCGCATAAAGAAACCCGCAGAGGGGGAGTCTGCGGGTTTCGGGGGAGTCCATCTTTGTATGCATGAAACCGGAGGGGGATCCGGGTCATGCGGTGGGAGTGTTGTCTCACGACATGGGCTTTACTGTACTACATAGTTTGTTAATGAAACATAACCTGACGGGCCGTGCTGCGGCTCGCCCTCCGAAGAAGGACGAAAGCTCCTGCTTTGGAAATTTCGATACACCGGATACAAGAATCGCGCACAGGGGACGCTCCTGCAGGGGTTTTGCTGCCCGCAAAAATGGTGGCAAGAGGGGCGTCAGGGAGTGAACCTGGGGCCGTCGGGTCTTCACCGGCGCAACTCCAACAGCAAGACGCCGTGTGCGGCGACCGCGTGATTCACTGCGGCCAGCTTGCCCAGGTTCCTCGCACCCCAGACGTCGCTCACGGAATAGTTGCCATCCGCAAGCCCGTACTTCGCAAATCCGGCTTTCACCGTAGTTGCCGAATCGCCGGTGTTGAACAGCGCCAGGTAGTCCGCGCCGTCGGCGTGGGTCGTCCAGGCGATCACCGCCCCATCCTGTACGGCGAACCGCTGGCCTTCGCCGCGCTGGTCCATCGCGATCACCGCGGGATTGGTCAGCAGCGCCTGGGTCCAGTCATCCAGTCTGGTGAGGTTGCCGCCGAAGAACAGTGGCGAGCGGGCGATGGACCACAGTGTCACCAGGGTGCGCTGTTCGTCGCGGGTCAGCCGCGTGGTCCTCGGTTTGCCGTCGCCGGGCACCGGGCCGAGCCAGCCCAGCGGAAGCATGTCGGCGTCGGGCCAGTTGCCCGGCTTTACGTGGCTGGCCCAGCTGGCGATCACGGCGAACTGCGCCTTCACGTTCTGCGACCACTCGCCGTTGTCTTGCCAGTGGTCCCAGACGTCGTTGGAGATGCGCCAGAGCTGTGCGTTCCGGCCGAGCTCCGCAGCCTTTTCCAGCGGCGCGGGGCCGGGTGAAAGACTCAGGATCATGGGCCGCCCCGTTTTCACGATGGCGCGGTGGATCATGCGGATCTCGTCGCCCTTGTACGGATGCGAGGCGATGCAGTCGACCTTGATGTAGTCCACGTCCCAGCGGGCGTACTGCCGCATCAGCGCGTCGTACCAGGCCTGGCCCGCGGCGTTGTCCTTCACGCCGAAGTTGTCGGGATTCCACGGGCAGGTGTCGCCGGTGTCCGCCGCATCGACGGCGTGGAACGCGCTGCCCGCGATCGGCAGGTTGCCGGCCACGGCCTGCTTGGTGATGCCGCGGATGATGTGGATGCCGAACTTCAGTCCCTGCGCGTGGACGTAGTCGGCCAGCGGCTTGAAACCTGTCGTCCCCTTCGCCGTGGCAAAGCGGTTGAGCGCGGGTTCGTAACGGCCGTTGGCATCGATGCGGTAGTGCAACTTCTCGGGTTGGGACGCGTCCTGCGGGTTTGCCAGATACCAGCCCTCATCCACCACGGCGTACTGGTAGCCGGCCGCTTTCAGCCGCTTCGCCAGCACGTCCACGTTGGCGCGGTATTGCGACTCGTCGATGGTCAGGCCGTAGGAATCCCAGCTGTTCCAGCCCATCGGCGGCGTGGGAGCCAGGGTGGCCTGCTGCGCTTGTGCTTGTGCTCCAAGAACGAGGGCTGCTGCGCCCACCATCCACCAAAGAGTTTTCAACATGTCTCTGCGCCTTGGTTGAGTCATGACGGGCGAGGGCCGCCGAATCCCGATCGAGCTGCACGAACAGGCAGCGGCCCCTGCGTTCTAAAGCTTGTACGCCTGCTTCGGCAGCCGGTAGGCCAGATCCACCGCCACCGCCGCCGCCTCGTCCTCGTCCAGCCGATGCTCCGCCACCAGCTTGGCCAGAAAGGCGCAGTCGATGCGGCGGGCCACGTCGTGGCGGGCGGGGATGGACAGGAAGGCGCGGGTGTCGTCGTTGAAGCCGACGGTGTTGTAGAAGCCGGCGGTGCTCAAGGTCTGTTCGCGGAAGCGCCACATGCCTTCGGGCGCGTCGTGGAACCACCAGGCGGGGCCCAGCAGCAGGCACGGGTAATGGCCGGCCAGCGGGCCCAGTTCGCGCGCGTAGGTGCTTTCGTCCAGGGTGAACAGGATCAGGCGGAAGTTGGGCTCGTTGCCGAAGCGGTCGAGCAGCGGCTTGAGCGCGTGCACATACTCGGTGCGTACCGGGATGTCGGCGCCCTTGTCGCGGCCGAAGGTCTCGAACAGGCGCTGGTTGTGGTTGCGGAACGAGCCGGGGTGCAGCTGCATCACCAGGCCGTCGTCCAGGCTCATCGCGGCCATCTCGGTGAGCATCTGGCCGCGGAAGGTGGCCGCCTCGGCCGGCGTGAACTGGCCGCGCACGATCTTGCCGAACAGCTTGCGCGCCTCGTCGACCGGAAGATCCGCGGTGGTGCAGTCGGGATGGCCGTGGTCGGTGGAGGTGGCGCCCATCGAGGCGAAGAACGCGCGGCGCTGGCGATGCGCGCGCAGATAGCCTTCCCACGTATGGACGTCTTCACCGGTGAGCTCGCCGAAGTACTGCAGCGCGCTGGGGAACTGCTCGTGTTCCGGATCGATCACCGGGTCGGGCCGGTAGGCGGTGATGACGCGGCCGGACCAGCCGCTGTCGCGGATGGTGGCGTGATGCTCCAGCGCGTTGAGCGGCGACTCGGTGGTGGCGATCACCTCGATGTTGAAGCGCTCGAACAGCGCGCGCGGCAGGAAGGCCGACGTCTGCAGTGCGTCGGTGATGTGATCGAAATAATGATCGGCGGTGCCGGCGTCCAGCTTCACGCGCAGGCCGAACACCTCGTGGAAAACATGGTTCAGCCACATCGACGACGGCGTGCCGCGAAACAGGTGGAAGTTCTTTGCCAGCAGACGCCAGGCTTCGCGCGGGTCCACCTTGGCGCGCGAGCCGTCCGCGTGGGGAATGCCCAGCGCATCCAGCGAAATGCCCTGGCTGTAGAGCATGCGGAACACGTAGTGATCCGGCACCAGCAACAGTTCGGCGGCGTTGGCGAACGGCGCATTGCCGGCAAACCATGACGGGTCGGTGTGGCCATGCGGGCTGACGATGGGCAGCTGCGTCACTTGCGCGTACAGGCGGCGGGCGATGGCGCGCTGCACGGGGTCGGAGGCGAACAGGCGGTTCTCGTCCAGGACGAGCGGCGTTGACTGGGAGGAGTTTCCGGCAAGGCTCATGGCGATGGCATATCAGCAGTGGGGAGTGGCTCCATTCTCCTCGCAAGGGGGAGAACGGAGGCGTGATCAACGGTGGAGGCTTTCGGGCGCGCCGAGATAACTGTCGCGCAGCGGGCCACGCACGATCTCGATGCGCTGGAACACCACGCCCGGGTCGATGCGCCACAGCGTCAGCGTCTGCGCGCCGGCCCTGGCCTGGTGCTGCGACACCACGACGTCCACGCTGTCGGCCACGGCCTTGCTCCAGGCCATGAAATCCGCATCGCCTGGCGTGGGGTCGAGCTTGATCGTCACGATCTGCGGCTTTTCGTCACCGAGCGAGACGCCGAAACGCAGGCCGTCGCCGCCGCGGAAATCGAGCGTGGGCGACACGGTGACACGCACGTCCACCTTGCCATCGCGTTGCAGCCACACGGGGTATTCCAGTCGCGGACCGTTGCCATCGGCAGCGCTGCCCGGCGCCGTGGCCGGCAAGGCAGTGACGGCGGAAAGCGTGCGGCCCAGGTTGGGGATCGTGGTCCACTGCACGCCGTCGCCGTCGACCTTGCGCGCATAGTGCGCGGCCTCGATGGCGACGACGCCACGACTCTCGATGAAGCCGCTCATGCGCGTGTCATCGCGCCGCACGGGCACGTCGATGTGCACCTCGGCGCCGTCGCTGCCGCGCACATACAGTTCGGCGGCGTGGGTACCCGGCGGCACCGCTTTCCAGTCCACGTCCAGCCGCAGCTTGCTGGCGTCGGTGACCTTGCCGCTGGCCGGCGTGACCCGCAACCACGGCTGCGACGGCTTCGCCTCGAAGGTGAACGGCGCGCCGCCGCGATTGAACACCACCACTTCCTGCGACGTGGCGCCGTACGACTCCAGCGGCGCCAGCTGCGCGCGTTGGGCGACTTGCGGCAACGCATGCGCGTCACCTTCGATCGCCACGCCCATCACGCCACGCGCCGGCACATCCACCCGCGACAGCGCCGGCATCACGTTGCGCTCGGGCTGTTGCCAATAGGTGTAGCCGATATGCGTCTGCGACATCATGTGCGGCCACTTGCCGCCGGCGATGTCCTGCTCGTAGACGCGCGCCAGTTCCGCATCGCGCGCGAACAGGCGCTCGGCCTCCTTCGCCCACGCGTTGGCCGAGGCGCGACCCTGCTGCGCGTACAGCCGGTTGCGCGCCACCGCCACGTACAGCGCGTTGAGGTTGGCGCTGGCCAGGATCGGGTATTCGACCAGTTCGTAATACGCGTCGTGATATGTGCTGCCCAGTGCCTTGCCGATGCGCTGCGCCTTGTCCGCCAGCGCCTGCCAGTCGGCCAGCACGCGCTCGGCCTCGTGGTAGTTCGTAAGGCTGAAGGTGTCCGGCGACAGCAGCTCCGGTTTGCGGCGCGCGTTGTACTGCGTGTAGCGGGTCAGCAGCTCGCCGATCTCGGCGGCGTGGTCGGTGCCGAACTGCCGGGCGGCCCAGTTGGCGGCATAGCCGTCCAATCGCTGCAACGTCATCGCTTGCGGGTTCCACGCCAGGTCGAGGAAGAAGCTGAGCGGGAATTCCAGTGGCTTGATGTCGCCCACGTTGGCGATCCACAACTGGTTGGCGCCATACGCCGAAGCCAGCCGCATCTGTTCCCAGGTGCGCTCGATCTGGCTGCTGGCGATCCACTTGTAGTTGCGCGGCCCGCCCACGTAATCGAAGTGGTAGTAGATGCCGTAGCCGCCGGCGCGCTTGTCGCCAAGCTTCGGCACGCGGCGCAGGTTGCCCCAGTTGTCGTCGGCAAACAGCAGCGTCACGTCGTCGGGTACGCGCATGCCGGCGTCGAAATAATCCTGCACTTCCTTGTACAGCGCCCACACCTGCGGCGCCTGCTCGGCCGGCTTGCCGGTGACGTCGGCGATGATCTTGCGCTGGTCGGTGACGATGCGTTCGAGCAGGCCGATGGCGGTGCCCTGGGTCATCGGCTCGTCGCCGTCGCCGCGCATGCCCACGGTGACCAGGCTTTCGTGGTGATCCATGCGCTCGATGCCGCCGCGCCAGAACTTGCGCAACGCCTCGGCGTTCTTCGAATAATCCCAGGGCCCATGGCCGTAGCGTTCCCACTCGGCGTGGGCGCGCATCAGCGGTTCGTGGTGCGAGGTGCCGATCACCACGCCGTAACGGTCGGCCAGCACGGGATTCTCGGCGTCGTCATCGGCGAACGCGCTGCCCCACATCGCCGGCCACAAGGTGTTGCCCTTCAGGCGCAGGATCAGCTCGAAGACATGGGCGTAGAACGTGTGGTTGAAGCCACCGAACTTGGCCCGCGCGAAGCCGCCGAGCGCGGGCTCCTCGTCGTTGATGAAGATGCCGCGGTAACGCACCACCGGTGCATCGACGAAGCGCCCGGGCGCTGCGTACAGCGCCGCGCGGTGCGGCACCGGCACGTCGGCCCACCACGTCCACGGCGATACGCCGATCCGACGCGACAATTCGTAGATGCCGAAAATCGTGCCGCGCTTGTCGGCGCCGATGATCAGCAGCGCGCGGTCGATACCCGGTTCGGGATGCTCGACCACCTGCAAGGCGTACGCCTCCCAGCGGCCGGTCACGCCGCTCACGTCGAGGCGTTTGTCGCGCACGATGCGGTCGATGCGCGGGCTGTGGCCCAGCGTGCCGATGATGATCGCGGCGCGACCGGCTGCCGGCGTGTCGGTGGTGAACGTCGCTTGCGCACCCGCCACCGAGGAAAGATCCGATTGCAGGTCGTGTGCGGCGCGCAATACGCCGGGGTAATCCTGCGCATCGGCCACGATGGTCGCTGGCGTATTGGCCTTGATCAAAGTGGCGGCGCCGGGCACCGCGTGGGCGCACACGGCCGCTGGCTGCGTGCAGCCGGTGGCCGCATGGACGTTGGTGCCCGCCAGCAGCGCGACAACCGCGAAGACAAGGCCCCGCCCGCTCATTTTGCAGCGCCTTCGACGCCGCGCACGCAACCGTGCAGAGGCAACGTCGCTGGCCGCTCCTGACTGCGATTGTCGACCAGACACGAACGCTCCTCGTTGCGCCACAGACTAGCCAGGAAGGTTTCGATCATTTTCATGGGCCCTCTCCGACGAGCTGGGGGATCAAGAGTTGGTGCCGAGGGCCGCCGGCTGCAGGCGCGGGGCCAGCGCGTGCACGGCCAGCAGGGCGAGCAGATAGGCCGAGCCGGCCATGATGAACAACGGCACGTAGCTGCCGGTGGCCTGCAGCAGGAAGCCGGCGAACGTGGCGATCATCATGCCGCCGACCGCGCCGGCGAAACCGCCGATACCGACCACCGAAGCCACCGCGCGGCGCGGAAACAGATCCGAGGCCAGCGTGAACAGGTTGGCCGACCAGCCCTGGTGGCCGGCCGTTGCCAGCCCGATCAACGCCACCGCCACCCACATGTGGCTGGCATTGGCGGCAAACACGATGGGCACCACGCACAGGGCGCAGGCCAGCATCGCGCCCTTGCGGGCGCGGTTGGCGCTCCAGCCCCGACGGATCAGGTAACCGGCCAGCCAGCCGCCGGCGATGCTGCCGACGTCGGCGGTCACGTAGATCGCGATCAGCGGCAGGCCCAGTTCCAGCAGGGACAGGCCGTACGTGCTGTGCAGGAACTTGGGTAGCCAGAACAGCAGGAACCACCAGATCGGATCGGTCATGAACTTGCCGACGATGAACGCCCACGCCTGACGATGGTGCAGGATGGTTGCCCACGGCACGCGGGTGATCGGCTCGGCGGGATCGCTCTGGATATAGGCCAGTTCGGCCGGCGACAACTTGGGCTGCCGCTCCGGCGTCCGGTAGGTCAGCAGCCACGTGGCCAGCCAAGTGGCGCTGAGCACGCCGGTAAACAGGAACGCCGCCTGCCAACCCCACGCCACCGCGATGACGGGTACCACCATCGGCGCCACGATGGCGCCGATATTGGAACCCGAGTTGAAGATGCCGGTGGCCAGTGCGCGCTCGCGTCGCGGAAACCATTCGGCCACGGTCTTGATCGCGGCCGGGAAGTTGCCGGCCTCGCCCAGGCCCAGCGCGAACCGGGCCAGCGCAAACCCCAGCACGCTGGCGGCCAGCGTGTGGCTCATCGCCGCCAGGCTCCAGATGCCGATGGACAGGGCGTAGCCGATGCGCGTGCCGAAACGGTCGATGATCGCGCCGGCGCACAACAGGCCGATGGCATAGGCGCACTGGAACGCGGTGACGATGTAGCCGTACTCGATCTCGTTCCAGCCGATCTGGTTTTGCAGGAACGGCGCCAGCACGCCAAGCACCTGGCGGTCGATGTAGTTGAGCGTGGTGGCGGCCAGCAGCAGCGCGCAGACGCGCCAGCGGTATCGGCCCCCTTTCCCGGGCGGCGTGGTGGCAGCGTCGATGGCGTTCATGTCGATCCCCTTGGCGATAGGCCGGCCGCGATGACGGCGCGTCGTGGTTGATGGGCGGTCTGGTGTGTGCCCATCAAGCCGGCCCAGCGTCATCCTGACGGTGATAGCGCTACCAGTGAAAACAGCGCCCCATCGGGCAGGTCGCTGCCGCTGTACCGTCCGTGGAAGTCTACCCTCACCCAACTGCTTGTTTTACCGCTTTATGCCACATCCGACCACCTCCGTCGAATGCTGCTTTGCAGCGTGCGGGGTGCTAGTGTTAGCGCTATCTTTTTGAAACGATCAGGGTGGCCCGCCGTGCGCGGTGGACGGCACGGACCCCTCGACAATAAAAACAAATATCAGGACTGGACGGGGAAATTCGGTGCAAGTATCCATCGCAGACCCCGCCGCCGTGGCGCGGGGCTGATGGTTTTACCCTGCCGGTACTCGATACTTTCTGACGCAACAAACCGCCATGCCGTAGATTGGCGGCAGTGATACCGGCGGCCCACCCGACGCAGACGCATCGAGCGGGCCGTCACATGTGCGACATCGATTGCTCGCCGCTCGTCGCGCCGCCAGGCATGCATCACGGCGGTCGCCAGGCAGCGGGCGAAGGTGGCGTGACACTCCTCTTAAGGCGCGACAGCGCGGAAGCGGTCCATCATGAAGCCATCCACCACCACGCGTAGCGCCACCGACCGGCTTTCGGTCACGGAAAAAGTCGGGTACAGCCTGGGCGACCTGGCCGCCAACCTGATCTTCCAGACGTTGATCACGTTCCTGGCCTTCTTCTATACCGACGTCTTCGGCATTCCCGCCGGCACGGCGGCCAAGATCATCTTCGTCGTCGGCTTGCTGGGGGCGTTCGTGTTCACCCCGCTGGTGGCGCTGCTGGCCGACCGCACCCATACGCGCTGGGGCAAATTCCGGCCGTGGATCCTGTGGACCGCAATCCCGTTCGGCGCACTGGCGCTGCTGGCCTTCAGCACGCCCGACCTGGGGCCGGGCGGCAAGGTCTTCTACGCGGCCACGACCTACACCCTGCTGGTGATGGTCTACGCGGCCAGCAACCTGCCGTACTCGGCGCTCAGCGGCGTGCTGACCGGCAGCATGGCCGAGCGCAACAGCATGTCGTCCTATCGCTTCGTGGCGGTGATGATTGCTCAGCTGATGGTGCAGTCGCTGCTGCTTCCGCTGGTGCTGATCCTCGGCGGCGGCGACAAGGTGCAGGGCTTCCACAATGCGATGTTGCTGTTCGCGGGGGTCGGCACGGTGTTCTTGCTGATCACCTTCTTCACCACCCGCGAGCGCATCGTCCCGGCGCCGGAGCAGAAATCCAGCGTCCGCCAGGATCTGACCGACCTGGCCGGCAACCGTCCGTGGATGGTCATGCTGCTGCTGACCGTCATGGTGTTCACCACCCTGGCGCTGAAGGGCGGCACCTACGTCTACTACTTCGAGTACTACCTGGACGAACCGGCGCTGGCGGCGTTCCTGCACCACATCGGCTTCAACCGGTTCATCGACGGACTCAACGCGATGCTCACCGGCATGGGCCTGACCAAGTTCCAGTGGCCGGAAGACCCGGCGACCTCGGCGTTCAGCCTGTTCAACGCCGGCGGCATCATCTTCATGATCGTCGGCATCGGCTTCTCCAAGCGGCTGGCCGACCGTTTCGGCAAGCGCGACGTGTTCGGCGCGGCGCTGTTCGTCTCCACGTTGTTCCTGCTGGCGTTCCTGGCCTTTCCGCCGGACCGGATCGGGCTGGTGTTCGTCGCGCAGATCCTGCACGGTTTCTTCTACGGCATCACCATCCCGCTGCTGTGGGCGATGACCGCCGACGTGGCCGACTACTCGGAGTGGAAGAACAACCGCCGGGCCACCGCGATCATCTTCTCGGCCATGCTGTGCGGTCTGAAGCTGGGCCTGAGCATCGGCGGCGCGCTGGTTGCCGGCATCCTCGCCCACTACGGCTACCTGGCCGGCGCGGCGACCCAGTCCGCCGCCACGGTCGATGGCATCCGCCTGTCGGTCAGCCTTTACGCCGCGCTGCCGTTCCTGGTCTGCGTGGGGCTGCTGTTCCTGTACAAAATCAACAAGCCGATGGAGTCGCGCATTGAACGCGAGCTCGCGGAGCGTCGGCGATTGGCCGAGGAGGCAGTCTGATGTCGAACCATTCCACCGATGAGGTTTCCGGCGTGCCGGAAAACCCCACTCCGGCCGAAGTGCAGGCGCTGACCGCACGGGCGATCTCCCAGCCGCTGGTCACGCAGATCTACACCGCCGATCCGTCCGCGCATGTGTTCGACGGGGCGATCTACATCTACCCGTCGCACGACGTCGAGGGCGGCGTGCCGTTCAACGACAACGGCGACCACTTCTGCATGGAGGACTATCACGTCTTCCGCATGGCATCTCCCGACAGCGAGGCGGTCGATTGCGGCGTGGCCCTGCACGTGAAGGATGTGCCCTGGGCCGAGCGCCAGATGTGGGCGCCGGATGCCGCGCGCAAGAACGGCAAGTACTACCTCTATTTCCCGGCCAAGCGCCCCGACGGCATCTTCCAGATCGGCGTGGCCGTGGGCGACCGCCCGGAAGGCCCGTTCAAGCCCGAGCCGCAGGCGATCGAAGGCAGCTACTCCATCGACCCGGCGGTCTTCGGCGACGAGGATGGCGATCACTACATGTACTTCGGCGGTCTCTGGGGTGGGCAGCTGCAGAAATACCGCAACAACACCTACGCCGAGGCAAACGAGGAGCCGGCGGCGGACGAACCCGCCCTGGGGCCGCGCGTGGCCCGGCTCGACGCGGCCATGACCGGCTTCGCCGAAGCGCCGCGCGAAATCGTGATCCTCGACGAACACGGCAAACCGCTGCTGGCGGGCGACCACGACCGGCGCTATTTCGAAGGGCCGTGGATGCATCGCTACAAGGGCACGTACTACCTGTCCTATTCCACCGGCAACACGCATTTCCTGTGCTACGCCACCAGTGACAACCCTTACGGGCCGTTCACCTACCAGGGCCGCATCCTGTCCCCGGTGGTGGGCTGGACGACACACCATTCGACCTGCGCGTTCGGCGACAAGTGGTACCTGTTCTATCACGACGCCTTGTTGTCCGGCGGGGTGACGCATCTGCGCTCGATCAAGATGACGGAGCTGCAGCACGACGAGCAGGGCCGCATCGTGACGCTGCACCCGTATGGCGCCTGAGCAGGCAAAGCCGTCGGATATCGACGTCACTGCCGAGCTTGCGCCGGGGCCGCTGCTGCGGATCGGGCGTGGGCCGTTGTCGGTCGATATCGCGCCGGTCGCCGGCGGGCGCGTGGCGCAGGTGATGTTCGATGGCGTCGCCTGGCTGGCGGATTACAGTCCGCAGAACCAGACGGCGATCGCCTGGGGCAGCTTTCCCATGCTGCCGTGGGCCGGTCGCGTACGGCACGGGAAATTCGATTTCCACGGCCCGCGCCAGTTGCCGGTGAACCTGGGCGATCACGCCATCCACGGCGTGGCGCTGCTGCTGCCGTGGCAGGTGGACGAGCACTCGGCCACGCATGTGGAGCTGTCGCTGCCGCTGCCGCGCGACCACCGCTGGCCGTTCGGCGGCCGTGCCCACCAGCGCATCGAGGCGCGCGAGCGGGCATTGCACATGACGCTGTCGGTGACCGCCGGGGAGCAGGCCATGCCGGCCACCCTGGGCTGGCATCCGTGGTTCCTGAAACCCGATCGCCTCGACTTCCAGCCATCGCGTTACTACCCCCGCGACGCCGACGGCATGGCCACCCTGCCGCTGGCCGAGCCGCCGCCGGGCCCGTGGGACGATTGCTTCATCAACGAGCAGCCGGTCGTGCTGGCGCGCGGGCCGCAGCAATTGCGGCTGACGTCGAGTTGCGATCACTGGGTGGTCTACGACCAGCCGGCGCACGCCACCTGCGTCGAACCGCAGAGCGGCCCGCCCGATGCGTTCAACCTTGGCTCGGCGCAACAGCTCGAGCCCGGCGCCACCTTGTCGGCGTGGTACCGCCTGGCGTGGGATTGACCTTTGCTGTGGGAGCGACTTCAGTCGCGATGCTTTTGCAGGTTGGGTGAAAAAGGGTATCGCGGCTGAAGCCGCTCCCACAAAAAGCTCCGGCCCAACGAGAAAGCCCCGCACTTGGCGGGGCATTTCGTTGATGGCGCGGTAGCGCTTATTCCACGTCGAGGAACGAGCGCAGCTGCTCCGAGCGGCTGGGATGGCGCAGCTTGCGCAGCGCCTTGGCCTCTATCTGGCGAATGCGCTCGCGGGTGACGTCGAACTGCTTGCCGACTTCCTCCAAGGTGTGATCGGTATTCATGTCGATACCGAAGCGCATGCGCAGCACCTTCGCCTCGCGCGGGGTGAGGCCGCCGAGCACGTCGCGCACGGTTTCCATCAGGCCGGTTTCCGTCGCCGAATCGATCGGCGAGCTGGCGTTGCCGTCCTCGATGAAATCGCCCAGGTGCGAATCCTCGTCGTCGCCGATCGGGGTCTCCATCGAAATGGGCTCCTTGGCGATCTTCAGCACCTTGCGGATCTTGTCCTCGGGCATCTCCATTTCCTTGGCCAGTTCTTCCGGCGTGGCCTCGCGGCCGAACTGCTGCAGCATCTGGCGGGAAATGCGGTTCAACTTGTTGATCGTCTCGATCATGTGCACCGGGATGCGGATGGTGCGCGCCTGGTCGGCGATCGAGCGGGTGATCGCCTGGCGGATCCACCAGGTGGCGTAGGTCGAGAACTTGTAGCCGCGGCGGTATTCGAACTTGTCGACGGCCTTCATCAGGCCGATGTTGCCCTCCTGGATCAGGTCCAGGAACTGCAGGCCGCGGTTGGTGTACTTCTTGGCGATCGAGATCACCAGGCGCAGGTTGGCCTCGACCATTTCCTTCTTGGCGCGGCGCGCGCGCGCCTCACCGCTGGCCATGGCGCGGTTGATGTCCTTGATGTCGATCAGCGGCAGAAACAGCTTGCGCTCGATCGCGGCCAGCTTCTCCTGCTCGGCGTCGATCGCCTCGCGGTGGGTCTTCACGTTCGGCGACCACTTCTGGCGCTTGCGGCTCAACTCGGCCGCCCATTCGAGGTTGCCCTCGTTGCTGGGGAAGGTCTTGATGAACTCGGTCTTGGGCATCTTCACCTGCTTGACGAAGATGTCCATCAGCGCGCGCTCGTGATGGCGGATGTCGCCCACGACTTCGCGCAGCTTGCGCACGAAGCCGTCGATCAGCGCGCTGGGCAGCTTGAGCTTCAGGAATTCCTCGGCCATCTGATCGCGCAGCTTCACGATCTTCTTGTCGAGAATGCTGTCGGCCTTGGGCGCGGCCTTCTGGAACTTGGCGTAGTAGTCGCGCAGCAACTCCATGCGGCGCTTGACCTCTTCCGGATCCGGTCCGGTCGGGCCGGCCTCTTCCTCTTCCTCTTCGGCGTCATCGTCGTCGCCTTCGGAGTCGTCGTTGGGATCGGGCTCGGGCAGCAGTGCGGCGGCGGCTTCCTTTTCCTTGCGGGCGAGGTCGGCGGCTTCTTCCAGGTCGAGGAAGCCGGCCAGGATCTCGCTGAGGCGGCGCTTGCCGTCCAGGTGCTGGTCGTACTCTTCCAGCAGCAGCTCGATGGTCAGCGGGAAGCTGGCCAGCGCGGTCTGTACCTGGCCCAGGCCTTCCTCGATGCGCTTGGCGATGGCGATCTCGCCTTCGCGCGTCAGCAGTTCGACCGTGCCCATCTCGCGCATGTACATGCGCACCGGATCGGTAGTGCGGCCCACTTCGGCGTCGACGGCGGAGAGCAGCGCCACGGCTTCCTCGGCGGCGGCTTCGTCGTCGCCGGAGGTGTTGCCGGGGGCGGCGCCGTCGGCGATGGTGTCGGTGTCGGGCGCGGCGTCATGGACTTCGATGCCGACGCCCTTGAGCACCGCCATGATGTCTTCGATCTGCTCCGGGTCGACGACGTCGTCGGGCAGGTGGTCGTTGATTTCGGCGTACGTCAAATAGCCCTGCTCCAGACCCTTGGAGATGAGCGCTTTGATTTCCGACTGTTGCTCGTGGGGAGCTTTGCTATTCATTAACCGACCACCGCGGGGTTCAAGAACCGGACATTATAGCGATATGCTGCTTTTTTGACCAGTTTGCAAGTGAGAAATCATCAGGACAGGCCACGCAAAAAGCGCGCCAGATCGGGGCCTTGCGTGGTTTTACGCCACACGGCGCAGGCCTCGCATCAGCCGGTATCGAGCCGGAACGTCACCGGGCCATCGTTGACCAGCCGGATCACCATATGGGCACCGAAGCGGCCGGTTTCCACCCCCGGGTGCGCGGCGCGCGCCAGCTCCAGCAGCCGGTCGAACCAATGCCGGGCGTGGTCCGGCGACGCGGCGGAAGTAAAGCTTGGCCGCATGCCGGAACGGGTGTCGGCGGCCAGGGTGAACTGGCTGACTAGCAACAGGCCGCCACCGGTATCGGTCAGCGAGCGATTCATGCGGCCGGCGTCGTCGGCGAAAACGCGGTAGCCGAGCAGGCGTTCCAGCATGCGCCGCGCCTGGGCCTCGCCGTCGTCCGGCTGCACCGCCACCAGCGCCAGCAGGCCGGGCCCGATGGCGCCGACGCATTCCTGCTCGACCTCGACTTCGGCGGACAGGACGCGCTGGATCAGGGCAATCATGAGGGCTCGGCGTAGCGGGAAGCGCACAGCTTACGGCGCCGGCGGGGGCGGCGGAAGACTGTCGGCAGATGCCGGTGCCTCTCCGGCAGAAGGATTCCGCGGCGGCCTCACGTAAACTTCGCCGATGCGTCCCGACGTCTACCTTCTCTATCTCGTGCTGCGTTTGCTCGCGCTGCTGCCGCTGCGGTTATTGCATGGCGCCGGTGCGCTGTTGGGACGGCTGCTGTTGTGGCGTGGCGGCCGCACGGCGCACAACACCGCGGTGAACCTGCGCATCGCGCGGCCACAACTCGATGACGCGGCACAGGCGGCATTGCTGCGCGACGTGATGATGGAGAGCGGCAAGTCGGTGACCGAGATCATCAAGATCTGGGGCAGCGGCGCGCAGCGTTCGCTGGGCCTGATCCGCGAGGTGCGTGGCGAGGCGCTGCTCGATGCGGCGCTGGCGGCGGGCAAGGGGGTGATCATCGCCGCGCCGCACCTGGGCTGCTGGGAACTGCTCAACTACTGGCTGGGCAGCAAGATGCCGCTGGCCATTCTCTACCGTCCGCCGCGGATCGCGGCGATCGAGGCGCTGCTGCGCAGGGTGCGCGGTGCGCTGGCACCCGAGCAGGTGCGCGCCGATGGCGCGGGTGTGCGTGCGCTGTACAAGCGACTGGCCGCGGGCGGCACGGTGGGCATCCTGCCCGACCAGAAACCGCGCGCGGGCGAGGGACAGGCGGTGCCGTTCTTCGGTCGTGACGCGCTGACGATGGTGCTGCTGCCGCGGCTGGCCGCGCGCACCGGCGCCACCGTGCTGTTTGCCTTCGCCGAGCGCTTGCCGCGGGGTGCGGGCTATCGTATCCATCTGCGCCCGGCGCCCGAGCAACTCGACGACGCGAATCCGGCAGTCGCCTGCCGCGCACTCAACCGCGGTGTGGAGGCCTGTGTGGAGCAGGCGTTTGCGCAGTATCAATGGCAGTACAAACGTTTTTCAGGAAACGGCTGGCCCAGCCCCTACGGGTAGGAGCGCACCCTGTGCGCGATGCTTTTCACGCGGGATTCGGGATTCGGGATTCGCAAGAGCAATCGCGCACAGGGTGCGCTTCCTACAGCCGCCGCAGGAACACCGCCATTTCCTTCTCCGCCTGCTTGTCGCCGCGCTGCGCGGCCGCTGCCATGCCGCTGCGCCATGCCTCGGCGGCGGCCGGTTTCTGGCCGGCGGCGAGGCAGGCCTTGCCCAGGGCTTTCCACGCCGCGGAGTAGGTCGGGTCGAACGCCACCGCGCGCCGCAATTCCTCGATCGCGGCGACCGCGTCGCCGTCGTTCAACAGGGCGGTGCCCAGCGAGAAACGCAGCAACGCGCCGTCCCGCGGCCCTCCGCATTGCTGGCGCAGGCTGGCGATCAGCGGCGCGCTCACGGTTGCAGCCGGTAACGCCGATCGTCGGCCGGATAGACCTGGGTGGCCCGGCTGGGCTCGGGCGGCGTGTGGCCTTCGCGCAGGTCGGCCAGCGACTGGGCTGGCCATACCGCCAGCCACGATGAGCGGAACGGCTGCACCAGCAAGGCGTAGCGCAGGTCGTCCGGGTCGAGCGCGTCCGGATGCGTCACCACCACGGCGTCCGGGTGGTCGCGGGCGAAATCCAGCAGCGCCTGGTCGCCGTACAACTCGGTGATGGGTTGGGTCAGTCGTCCGGCGAAGTGGAACTCGCCGGCGTAATTGCCCAGATAGCCGATCGGCCGATGCGCCTGTTCGACGGCGCCGAGCAGGCGCGCCGCGGGGCGGATGTCGTAGTTCTTCCACAGGGCCAGCGTGAACAACGTATTGAGCGACAGCACGCCAATCAGCCCGGCGAACGCCAGGCGGCGCAACTCGCCGCGGCCGCGCAGCAGCAGCAACCCACCCAGCAACAGGAAGACCACGCTGAAATAGCGGCTGTACGGCGCCGCGTCGCTGGCCCATTCACCGGTCAGCAGGTGGCTGGCCACCAGCGGCGGCATGGCGAACAGCAGCAGCGCGAACACGATGCCGCCCACGCCCAGCGGCCAGGTGCCCAGCCAGCCATGGCTGGCCAGCACGGGATGGCGCTCGCGCAGCACGGCAATGCAGCCGGCGATCAGCAGCACGGCGCCGGCCAGCTCCGGCAGCAGGTAGTAAAGCTGCTTGCCGCTGATCAGCGAAAACACGAAGAAGCCGGGCAACAGCCAGCACAGCGCGAAGCGCATGCCAGGCTCCAGCGGCCGTCGCAGCAGCGCCACCGACAGCGGCACCAGCAACAGGCACACCAGCAGTTTCGCCAGCCACGGCGAGGCGCCGGGAATCATGGCCAATACCAGCAACCCCACCAGCGCCAGCAACGAAAGCCACAGCGCGGGCTTGATGCCGCGCTCCCACGGTCGCTGCAGCAAAGTCGCCGCCACCGCCACCGGCGCGCGCGGCCAGCCGCTGAACGGAAACAGCAGGGCCGGCAGCCACAGCAGGTACCACCACACCGGCTGGGCGTGGTTCTGCAGATCCTTGCCCTTGGACAGCGCATCGACGACGCGGCCGGCCGTCTGCGTGAAAAACAGCCGTTGCCGATACGCCTCGCCACCGGCGAACCCGGCCGGCAGCGCCCACGCCAGCAGCATCACCGCACCCAGCAGCAACGAAAGCACGCCGCGCCCGTACCAGCGCAGTTGATGCTGACGCGCCCAGTCATTCCACAACGGGCCCAGCAACCACGGAAACACCACGTGCAGCAGCATCACCGGACCCTTGGTCAGCAGGCCCAGCCCGATGCAGATGCCGAACAGCAGCCAACGCGGCTCGGCCCGCCGGGTCTTCGGCGTCAGGCACAGCAGCGCCGCCAGCGTCCACACCGCCAGCAGCACGTCGTACATGATCTGCAGGCCGAACAGGAACGCGTAACCCAGCGCCAGCAGCATCCACGGTGCCGCCTTGGCCATCCACGGACGGTTCGGAAACAACCGCTGCGCCAGGGTCGATACCAGCACCAGTTGCGTGGCGCCGAACAAAACCTCCAGCACCCGCGGCCAGATGTCATTGACGCCGAACACGAACCAGCCGCTCTGGATCAGCCAGAACAGCAGCGGCGCCTTCTCGCTGTACGGCTCGCCATTGATGTACGGCACCAGCCAGTGGCCCTGGTTGAACATCTCCCACGCCACCGCCAGCGTGCGGGTGGAATACAGCGGCATCGGCCCGTGCGAAAAAATGGCCAACAGCGCCACCACCGTCCACAACAGCAACCACGACCACATGGCGCGCAGGTTTTCGAGACGGCTGTAGGCGTTGAGGGGCACGGGAAAGCTCATGGTGGAGAGGCAGCCGATTCTAGCCTGCGCCGCATCGCGGCAACGTGGCCGGTGCCGCAGATCGTACCGGCCGGTGCGTCGCGGGCGCGTCCTCGCATGCGTTGATCGGCGGCGATTTCTAGCGGTCCAGACCGTGGCGGATCAGCACGTCGCCGGCCATCGCCACCGACGCCGGGTTGCGGCACATCTCGTAATAGCGCATGCGCTTGTAGACCGCGTAGCTGGCATTGGTCTGCGAAACCGCGAAACCGCGCCAGCCGTCGAACATGGCCAGGCGCAGCACGTAGTCCTTGAAGAAGGTAGTGACGAACACCAGCGCGCAATCCCACATCCGCGGCTTGCGGCCCTTCTGTTGCCAGTCGCGCGCCTTCAGCTCGGCGTAGCGCAGCACCTTCAGGCCCTTGTGCACCAGGGTGGGGTTGTTCTCGTGCTCGAACGGCGCCTTGAACGATGCCTGCGACCCGTCCCAGGTCAGCGATTCATGCACTCGCACGTCGCGCCAGCGGGCGCGGTCGCGGTGATACAGACGCGCCAGCTTCTCGCCCACCATCGGCCGATACCAGCGCATCGGCGCGCCCATATATAGCGTGCGCCGACGCAGGATGCCGACCGCCGCCTCCGACGCCATCACTTGCGGAAGCCGCTGCTCCAGTTCGCGCGCCAGCTCCGGCGAAAGAAATTCATCGGCATCGAGCACCAGTATCCACGGGTGGCTAGCCTGGGTAGTGCCGAAGTTGCGCTGCGGGCCGAAGCCCAGCCAGTCCTGGTGCACCACGCGGGCGCCGTGGGCGCGGGCCACCTCGAGGGTGGCGTCCGTGCTGCCGCAATCGACCACCAGCTTTTCCGCGGCGAACGGCACGCTGTCCAGGCAGCGACCGATCACGGCCGCCTCGTTGTGGGTCATGACGACCAGGGTCAGGGGAAGCTGGGGCATGCGGCGATTTTACCAGTCAAGCCAGGGTCGCTGCGGCGGTCAATCGAAGCGGTCGATGATCGCCGAGATGACGTTCAACGCCTGCCGCAGGTCGTTCACGTGCTCCTTGTCCAGCACGCGCAGGAGTTTCTTCATGCTGGTGCTGGATATGCCTTCGGTGCGCGGCAGGTAGACCACGTTGCAATGGGCCTTCAGTTCGTCGAAACGACCGGTCCAGTCCGCGCCCATGCCGAAGGTGGACACGCCGTATTTCGCGATGTCGCCAACCTTCTGCTCCCAGTGGCTTTCGGGGATGGCCAGATCCACGCATTTGATGTTCTGCACGATGCGTTGGCGATCCTCGAACGGCACGATGGTCTGCTTGCCCTTGGTGGCGTTGAACTCGTCGGTGGACACGCCTACCACCAGGTAATCGCCCAGCGCCTTCAGCCGCTGCAGCAGGTTCAGGTGGCCGACGTGAAACAGGTCGAAGGTGCCGTAGGTCAGTACGACGTTTTTCATCGATCGATCCCCTGCCTCGTTGGTGTCGACGGCGCCGGTCATCGCAGCTTGCGCCAGTATTTGAAGCGGCGCAGCAGGCTCAAGGGCTTGCGTTTCAGGTCGCCGCGGCCCGTCGCCAGCATCGCTTCCACCGCGTCGAGCACGCGCTCGCTGGAGCGTCCGTCGCGCAGCGGCTGCATCGCGTGGGCATATTCGCGGCGCGCTTCGCGGGACGGATCGTCGCCGCCGAGCGCGGCTTCCAGGCTGTGCTCCAGCGCGGCGGGGTCGTCCACGTTCACCAGGTGCGGGCCGGGCAGGCGGTTGCGGAAGGCCACGACGGGCTTGTCCAGCAACATGAATTCGGCCGCTACCGATGAGGTGTCCGTCAGCAGCACGTCGGCGTCCTGCAGCAGCGGTGCCAGTGCGGTGGTCGAGACGATCTCGTAGTTGTCGCCATGGATCGCGCGCAACGGCGCGGCGAATTCCTCGGCCATCTTGGGGTGGAACTTCACCGTCCAGCGCCACGGCCGGCGCGCCACGATGTCGGCAATCGCGGCGGCCAGGGCTGGCGCCGAGGTGAGCGAGGGGCTGAACGTGGGCGCGTAGAGGATGCGTTTTTCATCGCCTTCGGCGCGGGCGGCGGCGGGCGTGCGCAACAACACGTCGGTTTTCGGCCAGCCGGTTTCCACCACCTTGAACCAGCCGTGCTGCCGCGCCAGCTGCTCGAACGGCGCCGTGGTCAGCGGACCGAAAGTGCAGAACAGGTCGAACATGCCGCGGATGCGGAAGTGGCCTTTCTTCTCGATGCCCAGGCCGTGGAAAACCTGCACCTTCAGCCCCGGAAACGACAGCGGCACTTCGTTGCCCGGTACCAGCACGGCGTCGGGATTGAACGCGCGCACTTCCGCGGTGGTGCGCAGCAGGCGTTCGCCCGGAAGCAGGTTTCCCGGCACCGGGCCATTCAGGAACCACGCGACCTCGTCGCCGCGTTCCAGCGCCGCGGCCTGCAGCGGGCGCAGGATCTCGAACGCATACGACAGCTCGGCGAAAAGCAGGTAACGGTGCGGCTTTGCCATGAAAAATCCCGAACGCGGCGCCACGCCACGGCGCCAGAAAAGCACTCCAGGTTTCCGGCCGGCATCAGCGCGATGCGGAAAACGCAGGAGATCAATGGGCGAAGTCTAGCGTTTGCGATCGCGTCCTGATCGATGCGACGTCGCCCCGCGATCAGGCCGCGCCATCTCCCTCGGCCCGGCGGCGCAGCCCGTGGCCCACACGTACCGCCAGGCCGAGCAGCAGGAAAAAGAACAGCGATTGCGACATCACCCGGAACAGCACGCTCTCGGTGAGCGCGCAGACGGCATAGAGCACCACGATCGCCAGGCCGGCGTACGCGGGCCCGGACACGGCGTCGTCGG
Organism: Rhodanobacter fulvus Jip2; assembly: GCF_000264315.1. GTDB lineage: Bacteria > Pseudomonadota > Gammaproteobacteria > Xanthomonadales > Rhodanobacteraceae > Rhodanobacter > Rhodanobacter fulvus. The sequence continues at coordinate 28,278 of NZ_AJXU01000059.1, forward strand.
GATCGGCCGCGTGCCGGAAAAAATAGAAGAACGGCAGCACGAACAGCAGCACCAGCACCACCAGCCCGAAGATGCCGCGGGTGGCGGCCGCGTCCAGGTATTCGTTGTGCGGATGGCCGTATTGCGCGACCGCCGCATTGGTGCGCCCGGCCGCCACTTCGCTGCGTATATAGGTGCCGAAACGGTCGATGCCCACGCCGGCCAGCGGGTGTTCCTTGAACGCGCGAACGGCCGTGCGCCACATCTCCAGTCGCTCGCGCACGGCGCCCTTGGCGTCGTGGTTGGGGTTGTACGAGCTGACTTCCTGGCTGATGCTGGCGAAGCGTTCGATCAGTCGACCATCGAGATTGGCCGCGGCCGTGAGCGCCGCCGCGATTCCGATCACCAGGATCGGCAGCCATTGCCGGCGCCGCAAACCCTTGCGATAACCATGCAGCGCCATCACCAGCGCAAACGCCGGCACGAAGGCCAGCAGCGGCCCGCGGCTCTGGGTCAGCAGCGCGCCATAAAGACCCAGCGCCATGGCGGCGCCATGCAGCCACTTCTCGCCTCTGGTCGCCTTCGGGTTCAGCAGTTGCAGCAGCGCCAGCAAGGTCAGCCCCAGCATGACGGTGGCGAACTCGATCGTGCTGGCGGGGCCGCCATTGAGTCCGGCCGGGCGCAGGACACCGTAGAAGTGGTGCTGCACGATGCTCACCGCGCCGAGGAAAATCAGCGTCAGGCTGAAGCCATTCCAGACCTTGCGCATGCTCAGGCCGAGGCTGAAAACAGCGGCGATCACCGCGTACATGATGATGTGCGCGGACTGGTCGAACTCGCGCCAGTCGAGCTGGTGTTGCCAGATGTTGACCACCGAAAGCGCCACCATCAGCGCCGCGGGAACCAGCGCGGGCCAGGCGTAGCGGTAATCGCGACGCACCGCCCGGCCCGCCGCCAGCAACCACAGCCCGGTCAGGAAAAGCAGTGCAATCGGCAGCACCCTGACGTGCCTTTCGATGGAGAACGACAGCGGGACCAGGATGACCAGCAAGGTGCAGCACGCCAGTGCCCATCGCTTCAACTGTGTACCGTGCATGGCGTCCATTGCGTTCCAGCGGTTGCGCGATCGGGTGGATGGTGGAGCGACGTGCCGCCTGGGGGAAGGCGGGCGGTGTGCGGCAGCGCCGGGAAAATAGCAAATCGAGCCGAACGGATGCGTTGTATAGCTGGCCCCGGCTTACCGCCAGCTGAGCCCTTCACAAGGCACGCTTTTCGATCACGGCGTAATACATGCCATCCAGGTCGCCGTCACCGGGCAGGATCTGCCAGCCGACGCCGGCCGCCTGGCCCGCCGGCAGGGTGAAGGCGATCGCCTGCGCATCGGGCTGCGCGGCCAGCAGTTCGGCCACGATGGCCTCGTTCTCGGCGCGCAGCACCGAGCAGGTGATGTAGACCAGCCGGCCACCTGGCGCCAGCAGTGGCCACAGTGCCGCCAGGATGCGGCGCTGCTGCGCGTGCATCGCGGCGATGTCGCTTTCGCGCCGGTGCAGCCGCACGTCGGGGCGACGGCGCAGCACGCCGGTGGCCGAGCACGGCGCGTCGATCAGGATGCGGTCGAACGGCTGGCCTTTCCACCAACCCTTGGGCGCGCCGGCGTCGCCGATCACCACTTTCGCATTCAGGCGCAGCCGCATCAGATTCTGGCGGATGCGCTCGGCGCGGGCGGCATCGAATTCCAGCGCGGTGAGGTCGATGTCGGCACGTTCCAGCAGGTGGCAGGCCTTGCCGCCGGGTGCGGCGCAGGCATCCAGCACGCGCAGGCCGTCGCGCAGGTCGGCCAGGTCGGCGGCCACCTGGGCGGCGCCATCCTGCACGGCGAAGAAGCCGTCTTCGAACCCGGGCATGCGGGTGACGTCGGTACTGTGCGGCAGTACCAGCGCATCGCTCAGCCACGGGTGCGCGCTGGCCGCATAACCGGCGCCCTGCAGTTGGTCGATCAGCGCCTGGCGTCCGCTGCGCTGGCGATTGACGCGCAACATCAGCGGCGGCTCGCGGTTGTCCGCTGCCATCACCGCATCGGACTGCTGCGGCCAGTCGCGCTGCAGCGCGGCGGCCAGCCACGCCGGGTGGGCGTGACGGGTTTGTGGTTTGGCGTCGAGGCGGGCGAGCAGGCTGTCGCGCTCGCGCTGCCAGCGCCGCAGGATGGCGTTGACCAGACCGGCCAGCTGCGGCCGACCCAGCGTGCGTGTGGCCTCGACCGTGGCGGCCACGGCGGCGTAGTCGCTCAGCTGCAGGATTTCCAGTTGCACCAGCCCCAGCACCAGCAGCGCGTGTACGGCCGGGTCCTTGTGCCGCAGCGGCTTTTCCAGCAAGCCATCAACGGCCGCATCGAAACGCAGCCACCAGCGCGCCCCTTCGCTGAGCAAGGCCATCAGCAGCGCGCGATCGCGCGGATCGGCCAATCGCCGTGCGTTGCGTTCCATCACGTCACGCAGGGACGCGCCGCGCAGGGCGACGTCAGCCAGGCCCTTGGCGGCCAGTGCACGGGTATCGGGTTTCATCGACGACAGATCATGGCGCGCGCCGCAGTTCAGGCCGCGCGTTGAGATAATCCATCACGCCGATGCGTTTGCCGCCAGCGCGCTGCACTGCCAGCACGCGCAGCGCGCCCTGGCCACACGCCACGTCGATGCCATCGCGACCAGCCGCGATCACGCTGCCGGGCACGGCGTGATGCACGATGTCGATGGCTTGCGCGGCCCATATCCGCAAACGTTCGCCGGCGATCTCGCCTTCGGCGACCGGCCAGGGATCGAACGCGCGCACCTGGCGCTCCAGCTCGATCGCCGGGCGCTGGAAATCGAGCTTCGCCTCCGCCTTGTCCAGCTTGTGCGCATAGGTCACGCCGTCGTCCGCCTGCGGCACGGCGGCCGGCATGTCTCTCGCGCGCAGGCGCTGCAAACCCTCGGCGAGCACGTCGGCACCCAGCGCGGATAAACGGTCATGCAGCGTTCCGCCGGTGTCGTTGCGAGCGATCGGCGTGCGCCGCTCGAGCAGGATCGGGCCGGTGTCCAGGCCCGCTTCCATCTGCATCAGGTCGACGCCGCTTTCCGCGTCGCCGGCAAGGATGGCGCGCTGGATCGGCGCCGCGCCACGCCAGCGCGGCAGCAGGCTGGCGTGCACGTTCCAGCAACCGAAGCGCGGGATGGCCAGGACCTTGCGCGGCAGGATCAGCCCATACGCCACCACCACCAGCAGGTCCGGCTGCAAGGCGGCCAGCGCCTGTTGCGCTTCGGCGGATTTCAATGAATCGGGCTGGTACACCGCGATGCCAGCGGCCAACGCGGCCTGCTTCACCGGGCTGGGGGTCAGCTTGCGGCCGCGGCCGGCGGGGCGATCGGGCTGGGTATAGACGGCCACCACCTCGGCGCCGCTGCCGCGGCAGGCATCGAGGCAGGGCACGGCGAAATCGGGAGTGCCGGCGAAAACCAGCCGCAAGCCGGGGCTACTCAAGCCGGCACTGTTCAAGCCGGCACTATTCAAGCACTGGCCGCCTGCTTGCGCGCCTTCTCAAGCCGCTTCAGCAGCATGCCGCGCTTCAGTGCAGACAGGTGGTCGACAAACACCTTGCCGTCGAGATGGTCGATTTCGTGCTGGATGCAGACCGCCAGCGGGCCCTCGGCATCGACGACGAACTCGTTGCCGGCCGCGTCCTGCGCCTTCACCTTCACTTTCAACGCGCGGGTGACATCGGCGTACAGGCCGGGAAACGACAGGCAACCCTCCTGGTAAACCTGCGAGCCTTCCTTTTCCAGGATCTGCGCGTTGATCAGCGCCAGCGGCTCGGTGCGTCCCTCGCTCATGTCGGTCACCAGCACGCGCTGGTGCACGTTGACCTGGGTTGCGGCCAGGCCCACGCCATTGGCCGCGTACATGGTTTCGAACATGTCGGCGACGAACTGCTTCAGCTTCGCGTCGAACACGGTTACCGGCACGGCACGGGTACGCAGGCGCGGGTCGGGGAATTCGAGAATGGACAGAACGGACATGTATTTTTCACCTCGACGCCGAAAGTGCGGGCGACTTGGTAAAAATCGAGCCCTGGCGCCATTTAGAATGTGCCTCATTGTACGTCGGCAAGCGCGTGTCTGCAGACGATTTTTGTCGACGGACGACTGTTGCGCGTCGAAAGGGTTCAGCTACACTCGACCGAGCATAAGGGGAGGGGGATTCCCAACAATGATCAGAAAAACCATCGTCCTGCTGGCCGGCTTGCTGGTAACCGTGGCCGTCTACGCAGCAGGCGCGCAACTGCGCACCGATCATCCCGACAATTACACCGTGCGCAGTGGCGACACGCTGTGGGACATCTCCGCCCGTTTCCTGGTCAAGCCCTGGTTGTGGCCGGAAATCTGGCAGGCCAATCCGCAGGTACGCAATCCCCACCTGATCTATCCGGGTGACGTGCTCAATCTGTCGTTCATCAACGGCCCGTCGCTGCGCCTGCAGCCCAGCGTGCATCGCGAGGGCGATGCCGTGCCGGCGATCCCGCTGTCGGAACTGCGCACCTTCCTGAAAGACCTGCGCGTGCTGAATTCCAACGAGGTCAGCTCGGCGCCCTACGTGGTGGGTCTGGAGGAAAACCGGCTGCGCGGCGCGGTAGGCCAGAACATCTACGTGCGTGGCTTGCAGGCCACGCCCGGCCAGCGTTGGGCCATCGTGCGGCCCAGCCACGTCTTCCGCGGCTTCGAGCAGGACGACCCGGGCGACGCCGACAGCCGCATCTTCGCGCATGAGCTGGACAGCAACGCGGCCATGGTCAACGCGCCGTGGCGCGAGGATTCCCGCCACGACGGTCAGATGGGCCGCGGCCAGGACATGGGCGTGGAAGTGACCGTGATCGGTACCGCCGAAACGCTGCGGGTGGGTGATCCGTCCACCTTGCTGCTGCTCGACTCCACCCGCGAAATCCGCAGCGGCGACCGCGTGCTGCCGATCGACGACGCGCCGTACGATCCCTACTTCTACCCGCATCCGCCCAAGTCCCTTGCCCAGGACTCCCACGTGATCGGCTTCGCCGATGCGCTGGACGCGGTGGGTTCGCGCCAGGTGGTGGCGCTGTCGGTCGGTGCGAAGGATGGTGTGGACAACGGCCAGACCTTCTCGATCTACCGCCCGGGCGAGAACATCCATGACGACGTGGCCAGCAACAGCTGGCGCCGTGGCGTGGGTTCCCGCGTCACCCTGCCAGACGAATTCGTGGGCCACGTGATGGTGTTCCGCACCTTCGATCGGGTCAGCTACGGCCTGGTGATGGACAGCCTGCGGCCGGTGCACAAGAACGACAAGCTGGCGATGCCGGAGTAGTCCCGGCGGCGAAACCCGGCGACATTGCCTGACACCACGGCGCGGCTACCACCGCGCCGTGATTGTTTGGGGTGACTGCGTAAACTTCGGGGCATGGACGAAACACACGAATTGCGCGCCTGGCTGACCGCGCTGCGCACGCCGGGCCTGGGGCCGGGCGGCTTGCGCGAGCGGCTCGACGCCGCCGACGGCGACATCGATGCCGTACTGCGAAACCTGCATCGTCACCGAACCGCGCTGGGCGATGAAGCCCGGGCCTGGCTGGATGCGCCCGACGAGGCGCGGCTGGCTGCCGACATCGCCTGGCTGGCCGAGCCGGATCACCACCTGTTGCGCTGTACCGACGTGGATTTCCCGCCGCAACTGGAAAACATCCCGCAGCCGCCCGCGGCCCTGTTCGTGGCCGGCAATCCGGGCCTCGCCTTGCTGCCGCAAGTGGCCATCGTCGGCGCGCGCAGCGCCAGCGTGGCGGGCATGGCCCACGCCAGTGCGTTTGCCCGGGCGCTGGCGCAGGCCGGGTTCGCCATCACCAGCGGCATGGCCGACGGCATCGATGGCGCCGCCCACACGGCCGCGCTGGATGCCGGCGCCAGCACGCTGGCGGTGATCGGCACCGGGCCCGACCGGGTCTATCCGCGCAAGCACCATGGATTGGCCCGACGCATCGCCGCGCAGGGCGCGTTGATCAGCGAATTCCCACCAGGTACCGGCGCCCGCGCCGACCACTTTCCGCGGCGCAACCGCATCATCGCCGGCTTGTCGCTGGGCACGCTGGTGGTCGAGGCGGGCCTGCGTTCCGGTTCGCTGATCACCGCCCGGCTGGCCGGCGAGCAAGGGCGCGAGGTGTTCGCCCTGCCCGGCTCCATCCACAACCCGCTGGCCCGCGGTTGCCATCGGCTGATCCGCGACGGCGCCCGGCTGGTGGAAACGGCCGCCGAAATTATCGAGACATTGACGCCCGCAGCGCGCATGCTTGGCGGCGAGTTGGCCGCGCGGCTGGGCAGCACGGACGTGGCCGCCAGCGTTGGCGATGCCGCTTCGTCGGCACCTGACGACCCGGCATATCGCGACTTATGCGGGGCGCTCGGTCATGATCCGGCGACGTTGGACGAACTTGTGCAACGTACGGGTCAGACGGCGTCGGCGCTTTCCTCGATGCTGCTGATGCTGGAATTGCAGGGACGCGTCGAGACGCTGCCCGGCAATCGCTACCAGCAACTGCCGGGCTGAACGCGCGGCCGGCGTGATTTGGCTTGACAGTCGCCCGCCCGGCGTGGTTTCAACTATATATATGCGCCCGTCGCCCAGCGGCGGTCTTTACGTTTGTGGAAATCCAGCTTCATGGCAAAAAACCTGCTCATCGTCGAATCGCCGGCCAAGGCCAAGACGATCAACAAATACCTCGGCAAGGACTTCCAGGTCCTGGCCTCCTACGGCCACGTGCGTGACCTGCGGCCGAAGGAGGGCGCGGTCGACACCGAACACGGCTTCGCCATGGCCTACGAGGTGATCGAGCGCAACGAGAAGCATGTCGACGCCATTGCCAAGGCAGCCAAGCTGGCCGACGACATCTATCTGGCGACCGACTTGGATCGCGAAGGCGAGGCGATCAGCTGGCACATCAGCGAGATCCTCAACGAGCGTGGCCTGACCAAGGGCAAGCAGTTGCACCGGGTGGTGTTCTCCGAGATCACGCCCAAGGCGATCAAGGCCGCGGTGGCCGCGCCACGGCAGTTGTCGCACGACCTGGTCGATGCGCAGCAGGCGCGCCGGGCGCTGGATTACCTGGTCGGCTTCAACCTGTCGCCGGTGCTGTGGCGCAAGGTGCAGCGCGGGCTTTCCGCCGGCCGCGTGCAGTCGCCGGCGCTGCGCATGATCGTGGAGCGCGAGGAGGAGATCGAGGCGTTCAAGGCGCGCGAATACTGGACCATCGAAGCCCAGCTCAAGCATGCCGAGGGCGATTTCAGCGCCCGCCTGTCGCGCCTCAACGGCAAGAAGTTCGAGCAGTTCGACCTCACCAACGAGGCCGATGCGCAGGCCGCCCGCGACGCGCTGAAACAGGCCGCGCGCGGTCGCCTCACCGTCAGCGACGTCAGCTCCAAGGAGCGCAAGCGCCGTCCCGCCGCGCCATTCACCACCTCCACCCTGCAGCAGGAGGCCGCGCGCAAGCTCGGCTTCACCACCAGCCGCACGATGAAGGTGGCGCAGGGCCTGTACGAAGGCGTGGCGCTGGGCGACGAGGGCAACGTGGGCCTGATCACCTACATGCGTACCGACTCCACCATGCTCGGCGACGACGCGCTGGCCGAACTGCGCCAGCTGATCGCCCGCGACTTCGGCGCCAAGGCCTTGCCCGACGCGCCGCAGGTGTACAAGACCAAGTCGAAGAACGCGCAGGAAGCGCATGAGGCGATCCGTCCCACCTCGGCGATGTACACGCCGAAATCGGTGGCGGCCTACCTCAACGACGACCAGCGCAAGCTGTACGAGCTGATCTGGAAGCGCACCGTGGCCTGCCAGATGATCCACGCCACCTTGAATACCGTGTCCGTGGAATTCGCGCTGCCGCATGTGGAAGGCGGCGACGCCTCGTTCCGCGCCAGCGGTACCACCGTGGTCGATCCGGGTTTTCTGGCCGTGTACGAGGAAGGCAGCGACCAGAAGAAGGCCGACGACGACGACGAAGGCCGGCGCCTGCCGCGGCTGGAAAAAGGCGAGGCGGTGCCGCTGCACGAGATCGCCGCCGATCAGCATTTCACCGAGCCACCGCCGCGCTACTCCGAAGCGAGCCTGGTCAAGGCGCTGGAAGAGCACGGCATCGGCCGTCCGTCCACCTACGCCAGCATCATCCAGGTGCTGCAGAACCGCGAGTACGTCTTCCTCGACAGCCGCCGCTTCAAGCCCAGCGATGTCGGCCGCGCGGTCAGCAAATTCCTGACCCAGCACTTCACCCAGTACGTCGACTACGACTTCACCGCGAAGATGGAAGACGAGTTGGACGCGGTCAGCCGTGGCGAAGAAGCCTGGGTGCCGCTGATGGAGCGCTTCTGGGTGCCGTTCAAGCAGCAGGTGGACGAGAAAACCGAATCGGTCGATCGCAGCGAGGCCACCGGCGCGCGCGAGCTGGGCACCGATCCGAAAACCGGCAAGCCGGTGTCGGTGCGGCTGGGCCGCTTCGGGCCGTACGCGGCCATCGGCACCAAGGACGACGAGGAAAAGCCCACCTTCGCCAGCCTGCGCCCCGGCCAGAGCATGCACACCATCACCCTGGCCGACGCGCTGGAGCTGTTCAAGCTGCCGCGCCAGCTGGGCACCGCGCCGAACGGCGACGAGGTCAGCGTGGCGATCGGCCGTTTCGGCCCGTTCGTGAAGCAGGGCAGCACCTACGCCTCGCTCAAGGCCGAGGATGATCCGTACACCATCGAGCTGCCCCGTGCGCTGCAGGTGGTGGCCGAGAAACTGGAGATGCTGGCCAACCGCCTGATCCTCGACTTCGGCAATGGCGTGCAGGTGCTGAACGGTCGCTACGGCCCCTACATCACCGACGGCGAAAAGAACGCGCGGATCCCGAAGGACCAGGAACCCAAGACGCTGACCGAAGCCCAATGCCTCGAACTGCTGGCCGCCGCGCCGGTGAAGAAAGGCCGCTTCGGCAAGAAGACGGCCGCCAAGAAAGTGGCCGCCAAAAAGGCGCCGGCCGCGAAAAAGGCTGCCGTGAAAAAGGTCGTCAGCAAGAAGACGGCTGCCAGGAAATCTGCGACCAAGAAGACGGCTACCAAGAAAACCGCGGCGAAGAAAACCGCGGCACGCAAGACGCCAGCCAAATCCTCCGGCACCTCGGGCGCGGGCGAGGCCTGAGTGTTGCAGCGCTTTGCCGGGAGCCAGATCGATGCTGCCGCCGCGCTGCTGCGTGACGGTGGCGTGCTGGCCTATCCGACCGAAGCGGTGTTCGGCCTGGGCTGCGACCCGCGCAACCGGACGGCGTTCGAACACCTGTTTGCGCTGAAACAGCGGCCGCCCACGCAAGGCGTGCTGTTGATCGCGGCGGATTTCGCGCAGGTGGAGTGTTACATCGACCGCGCTGCCGTCCCTGCTGACGTGCTGGCCCAGGTGCAGGCCAGCTGGCCGGGGCCGCATACCTGGATTCTTCCGCGTGCCGCCGACATTCCCGCGTGGATCGCCGGCGCGCATGCCGGCATCGCCTTGCGGGTGACGGCCCACGCGCCGGCAGCAGCCTTGTGCCGCGCCTACGGTGGCGCCCTGGTTTCCACCAGCGCCAACCCACACGGCAGCGCACCGGCCCGCACGGCGGACACGGTAGCCAGCTATTTCGGCGACGCACTGGACGGGCTGCTGGACGCGCCGCTGGGACAGCAGGACCGCCCCACGACCATCCGCGACGCCCTCACCGGCGCCACTGTTCGGCACTGAGCCGCCGCGCAATAATTCGCCGCTGAACCGTCCGCACGGAAGCACCTGCCGATCGGCGGGATGCCACAGGAGAACCCCGCTTGGCCATTGTCTACGACACATTCCAGCAGGAGGCGCCCAGCCGGCTGCCGCTGCTGTTCGCCACTGCCGCCGATCGCACGGTGGCCTGGCGCGATGGCGCCGCGGTCAGTGCCGCCCAATTCCTGGGCCACGTGCGGCAGGTGGCGGCGCAGCTGCCGGCCACCGCGGCGACGGTCAACCTGTGTGAGGATCGCTACGCGTTCCTGGTGGCGTTCTGCGCCATCGTGCTGCGCGGCCAGACCAACCTGCTGCCCTCCTCGCGCGCGCCGCAGGCGGTGGACGAGGTGATGGCCGCGCATCCCGGTTGCCATGTGCTGGGCGACCTGCCGCTGGACGTGGCGCCGCCGCGCTACCAGAGGATGTCGCCACTGGAGGCCATGGTCGAAAGCAGCGACTTCGTGTTGCCATCGATCGATGCCGACCAGGTGGTGGCGATCGGCTACACCTCCGGCTCCACCGGTGCGCCCAGCGCCAACCGGAAAACCTGGCGCAGCTTCCACGCCAGCACCGCCGGCAACCTGCAGATGCTGCGCGCCGAGCTGGGCCAGCGGTTCGAGGTTGTTGCCACGGTGCCGCCGCAGCACATGTACGGCATCGAGATGTCGGTGCTGCTGCCCTTGCTGGGCGACATCGGCATCCATGCCGGGCGGCCGTTCTTTCCCGCCGATGTGGCGGCGGCGCTGGCGGAGGTGCCCGCGCCACGCGTGCTGGTGACCACGCCCGTGCACCTGCGCGCCCTGGTCGACTCGGGCATCGCGCTGCCGCCGCTGGCGGCGATGGTGTCGGCCACGGCGCCGCTGTCGCGCGAACTGGCGTTGGCCGCCGAGCAGCGTTTCGGCGCGCCCTTGCTGGAAGTGTTCGGTTCCACCGAGACCTGCGTGTTCGCCAGCCGCCGCGCCAGCGTGCAGGAGGAGTGGTCGCTGTTCGACGGCGTGCAGTTGCACCCGCAGCCGGACGGCACCCTGGTCGACGCGCCACAGCTCGATGATGCGGTGGCGCTGGCCGACCTGGTCAGCCTGCACGATGGAGGTCGGCGTTTCCGTTTGCGCGGTCGTCGTGCGGACCTGCTGGAAATCGCCGGCAAGCGCGCCTCGCTGGCCGATCTCACCCGCCGCCTGCTGGCCATCCCCGGCGTGCGCGACGGCGTGATGCTGCAACTGGACGACGCCGACACCATCGGCGTGCGTCGCATCGCGGCCGTGGTGGTGGCGCCGGAGCTGGACGAGCACATGATCCTCGATGCACTGCGCCGCGCGATCGACCCATTGTTCCTGCCGCGACCGCTGCGGCTGGTGGACGCGCTGCCGCGCAACGAAACCGGAAAATTGCCGCGCGCCGCGTTGCTGGCACTGCTGCAAACGGCCAGCGAAGGCCATTCGCCAAACTGACCGCGCCGACGTCCAGGGCGCAGCGTGCCCTACAATGCGCGACGGCGCCGCGCCGGCGCGCATCTGTATCGGAGCAGTACATGAAGGTTCTCGTCATCGGCGGCGGCGGTCGCGAACACGCGCTGGCGTGGAAGCTGAAGCAATCGCCGCGGGTCAGCGAAGTGATCGTGGCGCCCGGCAACGCCGGCACCGCCCGCGAGCCGGGCGTGCGCAACGCCGACGTGGCCGTGACCGATCTCGACGGCCTGCTGAAACTGGCCCGTGACGAAGGCATCGCGCTGACCGTGGTGGGCCCCGAAGTGCCGCTGGTGGCCGGCGTGGTCGACCGCTTCCGCGATGCGGGCCTGCGCATCTACGGGCCGCGCGCCATCGCCGCGCAACTGGAAGGCTCCAAGGCGTTCGCCAAGGATTTCCTGCAGCGGCACAACATTCCCACCGCCTACTACGCGGTGTTCACCGAGCTGGAGCCGGCGCTGGCGTACGTGCGCAAGCATGGCGCGCCGATCGTGATCAAGGCCGACGGCCTGGCCGCCGGCAAGGGCGTGGTGGTGGCGCTGACCCAGGCCGATGCCGAGCTGGCCCTGCACGACATGCTGGGCGCGCACAGCTTCGGCGACGCCTCCGCCCGCGTGGTGATCGAGGAATTCCTCGACGGCGAAGAAGCCAGCTACATCGTGATGAGCGACGGCAGCCACGCCCTGCCGATGGCCTCCAGCCAGGACCACAAGCGCCGCGACGAAGGCGATATGGGCCCCAACACCGGCGGCATGGGCGCGTATTCGCCCGCGCCGGTGGTTACGCCGGAAGTCGAGCAGCGCATCCTGAAGGAAGTGATCGAACCCACCCTGCGCGGCATGGCGCTGGAAGGTGCACCGTTCATCGGCTTCCTGTACGCGGGGCTGATGATCGACAAGCAGGGCAATCCCAAGGTCATCGAATACAACGTGCGCTTCGGCGACCCGGAGACGCAGCCCATCCTGATGCGGCTGAAATCCGACATGGTCGACCTGATCGACGCCGCGCTGGATGGACGTCTGAATGAAGTCAGCGCGCGCTGGGACCGCCGCCCCGCCATCGGCGTGGTACTGGCGGCCGCGGGTTATCCGGCGCGGGTGCGCAGCGGCGACGTGATCGACGGGCTGGATGCCGCCGTCGCGTCTGACGTCAAGGTTTTCCACGCCGGCACCAAACTCGACCAGCAAGGCCGCGCGGTTACCGCCGGCGGCCGCGTGCTCACCGTCTGCGCGCTCGGCGACGACCTTGCCTCCGCCCGCACGCATGCCTACGCCGCCATCGAGAAGATCCACTACGAAGGCGCGTTCCATCGCCGCGATATTGCGCACCGGGCGTTGCATCGTCGTTGAGGTGGTGAGGTCGGACATGGGGTTTTGGAGGGGTAACTTTTTGGCCAGGAGCGCCCCCATCCGCCTTCGGCACCTTCCCCCGTTGCACGGGGGAAGGAAGCGACCGGGCCCCTCGAAACAGCCAGCTCCCTTCCCCCGCTGTGCGGGGGAAGGTGCCGAAGGCGGATGGGGCGCTCTTCGCTCCACACTCCGGATAGCCCAGGAAGAAAACACCCGACACTCCCACCCACCCGCCATGGATTCGCATGAGCCAATTCGCATTGCTGGGAAAGCGTCGCTTCGCACCGTTCTTCTGGACGCAGGCGCTGGGGGCGTTCAACGACAACGCGTTCCGCAATGCGCTGCTGATGCTGGTGGCGTTCCAGATGGGGTTGGGCGACTACACCGTGTCGCTGTACACGAACTTCGCGCCGGCGTTGTTCATCATCCCGTTCTTCCTGTTCTCGGCCACGGCCGGGCAGCTGGCGGAGAAGTTCGAGAAGACGCGCATCATCCGCTGGGTGAAGTTGTTCGAGATCGTGGCGATGGTGGTCGCCGCCATCGGCTTCTACACCCATCACCTCTCGCTGCTGCTGGTGGTGCTGTTCATGATGGGCATGCATTCGACCGTGTTCGGGCCGATCAAGTACGCGATCCTGCCGCAGGCGCTGAAGCCCGCTGAACTGGTCGGCGGCAATGGCCTGGTGGAAATGGGCACCCAGCTGGCGATCCTGATCGGCATGATCGCGGGCAATGCCCTGATGCTGGTGGCCGGTGTGGGGCCGTTGCTGGCGTCGGGCGCCACCATCGCGGTGGCGGTGGCGGGGTATCTGGTCAGCCGCAGGATTCCCGCCGCACCGGCAACCGCACCGGAGCTGAAATTCAACTGGAACCCGTTCAGTGAAACGGCGCGGGTGCTCCGCATCACGCGCGCGGATCGCGCCGTGTGGAACGCGGTGCTGGGCATCTCGTGGTTCTGGTTTTTCGGTACCGTGCTGATCGCGCAATTGCCCAACTACACGCGCGAGACGCTGGGTGGCGACGGTTCGGTGAATACGCTGGTGCTGACCCTGTTCTCGGTCGGCAGCGGCATCGGCGCGCTGCTGTGCGAGCGGTTGTCGGGCAAGCGGGTGGAGATCGGGCTGGTGCCGCTGGGCGCGTTCGGGCTCACCGTGTTCGGCGTGGATCTGTATCTCGCGCGGCATGGCATGGCGGCGATGCGCGGTGTGGATTGGCTGACCTTCCTGCACGGCGCGGGGAGCTGGCGCATCGCGCTGGATCTCACCCTGATCGGCGTGTTTGCCGGTTTCTACGTGGTGCCGCTGTTCGCCTTCGTGCAGGCGCGCGCGCCGCGCGAAAAGCTGTCGCGCATCATCGCCGGCAACAACATCGTCAACGCCTTGCTGATCGTGCTGGCGGCGGGGTTCGGGTTGGGGCTGGGGGCGCTCGGTCTGGACGCGTCGCAGATTTTCCTGGCCGCCGCGCTGCTCAACATCGCGGTGGCCGCGTACATCTTCACCCTGGTGCCCGAGTTCCTGATGCGCTTCATCACCTGGGTGCTGGTGAACACGCTGTATCGGGTGCGTGCCGATGGTTTGCAGCAGATCCCCGAGGACGGCCCGGTGCTGCTGGTGTGCAACCACGTCAGCTACATGGATCCGCTGCTGCTGATGGCGAACCTGCGGCGGCCGGTGCGGTTTGTCATGTACTACAAGATCTTCAAGATCCCGCTGATGAGCTTCGTCTTCCGCACCGCCAAGGCGATTCCCATTGCGGGTTACAAAGAGGATGCGGCCGTGCTGCAGCGAGCCTACGACGCCATCGACGACGCGCTGGCGGCGGGCGAGGTGGTGTGCATTTTCCCCGAAGGCGGCTTGACCGGCGATGGCCGGATCGCGCCGTTCCGAACGGGCGTGGAGAAAATACTGGCGCGTCGCCCGGTGACAGTCGTACCGCTGGCGCTGCGTGGCCTGTGGGGCAGCGTGTGGAGCCGGCGCGATTCAAGGCTGCATCGCGCGCGCCTGCCGCGCCGCTTCCGGGCGCGGGTGGAACTGGTCGCCGGTGCACCGCTGGAGCCGATTGAAGCCAGCGCCGAAGCACTGGAAGCACGCGTCAACGAACTACGCGGCGATCTGGCGTAGCAGACCTGCGCGGCGACGCTCTCCGAATCCCGAATCCCGGCTTCCAACAGCCTAACGGCTGGTCATCCCGAATCCCGGCCTCAGGCCACCCAGCCGCCGATCACCACCAACGCCACCACGCTGAGCCACGCCAGCAAGGCGCGCAGCAAAGCGCTGCGCAACCGCACCAGCTCGGCCAGCGGGTCGGTGCGATCCTCGGCGTAGCCGTCGCCGCCCTCGATGTCGCTGATCGCATCGGCGCGGGCGGCCGCACCGAGAAAGCCGGGCCCCACGCTGTACCAGCTGTTGGTGGCGGCCTGGGCGTGCCAGCGCTGCCATGCGCCGATCACGGCCTCCCAATGACCGACCACCGCCAGAGTCAGGGTCAGCAGTTGCGCCGGCAGCCAGTCCAGCGCATTGGCCACATGCCGCGCGCTGACCGCGCTGGCGTCGTCCAGTTGCAGCGAACGATCACGCCCCAGCGTCTGCGCCAGCCGGTACGCCAGCGCGCCCACCGGACCGAACAGGAAAAACCAGAACAGCACGCCGAAGCGCCGGCGCAAGGCCGCGTACGCCACCGCTTCGCCCAGCGCCGCCGCCTGCCAGGTCACCGTCTCGCCATCCTCGGTCAGCGCCTGCGCCGTGGCTTCACGCTGCAGCCCGTCGGGCGCCTGCACGATCGCTTCCAGGTCCGCCTCGAATTCGCGCGGACCGAACGCATACAGCAGCACCGCCAGTGCAAACAGCATCTGCCACAGTTCAGCCAGCGGCAGCCGCCCCAGCAGCCAGGCCACCGCGGCGCAAAGCACCAGCGGCAACAGCAGCGCCAGCACCACACGCCCCACGCCACTGGTGTCGCCCAGTTGCCGCACCCATCGGCGAAACGGCCGATCGCCACCCCAGCGGGCCAGCTGCGGCCGCAGATGGAGCAGACCAAGGGCGATGAGGACGATGAGCAGGCTGATGGCCATGACAAACACTCGCGGACGAATGGCACACATTGTAAGCGAGGGACGATCCGCCGTCTGGACGGCTGAAACTTCAGCGCGTGTCGTCAGCCGCGTTGCGGATTCGAGTGAGCAGGATCTACCGCCCGGCCGCGGCGACCAGGTCGTCCAGATCCATGCCGCCGCGCCGTTCCAGCCAGTGCGCCAGCAACCGGTAGGACACCGACAGCGGCGGTGAGGGCAGGAAGCTGCCGTCCGCCAGCGCGTCGGCGATCTGCTGCGGGGTGAACCAGCGCGCTTCCTCCAGCTCGTGATCGCGCATGGCGATCTCGCGTGAATGCGCGGTGGCGGTGAAGCCCACCATCAGCGAGGCGGGCATCGGCCACGGCTGCGAGGAGTGGTAGTGCACCTCGTCCACGAGCACGCCCGATTCCTCGGCCACTTCGCGCCGCACCGCGTCCTCCAGGGTTTCGCCCGGTTCGACGAAGCCGGCCAGCGTCGAATAGCGGCCCACCGGCCAGCCGGCTTGCCGCCCCAGCAGGCAGGCGCCGTCGTGTTCGACGATCACGATGATCGCCGCATCGGTGCGCGGGAAATGCATGCGTGCGCACTCGGCGTTGCTGCACTGCGCACGGTGACCGGCACTGACCAGGCGCAACGTTGCGCCGCAACGGCCGCAGTAACGGGTCTCGCGTTGCCAGTGCACCAGCCCCTTGGCGTAGGCGAACAAGGCTGCTTCTTCGATCGGCAACTGCAGCGCCGAGTGGCGCAGGCTGGCGAAAGGCGCCCCCAGCGAAACCGCCAGCGCGCTGGTGCGGGCGGCGTCATCCAGCGCCAGCACGAAATGCGGGCGTCCGTCGATCAGACCGAGCAGGCTGGCGGGTACGTCGCCCAGTCGTTGTTCGCGCTCGGTGACGTCGAGCCAGCGCAGGGCGTGGCGGTCGCGTTGCAGCAGGGTGTCGCCGGCGGCGTCGAGCAGCAGGTAACGTGCGTCGCCGGATCGGGCCTGTGCGTCGATCCAGGCGTGGTCGTCGCGCCGCTCGGCCACCCGGTCCAGCACCAGGCTGAGCCCGGCAAAGATGTTGGGTGGCGGCGTGCTGGCCCGGTCCATGCGAGGTGGGCCGTTCAGGCGGAGAACGACGACCCGCAGCCGCAGGTGGTCTTGGCGTTCGGGTTGCTGATGACGAACTGCGCGCCGCTGAGGTTCTCGGCGTAATCGATCTGCGCGCCGGTGAGGTATTGCAGCGACAACGGATCGCACAGCAGGGTCACGCCCTCGCGCTCGACCGCCAGGTCATCCTCGGCCTGGGCCTCGTCGAAGGTGAAACCGTACTGGAAACCCGAGCAGCCGCCGCCGGAAATGTAGACGCGCAGCTTCAGGTCGGGGTTGCCCTCTTCGGCGATCAACTCATGCGCCTTGCTGGCGGCCGCCGCGGTGAACAGCAGCGGCGCACTGGCGCTGCGGTAATCGGGAATGGCGACGAAAGTGTTCATGACGTTCCAGATGGGGTCGTTGCGGGACGGTACAAGCATACCCGCGACGGCCTCCGCCTCCATGAACGCGGATGGCGCGCGAGGCGCCATCGCGCTCGCCGGCTCAGGCGGATACGGCTTCTTCCGCTTCGACGGGCGCCGGCAATTCGTGCGGCGCGGTGGCTTCCCCGCCGTCGCCCTCGCGGCTGATGCTGCCGTTGATCTGGGCGCCGGCGGCCATTTCCAGCGTGTGATAGCGCAGGTTGCCGTCGATGCGCGCCTGCGCCGACAGCTCCAGCCGGGTGGTCACCCACACGTCGCCGGTGACATGGCCGTTGAGAATCGCGTGCGACACGCGGATCTCTCCGTCGACCTGGCCGTGCTCGCTGAGCGTGAACATCGCATCCTCGCCCTCGGCCACGATGGTGCCCTCGACGCGGCCATCGAGGTGCAGCGCACCGCGGAAGCAGAGGTCGCCGCGGATCACGGTGCCGCGGGCGATCAGGCTGGTGTCGTCGCTGGCTTGGTGGCGTTCTCGGCGCTTACGGTTGAGCATCGTTGTCTCCCAGGACGGTATTGATGTTGCCGCTGAGCGCGTCGCTCCAGGCGACGCTGCGGACAATGGCGGGCTGGCCTTCGGGCTGGATATGCAGGCGCAGCCGCGTGGGACGGAAATCGGCCGGCAGCACCAGGGTGCCGCGCAGCTGCTGGAAATACTGGAACTTGAACGGAATGCCGGCCTTCTGATCCGCGTCACCCAGGGCTGCCCAATCCAGCCGGGTGACCTTGTCGCCGCGCAATCCCTCCACGCTGACCGTGACGGCGCCGCTGATGTCGCTGCCGCGGCGGGTGTTCTGCGACAGGCTCAGGCCGATGTCCCAGCCGTGCGACCCGGCAATGGGCCGCAGCCGCACACCCTGCACCTGCAGCCCCGTGCGCTGGCCTTCGCCGCCAACCAGGCGGGAATAGAAGCCGAGGTCGGCGCGCAGGCTGCTGAGCTCGGTTTCGCGCTGGGTCAGCGTATTTCGCAGGGAGCGGGTGGCCACCTCGTTCACCCGCGCGGCGCTTTCGAGGTTGGCGAGTTGTTGTTTCAGCTGTTCGATCTGCGCGTTCAACGCCCGCTGCTGGCGGTGGTCGACACTGGCGGGCGCGTCGTGCGACGTCAGCCATGCCACCAGCGCACCGGTCAACACCACGCTGCCGAGCCACGCCAGGCCCAGCCAGAATCCCCGATAACGCCGCTCGCGATGCGGCCGCACCACGAAGCGCGGTGGTGGTCGTGAGGCCATGTGACTCCCCCGGCAAACCCAAGGTATAGCGTCGCCACGGCGAGGCGGTCAAGGTTGGCCGCCTGGCGGCGCTCCGGAAAAGCGCCACAGGTCACAACGATGGACTTCAGCTTTGCATCTTGCTCTGCAGGTAGCGCTCGGCGCCGATGTCGCGCACCAGGCTGAACTGCGTCTCCAGCCAGTCGATGTGCTCTTCCTCATCATGCAGGATGTTCTTGAACAGATCGCGGCTGATGTAGTCGGCAATGCCTTCGCTGTACGCGATCGCCTCGCGCAGATCCTTCACCGCGGCCAGCTCCAGATCCAGGTCGCCCTGCATCGATTCCAGCGCGTTCTCGCCGATGCGCAGCTTGCCGAGATGCTGCAGGTTCGGCAGCCCGTCGAGAAACAGGATGCGCTCGATCAGGTGATCGGCGTGCTTCATTTCCTCGATCGATTCCTTGTACTCATGCTCGGCCAGCTCGGTATAGCCCCAGTCCTTGAGCATGCGGAAGTGCAGGAAATACTGATTGATCGCGGTCAATTCGTTGTAGAGCACCTTGTTCAGGAACTCGATGACCTTGGCATCACCCTTCATGGCAGTTCTCCGTTGACGACCCGCCGACTATACAAAGGTCATCGGCAGCGGGGCGAAACGCGAACGGGAATGGTTTGCCGATGCATCGCAGCGATGCGGCAAACGCGTGTTGCAAGAAGAGGATTTCAGGCAGCGACGAGCGGCAGCGGAAACGGCACCTGGGTCAGCGCCTGCTGCAGGATGGCGCGGGCCTCCGGCTCGCAGCAGCCGCAGCAATCGGAACAACCCGTGCGGGCCTGCAGCTCGGCGAACGTGCGCACGCCATCGGCCACCTCGCGGCGGATGTCATGGTCGGTAACGGCGTTGCACATGCAGACGTACATGGCGCGTATAAGAACGCGAATGCGAATGATTGTCAACAACAAAAGGTGAGCATGACGCTCAGGCCACCTTGCGACCGCCCTGTGGCGGCGTTGGCGCGGTGCTTTCGCGCGGCGGCGCGGTGCCCAGATCCACCTGGAACAGGCCTTCCACCAGCGGCGCGAACTGCCGCAGGGCACGTTCGTAGACCTGCCGCTTGAAGTTCACCACATGCGCCGCCGGGTACCAGAAATCGACCCAGCGCCAGATATCGAACTCGGGCTTCTCGCCCGCATCCAGCTTCAACGCCTCCTCGCCACCCACCAGCTTCAGCAGAAACCAGACCTGCTTCTGGCCGATGCACGTGGGACGCTGGTGATGCCGCACGTAGCGGCCCGGCAAGCGATAACGCAGCCAGCCATGCGTGGCGCTGACCACCTCGACATCGTGCTCGGAAAGGCCCGTTTCCTCCTCCAGCTCGCGGTACATCGCCTCCAGCGGCGTCTCGTCGCTGCGCATGCCGCCCTGGGGAAACTGCCAGCCATCGCGATTGACCCGGCGCGCCCAGAACAGTCGGCCGTCTGCATTCAGCAGAACAATGCCCACGTTGGGTCGATAACCATCAGCGTCAATCATCTCGCGTCCTCGGATCACGCGGCGCAGCGCCGCACGGGACCGTACCCGTCACGTCGATTCAAGCACGGCGCGCGAAGCCACGGCAAGCTCAAGGCTTGAACAGACGAGTCCAGACGACTAAACTGCCGCGCCCCACCCGTGATCGTTCTGATCCCCCGCGGCGGGTTCCCAATGGCTATGTAGCTCAGCTGGTTAGAGCACAGCACTCATAATGCTGGGGTCGGTGGTTCGAGTCCACCCATAGCCACCAAGTCTTCCCGTCCGTCAGATCAGTGAATGACGAGCGATCAAGCCCGCCGATGCGGGTTTTTTCATGTCTGAATTTCCCGTCTGCATGGATGGATGTGATTCGTTCGTCGAACGCAAGAGCTGCGATGCTCCGCATGGTGCAGATGCCGAGCGTCGCTGTTGGTCGACGATTTCCATCACGACACCGTCGACGGTAGCGGCAAGTCGAGAAATTCGTGGAGTGCCGAGCTGTCGATCAGTGCATTCAACGCCTCGATGTCCGGCGCCAGATAGCGATCTTCGCTGTAGTGCGGCACGGCTTCGCGGATGCGGGCGTGTGCGGCTTCCAGTACGGCGGATGAGTGCAATGGCCGGCGGAAGTCGATGCCCTGGGCGGCGGCCATTAGTTCGATGGCCACGATCCGGCGCACGTTGCCGACGATGTCGACGGCTTTGCGCGCGGCGAAGGTTGCCATGCTGACGTGGTCTTCCTGGTTGGCGGAGGTGGGCAGCGAATCGACGCTGGCGGGGTGTGCCAGCGTCTTGTTTTCGCTGGCCAGCGAGGCGGCGGTGACGTGGGCGATCATGAAGCCGGAATTGATGCCCGAGTCCTGCACCAGGAAGGCCGGCAGGCCGGAGATGCTGGCGTCGACCAGCATGGCGATGCGGCGTTCGGACAGCGAGCCGATTTCGGCCACGGCGATGGCGAGCTGGTCGGCGGCGAAGGCGACGGGCTCGGCGTG
The DNA here is from genome assembly GCF_000264315.1 of Rhodanobacter fulvus Jip2. Classification (GTDB taxonomy): domain Bacteria; phylum Pseudomonadota; class Gammaproteobacteria; order Xanthomonadales; family Rhodanobacteraceae; genus Rhodanobacter; species Rhodanobacter fulvus. Next base: position 49,180 of record NZ_AJXU01000059.1, read on the forward strand.
GAAGTTGCCGCCGGAGATCACGTCGCCGGTTTCCGGAAACAGCAGCGGATTGTCGGAGACGGCGTTGGCCTCGATCTCCAGCGTGCGTGCGGTTTGCCGCAGCAGGTCGCGGCAGGCGCCCATCACCTGCGGCTGGCAGCGCAGGCTGTAGGGGTCCTGCACGCGCGGGTCGCCGACGCGGTGCGATTCGCGGATGGCGCTGCCTTGCAGCAGTTGCCGGTAGATCGCGGCCACTTCGATCTGCCCCGGCTGCCCGCGCACCGCGTGGATGCGCGCGTCGAACGGCGCGTCAGACCCGCAGGCGGCGTCGACACTCAGGGCGCCGGCCAGCACGGCGGCGGCGAAAACCTGCTCGGTGCCGAACAGGGCCATCAGCGCGATGGCGGTGGACACCTGGGTGCCGTTGAGCAGGGCCAGGCCTTCCTTGGCTGCCAGTCGCAGCGGGGCGATTCCCGCGCGGCGCAGGCCATCGTCGGCATCCATGATCTCGCCGCGGCAACGCAGCTTGCCTTCGCCCATCGCGGCCAGCGCCAGATGCGCCAGCGGTGCGAGATCGCCGCTGGCGCCCACCGAGCCCTGGCACGGAATGCATGGCCACAGCTCGGCGTTGTACATGGCCAGCAGGGTGTCGATGACCTGCATCCGCACGCCGGAGTAGCCGCGCGCCAGCGAGGCAATCTTCAAGGCCAGGATCATGCGCACGGTGGTGTCGTCCAACAGCGCACCCACGCCTGCCGCGTGCGAGCGCACCAGGTTGGTCTGCAACTGTTCCAGCTGATCGGCTGGCACATGCACCTTGGCCAGCTTGCCGAAGCCAGTGTTGATGCCATAGGCCGGCTGGCCGGCAGCCACGATGCCTTGCACGGTTTGTGCAGCGGCGTGGATGCCGGCCGTGCAGGCGTCATCCAGCCGGATGGGCTCGAACGCCGCGGCGATGTCGCGCAGCTGGGCCAGGGGTATGTGTCCGGGAATCAGGGTTTGCATGGCGGGTTTGTCCGGTGATCAGGATCGGGTACAACGCATGTTCGTGGGCCGGCGACCATCGGACGCTGCGTCACGCATGCAGCGAGTCGCCGACATGGAAGCTGCCGACGAAACGGTATTTTGCTGCCGGGTGAGTGAGCCGCGCGACGCTGGCGACGCGGTCGCGCGACCAGGTGCGGCGGCCCAGCACGAGCAGCGGCGCACCCACGCTGACGTCCAGCCATTTCGCCAGGCGCCGATTCGCCGCCTCCGCTTCGATTACGTGCTCCGTGCGCTGCAGCGGTGCCGTGCGCATGAGGTAGTGATGCGGGATTTCCAGCTGGAAATCGATGCCCAGGTAACCGGGCGCGCAGGCGGGGCTGACAAACCGGTCTTCCAGCTGCAGCGGCTTTCCGTCCGCCCGATGCAGCAGGCGCGAGTGAAACAGTTGCTCGCCCGAAGTGATGCCGAACTGTCGGGCCATGGTGGGGCTGGCCGCGACCGATTCGCTGACCAGCACGTCGACCGAGTGGGTCTCGCCGCGCGCCGCGATTTCGCTGCGGATGCTGCGCACATCGAGCAGGGCCGATTCGACCTTGGGGTCGGCCACGAACGATCCCACGCCTTGTACGCGTGTGATCACGCCCGCGCTGGTGAGTTCACGCATGGCCCGGTTCACGGTCATGCGCGACACGCCGAATTTCGTGACGAGATCCTTCTCGCTGGGAAGGCGGCTTTGCGGCGGGTAGTCGCCGTTGACGATGTGCTGAAGCAGGTAGCGTTTCAGCTTCAGGTACGCGGGCGCGGGCTCGTTCATCGGCTTAGGATGACATGTCTATACAAGTCGATGAAAGGCCATGAAACCTCACCCGCCAGGGCGCGGGTGTGGCTGCGAAGACGCGGCCGTTTACTGGCCGCAGCCGTCACGCTGACGCGGTGAGCCGGATTTCCACGCGGACTGCGGAGAACACCGATTTCGACGTCGGCCCGCTCGCGCTGGCGCTAGCGTGCGCCGCCCTGCCCCAACCTGATCGCATAGAGCGCCGCGCCGTAATCCGGTGCGTGCACGGGAAGCCGGATCTCGAAGGCGGAGCTTGCCGCGCCAAGTGCGTCGCGAAACGGGCTCAGCAGCAGGTCGCCGGCGTTGAATGCACCGCCGGAATACGACACGGGTACCGGTTCGCCCGCTTCGAATTGCAGCGCCAGCCGCAGCGCGTCGCAGATCTGCGCCAGCTCGCGGCCGGCATCGTGGAAGATGGCGAGCGCCGCCGCATCGCCCGCGCCCGCGGCGTCGGCCACCTGGCGCGACAGTTGGGCCAGGTCGCTGCGCGGGGAGGCTTTCTCGCCGTAGATGTGGGCGCAGATGTCGAGGTCGTTGTCGAGCTGGAAATGCGCGTTGAGGATGCCGTGCAACGGGCCTTTGGGCAGGCGGCCGTCGCTCATGCGGGAGTAGGCGTTGAGGCCGCGGATGGCGATCCAGTAGGCGGAGCCTTCGTCGGAAAACGCTTCGCCCCAGCCGCCGGCGCGGGCGGCTGTGCCGTGGCGCTGGCCGTAGCCGATGGAGCCGGTGCCGGCGACGATGTTGATGCCGTCGGCGCAGGCCAGCGAGCCGGCCCAGCCGCAGACCATGTCGTTGTCGCAGGTGTAGCGATGGTGGCCCAGGATCGCTTTGGGAAAGGTTTGCAGCAACGCGGTGGCGTGGCTGTCTTCGCCGTAGGCGGGCAGGCCGAAGAAGGCGTGGGCGATATCGGCGGGCGTGCGTTTCGTGGTGGCCAGCACGTCGGCCACGCCATCGGCGAGGATGGCGCGCACGCCCTCCAGGCCGACGTGCGGATGGTAGGTGGTGCCCCGCTGCGCCTCGGCCAGCAACTGGCCGTCGGCGTCGATGAGGGCGAAGCGGGTCTTGGTGCCGCCGCCGTCGACGCCCAGGTAGACCGACGTAGTCATGCGTTCAGCGCATGCAGGCGCACGCCTTGGACCACGCGGTTGACGATGCCGGCGGGGTTGGGGTTGTCGGGTGTCACACCCATCGCGCGCGAGGTGAAGAAGGCATAGGTCTGTGCCATGGCGATATACGGCCACAGCAGGTCGAGGTCGGCGGCGGTGGTCATGTCGGGTACGGCGATGCTTCCGGTGCCGGCTTCCGTGCGCGGTTGTGCGGTGACCTCGATGATGCGGCCGGCGCAACCGTCACGGCGCAGTTCGTCGACCAGGTCCAGGTCGTAGCGGCGGGTGAGCGGATCGTTGGAGACGAACACCACCACCAGCGTGCGCGCGTTGACGAACGTCTTGGGCCCGTGCCTGAAGCCCAGTGGCGAATCGAAGCAGGTGGCGACGGCGCCATTGGTCAGTTCGCCCAGTTTCAATGCCGCCTCCCGCGCAAGACCTTGCAGCACGCCGCTGCCCAGATAGACCACGCGTTCGTGCTGCTCCAGCGCCAACGCATCCAGTACCGGCAGCGCTTCGTGGATGCTGCGATCGGTGGCGTTGGCGATGGCCTTGATGCGACTGTCCATGGTTCCGGTCGGCAGCAACGCGGCCACCACGGCGTACATCATGCAGCTGAAGCTGGAGGTCATCGCGAAGCTGGTGTCGTGGGTTTCCGGCGGCAGCAGCACCGTCATCGCGTGGGCGACGGCCAGCTTGCCGAGTTCGCCCTCGGCGTTGCACAGCACGACCAGGTGGCGCACTTCGCGCACCATGGACTCGGCCAGTTTCACCGCGGCCAGGCTCTCCGGGCTGTTGCCGGAGCGGCCGAACGACACCAGCAGCAGCGGTTGCTCCGGGTCCAGGTACATATGCGGCGCGCAGACGATGTCGGTGGTCGGCACGGCGTCCACGCGGGCAGCCAGTTGACGATCCAGCAGCGGCGCCACGCATTGGCCGATATAGGCGGAACTGCCCGCGCCGGTGAGGATCACCCGCGCGGCGGGATTGCCGGTCAGCCCGCCGGCGAAGACCTGGATCTTCTCGTGCAGGTCGGCCACCAGCGCGTGAGTCCGCTCCAGCATCTGCGGTTGCTGCGTGATTTCCCTCGCGGTGGCGATCGCGCCGGAGGCGGTCAACGTGGATTCGGTGAGGCCCAGATATTCAGTGGTCATGGTGATGGCATGCATGGTGGTAGTCGTCGAGGGCGGCACTGATGTGGGCCATGGCCAGCGACAGCGGATCGCGCGAGGCGGTTCCGTTGCGCAGCGCATGCAGTGCGTGGGGAAGGAACTGGCTGATCAGCGGCAGCGGCGGCGGGTTTTCGCGCAGGTTGTCGAACAGGCGCTGGCGGGCCTGTTCGATCACCGGATCGGGCCAGTAATAACGGATGCGATCGCTGAGGCTGTATTGCAGGTCGATGCTCAGCCCGTGGCCTTCGCCGTGGTAGTAGCGCTGCCAGTAGCCCGGTTCGGCGCGCATGCGCCGCAGCACCACGTCGCGCAGGTCGGCGCGATACGCCTCGTCGATCCATTCGCGCTCGATCGCATCCAGCGCCCACAGCGCCTCGCGCAGGGCGAAGGTCAGGCCGGGGCCGACCTTGAGGATGGCGAAGTGGTCGCGCACCAGCGCGGCCAGGTCGTCGCGGGTCTGGTAGTCGGTGGAATGCGCCTCGAACACCATGCCCGGCACGGTGGTGATGGCGTGGCTCAGTTCGCGGGCTTTTTGCGGCTGGTAATCGACCACGTTGTGATGATCGAACTCCACGCCCGGCTGCACCACCGAGGCGATCACGCGATGCCAGGCGGCTTCCAGACCGGCTTCGATGAATGCCTGACGGTGCGCTTCGATCGTGGCCAGCGTGGCCTGCGGCGTGGTGACGGCCAGCCCTTCGATCGCTTCGGTGGCGCCGCCGGGCACCGGGACTTCGGTGCCGATCACGTACACCGGCGCTTCGCCACCGGCGCTGGCGTAGGCGGCTTCGGCGGCGCGGCACAGACGCACGGCGCGGCGCACGATTTCCGTTTCCGGCAGCGGCTCGGGGTCACCGGCGCAGGCCATCGAGCAGTCCAGATGGATCTTGCGGAAGCCGGCGGCCACGTAGGCGCCCACCATCACTTCGGCCTTGTCCATCGCCGCGCCCGCGTCCAGCGCCGTCCACGGGTTGGGGCCCAGGTGATCGCCGCCCAGCGCAAGGCGCGCGCGGTCGAAGCCGACGCGGTCGGCAATGCCGTGGACGAAGGCCACGAAGTCGGCCGGCTTCATGCCGGTGTAGCCGCCATCCTGGTTGACCTGGTTGCAGGTCGCCTCGAACAGCACGAACGCCTGCCCGGTGCGTTGCGCCTGGCGCAGGCTGGCTTCGATGACGATGGGATGGGCCGAGCAGATCGAGGTCACGCCGGTGGCGTGCCCCTGCTTGTGTCGGGCGATGAGGTCAAGAAGGACTTGCATGGGGACGGGCTCCGGTCAGGGAAGGGGAGCGGGTGGATCGCGTTCGGGTTCGAGCACCAGCAGCAGCGACGCGATCAAGGCAAACACCAGGCCAACGATCTTCAGCGGGCCGGGTACGACGCTGGCAAAAATCAGTGACAGCACGGCGGTGACCAGCGGCGCACCCGCATTGGTCAGCGGCGCCACCACGATCGCCTTGCCATGGCGGAACGCGTAGACGAGGGTCAGCGCGCCGATGGCATTGAGCACCTGGATGCCGGCGGTCATCCACGGGCCGTCCAGGCCCATGTTCACCGGCTGGCTCCAGTCGGTCATCGCCAGCGCCGCCGGCGCCAGCAGCAGCGCACCCACGGTCATGTAGAAAAAGATGCTTTCCGCCCGCACGGTGTCGTTGGCCAGGCGCATGAAATACGCCTGCAAACCCCACGCCAGCATGATCAGCAGCGACTGCAGGAACCAGCCCAGACCACCGTCGGCACTGCGGCCGAAGGACAGGTCCAGCATCGGCAACGCCACCAGCGCCAGCACGATGCCCGCCGTGCCCATCCAGCCCGTGCGCTCGCGCAGAAACAGGAAGGACAGCGCGATGGTGACCACCGGCGACAGCGAGATGATCGGAAACACGAAGTACGCCGGCCCGATCGTCAAGGTGTGGAACAGCAGCATCTGGCCGCCGGCACCGAGCAGGCCGATGGTCATGCCATAGGCGATCGCGCGCGGTGAACGTTCGAGCTTCCAGCCGCTGCGCCACAGGATGTACAGCGCCGGCGGGATCATGGTCAGCGCCCACACGCAGTACACCAGCGTGTCGGGAAACCCGTGCTCGGCGGACAGCGGCGACAACGCGCCCCACACGCCCCACAGCGCGACGGTCGCCAGCGCGAAACCCAGCCACGGTCGGCGCGGCGAGGTGGCGGTGAGCGCCACGGCCGGCACACTCATGCGCGCGCCCCGATGGGCGTGGCCTGCAACAGCACGAAATGCTTGAACGCCACGTGCAGCTTGCCGGCGTCCGCCTCCACCTCGCCCAGGTCGACCTCATTGAACAGATCGCGCACGCGGTAGCGGCCCGGCGCCAGGCCGCGCAATGACACGGCACCGCTGAAGGAGTCGGCGTAGAACGTGTAGTACATGGCCCCATCCTTGGCGATGGCGTGCGCCTCGGGCCGGTCGAAGCCGATGTCGTAAAGCTCGCCCCGGTATTCGCCCTTGGGCAGCATGTGCTGCTTGTACAGCGCCACCCACTTGCGCCACAGCGCCTCGCGCTGCGGATTGAGCACCAGCCCGCCCGGCGGCAACGGTTCGGAGGGATGCTCGGTGTCCTTCGGCCAGGTGAACTTGGTCGAGACCACCGCGCCGATACCCACGCTGGAGGCAAAGTCGTCGCCGCGATCGGACAGCTCCACGTGATCGCCCGCATAGCTGCTGCGCGAACCCATCAAGGCCTTCATCGACTTGCCCTTGCTGCGCACCTGCCACGACGAGGTCGGGTCGGAGGCGGGGTACTGGTCAGTGGCCGGCAGGTTGTGGAAGTCGAATGCCGTGCCGCAGGGACAAAGCTCCACCACCGCCTGCGGATTGGCTTCGTGGATGGCGTCGTAAATGGCCTTCCAGAACGTGGCCAGTCCCTCGACCGAATCGCTGGGATGCGCATGCTTGTGCGCGGGGTTGTAGCAGGGGGCCACGCTGTTGAGGTGCTGGCCGTCGAACTTGATGCCCTCGAAACCCCAGTCGCCGATGATCTTTTTCACCAGCGCCACGTAGAAGTCGACGGTGGGTTGATAGGCGGGGCATTGGGTCAGCGCGTTCCACCAGGTCACGGTCTGGAACGCGCCGCCTTCGTCCAGCAACAGCATGTCGGTGTGGTCGTGCAGCACATCGCTGCCCGGGTCCGCCGCCAGCGGAGCCACCCACAGGCGCGGACGCATGCCCTGGCGACGCACCTCGGCGGTGAAGGCGCGCATGTCGGCGTCGCCGCGTGGGAACTTGCGCTTGTCGATGCGCCAGTCGCCCTCGTTGGTCTGCCAGCCGTCGTCCATCACCACCCATTCGAAGCCCAGATCGCGGGCCTTGGGGAGGGTGTCCAGGATCTGCTTGATGGTGAAGTCGCGGCCGTAACCCCAGGCGCACCAGATCGGCGCGAACGCGGAAGCGGGCGCCTGCGGCGCGACCAGGCCTTCGGCCTGCATGTAGCTCTTGTACTGCTGCAACGGCGCGTAATGGTCGCCGCTGTGCACGGCAAGCAGGGTGCGCTCGGTGATCAGCGTTTCGCCCGGCGCCAGCGTGGACTCCTGCATCAACTCGACCGCGATGTGCGCGCCGTTGGCCGTCTTCTTCACCGGCAGGTCCAGCGGCCGCACCACCGGCTCCACGTGGCCGACGGCGATGCCCACATCGCGGCGCCAGATGTTGGCCACCGGCGTGCCGCCGCCGTAATCGGACGAATCCATGGACAGCTTGTTGCGCTGATCGAAATCGGCACCCATCGGCTGCACCCAGTCGCGGCGGTCGGTGTGGGTGGTGCCGGAGAAGCTCCAGAAGCCGCCCGGCGCATCGGCCAGTTCGTGCGCGGCGTTGCGCCAGCCGGCGACCTTGAGCGGCGCGCTGCCGCTGTTGCGGTAGCGCGTCTGCAGCACGGCAAAGCCGGGCAGGCTGTCGAAGAACGTCACCGCCACCTGCTTTTCGACATGGCGGCTGGAGCGGCCGGTGACGATCAGCTGGCGGCCGGCGCCATGGCGCGGGTCGCGGATCGTTTCCTCGCGATGATCGGCGAGGGTGAAATCCTCCAGTGCGCCATCGGCCAGCAGCAGGCTTTCGCTGGGCTGGTAAGGCGTGATGGCGCCGCCTTTGACGAGCAGGCTGCTGTGGAGTTTGCGGTCGAAGGCAATGGTCAGGACGGTGTCCTGGGCCACCGCATCCGCGCCCGCCACCGCGCCGCCGCCCCGGATCGCGGCGGCCATGGCTTTCGGCAGGAGAGCCATGGCCATACCGCCGGCTACGCTGCCAGCGACCAGCTTCAATACCGTGCGGCGTCCCATCGGTTCCATGGCGAACTCCTGCAAAAGTGTTGTACCGATTCTGCGTCAGTGGTCGGTGTTGATGCAAGCGTTTCGTTTCGGTATGGTGCAAATATGTTTCGTTATGTAGCGAAGAGGATGTGATGAATCGAATTTTCCGCCATCTGATCGCCGGCGTGCTTGCGGCAGTGATTCCTTTGTCGATCGCGGCAGCCCCGAACCAGGTGGCGGGTGCCGGTGTTGCGGACACCTATTCGATGGCCGACTTTGCGCAGGTACGCAAGTACGACGCCCATTTCCATGCCAACAATGCCGACCCGGCGCTGCTGGAGCTGCTGCGCGAGGACGGTTTCCAGGTGTTGTCGATCAACGTCGACTACCCGGATTTCCCCAGCATCGCGCAGCAACACACGATCGCGCTGGCGCTGGCGGCGAAGGATCCGGCGCATTTCCATTGGGCTGCCACGTTCTCCATGAAAGGCTTCGGCACGCCGGGTTGGGCCGACAAGGTCGACGCGAAACTGGCGCAGGATGTGGCCAGCGGCGCGCTCGCAGTGAAGATCTGGAAGAACGTGGGGCTGGTGGAAAAGAACGCCGCCGGCAAGCTGATCATGCTGGACGACCCGGGCCTGGCGCCGGTGATCGAGCAGGTGCGTGCGCTGGGCGTGGCCTTGATCGACCACCAGGGCGAGCCGCGCAATTGCTGGCTGCCGCTGGATCAGATGACCACCGACAACGATCGCGAGTACTTCAGCAATCACCCCGATTACTACATGTACCTGCATCCGGAGATGCCCGGCTACGAGGATCTGATGGCTGCGCGTGACCGCTTCGTCGCCGCCAACCCGAAGTTGCGTTTCGTGGGCGCCCACATGGCCAGCCTGGAATACGACGTCGACCGGCTGGGGGCGTTTCTCGACCGTTTCCCCAACGCAACCGTCGACCTGGCCGCACGCATGAGCCAGGTGCAGTACCAGTCGGTGCGCGACCGCGAGAAAGTGCGCAACTTCTTCATCCGCTACCAGGATCGGCTGCTGTACGGCACCGACCTGACCTTCGGCCCGGACGCCAAGGCCGAGGAGTTCAAGCGCGAAGCGCACAGTGCGTGGACGTCCGACTGGCGCTATCTGGCCACCGGCGAAACCCAGCGGATCGACATGATCCACGCCGACGTGGCCGGCCTGGCGTTGCCGCGCGCGGTGATCGACAAGATCTACTACGCCAATGCGGTGCGGGTTTTTGCCGTGTCCCGGCCGGCTGATTGAGCGCGCCCGCCGGCCCTTACGCCAGCTGCAGCTTGAAGCCGAGCTGATGGCTGGCCTGGACGATATCTTCCGGCGCGTTGGTGTCCGTGATCAGCATGTCCAGCGCGGTGACCGGGACGATGCGATGCAGGCAGACCCGGCCGAATTTCGAGCTGTCGGTGATGGAAACCACCAGGCCCGCGGCTTCCACCATCTTGCGGTTGAGCAGCGCCTCGGGCTCGTAATGGGTGGTGATGCCGCGCTCCAGGTCGAAGCCGTCCACGCCCAGGAAAAGCTTGTCCACGTGCAGGGCGTCCAGCGCCTCGATGGTCAGCCCGCCGTAGAACGCCATGTTGCGGCGGCGCAGTTCGCCGCCGAGCATCACGATGTTGATGTTGTGCTTCGGCGCCAGCGCCGTCAGCACGCCGAAGTCGTTGGTGACCACCGTGATTTCCGCATCCGGCAAGGCCTTGGCCAGCTCGATGGCGGTGGTGCCGGAGTCGATGGCGATGGTGTCGCCCACATTGACCAGAGCCGCGGCGCAGAGGCCGATGCGGCGCTTTTCGTCCAGATGGGTGGTGCTTTTCGCTTCGTAGTTGGGCTCGGTCAGCGTGCCGTTGATGACGCCGCTGTCGATCGCGCCGCCATAAGCGCGCGACATCACCCCGCGTTCGGCCAGATAACGCAAGTCCTTGCGCACGGTCTGCGCACTCACGCCGAAGCGATCGACGAGGGTGGAGACCTGGACGCTTCCTTGCTGGCGGACGAGTTCGCTGATCTGGAGGCGTCGTTGACTGGTGTCGCGGGTCGCGGCCATGGAGTGTTCCGACGGGTGGGGGAAAGTATGCCGCATTTCGATATATTTCGCTATTGATACAAAACGAAACATGCTTTAGGCTCGATTTCGTTGTTTAGACGTTAGGCCCAAACACCCGCTTCCGAGGAGAGAACCCCGTGAATGCCGCATCCTTCCGCCAGAACATGTTGTTTTATGCCGTAGCGCTTGCCCTGTTGGCGCCGACGGTGGCTCTATCCCAGACTGTGCCGGGAAACACAAACGGGGCACCGGATTCGCAGACGCAGCCCGAGTCGACGGCTGCGACAAGCGATGACGCCGTCGCCCTGGGCTCCATCACGGTGACGGGCGTCCAGGCCAGCCTGGCACGCTCGGCCGACCTCAAGCGCTACGCGGGCACGGTGCAGGATTCCATCAGCGCCCTGGAACTGGGCAAGTTCCCCGACAACAACGTGGCTGATTCGCTCAGCCACATCACCGGCGTGGCCATTACGCGCACCGCCGGCGGCGAAGGGCAGCGGGTGAGCGTGCGCGGCCTGGGGCCGGAGTACACGCTGACCACCTTCAACAACCGCATCCTCGCCACCGACGGTGCCGGTCGTGATTTCGCGTTCGACGTGCTGCCCGCTGACGTGATCAGCGGCGCCGACGTGATCAAGGGCGCGCAAGCTTCGTTGACCGAAGGCGCGATCGGCGGCCTGATCAATCTGCGTTCGGCCAGCCCGTTCGACCAGAAGGGCACGCACGGCATCGTGCGGCTGGAAGGCGATCGCAACCAGATGTCCGAGCTCAACGGCCGCAAGCTCTCGGCCACCTTCAGCACCACCTTCGCCAACGACACCATGGGTGTGCTGCTTGGCGTGGTCGAAGCCAAGCGCAAGGACCGCACCGACGTCGCCGGCAACGACGGCGGCTGGACCCGCAACCCCGATCCCAGCGACCCGAACTGGGGCGGCAATGCCTGGGGCGGCAACATCGACCTCAATGGCAACGACGAGCTGGACCCGAACGAGTACGGCCTCATCGCCCCGGGCCAGTTCCGCGTCGGGTCGATCCTGGAAGACAAAAAGCGCAGTGCCTATTCCGGCAAGTTCGAGTGGCACCCGAGCGACACGGTGCGCATCGTGGTGGATGGCCTGAAGACCCGCCTGGATTCGCCGCAGGTGTCCTACCAGCAGTCGTATTACACGCTGTTCGCGCCGGGCCGCTGGTCGGACATGACGGTGAAGAATGGCATCGTCACCGACTTCACCATGAACAACCCGGACCCGGATCAGCGGCTCAACCCGGAGCTGCTGAACCAGACCGAATATCGCGTGGTCGACACCGAGCTCTACGGCCTCAACGGCGAGTGGAAGGTCACCCCCGACCTGACCCTGACCGGTGACGTCTACCGCTCCACCTCGAAGCGTCATTCGGGCGGCCAGGACACCTACGTCGTCCTGCGCATGAACAAGCCGAACACGGCGCACATCAGCCTGGGACCCAATGCGGTGCCCAATGTCGATATACAGTTCGACGACGGTCGCGATCTTGCCACCGGTCTTGCCAACAGTCAGTTCACCGAGTCCGACCTCAACAGCCATTACATGGAGCTGCGAGGCGACAACATTGACGACAAGATCACCGGCGGCACCGTGTCCGGCAAGCTGTTCATCGGCAAATTCGGCGTGGACCAGCTGCGCTTTGGCGTGACCCGCACCGAGCGCGAGAAATCGCGCGACCTGGTCAACAACACGCTCAACGGCGGCGCCGATTACTACGCCGACAACTACGCCATCAATGTGGGCGATCTGGGCGGTGATGTGATCTCGGGCACGTTCAACGTCCCGCATTTCATGGACGGCGTGCACAGCAGTTTCCCGCGCAGTTTCCTTGCCTTCGACGTACCCAATTACCTGGCGCATTTGCGGGCGTACGATGGCCAGCCGCGTCCGGGTGGCGGCACCTACGACTTCTCCATGGCGGCGCCGGCGTGGAACCCGCTGCAGAGCTACCGGGTCAGCGAGAAGACCAATGCCTTCTTCGTGGAGGCCGACATGTCGGGCGATCACTGGGATGGCGACGTGGGCGTACGCCTGGTCAAGACGAACACCACTGCCCAGGCGTGGGACGCCAAGATCCTCGGCATCGTCGAGAACGGAGCGTTCAACTACACCGCGACCTACGCGGCGCCGACGCCGATCAGCGAGGACGCGGATTACACCTATCTGCTGCCGTCGGCGAACTTCACCTGGCACTTCACCGACGACCTGCAATTGCGCGCGGGCGTGGCCAAGACCATGGCGCGCCCGTCGGTCGACACGCTGGCGCCGACCAACACCACCGAAAGCGTCTCCTGGGGCGAGTTCACCCAGATCTACGGCGGCAACGTGGATCTGAAGCCCTACACGGCGACGCAGGGTGATCTGTCGCTGGAATGGTATTTCTCGGACCACTCCATCGCCAACGTGGCCGTGTTCTACAAGCGCATCAAGAACCAGATCACCACCAGCTGGGAGCCGGGCCAGGACATCGGCGTACCGGGCTACCTGTTCAACGTGATGCGCCCGATCAATGGCGACTTCGCCAAGGTCAAAGGACTGGAGCTGGGCCTGCAGCACTTCTGGGACAATGGCTTCGGCGTGCGTGGCCAGTACACCCGCAACCTGTCGAGCAGTTGGGTGGATGGCGAGAAGCGTCCGCTCGAAGGCATCGCCCCGGCCACCTACTCGCTGGGCGTGATGTACGAAAAGGGCAAGTGGTCGCTGGGCGTCAACGCCGACCGTACTGACGGCTTCGTCTCCGCGATCAACGTCCTGGGCACCGGCTACAACGAACAGGCCGACCCGCTCACCTGGGTGACCGCGCACGTGTCGTACAACATCAACGACATGTTCAGCGTTTCCCTCGACGGCAACAACCTGCTGGACGAGGCGCAGACCACCAGTATCAACGGCAACCCACTGCTGACCCAGAGCTACTACCGCTACGGCCGCTCCTACACGCTGGGCGTGAGCTTCCGGTTCTAGGTGCCTGCTCCTGTGGGAGCGACTTCAGTCGCGATGCTTTTCGGTTTTGCTGCCTGCGTCTTGCCGGCTGTGAAGACAAGAGCATCGCGGCTGAAGCCGCTCCCACAAGGGCACCATGCTCCCGCCGCGGCCGATCCTCCCCCGGTCGCGGCGACGGCATGGGGCGCGTGATTGCGCAAGGACGCGCCGTCGCGGCGTTCCTCCGGAAACCAGGTCCGGCGATGCCGGCGGTACAATGCCGCATGGATATCTTCAAAGTCTTCAATGTCGAAGCCGCGCATCGCCTGCCGCATGTTCCGGCCGGCCACAAATGTTCGCGCCTGCACGGTCACTCGTTCCGGGTGGAAATCCACGTCAGTGGCGAGCCGGGTGTCGATACCGGCTGGGTGATGGACTTCGCCGACGTCAAGGCCGCGTTCGCGCCGATCCACGACCAGCTCGACCATTACTACCTCAACGACATCGAGGGGCTGGACAACCCCACCAGCGAGCGCCTGTCGATCTGGATATGGGATCGACTCAAGCCGGCGCTGCCGCTGTTGTCCGAAGTCGTGGTGCATGAAACCTGCACCTCGGGATGCCGCTACCGCGGGCCATCCGTCGCGCGTTGAGGTTTCGCGCCGGCAGGGCGCCACGCCGCCTGCGGTTTGCCGCGTCACTTCGATTTCCCTCGCCGCCTCGTCGACCCATTTGTGACGCGATGCGAAAGAGCGGGTTTCCATGGATAAGTACATGCGTTAACTGAATATTTTCCAACTGAGGCTGGGGTGGCTGAAGAAATATGTTGCAATGCACAAAGATTGCCGCTAATCTTTGCCTCACTACCCCATCCTCAACGAGGACTTAGATCATGACGCAGCAGATCAATCAGTTTTTCGACTACGCCAAACAGTTCTCCGACAACGCCTTCAAGGCGCAGACGCTCGCCCTGAAGGGCCTGCAGACGGTCGCCGAACTCCAGTTCAAGGAATTGCAGCGCCAGGCTGGCGCGACCGCCGATTTCGTTGCGGCCGTGCAGGAAACCCGTGACATCGACGGCCTGCGCAGCCTGTGGGAAAAGGGCGCCAGCGTGAGCCGCGAGAACGCCGAGCAGGCCGTTGCCGTGTCGCAGGAAGTGATCGCCATCTCGCAGAAGACCGCCCAGTCGCTGGGCGCCCTGGTGCAGGAACAGCGCCAGGCCGCGAATGACGCCGCTGCGCCGGTCGGTCGCAAGGCTGCCGCCAAGTAATCTGTAAAAACTCCCCCCGTGTGCGAGTCTTGGGCCGGACAGTTCCCCGCTGTCCGGCCTTTTCTTTGCCATCGATTCCCCGCTTGCAAACGGTTCGCGGACCGCTGCGCGGCAGGGGCGAAGAACAAAATGTCGCACCCCGGCGGCTTGTCGGTGGAATGCACCCACTGATATACTTCGCCGGATCGGATCGTGGCCCGTAGCTATCGGTGCCGCCTGGTGTAAACCGCGCGGAGGCCTTGCGTGCTCAACAGTCTTGCCACCGGTCGCCGTCTCGCATTGCGTACCTCGCTGCTGCAGCTTGCTGTGGCAGTTTTGGCCGGAGTGGCATTTCTGGCACAGGGACCTCGCGAGGCGATAGCGGCCGCTGCAGCTGCAACGATGGTGGCGCTGGGTACCGCGCTGTTCTCGGTGCGGTTTTTCAGTGGCTTGCACGGTGCGCGCATGGCGTTGAGCCGCTTGCTGACGGGCATGCTCCTGAAGTGGATCGTGATCGTCGGGGGGCTGGTCGTGATCCTGTTCCAATTCAAGTTGCCGCCACCGGCCGCCATTACCGGGCTGGTGGCTGCCTTCGCGGTTTATCTGCTGGCGTTCAGATTCAAGGGTTGAGACATGGCAAGCGAGCCGACTGGCGGCCTCACCGAATACATCCAGCACCATCTGACCCACCTCGTGCCGCATTCGAGTCCCGAGGGGTTTTGGGCGGTGCATCTCGATTCGGTCACGATCTCGCTGGCGCTGGGCGTGCTGTTCTGCCTGTGGTTCTGGCTGAAGGCGCGCAAGGCGACGGCCGGCGTGCCGGGCAAGGGCCAGGCGTTCGTGGAGATCGTGCTGGAGTTCGTCGACGGCCAGGTCAAGGACGTGTTCCATGGCGATCGTCGCGTGCTGGGCCCGCTGGCGCTGACCGTGTTCATCTGGGTGTTTCTGATGAACGCGATGGATCTGCTGCCGGTGGATCTGCTGCCGTGGATCACCGAGATGTTCGGCATCGGCCATTTCCGCGCCGTGCCCACCGCCGATATCAACATGACCTTCGCGATGTCGCTGACGGTGTTCGTGCTGATCATCTTCTACAGCTTCAAGGCCAAGGGTGCCGGCGGTTACATGCGCGAGCTGTTCACCGCGCCGTTTGGCAAGCATCCGCTGCTGTGGCTGCCCAACTTCGCACTGAACCTGGTGGAGCTGGCGTCCAAGCCGGTCAGCCTGGCGATGCGACTGTTCGGCAACATGTACGCGGGCGAGCTGGTGTTCATGCTGATCGCCGGCCTGTTCAGCGCCGGTGCCGGCCTGGCGGGCTGGGCCTTGTATGGCGCGGGCATCATCGGCTACACGGTGTGGGGCATTTTCCACATCCTGATCATCTCGATTCAGGCATTCATCTTCATGGTGCTGACGATCGTCTACATCTCGATGGCACACGATCACCACTGATCCGCGCACCTCGAATTCTTCGCTTCATCCGTTTTTGACTTCAGCTTGTATTTCTCAGGAGATCACCGTGGAACATCTCGTTCAGTTTGCACAAATCCAGGGCTTCACCGCTATCGCGCTCGGCCTGATCATCGGCTTCGGCGCGCTCGGTGCCTGTATCGGTATCGGCATCATGGGTTCGAAGTTCCTCGAAGCCGCCGCCCGTCAGCCTGAGCTGGTGCCGCTGCTGCAGGGCCGCATGTTCCTGCTGGCCGGCCTGATCGACGCGGCGTTCCTGATCGGTGTGGCGCTGGCGATGTACTTCGCCGTGGCCAACCCGCTGCTGGGTTCGGTGCTGTCGGCTGCTGGCGCGGGCCAGTAAGCAACGCTCTTCCGGTGGCACCGTTGCGGTGCCACCGTGTTTTCGGCCCGGCTGCATGAAGCCCGGGTCCGTTCCACTCCGTATTTACAGGTAACGCAGCGATGAATTTCAACGCGACCTTGATTGGCGAAATGCTTTCGTTCGCCATCCTGATCTGGTTCTGCGTCCACTTCATCTGGCCGCATATCACCAAGGCCATTGAAGACCGGCAGGTAAAGATCGCCGAAGGTCTGAGTGCGGCCGAGCGTGCGCACGCCGAGCTGAAAAGCGCCGACGTGAAAGTGCAGGCCGAGATCAAGGTGGCGCGTCAGCAGGCTTCCGAGATCATCGACAAAGCCCAGCAGCAGGCCAATCAGATCATCGACAAGGCCCGCGGTGATGCGGTTGCCGAGATCAACCGGCTGAAGGCCACCGCGCAGGACGACATCGCCTCGATGGCGCAGCGCGCCCGCGACCAGCTGCGCGAGCAGGTGGGTGCGTTGGCGGTGCAGGGTGCCAGCAAGATCGTGCAGCGCGAGGTTGATGCCTCGACGCACAAGGCCCTGCTCGACCAGCTCGCGGCCGAGATCTGACCATGGCGCAATCCGTCACTCTCGCCCGTCCTTACGCGCGCGCCGCTTTCGAAGTGGCGCGCGCGGCTGGCTCGCTGAACGCGTGGTCGCAATCGCTGGCGTTTGCCGCTGCGGTGGCGGGTGACGCGCGCGTGAGCGGCCTCGGCAACGATCCACGGGTACTGCCGTCGCAACTGGTGGCGCTGCATCTGCCCGCTGGCGTGGCGGTCGATGCGCCGTTTGGCCAGTTCCTGACCGAGATGGCCGAACAGCGTCGCCTGGGCTTGCTGCCTGAGGTGGCTGAATTGTTCGAGACGCTCAAGCGCGAATCCGAGTCGCAGCTGCTGGTCAAGGTGACCAGCGCGATGGCACTGGACGCGGCGCAGGCCGAGCAGTTGAAGGCGTCGCTGAAGCGCCGCTTCCACCGCGAGATCGAACTGGAAACCTCGGTCGATGCCACGCTGCTGGCTGGCGCGATCATCGACACCGGCACGGAAGTGATCGACGGCTCGGCGCGCGGACGTCTCGCGCAGCTGGCCGGCGCGCTGAGCTGATTTGACGCGAAATCCGTTTCGCGAAGAGCAAAACCGGCCGTCCGGGCCGGACTGTCATTTAACGCGAAGTCCGTTTCGCGAAGAGCAAAAGCCGGCCATCCATGGCCGGACTCTTCAAGTAAAGAAAATTCAATTCCCGGGATAGATGACCATGTCCAGTACCACCCTGAATCCGTCCGAGATCAGCGAACTGATCAAGAGCCGTATCGAGCAGTTCAAGCTCGGCGCGGAAGCACGCAACGAGGGCACGATCATCAGCGTGTCCGACGGCATCGTGCGCATCCACGGCCTGGCCGATGCGATGCAGGGCGAAATGATCGAGCTGCCGGGCAACGCGTTCGCGCTGGCGCTGAATCTGGAGCGCGACTCGGTCGGCGCCGTGGTGCTGGGCGAATACCAGCACCTGCGCGAAGGCGACATCGCCAAGACCACCGGCCGCATTCTCGAGGTGCCGGTGGGCCCGGAGCTGCTCGGCCGCGTCGTCGACGCGCTGGGCAACCCGATCGACGGCAAGGGCCCGCTCAACGCCAAGCTCACCGCCGAAGTCGAGAAGGTCGCGCCCGGCGTGATCTGGCGCAAATCGGTCGACCAGCCGCTGCAGACCGGCTACAAGTCGATCGACGCCATGATCCCGGTCGGCCGTGGCCAGCGCGAGCTGATCATCGGCGACCGCCAGACCGGCAAGACCGCGGTGGCGATCGATGCGATCATCGCGCAGAAGGGTTCGGGCGTTAAGTGCATCTACGTGGCCATCGGCCAGAAGCGTTCGTCGATCGCCAACGTGGTGCGCAAGCTGGAAGCGCACGGCGCGCTGGCGCACACCATCATCGTGGTCGCCTCGGCCTCCGAATCGGCTGCGCTGCAGTACGTGGCGCCGTATTCCGGTTGCGCGATGGGCGAATATTTCCGCGATCGTGGCGAAGACGCGCTGATCGTGTACGACGATCTGTCCAAGCAGGCCGTGGCGTATCGCCAGATCTCGCTGCTGCTGAAGCGCCCGCCGGGCCGCGAGGCATATCCGGGCGACGTGTTCTATCTCCACTCGCGTCTGCTGGAGCGCGCATCGCGCGTGTCCGAGGCCTACGTCGAGAAGTTCACCAACGGCGAAGTGAAGGGCAAGACCGGTTCGCTGACCGCGCTGCCGATCATCGAGACCCAGGGCGGCGACGTTTCGGCGTTCGTGCCGACCAACGTGATCTCGATCACCGACGGCCAGATCTTCCTGGAAACCGACCTGTTCAACGCCGGCATCCGTCCCGCCGTGAACGCCGGTATCTCGGTGTCCCGCGTCGGCGGCGCCGCGCAGACCAAGATCGTGAAGAAGCTGTCCGGCGGCGTGAAGCTGGCGCTGGCGCAGTACCGCGAGCTGGCCGCGTTCGCGCAGTTCGCCTCGGATCTGGACCCGGCCACCCGCGCCCAGCTGGACCGTGGCCAGCGCGTGGTCGAACTGATGAAGCAGGGCCAGTACGCGCCGCTGTCGATCGCCGAGCTGGCCTTGTCGGTGTACGCGGCCGAGAAGGGCTACCTGGACGACCTGCCGGTCGCCAAGGTGCTGCCGTTCGAGAAGGGCCTGCACGCCTTCATGCACCAGAACCACGCCGACCTGATGAAGACCATCGTCGCCACCGGCAACTGGGACAAGGACATCGAAGCCACCTTCAAGGCCTCGCTGGACGAGTACAAGAAAACCGGTAGTTGGTGAGAGAGCCGGGATTCTGCATTCGGGATCCGGGATTCGAAAAAGCAGCAGGTCGAGGCTTGAACGAATCCCCCATCCCGATTCCCGAATCCCACGAGCGAACAGAGTGAGCGAGTAAAGCATGGCCAGCGGACGCGAAATCAAAACCAAGATCAAGAGCACGCAGAACATGCGCAAGGTGACGCGCGCGCTCGAAATGGTCTCGGCTGCCAAGATCCGCCGTGCGCAGGATCTGATGAAGGCCTCGCGCCCGTATGCCCGCGCCATGCGCAAGGTGATCGCGCACGTGGCCCAGGCCAGCACGGATTTCAGCCATCCGTTCCTGACCGAGCGCAACAACGTGGCGCGGGTCGGTTACATCGTGGTGTCGACCGATCGCGGCCTGTGCGGCGGCCTCAACTCCAACCTGTTCCGCCGCCTGTTGCCGGCGATCGCCGAGTGGCAGAAGCAGGGCGTGCAGGTGGACGTGGTGGCGGTCGGGCAGAAGGCGGTGGCGTTCTTCCGTCGCCTCAAGGGCGTCAACCTGATCGGCAGCGTGACCCATCTGGGCGAGAAGCCGAAGCTGGAACAGCTGGTGGGCGTGATCAAGGTGATGATGGACGCGTACCAGGCCAACGGGCTGGACCGCGTGTTCCTCGCCTACAACGACTTCGTCAACACGATGGTGCAGAAGCCGACGATCGATGCGCTGTTGCCGCTGCCGCTGGTGGCCGCGGAGATGGAGGCGCACCAGGAAGCCGGTGAATCGGCCTACGCCGGCGTGAAGCTGGAAGCGACCAACGACTGGGACTACCTGTACGAGCCCGACGCGCAGACGGTGCTTGAGCACGTGCTGGGACGCTACATCGAGTCGGTGGTGTACCAGTCGGCGCTGGAGAACCTGGCCAGCGAGCACGCCGCGCGCATGGTGGCCATGAAGGCCGCGTCGGACAACGCGAACAAGGTGATCGACGAACTGACGCTGGTCTACAACAAGGCGCGCCAGGCCGCGATCACGCAGGAAATCTCGGAAATCGTCGGCGGCGCCGCGGCAGTTTGA
Source organism: Rhodanobacter fulvus Jip2 (assembly GCF_000264315.1). Classification (GTDB taxonomy): domain Bacteria; phylum Pseudomonadota; class Gammaproteobacteria; order Xanthomonadales; family Rhodanobacteraceae; genus Rhodanobacter; species Rhodanobacter fulvus. The sequence continues at coordinate 69,451 of NZ_AJXU01000059.1, forward strand.
TTCAAGAGGGATTGGAGATTCGGGATTCGGGATTCGTAGAAGCGCTCACGCGCTCCGGCTCTTCCAAATCCCGAATCCCGAATCCCAAATCCCAATACATCAAAGTTATCAGGTGGAGTTATCCCAATGAGCCAGGGCAAAGTTGTTCAGATCATCGGCGCGGTCGTCGACGTGGAATTCCCGCGTGACCAGGTGCCGCAGGTGTACGACGCACTGAAAATCGACGGCACCGACATCACGCTGGAAGTGCAGCAGCAGCTCGGTGACGGCATCGTGCGTACCATCGCGCTGGGCTCCACGGAAGGCCTGAAGCGCGGCCTGCAGGCGCGCAACACCGGCGAAGGCATCAAGGTGCCGGTCGGCAAGGCCACGCTGGGCCGCATCATGGACGTGCTCGGCAACCCGATCGACGAAGTCGGTCCGATCAATGCCGAGGATCACTGGGTCATCCACCGCGAAGCGCCCAGCTACGACGAGCAGGCCGCCGCCAATGACTTGCTGGAAACCGGCATCAAGGTGATCGATCTGGTTTGCCCGTTCGCCAAGGGCGGCAAGGTCGGCCTGTTCGGCGGCGCCGGCGTGGGCAAGACGGTGAACATGCTGGAGCTGATCAACAACATCGCCACCCAGCACGCCGGCCTGTCCGTGTTTGCCGGCGTGGGTGAGCGCACCCGCGAAGGCAACGACTTCTACCACGAGATGCAGGAAGCGGGCGTCGTGAAAATCGACAACCTGCCCGAGTCGAAAGTGGCGATGGTCTACGGCCAGATGAACGAGCCGCCGGGCAACCGCCTGCGCGTGGCGCTGACCGGCCTGACCATGGCCGAGTACTTCCGCGACGAGAAGGACGAGAACGGCAAGGGCAAGGACGTGCTGTTCTTCGTGGACAACATCTACCGCTACACCCTGGCCGGTACCGAAGTGTCCGCGTTGCTCGGCCGCATGCCGTCCGCGGTGGGCTACCAGCCGACCCTGGCCGACGAGATGGGCGTGTTGCAGGAGCGCATCACCTCGACCAAGACCGGCTCGATCACCTCGATCCAGGCCGTGTACGTGCCCGCGGATGACTACACCGATCCGTCGCCGGCCACCACCTTCGCGCATCTGGACTCGACCGTGGCGCTGTCGCGCGACATCGCCAGCCTGGGCATCTACCCGGCGGTGGATCCGCTGGCTTCGACCAGTCGCCAGCTCGATCCGCTGGTGATCGGCCAGGAGCATTACGACGTCGCCCGCCGCGTGCAGGGCACGCTGCAGCGCTACAAGGAGCTGAAGGACATCATCGCGATCCTGGGCATGGACGAGCTCTCCGAGGAAGACAAGCAGGCCGTGTCGCGTGCGCGCAAATGCGAGCGCTTCTTCTCGCAGCCGTTCCACGTGGCCGAAGTGTTCACCGGCTCGCCGGGCAAGTACGTGTCGCTGGCCGAGACCATCCGCGGCTTCAAGATGATCGTCGACGGCGACGTCGACCACATCCCCGAGCAGGCGTTCTACATGGTCGGCGGCATCGACGACGCGATCAAGAAAGCCGAGGAAATGGGCGCCAAGAAAGCCGCGTAAGCGGCTTTCGGGAATCGGGAATGGAGAATAGGGAGTCGGTAAAGCAACAACAGCGCCGGCTCTGCTCCTGACCATTCCCCATTTCCTATTCCCCATTCCCTTCGAGCGCAGCGAGAAAAAGCAATGAGTCAAACCATCCGCGTCGACATCGTCAGTGCCGAAGCCGAGATTTTCTCTGGCGACGCGACGATGGTCGTGGCCACCGGCGAACTGGGCGAGCTGGGCATCACGCCGCGTCATGCGCCGCTGATCACCCGCCTCAAGCCCGGTCACGTCGATGTGCTGCTGGCCGGTGGCGAGCGGCAGCAGTTCTACGTGTCGGGCGGCATGCTGGAAGTACAGCCACAGGTCGTCACCGTGCTGGCCGATACGGCCGCGCGCGCCAGCGACCTGGATGAAGCGTCCGCCTTGCGTGCCAAGCAGGAAGCCGAAGCCGCCCTGGCCAATCGCACCGAGGCGCTGGACGTCGCCGAGGCGCAGGTCAAGCTGGCCGAGGCGATGGCCCAGCTGCAGGCGCTTGAGCGTCTGCGCAAGAACCTCAAGCACTGACTTCCGGGTCTCAACGGAAAGTCATGGAAGCGCCGGCCTTGTGCCGGCGTTTTCGTGTCGGCACCATGCAGTTTTGGCCGCAGGGAGGGAGCCGATGATGAAACGGGCAACCATGGCGCGCATCGGTGTCGGCAGCCTGCTGGTCCTGCTGGCCGGTTGCGTGGCCACCCGGCCGCTACCGCCGCCGCCGGCCACCGGCGAAGCCTCCTGGCATGAAGTGGCCGAGCCCGGCACGAAGCACTACCAGCTGGCGATGGGCGAAGTGTCCAGCGGCGCCACGCCCTTCAAGCGGGTAACTCCCACCTACCCGACCAGCCTGCTCACCGCCTGTCCGCCGCCGCAGGACGTGCAGGCGATGTTGATCGTGGACGACAAGGGAGCGGTGAGCGAGGTGCGCGTGGCAGACGAGGCGCAGGCCGATGCGGGCCGTCGTGCGTTCATCGCGGCGGTGCGCGCCGCCGCGCTGCAATGGGAGTTCAATCCGCTGACCATCGATCACTGGACTGCCGACGGTGACGGCAACAGCCATGTGGTCGATAGCGAGACGAAACCGTTCAGCCTCGACTACGTATTCCACTTCGCATGCCACGCCGGCAAGGCGGCGGTGTCGACGGTGCCGACGAAGCGCTGACTCTGCTTCTGTGGGAGCGACTTCAGTCGCGATGCTCTTTCTCTGGGACTCCGAAGCAGAAGCATCGCGACTGAAGTCGCTCCCACACAGATACGTGGAGCATCGCGCTCCGCTTTGGCCTCAGCGAATCCTGCCCAGGATGCCTTCGAGCTCGTCGTTGCTGTGGTAGTGGATCACCAGCTTGCCGCGGCCGCCGCGGCCTTGCGCCAGTTCCACCCGCGCGGCCAGGCGTTCACCCAGTTCGCGTTCCAGGTCGGCGACGTTGGGGTCGCGGGACGGGCTGTTCTTCGCCTTGCCCTTCGGTTCGGTCTGCGCGCGGCGGGCGGCTTCCTCCAGTTCGCGCACGGTCCAGCCGTTGCGCGAGGCCTCCAGCGCCAGCGCCTCGGCATCGCGCTCGGGCAGGGTCAGCAGGCAGCGGGCATGGCCCATTTCCAGCTTGCCCTCGTCCAGCAGTTTCTTGATCGAGGCGGGCAGCTCGGTGAGCCGCAGCAGGTTGGAGACCGCGGCGCGCGAGCGGCCCACGGCATCGGCCGCCTGCTGATGGGTGAGGTCGAAATCGTCGATCAGCCGCTTCAGCGCGTCCGCTTCCTCCAGCGGGGTGAGATCCTCGCGCTGGATGTTCTCGATCAACGCCATCGCCGGCACGGATTCCTCCGGCACGCGCTTGACCAGCGCGGGCAGTTCGGCCAGTTGCGCTTTTTGCGCCGCGCGCCAGCGCCGTTCGCCGGCGATCAGCTCGTAGCTGTTCTTGCCCAGCGCGCGCACCACCACCGGCTGGATCAGGCCCTGCGCCTTGATCGAGGCGGCCAGCTCTTCCAGCGCCTCGCCGTTCCAGTGCCGCCGCGGCTGGTATTTGCCCGGCTGGATCTGCTGGATCGGCAGCATGCGCAGTTCACCTTCCTGTTCGGTCAGCGGCGGGGTGTCCGGGCCGTCGCCGCCGAGCAAGGCATCGAGCCCGCGGCCAAGCCCACGTTTTTTTGCAGCGGCCATGCTTATTCCTGGTGAATGCCGGCGACGGCGTCATGCGTTGCCGGGTGTTCGTGATCATGCGAGGCGGCATCGGCCGTCGCGCTGGCGGTAGCCTGGTTGCGTTCGCGCCGGATCATTTCGCCGGCCAGGCCCACATAGGCGATCGCGCCACGCGAACTGCGGTCGTACAGATGGATGGGCTGGCCATGGCTGGGCGCTTCGGCCAACCGCACGTTGCGCGGGATGATCGAGCGCAGCACCTTGTCGCCGAAATGCTGGGTGAGCTGGGCCGAGACCTCGTTGCCCAGGTTGTTGCGCACGTCGTACATGGTGCGCAGCAGGCCTTCCACTTCCAGCGTGGGGTTCAGGCGCTGGCGCACCGCCTTGATCGTTTCGAGCAGGCTGGACAGGCCCTCCAGCGCGAAATATTCGCATTGCACCGGAATCAGCACGCCATCGGCGGCGGTCAGCGCATTCAGCGTCAGCAGGTTCAGCGAGGGCGGGCAGTCGATCAGGATGGTGTCGTAGTCGCCGGTCACCTTCGCCAGTTGTTCCTTCAACCGGTGTTCGCGCGCCAACGCGTCCATCAGCTTCAACTCGGCGGCGGTGAGGTCGCCGTTGCCGGGCAGCAGGTCGTAATGCGCCTCGGTGGTCACGATCGCCTCGGCCACGGTCGCCTCTTCCAGCAGGACGTCGCAGCCGTTGGGGCGGTGGTCGCGTTTGCTGATCCCCGACGCCATCGTGGCGTTGCCCTGCGGATCCAGGTCCACCAGCAATACCTTGCGTTTCGCGGCGGCCAGTGCCGCGGCGAGGTTGACTGCCGTGGTGGTCTTGCCGACGCCGCCCTTCTGGTTGGCGACAGCGATGATGCGGGCCATGGATGGTAGCTACCGTGCGCGGGAGTCCCTAGTGTAATGCGTCGCCCGGGCCCGCGCCGTCCACCAGCTTGGCGGATGTGCGCCCGATCACCAGCAGGTGGCGTTCGGCCGGCAGGCCCGGCACGGCCAGTTCATGCGTGCCGCGAACGGCGAAGCCAGGCGGGATGCCGGGCAACTCGTCGTCCGGCCGTTTGCCCTTCATCGCCAGCCAGATGCCGTCCGGCGCCAGCAACTGGCCGCCCCAGCCCAGCATGTCGGCGAGGCTGGCGAAGGCGCGCGCGGTCACGCAGTCGTACTGGCCCTCGACGTCTTCCACCCGCGACTGCAGCGCACGCACGCCCTCGAGCTTGAGCGAGCGGATCGCCTCGCGCAGGAAACGCACCTTCTTGCCGTTGGAGTCCACCAGCAGGATCTCGCGCCCCGGCGCGGCGATCGCCAGCACGATGCCCGGCAACCCCGGGCCGGTGCCCAGGTCCGCCAGGGTGGCGCCTTGCACGTAGGGCAGGATCGCCAGCGAATCGAGCAGATGGCGGGTGATCATCTCCGCCGGATCGCGCACGGCGGTGAGGTTGTAGGTGGCGTTCCAGCGCTCCAGCAACATCTGGTAATCGAGCAGCCGCGGAACGGCATCGGCCGGCAGGCGCAAACCCAGTTGATCGATGCCCTGTTCGAGCCGTGCCTGCAAGGCGTCGCGCGCTGCCATGGTGATTCCTGAAACATCGGTTGTAGGGGCGACTTCAGTCGTGATCGCACACGATGGTGACGGTCGAGTCGCGGCGGTGCCGCGGCAGTATCCCGTTCGCGCGGCACGGATGCCAGCGCGTCGCGCAACAAAAACCCGCCAGGCGGCGGGTCGGTTTGCGCTTGTGGCGTTGCCGTGGCCCGTTCAAGCCAGGTCGAGATCGACCCGCGTGACCATCATGCCGCGCTCGCGCAGGGCGCTGTTCAGCGCCAGCTTCATCCGCGTGCCCAGTACGCGCCGATCGGCGGCCTCGCCTGCCTGCGGCTCGTCGTGCATGGCGGCGATGGCGCCGCGGCGGATCAGCTGATCGACCTGGTCGATCACCGCATCGGCACGCTCGGGCTCCAGTACCTGCCAGTAGACCGTGCCGCGAACATCATGGGCGTCGTCGGCCATCGATTCTTCCAGCCGCAGCACCTGGCCGGCCAGATTGATCTTGTGTGCCACGCGCTCCAGCAGCGGCATCACCATGTGCACACCCGGTTGCAGCAGCCGTGCCGGCTTGCCCAGCCGATGCAGGCTGTAGACCTGTCCGGCAGGCACATGCTTGATCGCGCTGGCGAGCAACGCCAGTGCGGACCCCAGAATCATGACCGAAATGAGAGTGTTCATCTTTTCAAAACAGCCACTTGGCTGTTATTTCCTCGTCCAGTACAACAACTCAAGGGTACAGGCGGACCTGGTGTGAAATATTAACGGACATTTAACCCGCGAGCCAGCCCGAAACAAGGTCTGTGGCCAACGGTGCCCGTTTTCATCCCTCGTCCGGCTCGTCTTCCGTAGAAACGCTTACTTAACGCTTCGGCCGACGCCCGGGGATCTTTAGCCGATGCTTGACGTCCGGTGATCGTTTGTGCCGCCGCACGTCAACAGCGCATCGGATTTTGTTCGCCACGGGCGCGCCGCGCCGCCGTCACCCGTTCAAAGCAAGAAAAGTGCCCACATGGCCGACGTGAGGAAGGTGAAGTAAGGTAACGGCCCGCGACCCAGAGGCAGCGAGCACGTGACAGACGAGAGGCAGAAGGGTGATCAAGCCACGATCGTCGTGGTCATGGGCGTATCCGGTTCGGGCAAGACCACGGTGGCCCGGGAGCTGGCGCAGCAGCTGAACTGGGAATTCCTGGAAGGCGACAGCGTGCATCCGCCGGCAAACGTCGCCAAGATGAGCGCCGGCACGCCGCTGAACGACGACGATCGCTGGCCATGGCTGGAGGCGATCGTGAAGTGGATGTCGCAACGGCTGCAACGCGGCGAAAGCGCCGTCGTGGCGTGTTCGGCCTTGCGTCGCATCTACCGCGACCACTTGCGCCAGGCCGGCGCCGGCGTGCGCTTCGCCTACCTGCACGTACCCCACGACGAATTGGCCCGGCGCATGCGCAGCCGCGACCACTTCATGCCGCCGTCGCTGCTGGACAGCCAGTTGGCGACGCTGGAAGAGCCGGGCCCGGATGAAGATGCGCTGCGGGTCACCGAGGAGCACGGCGTGGAAGCCAGCCTGGCCGCCATTGTCGACTGGGCCTGCCGCCCCTCCGTCGATGCGAGCGCACCGGCGGATGAACGGTAAACCGGTTTGCCGGCGCATCCCTCGATACGAGGTGATGGCGCCGGCAGGATTCGCCTCAGAACTTGCCGGCGCGGAAGTCGGCGATGGCTTCCTGGATCTGCTCGGGTGTGTTCATCACGAACGGGCCGTAGCGGGCCACGCGCTCGTTCAACGGTTTGCCGGCCACCACCAGCAGGCGCGATGACTTGTCGCCGCCGGTCAGTTGCAGTGTTTCACCGTCGGACAGCACGCCCAGTTCGCTGCGTTGCAGTTGTTCGCCGCCCACCGTGGCCGATTCGCCCTCGAACACATAGGCAAAGCCGTGGTGGCCGGCCGGCAGGTCCAGGGTCAGCTCTGCGCCCGGCTGCAGGCTCACATCAAGGTACACCGGTGCGGTGGCGATGCCTTCGACCGGGCCGATGGCACCGGCTAGTTCGCCAGCGATGACTTTGACTTCGACGCCCGCCGCCGGCCGCACCACCGGAATCCGATCGGGGCCGATGTCCTGGTAGCGCGGGGCGGTCATCTTGTCGCGGGCCGGCAGGTTCACCCACAACTGGAAACCCCACATCAAACCGTCTTCCTGCTGCGGCATTTCCGAATGCAGGATGCCGCGGCCGGCGGTCATCCACTGCACGCTGCCGGGCGTGAGGTCGCCCCGGTTGCCGTGGTTGTCGTGGTGCTGCATGCGGCCGGCCAGCATGTAGGTGACGGTTTCGAAGCCGCGATGCGGATGCTCGGGAAAGCCGGCGATGTAATCGTCGGCGCTGTCGGAACGGAATTCGTCCAGCAGCAGGAACGGATCGAGCATGTCCAGCCCGGGCTGGCCGATGACGCGCTTCAACTTCACGCCGGCGCCGTCGGAGGTATCCGTGCCGCGGATGCGGCGGGTGATGTGGCGATTTTTCATGGCGTGCTCCCGTAAGCGATGAAGGCGATGTCCGGACGTATCAGGTCATCGATGATGGCCATCAAGATGGTCCCCTCGCGGCCCACCGCCAAGCGGCGGGGTGCGAACGGATCGTTTCCCTTGCGTTACGACCGGCACATCGCACGTCTGGCGGCGTGGCGATGGGGCCCACCGGCCATCGCACGAAACGGCTCAATCCAGCCAGCGAAACGCCCGGGCCAGCTCGGCTTGGGCATCGTCCAGGTAGCAGCGGCCGTGGGCGAGAATGACCCGCTGTGGCTGCCACGCCAGCATCCGCGCCAGGCATGCGCGTGCCTGGCGTTTGCGGCCGACATAGGTCAGGCGCATGTCCAGCGGGGCCTTGCCGTCGGGATGCAGCACGCCGCCGAGCCGGGCCATCCAGCGCATGGTGCGGGAGAGCTTTTCCGCTTCGAAATTCTCGATCAGATCGGCCAGGATCAGGGTGGCGCTGGCGCGATGCAGGAAGACGAACTCCTGCATGACACGGCTGCCGCGAAAGCACAGCTGGTCTATCGCGGCGGCCCAGGCGGGAGGCGCGTCGTCGCCGAGATCGGCGTCGAAAGGCGCCTCGATATGCTGGCTCGCCGCCCGCTTGCGCACTCCGGGCGAGGCCCAGGCCAGCGCTTCGGGATAGTGTTTTTTCCAGGCGGCGATATGGGCGTAATGCAACAGGTTTGGCGACACCAGGTGGCGAACCGGCCCCAGCGCGTCGATGGCGGCGAGCAGTGTGGCGTCCGGAGCGATCGGCGAGTGGCACCACAGCGCGCCGTCGGGCAGCCGCACCAGCGTCATGCGGGTGGAAAACGGCATGCTGCCGCCGGGCACGGCCATGCATTCGATCGGGCCGTCGACGATCCAGATATCCGGCGCTACCGGCTTCAGGACATTGATCGGCGTGTACAGGCCGGTCGGCGGCATCGCGAGCTCCGTTGATCGGCTGGTCGATGGGCGCCGCGCTTGTGCTGTTGGATGCGGCCTTTCAGTGCACCCAATGGCCGCTGCGCTGGCGCGGCGGGTTGCTGTCGTCGTTGTTCTTGTCGCCGGGGAGTTGCAGCACCATCGCTTCCACCTCGGCCTCGGTGGCCGGCCTGGCCTGCCAATACTGGTTGACCGACACCAGCACGGTCGCCACCTGCGCCAGGCAGCTGTCGTACTCCTCGTCGCTGAGTTTCTCGAACTCGGCATCGGCGCTGAGCACGCCCTCGTCGACCGCCAGCGCCATCACCGGACCGAGCAGTTCCATCAGCTGCGGGTCCTCGCTGAGGCGGCTTTCCCACAGGCTGGCGCGCAGGTCGATGCCGCGACTGAAGCCTTCGCACCAGCCTGCGGCGGACAGCATCATGCCGGTTTCCAGCTCCACTTCACCCAGGATCGGCTCGTAGGCATCCACGTCGAGCTCGGCGCTGATCGAGTCGTTGAGCTTGGCCAGCAACGCCAGCACGCGGTTGCCTTCGTTCTCGTCGGCGAAGGGTTCGTGCAGCACTTCGGGCAGCCATTCCTCCGGCAGCACCACCAGGGGGCCGACCGCCAGTGCGCTGAGCAGGCCGTGCACGCCATCGAGCAGCAGGTCGTCCTCGCCCGTGTGCGCGCGCAGGTAGCGGTCCAGTTCATCCAGTTCGCTGTCGTCCAGCGAGCTGGGCCATTCACTTTTTGCAGTCATCTCAAAACCTGTTCATGGTCGCATCGCCACCGTCGCGAGCGGCACAGGTGGCAAGGAAAAGAGTGTACGTCGGCGCGGGATGATCGACGGATGATGGCGCAACGCCGACCGGTTCACGGGCTTGTTCCCAGGTCGAGTTCGAGCATCACCGGGGTGTGGTCGGAGGGCCGCTCCCAGCGCCGCGGTTCCCGGTCGATGGTGGCGGCGCGGGCGATGGATTTGAGGGCTTCGCCGATCAGGATCAAGTCGATGCGCAGGCCCATGTTGCGGCGGAACGCGGCCTGGCGGTAATCCCACCAGCTGTAGTGGCCCCCTTCGGCTTCGAACAGGCGAAAGCTGTCGTGCAGGCCCAGATCGGTGATCGCCTTCAGACCCGCCCGCTCCGGCGGCGAACACAAAATGTCCTCGCCCCACGCCGTCGCGTCGTAGACGTCCCGATCGTCCGGGCAGATGTTGAAGTCGCCCAGCACGACCAGCCGTGGATGGCGGGCCAGTTCATCCGCCAGGAAGTCCCGCACCCGCGCCAGCCAGTCCAGTTTGTACGCGTACTTCGGATCGCCCACCGCCTTGCCGTTGACGACGTACAGGTTCACCACGCGCAGCCCGCCCACGCTGGCAGCCAGGATGCGCCGCTGCGGGTCGTCCAGGCCGGGGATGTCGGTGACGATGTCGCGCGGTTCGTCGCGGGCCAGGATGGCCACGCCGTTGTAGGTTTTCTGGCCAGAAAAGACCGCGCGATACCCGGCAGCCGCCAGCTCGTCGACCGGAAATTTCGCGTCTTCCAGCTTGGTTTCCTGCAGCGCCACCACATCGGGCTGCGCATCGGCCAGCCACTGGGTCAGATGCGGCAACCGCACCTTCAGTGAGTTGACGTTCCACGAGGCAATTTTCATCCCGCCATTGTAGGGGATGCGCGGGTGCGGCCGGCCGCATGCCGCAGGGAGGCGATGAACGGGGAAAACCGGAGGAACCGCGCCGTCAGGCGGTTTGGCAGGCTTGTCGGGCGGGGTGTTCCAGTGGCGCCGTTGGGGCGCAAAAGCCACTGGAAACTATATTCACCACAAGCTTGCATTCCAGTGTATGCTGGCGAGGCAGGGGTTTGGGGCAACCCAGAGTGCCTGCTTCTATTGCGGTCAAGTGCATTTCGCTCCAAGCCGCAAACCATCAATGCTTCAAAGGTAATGTTACATGTCGGATCGTCAGAGCGGTACAGTCAAGTGGTTCAACGACGCCAAAGGTTTTGGCTTCATCACCCCGGAAAGCGGTGACGACCTGTTCGTGCATTTCCGCGCGATCCAGGGCACGGGCTTCAAGTCCCTGCAGGAAGGCCAGCGCGTCACGTTCATCGTCACCAAGGGCCAGAAAGGCCTGCAGGCTGAGGAAGTCCAGGTTGCCTGAGTCCAACAGGACTTGAGCGATCTTTGAAAAGCCCGCTTCGGCGGGCTTTTTTTATGGCTGTCGCACGGCGCGGAGGCTCACGCGCCGGACTTGGCGCCCGCGTCGTACCGCTGCTGGTTGGCGGTCACTTCCTCCATGTGGGTCTCGGCCCAGACCCGCAGGGCATCCAGCGTGGTGGCAAGCGTCTGGCCCAGGGGCGTGATGGCGTATTCAACCGTGACCGGCACGGTCGCGAAGGCCTTGCGGCTGACCAGTCCATCGCGCTCCAGGCTCTTGAGCGTCTGCGAGAGCATCTTCTGGGAAATGCCTTCAACCGCCCGGCGCAACCGGTTGAAGCGAATGGGGCCCTCGATCAACAGCCCCAGCACCAGCACCGCCCATTTGTCGGCAACGCGATCGAGCACCTTGCGCGTGGGACAGTTGGACGAATACGGGTTGGCGATATTCATGGGGGTTTCCTTGAGGTAACCAAGTAAGGGGCAGGTTCCTTATTTACACCAGTATATGTTCTGGAGCCTAATTACCAAAAGAAACCATCGAGGAAATCAACATGCACGTCGCGCTTATCGGTGCCTCCGGCAATGCCGGATCACGCATTCTTGCCGAACTCGTCCAGCGCGGGCACACGGTCACCGCCATCGTGCGCAACCCGGCCCGGGTGCCGGTGTTGTCCGGCGTCGAAGCCAAGGCGGGGGACGTCGCCGATGAGGCGGGGCTTGCGGCACTCCTGGCGGGCCACGATGCGGTCGTCAGCGCCGTCCCTTTTGCCACCACCGATGCGGCCAGGCTGATCGCGACCGTGCGTGCCGCCGGCGTGCCGCGTTACCTCGTGGTGGGTGGTGCGGGCAGCCTTGAGGTGGCGCTGGGCAATTTCCCGCTGGGCTTGACCCTGATCGACGCGCCGAATTTTCCGGAGGCCTACAAGCAGGAGGCGGGCGCGGGAAGCGTATTCCTCGATCTGCTGCGCGCGGAGAAACAACTGGACTGGACGTTCCTGTCGCCCTCGGCGATGTTCATACCCGGGGAGCGGACCGGCACCTTCCGGCTCGGCACCGACCTGCTGCTGTCGAACGAGAACGGCAGCAGCATTTCCTTCGAGGATTTCGCCATCGCCCTCGTGGACGAACTGGAAAAGCCTGCGCACTCGCGCGCACGCTTCACGGTCGGCTACTGAGCATCCGCGCAGCTTGCCCGGATGCCGGGCAAGCCGGCAGAAAGCAGGATCAGGCCAGCCCGTGACTGCGTAGCAAGGCCTCGGGTTCGGGCTTGCGGCCGCGGAACGCGATGAAGCTTTCCAGCGCCGGGCGGCTGGCGCCGACCGCCAGGAACTCCTTGCGGAAACGTTCGCCGGTGGCGCGGTCGATCACCTCGCCACTCTCGCCTGCGCGTTCCTCGAACTCGCCAAACGCATCGGCGCTCAACAGTTCGGCCCACAGGTAGCTGTAGTAACCGGCCGCGTAGCCGCCGGCGAAGATGTGGCTGAAGCCGTGCGGGAAGCGCTGCCACGCCGGTGGATGCAGCACGGCCACTTCCTTGCGCACCTGCTCCAGCACGGCCAGCGGCCGGGCGCCCGCGCCGGGGTCGTATTCCAAGTGCAGCAGGAAGTCGAACAGCGCGAATTCCAGCTGCCGCACCAGGAACAGGCCGGCGTGGAAATGGCGGGCGGCCAACATGCGTTCGAACAATTCGTGCGGCAACTTTTCGCCGGTCTGGTAGTGCTTCGCGAACAGGTCCAGCGCCTGCCGGTTCCAGCCGAAGTTCTCCATGAACTGGCTGGGCAGTTCGACCGCGTCCCACTCCACGCCATCGATGCCGCCGATCGACGGCAGCGTGATCTCGGTCAGCAGATGGTGCAAGCCGTGGCCGAATTCGTGGAACAGCGTGAGCACGTCGTCATGGGTGAGCAGCGCCGGTTTGTCGCCGGTGGGCGGGGCGAAGTTGCAGGTGAGGAAAGCCACCGGCAACTGGTTGTGTTCGCCATCGTCGAAGCGGGCGCGGCACACGTCCATCCAGGCGCCGCCGCGCTTGCCGTTGCGCGCGTACAGGTCGACGTAGGCGCCGGCGAAAATGCGGCCGGCCGCGTCGCGCACGTCGTAATAGCGCACCTCGGGATGCCACACATCGACGTCGTCGCGCGGTGCCAGCGTGATGCCGTAGAGCTTGCCGGTGAGCGCGAACAGGCCGTCGATGACGGCCGGCAGCGGGAAGTAGGGCTTCAGTTGCTCCTCGTCCAGCGCGTATTGCTGCTGACGCAGCTTCTCGGAGGCGTAGCCCACGTCCCACGGTTCGAGGTTGTCCAACTCCAACTCGTCATGGGCGAACGCGCGCAGCGTGGCCAGTTCCTGCTGGGCCACGGGCTTGGCGCGGGTGGCCAGGTCGTGCAGGAATTCCATCACCTCGGTGGGCGAATCGGCCATCTTGGTCGCCAGCGATTCTTCCGCCGCATTGGCAAAACCCAACAATTGCGCCGCTTCGTGGCGCAGCGCCATGATCTTCTCGATGCGTGCGCTGTTGTCGAACTTGCCCGCGTTCGGGCCCTGGTCGGAGGCGCGGGTCTGATAGGCCCAGTACACCTTTTCGCGCAGCGCGCGGTTGTCGGCGTAGCTCAGGACGGCCTGCACGCTGGGCTGTTTCAGCGTTACCAGATAGCCGTCCAGATCCCGATCCTGCGCGTACTGGCGCAACACCGCGCGGCCGGACTCGGGGACGCCGGCCAGGTCGCGCTCGTCGGTGATCTGTTCGTGCCAAGCCTCGCTGGCGTCCAGCACCGCATTGGAGAATTCGGTGGACAGCTTGCTCAACTCCACCCCGATCTCGCGAAAGCGCGAACGCGCCGGCTCTTCCAGCGCGATGCCGCAAAGCTTGAAGTCGCGCAGCGCGTGTTCCACCAGGGCGCGCTGCGGGCGCGGCAGCGTGGCGAAATCCGGCGCGTCGGCCAGCGCCTGCACCGCGGTGAACAACGGGCGGTTCTGGCCCAGCTCCATCGCGTAGTCGGTGAGCTTCTCCTCGGCCGGTCCGTACACCTCGCGCAAGGCCTCGCTGTCGGCCACCGAATGCAGGTGGGAAACCGGCGCCCAGGCGCGCGCCAGGCGCTGTTCCAGCCGCTCCTGGGTCAGCATCACGGTGGCGAAATCGCGCGGCGCGTCGGGGGCGACGAGGGCGTCGATGCCGGCGCGGTAATCGGCCAGGATCGCGTCGATCGCCGGCTCCACGTGTTCGGGACGAATCTGCGAGAACGCCGGCAGGGTGTCGTCGGCAAGCAGGGGGTTGTCGTGGCTCATGAACGCTCCTTTTCAGGCACCCAGCGTGGCGACCGCGCGGAGTGAAATCAAGCGTGGCGACGTGACGAAGGCCGCATCGGCGGACACCGCTAGAATGGGCCGATGAATTCCCTGCGCAGCTTCAAGGGCATCGCGCCCGTCCTCGGTGATCGCGTGTACGTCGACCCCGCCGCCAGCGTGATCGGCGACGTGGTGCTGGGCGATGACGTGTCGATCTGGCCCGGCGCGGTGCTGCGCGGTGACGTCAACCACATCCGCGTGGGCGCGCGCACCAGCATCCAGGACGGCAGCATCGTGCACGTCGCCCACGCCGGCCCGTACGGCCCCGGCTTTCCGTGCCTGATCGGCGAAGGCGTCACCATCGGTCATGCGGCCGTGGTGCACGCCTGCACCATCGGCGACTACTGCCTGATCGGCATGCACGCCAGCGTGATGGATGGCGCCGTGGTGAAGAAGTACGGTTTCGTGGGCGCCGGCGCGCTGGTGCCGCCCGGCAAGGTGGTGGGCGAGCGCGAGCTGTGGCTGGGCAACCCGGCGAAATTCGTGCGCCTGCTGAGCGATGCGCAGGTCGAGCAGCTGCACTATTCGGCCGACCATTACGTGCGGCTGAAAGACGACTATCTGTCCGCCGGTTGATGCTGTCTGTGGGAGCGGCTTCAGCCGCGATGCTCCTGTTTTGAAAGCTGAAGCAAAGAGCATCGCGGCTGAAGCCGCTCCCACAGGTTGTCTACCGCCCCGCGCTACATGGCGCGTCCAACGGTTGCCTGGATACGCGCGGCCTCCATCTCGTGCTGCCGGGTCAGGATGTTGCGCGCGGCGGAAAGCTTGCCGCCGAGCAGGGCGAGCGTGAAGTTGTCGCGGTCGAATTCGCGCAACAGGTCGATCTCGCGTCGGGCTTCTTCCAGTTCACCGCCGTTGATGGTGCCTTCGATCTCCACCGCAGCGCGCGGAAAGGTTTCGCGCAACGCCTCCTGCGCGGTGAGGTTCGACGGGTCGAGTTGCAGCACGCTGAGATAGAACTCGAACGCATTGCTGCCTTGCGGCGCCACCAGGCGCCCGTCGCGCATCGCATCGCGGGCAAGGTCCAGCAGGATGGTGATCCCGCTGTCGGCATCGTCGGTGGCATCCGCCACGGTGGCCGTGGGCGTGCCGATATGGGCTATCGATGCCGCGACGCCGACGCGGCTGTACCAGACGATGCCGCAGGCCGACACCAGCAGAAGCGCCAGCGGAATGAGTACGAGGGCGTGGCGACGCGACGTGGCCAGAAGGGAACGGAACATGGCACCTGCTGCATGGACGACCGCTCGCGGGGCCGGCGCCTGCGGCGCACCCCGGCGGTGGGCGCCACGGTAGCCGCGATGTGTTTCAGTCCTGTGGCGGTGCGTTGCAGCTACGGTCCTCCCCGGCCATGCGGGAGGGGCGTTTTTGATCCTGGGAGATCGGATCAAGAGCTGCCTTGCAGTGGGGATGGAATTGGTCTCAGCCGCCGGCGGTTGCCGCTTCCAGTTGCGCCAGCCAGGCCAGCGCATGACGGCGGTCGCTGCCGCACATCGCCGGCTCCGCGCGCAGGCTGGCGCATACGGCGGGGCGGTCGGCGCGGCCGAAAATCGCGCAGCGGTTGTCGGCGGTCAGTTGCACGCAGCGCACGCCGGCGGGTTTGCCGTGCGGCATGCCGGGGATCGGCGAGCTGATCGAAGGGGCGATGCAGCAGGCGCCGCAACCGCTGCGGCAGGCCAGTGCCTCCATCAGCCGAACTGTTGGCGCAACGCGTGGTAGACCGGGTCGGTGTCCGGCCGCTTGCCATGCCACAGTTCGAACGCGTCGGCGGCAGTTTCCACCAGCATGCCCAGGCCGTCGAACGCGTAACGGGCACCGGCGGTTTTTGCCCAGGCCAGGAAGCTGCCGGCCGCCGCACCGTAGGACAGGTCGTAGCACAGCGCCCGCGCGCCGACGAGCGAAAACGGCAGTTGCAGCGCGGTGCCGAGCACGCCGGCGGAGGTGGCGTTGATGATCAGGTCGAAGCTGCCGATGTCGGCCAGGTCGTGCCAGTAGCGGGTATGCGCCCGCGCGGGATCGCCGATGGCGTCGGCCAGCGCGTCGGCTGGCTCGGGCGAGCGGTTGACGATGGTCAGCGTGGCCACGCCCGCGTCCAGCAGATGCCACGCCACGCCGCGCGCCGCGCCGCCGGCGCCCAGCAGCAGGGCGGTGTGACCGCGCAAGTCGGTGCTGTGGCGCTCGGTGATGTCGCGCACCATGCCGTCGCCATCGGTGTTGTGCGCGGCCAGCGTGCCGTCGCCCTGCAGGGTCAACACATTGGCGCTGCCCACGCGGATGGCCGATTCGCTGCGCTGGTTCGCCAGCGCAAACGCGGCGGCCTTGTGCGGCAAGGTAACGTTCGCGCCGTGGCCGCCATCGAGGAAAAAGCGCCGCACGGCTTCGGCAAATGCCTCGGGCGCAGCGTCGATGGCGCGGTACTCCAGCTCGATGCCGAACTGTTGCCCGAAGGCATGGTGGATCTGCGGCGACAGGCTGTGGCTGATGGGGTGGCCGAACACGGCGAACTGGGCGGTTGGCATGCGGATTCCCTGAAGGTGACTGGCGCCATTCTACTGGCGCGGGAATCGGGAATCGGGAATCGGGAATCGGGAATCGCAAGAGCCCAGGGAGAGCCTGCACGACGAGTAAAGGCCGCGCGCGTGGTGGCGGGGTCGCAATCCTTGAGATGGGCGGGTCGCAAGCTGCGGTTCCCCTCATCGAACGGAGATTGCCATGCGTATCCCGCCGCCCTCACCGCACCACCCGCGCCTGGTCGCCGTTGCCCTGCTGTGGCTGGTGGCCGGTGCCGCGATGCTGCTGACCACGCTGGTGCCGGCGCATACCGAGTTGCTGGGCTGGACGCCGTTGTTCTGGCTGGTCGGCGCACCGGTCATTGCGTTGCTGGGGCTGGAACCGGCGCTGCTGCCGTCGCTGGCGCGCCGGCGCCGACGGGTCGGCCACGGTGCCGTGTGGCATTGAAAGCGGGGTTGAGCCAGGTGCCGGTCAGTGGCTGCCACCCTGGCGCTTGTGCTCCATCCGGCGCAGGAATTCGCGCATGATCCGCAGGTAGAGTTCGTCGCCCAGGTGGGCATCTTCCACCCCGGCGTCGATCGACGGATTGTCGTTCACCTCGATCACCACCGGCTTGCTGCCGACCTGTTTCAGGTCGACGCCGTAAAGGCCGTTGCCGATCGGATGGGTGGCCTTCAGGGCCAGCTTCACCACCTCGGGCGGCGCATCGGCCACCGCAATCGTCTCGAAGCCGCCGCTCTTGGCCGTGCCCTTGGCGCCGTGGTTGTAGATCTGCCAGTGGCCGCGCGACATGAAGTATTTGCAGGCGTACAGCGGCTCGCGATTGAGCACGCCGATGCGCCAGTCGAACTCGGTGTAGACATATTCCTGCGCCAGCACCAGCGCGCTGTGCTGGAACAGCCGGCCCGCCGCCTCGGCCAGCGCCTGTTCGTTTTCCACCTTCACCACGCCGCGCGAAAACGAGCCGTCGGGGATTTTCAGCACCAGCGGAAAACCCAGCCGCTCCACCACTTCATGCGTGCCCTTGGCGTCGTCGCGGTAGAGAATTTCCGTGCGAGGGACGGCAAGTTTGCGCGACACCATCAGGTCGTTGAGGAAGATCTTGTTGGTGCAGCGGAGGATCGAGGTGGGATCGTCGATCACCACCATGCCTTCCTTCTCCGCGCGGTGGGCGAAGCGGTAGGTGTGGTTGTCCGAGGCGGTGGTTTCGCGGATGAACAGGCCGTCGTATTCGGCCAGGCGCTGGTAGTCGTTCTTGTCGATCGGGTCGACCTCGATGCCCAGCTCGCGGCCGGCGGCGATGAACGATTTCAGCGCGCGCTTGTTCGACGGCGGCATCGCCTCGTTCGGGTCCACCAGCATCGCGATGTCGTAGCGATACAGCTTGCGCGCCCGCGGCTTGCGCCACAGCTTCCTGGAGAAGCGGTCCAGCTCCTGCGCGAAGGCATCCTCCTGCGCGTCATCCAGCGTGTGCAAACCCACCGGCTTGATCGAACTGACCTGCCACACGCGATCGCGCTCGAACTCGATCCGCAGCAGCGGGCAGGGAAACATCTCGAACAGCTGCCGCGCCAGATCCTGCAGCGCCGGATACGCGGTCTCGCCGAAGTACACCAGGATGCCGAAGTCGGTGGTGTCGCGCCCGCCGGCGGGCAGGAAGTGGGTGAGCTTGTGGTTGAGGTCGACGATGTCCAGGCCGTACAGCGAGCGCCGGCGAAGGTCGTTCACCGTGCGCACCGAGGGCATTACCTTGTGCCCGCGTGCCTCGGCCAGCAGCGACACGTAATAACCCGTGCCCAGGTATTTGTAGCTGCGGCAGAGGTTGATCACATGGGTACGCTCGTCGTCGGCGGCTACCGGCTGGCGCAGGTAATCCATCGCACTCATGACATCGACGGACGGGTAGTACGAGCCCCAGTCGGAGGCCTTTTCCACAACGATGACCAAACGGGCCATGACACCACTCGGGCGATATTCGACTTTCGGCGGCGCGCCTGGTGGAAGGCGGCCGGCTGGCACAAAGCGCGCAGTTTGGCACAGCGGTGATGGGGTACAAGGGCGGGCGCTGAAGGGCTGGTAAATGGGGCGGTGGGGTGTTTTTAAGAGCGCCCCCTTCCGCCCTGTCGGGCACCTTCCCCCGTTGCACGGGGGAAGGGAACTGGCTGTTTCGAGGATTCCCATCGCTTCCTTCCCCCGCTCGCGGGGGAAGGTGCCCGACAGGGCGGAAGGGGGCTGCTCTTGCTTTCCCCTCTAAACTGCAACTCTCCCCGCCACTGCTCCCAAACGTGCAACCCGCATCCTCTCCCCGCATCGAAGTTCGCCATGCCAGCCTCGCCGACCTCGACGCCCTGGTCGCATTGGAGCAACACACCTTCGACAGCGACCAGCTCAGCCGCACGCAATACCGGCGGCATCTGGCCAGCGATTCGGCGCGGGTGCTGGTGGTCGATGGTGCCGGCCCATCCCTGGCCGGAGCCGCCGTGGTGTTCTTCCGCAAGGGCAGTGCGGTGGCGCGTCTGTATTCGCTGGCCACGGCCGCCGAGGCACGCGGCAAAGGCGTGGCTTCGGCGTTGATGGAAGCGGTCGAGGCAGCCGCCCGCGATCGGGGTTGCCGCCTCTTGCGGCTGGAAGTGCGTGCCGACAATCCCGCCGCCATCCGCCTTTACGAGCGACACGGCTACCACCGCATCGGGCAGCTGGCGGCCTACTACGACGATGGCGCCGATGGCTGGCGCTATGAGGGGCCGCTGGTAAGCCGGGCGGAGCGGGAGAAGCGTCCTTGAGCCGGTTTGGTGGGAGCGACTTCAGTCGCGATGCTCCTTCTTTGGAGCCCCACAGCAGGGCGCCGCGACTGAAGTCGCTTCCACGGAGGGCGCAGCGTCAGCGTCGGACGTCGAACGTTTCCTCGTCCATCAGAGCCATGACGTCGGCCACGCCGACCGGGCAGAAATCGCCGGGGATGGAGTGTTTCAGGCAGCCGGCGGCCAAGCCGAAGCGGATGGTGGTGGCGCTGTCGAAACCTTCCATCAGGCCGTGCAGCACGCCGGCGGCGAACGCGTCGCCGCCGCCGATGCGGTCGACGATACCGTCCAGTTCGCGCACCGATGCCAGCGCGCGGGTGCCGTCACGGCCAAGCAGCATCGCGCCCAGCGCATGGCGGCTGGCGTTGTGTGTCGTGCGCTGGGTGCAGGCCATGTACTGCAGTTGCGGGAAGGCTGCGAACGCCATGGCTGCGGCCGCGTCCACGCGAGCCTGCGCGTCGCCCTGGCTGAACTCGCCGCCCAGCACCACGCCGATGTCGCGATGGTCGGCAAACACGATGTGCGCGCAGGCGAACAAGTCGCGCAGGATCGCCTGCGCATCGCCACCCCAGCGTTCCCACAGGCGGGGGCGGAAATTGCCGTCGAACGACACCTTGATGCCCATGTCGCAGGCGGCCCGCGCGGCGGCAAGAGTCGCCTGCGCCGCCTGCGGGCCCAGCGCCGGGCTGATGCCGGAAAGGTGCAGCCACTGCGCACCCCGCAGCAACGTCGGCCACTCGTAGCTGTCGGCCGGCGCCGCGGCAAAAGCGGATTCGGCGCGGTCATACACCACTTCGCCCGGACGCAGGCCGGCGCCGGCGGTCATGAAGTAGAGGCCCATGCGCCCGGCGCTGCGTCGTACGTGGCGGGTGTCCACGCCGTGCCGGCGCAACTCGCCCAGCGCGGCGCTGCCCAGCGCGTTGTCGGCCACCACGCCGGCCATCGCCACGTCGTGGCCGAGGCACGCCAGTGCCACGCCCACGTTGGCCTCCGCGCCGCCGACATGCACGTCGAGGGAGGGCGTCTGCAGCAGCAACTGCTGGCTGGGGGCGCCGAGGCGCAGCAACAGTTCGCCAAAACAAAGCACACTTGAACTCATGGAGGTTTCCCGTTCGAACGACGATGGAGAATGTTGGCACAGATGGATGGGTACCGGTGTCATGCATGGGATTGCGGTGTTACCGCTACCATTGCTTTGACACATAACACACTATTTTTGATGGGTTTATTATGGATTTCGTCGCTCTGCTGCGGTGCAAGATGCGATGCTCGGAGGTAGCTGTTACGTTTCCGTATGACTAGCGGTGTCATTTGCTGTTCACATGTCGCGTGGCCAGGTCGCGTGACCAGATAACGGGCAAACCTTCGGGAGGGGAACAACATGCATCTACTCAACAGCCAGAAAAAGACACCGGTTACCGCGCTTGCGCTGGCGATCGGTCTGGCCTTGCAAACGGGCGCGGTCATGGCGCAGAACACCAACGCGTCCAGCCAGGACAGCAGCGTGGCGCCGAGCGCCGCCGCCGCAGACAAGGACGTGACCTCGCTCACCTCGGTGACCGTGACCGGCTATCGCGCCAGCGTCGCCAAGGCGCTGGACGTGAAGCGCGGCGAGCTGGGCATGGTCGACGCGATCATGGCCGAGGACGTGGGCAAGTTTCCGGACTTGAACCTGGCCGAATCGCTGCAGCGCATTCCCGGCGTGGTCATCACCCGCGACGCTGGCGAGGGCCGCAACATCACGGTGCGCGGCCTGGGTCCGGACTTCACCCGCGTGCGCATCAACGGCATGGAGGCGCTGACCACCGTCGGCAGCAGCGACCAGAGCGGCGGCACCAACCGCAGCCGCGGTTTCGACTTCAACGTTTTCGCCGCCGACCTGTTCTCCAGCATGATCGTGCACAAGACCGCGTCGGCCGACGTGGAAGAGGGCTCGCTGGGCGCCACGGTGGATCTGAACACCGCGCACCCGTTCGACTATGACGGCTTCACCCTGGCGGCCAACACCGAGGCCAGCTACGGCAGCATGTCCAACAAGACCGACCCCCGCGTGTCCGGCCTGATCGCCAACACCTGGGCCGACGGCACCTTTGGCGCCTTGCTCTCGGTGGCTTATTCCGAGAAGCACACGCTGGAAGAAGGCACCGGCAGCGGTCGCTGGGCCAATGGCCCCAGCAATGGCGGGTTCGACGAGAGTTCGCCGTTCACCGAGGCGCTGGGCGAGGACGTCTACACGCCGCGCTTCCCGCGCTACACGCAGATGCTGCATGACCAGAAGCGCCTGGGCGTCACCGGTTCGCTGCAGTGGAAGCCCAGCGCCGACACCTTGTTCACCCTGGATGCGATGTATTCCAAGATCGACGCCCAGCGCGACGAGCACTACATCGAAGCCATCTCCTTCAGCCGCAACGTGACCAAGCTGCCCGATGGCAGCTCCTTCACCGGCAAGCCCGAGACCATCGTCAAGGACGGCTACGTCGATCCCGCCTCCGGCGGCCTGCTGTACGGCAGCTTCGACAACGTGGACGTGCGCGCGGAAAACCGCCACGACGAATGGTCCACGGTGTTCAAGCAGCTCTCCCTGACCGGCAAGCACAGCTTCTCCGACGACTTCTCGATCGACGGCAAGGTCGGCACCTCCGCGTCCAATCATGACAACCCGGTGCAGACCACGGTGATGATGGACAAGCGCAACGTCGACAACTACAGCTACGACTACCGCGGCAACAAGTGGGCGCCGGTGATCGACTACGGCATCAGCCCGACCGACCCGACCGGCTGGAATCTCTCCACCATCCGCATGCGCCAGTCCAGCGTGGACAACGACTTCCACACCGGCGAGCTCAACTTCAACTGGCGTCTGGCGAACAGCTTCACCTTGCGTGGTGGCGTGCTGGCCAAGAACTACAAGTTCGCATCGACGGAAGCGCGCCGCACCGCCAACGAGTCAATCGTGCCCGACTTTGCCGATGGCACCACGGTGGTTCCCACCGACCTGATCGACCAGGTCGGCCTGAAAGGCGTGTCCGGCTCGCCGGGCACCTGGGTGGTGCCGGACTTCGGCGGCATCGCCGACCAGTTCAACATCTTCAACGGCCAGGGCACTTTCGCGCTGAGCCCGTACGCGGCCAGCGAGCGCAGCGTTACCGAGAAGGACCGCGGCGGCTGGCTGATGGGTGAATTCAGCTTCAACGTCGGCTCGATTCCCGTGTCGGGCAACCTCGGCGTGCGTTACGTCAAGACCAGCCAGAGCTCGCACGGCGTCGCCGTCATCAATGGCGAAAACACCCCGGTCGAAGCCAAGCGCGACTACAACGACACGCTGCCGTCGTTGAACCTCGTGGCCGAGCTGACGCCGGACTTCCTGCTGCGCTTCGGCGCCGCCAAGGTGATGGCGCGTCCAGGCCTGGGCAGCCTCACCCCGGGCGTGACGGTCAGCGTCAGCGGCGGTGCGCGCACGGTCAAGGGCGGGAACCCGAACCTCGACCCGATCCGCGCCAAGACCTACGACTTCGCTGCCGAGTGGTACTTCAACGAAGCGTCGCTGCTCAGCGTCGGCCTGTTCTACAAGGACATCGACAGCTTCGCGCAGAACACCAACGAGCGCCGCGCGTTCAACACCAGCGGCCTGCCCGACAGTGTGGCCATCGATCTGGGCGCCAGCCCCGATGACGATTTCTCGTTCTCGGTGCCGATCAACACGCCCGGAGGCGCACTCAAGGGCGCGGAAGCGAACTACGTGCAGACGTTCACCTTCCTGCCCGGCAAGTTCAGCAACTTCGGCGCGCAGCTGAACTACACCTTCGTCGATTCGAAGATCCAGTACATGACCAGCAAGGGCGACAACTCGCTGAAAACGGATCTGACCGGCCTGTCGCGGCACTCCTGGAGCGCCACCCTGTTCTACCAGGGCGACCGCTTCTCCGGCCGCGTCTCGGCCACCAACCGCGACGATTACCTGATCCAGGTGCCGGGCACCGAGCAGGGCTTCACCGACGATGTCCATGGCCAGAGCGGCAACACCTTCGTGGATGCCTCGCTGCGCTACAAGCTCAACGACAAGATGGAGTTGAGCCTGGAAGGCACCAACCTGACCAACGAACCGTCGCAGACCTGGGTCGGCGCCGGCTCGCAGCTGCCGCTGGACTACAGCGAAACGGGTCGCGTGTATCTTGTGGGCTTCCGTTACAAGCTCTGACGCCGTCTGACGTCCCGGTCGCAAGGCCGGGACGTTGTCGCAAGGAGCGGCACCCGCGTACCGCGCGGGTGTCGCTCACTTTCCACCGTGTGCGAGACGGCATTCCGCGCATGTTGCCGGGGGATGCACGATGTCACCACGTTTCAACCGCTGTTCGCGTTACCTCCTCACACTGGCCGGCGCCTTCGCCGCCGCCCTCCCTGCCGCCGCGCAGGGCACCTCGCCGCAACTGCTGTTCCACGTTTCGGCCGACCACGGTTTCACCGCCGATCATGCCGAAGGCGATGCCGTCCCCAATTTCAAGGACAAGGTCAGCCTGGTCGCCGATGGCGCCATGGGCAAGGCGATCCAGTGGCAGGACGACGGCGTGCTGGCATGGAATGCGCCGGGCAACATCCGCGCCGAGCGCGGCACACTTTCCTTCTTCTGGCGCTCGCGCTATCCGGTAGGCGAAGCGCCGTTCGTGATCTTCCGCGTCGGCTATGCCGACCACAGCAGCTGGGACATGGTCTGGCTGCGCATCGACTGGAACGGCCACGGCTTCGACGCCTTCGTTACCGATGCCAACCTGGCGCGCACCCGCGTCTCGTTCAAGCTGGACAAGAACCCCGACCCGAAACAGTGGATGCACCTAGCCTTCGGCTGGGATGAGGACAAGGGCGTCACCCTGTTCGTCGACGGCAAGCAGGTGGCGCGCGCCGACACCACGGGCGACTACGACGCGGCGCTGGACCAGCTCGGCCTGGCCGGACGGGTGATGGCGCCCTACCAGGTGCAGAGCCGCTACAACTTCCTGCGCGGCAGCGATGTCGACGACATCCGCGTGTATGACCGCATGCTCGACGCCCGCGATGTTTCCGCGCTGGCCCATCACGGCGAGCCGAAAACCACGGCTGACGCCACCACCTCGCCACACGCCTGGTGGCATCGCTACGGCTGGGAGGGCACGCCGCCACCCGCGTTGACCGCGCCGACAACCAGCATCCGCAAAGTCGAGTTCGCCGACGTGCGCGACCACAAGCAGTGGATGTGGAAGGGCACCGACGGCATCGCCGAAACCACCTGGCCCGGCGTGTACAACCGCTCGCGCCTGGCCGGTCGCCACGACTACTTCACCCTGCCGGACTGGAACACCTACGTCGACGGCGGCAAGACGCTGGACCTCACCGTGCCCGCCGGCGAAGCCATCAACCGCATCGATATCCGCGGCGCCGCCTACGGCACGCTGTCGGGCAACGCCGGCACCTTGTTCACCCGGCCCGAGGGCGTGGTACGCAGCGTCAATGCCTTCCCCGCGCAAACCGGCGGCAAGTTGCGCTTCACCAACGTCGCCCAGGAAACCCCGATCCAGGAGATCTGGGGCTACGACGTCAGCAATGCGGCCGAGCCGGCGGGTACGGTCAAGCAGCGCTACCTCATCGACAGCAACGCGCTGCCGGATTACACCAACCTCGACCGCCTGCGTCATTACATCGACGGCCGTTTCGCGCCGGACGAGCGCAGCACGGTGATGGCGCTGCCCAAGGGTGCCGGCTCGCGTCCGCGCGGCGCCGACAGCTTGCCCGCGCATCCGCTGCCGATCGTGCAGGTGCTGATTCCCTCGGGCATCGGCAGCGCGCCGGCCGCGCAGCCGCTGATCCGCAGTTGGGCCTACAGCTGGGAAAACATGCATGACGGGCTCGACGGCGTCGCCATCGATATTCCCGCGCTGAACCTGCCGGCCACGCACACCGGCCCCGACGGCAAGGTGATCCCGCTCGACATCCGCATCAAGGACCCGATCTGGCCGGGCCGCGACATGATCGATGTATCGGTGTCGGTGAAGCCGGGCCAGAAGCGCACGCTGTGGCTGGATCTGCGCGACCGCATCCTCACCGCCGACAGCCTGTGGATTTCCATTGCCTCGGCCGCGCCCGGCTTCAACGCGAAGTCGCTTGATGGCGCGGAGATCCGGCTGGTGTTCAAGGATCGCCAACAAGCGATCAAGGAGCACGTTGCCGACCGCTTCAACCAGGTGCGCGACAACTGGGGCTTCATGGTCGAGGAGCACACCACCTCGCGCCGCCAGCGCCTGTACGACCGCTTGTACGCTGACATCAGCGACCTGCTGCGGGTGGACCCGGAGCATGAGCAGGGCCGCATGTACTGGAACGACATCAGCTACAACAGCCAGGGCCTGCCGCCGTTCGTGCAGCCGCAGGCGCCGGCCGGCGTGCCGCTGTGGGCGTTCCGCCAGGTGGAGGATCTGAAATACGTGCGCCGCTTCGTCGACTGGTGGATTGACCACCGCCAGATCGCCTATGGCGACTTCGGCGGCGGCATCTCCGACGATACTGACCTCACCCAGCAGTGGCCCGGGCTCGCCCTGATGGGCGTGCAACCCGATCGCCTCAACGCCTCGCTGACCGCGTTGTCCGATGCGGTCTACAAGAACGGCATGTTCGCCAACGGCCTCAGCACCATCGAGACCGACGAGCTGCACTCCTACGAGGAAGGCATCAACGCCGACTCGGAAATGCTCTACCTCAACTGGGGCGATCCGCTGACCGTCGAACGGCTGATGGCCACGGTGAAGGCGCTCAACGAGCGCATCATTCTGCGCAATCCGCAAGGTCACCTGCATTTCTCCAGCGACTGGTTCGGCGGCAACAAGATCTACCGCGATCCGAACTGGCAGTGGCAGAAACCGTACTCGTTCCCGATCCTGCACCCGGCCTTCCTGCTGGGCGTGTACAACGCCGATCCCACCGGGCGCGGGTTGGTCACCGGGCTGGCGGACGGCTATCTGGCTCACGCCTATACCGACGACCAGGGCCGCTGGGCGCTACCCAACGAGATCCAGTGGTCCACCGACAAGACCCGTGGTGGCGAGCTCAACAAAGGCTCGGGCGCAGGCGACCTCATGCATCTGTTCTGGGCGGCGTGGCGCTGGAGCGGTGACGCCAACTACCTCAAGGCACTGGACTATCGCGTGGCGCGCGGTGGCCCGGACGCCATCGCCAACCTGGGCGAAAACTTCATCGACGTGCTGGCTCGCCAGGGCGACTGGGGCAAGCGTCTCGTCGATGAGGCGCAGGCCGGCAAGATCGGTTTCCCCAGTGTGGTGGCGTGGCAGCTCACTGGCGACAAGCGCTACCTGGAGCAGCTGTTTGGCCAGGGTATCCAGGACAAGGCCCAGCACGAATACATGATGACCGAGGGCCACTGGTGGAGCGACCGCGTCGAGGCGCCCAGCGAATTGCTGCAGCGCGTGCGTCTGGGCGGCATCGCGCTGAAGCGCAACCAGAGCTACCCCGGCAACACGGTGAGCTGGCGCTTCGACCAGCCCCACGCCGCCGAGCAGGTGGCGCTGCTGGTCAACGCACCGTCGCGCGACCGTTTCACGGTGACCGCCTACAACCTCGGCAAGCAGCCGCTGGATGCGCAAATGACCGGCTGGAACATCGACCCGGGCACCTGGCGCATCCGCAGCGGCATCGATCGCGACGGCGACGGCAAGATCGACGGCAAACCCGCGCAGCACGACGTGCCACTGGAAACCAGCGCCAGCACCACGCTGCGCTTCCCGCCACGGCAAACGCAGGTGTTCGCGTTCGAGCGGATCAAGGCTGGTACGCCCGTGGAAACGCGCGCCGACCTGGGTATTGGCCGCGGTGACCTGCGGATGGACGGCCAAACGCTGAAACTGACCGTACACAGCCTGGGCCACATCGCGACCTTGCCGGGCCAGGCGGTGGTCACGGACGCCAGCGGGCGCGAGGTCGCGCGCGTGGCCATTCCGGCCCTGCCGCCGCCGCTGGATCTGCTGCCAAAGACCGTGCAACTCGAATTGAATCTGCCGCAGGGTTTCAAGCGTGACGGCGCCAGCGTGCAGGTGTCGCAACAAGGCGATGCGGCGGAAGTCACCCGGCTCAACAACCGCCTGTCGCTGGAGTAGTTGTCCGGGCGCGGTGATCGAGCAGTAGCCGCGCCTCGCGCCAACCAGCCGCGGATCCCAACCCCGTCATTCCAGCGAAAGCTGGAATCCAGCGCCTCGATTTGTCCGAGGCGCCAAAGGCGCTGGATCCCAGCTTTCGCTGGGATGACGGTGCTGCAGGGTGGTTCGCGTGGCTTACTTGAGGCCACCAACCTCGATCAACTGCTGAAGCTCATGCCGCTCACCCGGTTGCAGCTCAATTGCATCGGGAGCCACGTTGGCGGTTTCCACGGCGAGGTAATGGCTCCAGCCGGCGCCGATATCGTCTATCCCGCGCGCCGCCTTTTCGCCGGCATTCCACACCACGGCCGAGCGACTGCCGCGGGTGGTGATGCGGATGTGGCGGCCAAGGCCGGGGTCGTGCAGCACGTAGGGTCCGGTGGCGTGGGTGTAGATGCGGTCGCTGTGGCCGTCCGGCAGCAGCTGCCAGTCGCCGTGCTGTCGATGGGCGCGACCTTCGTCCTTCTTGTCCAGGTAAGTCAGGCCATCCAGCCCCGACACGCTGACCTGGCGCACGTCGCCGACGCGAAAATAGTTGTGCAGCGCCTCGGTGAATACCACCGGCTGGCTGCCGGTGTTTTCGGTCACCAGCGTCTGCGTCAGGGTGCGGCCAATGCGCAGCATCATGCCGAGGCGCAAGGGCAGCCCGGCAAGGGTTGGCGGCGCCAGCTGCAGCACCACGCTGCCATCGGCCTCGCGGCGTGCCTCGCGCAAATGCCACGGCAGGGTGCGCACCAAGCCGTGTGACGGCATGCCTTTGGCCTGGCCCATCTTGCCGAAATACGGCCAGCACACCGGCGTGCCGCCACGGATCGGCTCCGGCTGCCGCTTGGTCAGCGGCGACAGCCACAGCACGTCCTGACCGCCTTTGGGCACGAACGAGAGCAACTGGCCACCGAACACGCTGATGGCCGCCGTGGCGTAGGGCGTTTCCACCAACCACGCGGGGAAGCCGTGAAATTCGCCGCTGCTCAGGCCGGCCATCCGAACTCCCGGATCGAGACTTGCCTGCAACGGGGCGTCGGTCAGCTTGGCGTAGTCATCGGGCAGGTGGAACGCGGTCAGCGGCGTGGTTGGGGTTTCGGCAGCCGGCAAGGCGATCGCGGGCGAGGCAAACGCCAAACCTAGCGCGACCCAGACACAAAGCAGTTTCATGCAAGCCACCTCCGATGACGCCGATGAAAAGAAAACGGCCCCCACGCCTGATCGGACGTGAGAGCCGCTGTGCTCCCTGCGGCGGAAAGCTCGCGTTTACTTGCCCAGCACGCTGCTGACGTAGGCGCGCAGCTTCTCGTCCTTGGCGTTGTCGAAGAACGCCTTCTGGAAACGCTCGCCGCTGACCGCGTGTTTCACCAGCTCCGGATCGATCGACTTCAGTCCTTCGACCAGATCCTTCGCCGCGCCGCGCTTCACCGCCGCCAGGATGCCGGCATTGGTCTGCTGCGACTGGCGTCCCGAGGCCGGATAGCCCTGGCCGCGCTCGCCGTCGAACGCCTTCTCGAAGATGTAGCGCACGTTGATCTCGCCGCCCCAGCCAAAGCCCTTGGCGTAGGGCAGGGCCAGCGCGTTGCCGTTGTTGACCTGGGCAAAAAGGAACGCGTCGGTGGGCTCGATGCAGTAGCCGCAGTACACGCCCGGCCAGGCATTGAGCGACATCATCGCGCCCTGGCCGGTGCCGCAGCCGCTGACCACGAAATCGGCGGCGCCGGAGTTCAGCATCAGCGCGCCGCAGATGCCCAGGTGGATGTAGGTGAGGCGATGGTCGTTCTCGCCATCCATGCCCACGTTGAACACCTCATGGCCCTGGGCCGCAGCCACACCCTGCAACTGCTCGAGCACGATCGGGTTCTTGGGAGCCTGGCTGAACTCCATCATCAAGGCGATTTTCATGGGTGACTCCTTTGGTTCGAAAAGGGGATGTGTGGTGACGCGGGAAATGACGTTCAGGACTAGCGCTGAAATGTCGTCATCCCCGCGAAAGCGGGGATCCAGTGCCGTTGGGCCGAAAAGACACTGGGTTCCCGCTTGACCGGCCCTTCGGCCGTTAAAAAGCGCCTCGCGGGAACGACGGCAAAAGCGAGCCTTCAGCGCTGTCTCAGCGCGCGAGCCAGCCGCCATCGACCGGGATCACCGCGCCGTTGACGTAGTCGGCCGCGCGGGAGGCCAGGAACACGGCGGTGCCGCCCAGATCCTCCGGCTTGCCCCAGCGTGCGGCGGGGATGCGATCGAGGATGGCCTTGCTGCGGTCCTCGTCGGCGCGCAACTGGGCGGTGTTGTCGGTGGCCATGTAACCCGGCGCGATGGCGTTGATGTTGACGCCCTTGTCGGCCCATTCATTGGCCAACAGGCGGGTGATGCCCGCGATGCCGCTCTTGGAGGCGGTATAGGACGGCACCCGCACGCCGCCCTGGAACGACAGCATCGAGGCGATGTTGATGATCTTGCCGTAGCCCTGGGCGATGAAGTGCTTGCCCGCGGCCTGGCTCATGAAGAAGGCGGACTTGATGTTGACGTTCATCACGTCGTCCCAGTCCTTCTCGCTGAAGTCCACCGCGTCGGCGCGGCGGATCAGGCCGGCGTTGTTGACCAGAATGTCCAGCCGGCCCAGGCCCTCGATGGCTTCGGCAACCACTCGTGCCACCGGTTCCACGCTGATCAGGTTGGCGTCGATGTTGACGAAGCGGCGGCCCAGCGCCCGCACCTTCTCGGCGGTCTCGTCGGCCGGCACGATGCCGGCGCCGGCAATATCGGCGCCAGCGGCAGCGAGCGCCACCGCGATACCCTGGCCCAGGCCGGTATTGGCACCGGTTACCAAGGCGACCTTGCCTTCGAGACTGAATGGATTCGTCATGGTGTTCTTCTCTCCGAACGGTGTACGTGGGTTGGGAAGACGGCCGTATTCGTGGTTGACGCGGCCGGGTGCGCACGCGACGGTTTGGCTTCCGTCATGAGGCGGCTGGGCATCATTATGCCTATTTTGGTAACCGGTGTCATTTTAATGGAAAAGGCCGGTCATTCGGGTGCTCTGGGTGCGGAAAGCCAGTGCCTGTGAACCATCCAGACCAAGAATGAAAGCGCGGGCTGCTTCCTTCCCCCGCCTGCGG
>NZ_AJXU01000060.1 GCF_000264315.1 Rhodanobacter fulvus Jip2
GCCGAAGGCGGATGGGGGCGCGCGGCAAAGCCGCGCTGCTGTTGGCTTTTCCACGCCAAATCAAGAGCGCGTTCCATATGTCGCGCGTTCGGGGTGCTGGCCCCCTTCCGCCCTTCGGGCACCTTCCCCCGCAGGCAGGGGAAGGAAGCGCAAAGCCCTAACGTTGCGGCGGCTGGCAGGAGTCGCGAACGACCACATGCGGCCGCACGCTGGCGGATGCCAACGGCCCCTGGCCTTCAGGCTGGAGCAGCATGGCGGCCGCTGTACGCCCGGTGTCACGGGTGTTGCGGCGAACCGAGGTCAGCGAGGGCGACAGGCGTGAGGCCAGCGAGCTGTCGTCGTAGCCGATCACCGACAGTTCGCGCGGAATGTCGATGCCGGCGCGCAGGGCCACTTTGTACACACCCGCGGCCATTTCGTCGTTGCCGGTGAAGATGGCGGTGGGGCGGCGGTCGCCCAGCAGCAGTTTTTCGGCCGCCGCCAGGCCGGATTCGAAGGTGTAGCCGGCCTCGACGATACGATCTTCCGGCAAGGTGATGCCGCGCTTGCGCAAGGCGTCGAGGAAGCCGGCGGAGCGCTCCAGCGTGGAACGGTAGGCCACGGGGCCGGTGATCAGGGCCACGTCGCGGTGGCCCAGTGACAGCAGGTAGTCCGCCGCTTCCGCCGCGCCGTCGCGGTCGTGGGTGATCACCGTCTGCGAGGTTTCGTCCATCGGTACTGCGGCGATCCGCACGTAACGGCAGCCGATGTCCTTGAGCATCTCGACCAGCGCCTGATCTTCCGAAGCGCGCGGCACCAGGATCACGCCGTGCAGCTTGTGCTGTTGCGCAAACCGGCGCACGCCCTCGATGTAATCGGCGCTGCGTGAATCGCAGGGGTGCACCACCAGTTCGAAGCTGGACCCGCGCAGCGCGTCGAGCGCGCCGTACTGCATGTCCACCACGTACTGGGCGGTGGGGTTGTCGTACACCATGCCGATCAGGAACGAGCGCCGGAACGCCAGCCCGCGTGCCATCGGGTCGGGCGCGTAACCGACCTCGCGCATCAACGCCTCGACCTTGTCGCGGGTGTCTTTGCGCACCAGCGGCGAGTTGTTGATGATGCGCGAAACGGTTTTCTTGGAAACACCCGACAGCCGTGCGATGTCGTTGATCGTCACGGTTTTGGAATCGGCCTTCTTGCTCAAGGGAATCCTTTGGAATCCTTCTGCGCGGGCCTTTCGACCATCGGGTTTCAGTCCAGCGCGCGGTAACGGAAATGGTGGAATGTCACAGCCCCGGTGCCGGCCGCATAGATCGCCGGTTTCAGGGCCAGGAAGCCACCGGCCACATTGTGATGGTAACCCGAGACGTCCATTTGCACGGGATACTTCTGCCAATGCTGGCCATCCTGCGAAGTGTGCACCGTCAGGATGTTGCGGTTGTTGGTGACCCGCAACCACAGTTTTCCGCCCGTGCGGCTGGGCGGCAGTGACGCGGGGCGGTCCTCGCCATAGCGGTGCAGGATGAACTGTTCGCCGTTGCTGCCCACGCCCGCATACAGGCGGTCGCTGTAGAACAGCAGGGCGCCGCCGGTGGCGCCGGGGGCGATCTCCATTTCCACTTCGAACTCGTAGGCCCGGTCGCCGGCGATGACCGTCAGCGGCGAGCTGTCGCGCGGGGAATGGCCCTTGCCCTGCACGGCGAGGTCGCCGTCCTTGAAGGACAGACGTCGGTACTCGTCGGGGCCGGGCTTGAAGAACGCCCATTGCGGGCCGAGCCGGTCGCCGCTGAAACCGTCCGACAGCGCCATGCCGTGGGGCAGGGCCTCGCCGGCCGGCTTGGCCAGTGGCTGGCCCAGGTCGCCGCCCTTGGCCACGAACCAGCCGTCGGCCGTCCACGCGATCGGGTCCAGCAGCATCTGCCGGCCCAGCGTGTAATAGCCGTTTTCGTAGCCGTGGTAGACCATCCAGTCGCGTCCGTCGATGCCCTCGACCACAGTGGCGTGACCGCGGGACCACCATGGCTCGTCACGGCTGACGGTGCGCACGATCGGGTTGTACGGCGAGTTCTGCCATGGCCCGTGGATGGAGCGCGAACGGGCGCTGATCACCATGTGCCCGGTCGGCGGGCCGGCGGTGCCGCCCACCGCGGTGGTCATGTAGAACCAGCCATCGTGCCGGCTGATCTTGGGGCCTTCCTGTGAGTAGCTCTCCACGTCCCAGCTTTCCGGGTAATGCCAGCCGTCGTAGACGTGTTTGGGCGTGCCGACCACGCTGAGGCCGTCGTCGGCCAGTTGCACGTAGTCGCCGCCGGAGAGGAACAGGTAGCGCTTGCCGTCCTCGCCCACCGCGTGGCCGGGGTCGATGTAGGTGGGCAGACCCAGGCTGACGGGCTCGCTCCAGGGACCGTCGATGGCGTCGGCCCAGACCACGAAGTTGTCGCGCTTGTCGGCCGTGCGCGCCGCGAAGTAGATGTAGTAGCGGCCCTTGTACTTGACCAGGTCCGGCGCCCAGATCGACCCCACGTCGGTGCGGATCGCATGGCCCAGCGGCTGCCAGTTCACCAGGTCGCGCGAGTGCCAGATCGGCAGGCCCGGGTAGGCGTCGAACGAGGACAGCGTGAGGTAGTAATCCTTGCCGTCCTTGAGCACGGACGGATCGGGGTGGTCGCCGGACAACACCGGGTTGAGGAAGCTGCCATTGCCCAGGTCGGCCATGCGCTGGTGCTCAATGCCGCGCTTCCAGGGTTGCGTTGTGTCGGCGGCCAACGCGGGGCCGGCCATCACCATGCAGGCGACCAGCATCAGCAGGCGCCTGCATGTCGTATCAAAAAGCCGTCCGTGGCTGGGGAGTAACCGTGCGATGGATCGTGGATTCATGGGGTGCTCGCTTGTCAGTGCCGCATCAGCGCCGGCAGCCACAGCGACAGCTGCGGGAAGAAGGTCACCACCAGCAGACCGGCCACGGCCGCCAGCCAGAACGGCCAGATCGTCTTCATGGATTCGGCGACGCTGATCTTGCCGATGGCAGTGCCGATGAACAGCACCGAGCCCACCGGCGGCGTCACCAGGCCGATGCCGCCGCTGATCACCAGCACCATCGCGAAGTGGACCGGGTCGACGCCATAGGCCTTCACCACGGGCAGGAAAATCGGCGTGCAGATCAGGATCATCGGCGCCAGATCCATGAACGTGCCCAGGATCAGCAGCAGCACCACGATCATCAGCAGCACGGTGGTCTGGTCGTGGGCGATCATGCCCAGGAAATTCACCATCGCCACCGGCACTTCAAGATAGGCCAGCAGCCAGCCGAACACCGCCGCCGTGGCGATCACGAACAGGATCACGCCGGTGCCCTGCGCCGCGTGCACCACGGTGTCCAGGAAGCCGCGGAAACTGAAATTGCGATACAGCACGCCGGTGACGAACAACGCGTAGACCACCGCGATCGCCGCCGACTCCACCGCCGTGAAGATGCCGGCGCGGATACCGATGAAGATCAGCGCCACCAGTCCCAGCCCGGGCAGCGCCGCGATCAGCAGCTTCGCCACCTTGCGAAAGCCGGGGAACGCTTCCACGCCATAACCACGCCGACGCGCCACGCAGTAGCCGGTCACCATCAGCACCACGGTCATCAGCAGCGCGGGCAGGATGCCGGCGGCGAACAGGTCGCTGATGGAAATGCTGCCACCGGCAGCGGCCGAGAACAGGATCAGGTTGTGCGATGGCGGCACCACCAGCGCCACCAGCGCCGCCGTGATGCTGACGTTGACCGCGAAATCCCGGTCGTAGCCGCGCTTGACCATCTGCGGAATCATGGTGCCGCCCACCGCCGACACATCGGCGATGGCCGAGCCGGAAACGCCGCCGAAGAACAGCGAGGACAGGATCGACACCTGGCCCAGGCCGCCGCGCAGGCGCCCCACCAGCGAGGCGGCGAACGCGATCAGGCGCTCCGAGATGCCGCCGCGCATCATGATCTCGCCCGCGAAAATGAACAGCGGAATGGCGACCAGCGACGCCGTGCCGATACCCGCACCGATCTGCTGCACGAGCACCACCGCCGGCAGATCCAGATACCACAGCGTGGCCAGCGCCGCCGCCGCCAGCGAGAAAGCCACCGGCACGCCAAGCACCAGCAGCACACCGAAGACGATGAAAAGAATCGCAATGCCCATGGCTCAGTGGTCCCCTTCAGTGGTCGTGGGGCGCAAGGCCAGCACCAGCCGATTGATCGCGAACACCAGCATCAGCGCGCCGCCGATGCACAGCGGCAGGTAGTTGATGCTTTGCGGGAAATCCGCGCCGGCCGTCTTGATGTGCACGCCATCCATCCACAGCATCCAGCCCCACCACGCCAGCACGGCGCCGATGGTGGCGACCACGATCTCCACCACCACTTCCAGCGCGCGCTTGAGTCGCGGGCCGAGCGCGCCGGCCAGCAGGAAGAAGCCGAAATGACGGTTGCTGTGCACCGCCGCGGCGGCGCCCAGGCTCATCGCCGTGCTCAGCAGCAGGATCGTCAGCGGCTCGGTCCAGCCCGGCGAATCGTTGATGACGTAGCGGGCAAACACCTGCCAGCCCTGCACGGCCACCAGGCCAAGCATGGCGAACGCGGCGATGTGGATGGCGATGCGCGCAAGCACTTCCAGCCACCGCTGGGGGCCTGTCGCGTGGTTGTCAGTTTCAGACATCGATGCCAACCCTCAGACGAATTCGCGGATACGGCGATAGATTTCGGCAACGTCCGGCTGCTTCAGGTACTCCTGCAGCAACGGCGCCGCCGCCGTGCGGAACGCGACCATGTCCACCGCGTTGGCTTTCACGCCGTGCGCCAGCACCGTCTGCCGCGCCTTGCCCTCGGTGGCGTCCCACTGCTGGCGCATGACGGTGACCGAGCGGCGGCCCAGATCCAGCAGCAGCTCGCGATCGGACGGCGTCAGCTTTTCGAAATTGCGCCGCGACATCAGCAGGATGTCCGGCGCGTACGAGTGTTCGGTTTCCGACCAATAGCGCGCCGACTCGTAATGCCGGCTGGACTGGAAGCTGATCATGTTGTTCTCGGCACCATCGATCATGTGCGTCTCCAGCCCCGAGAACGTGTCGCCGAGCGACATCGGCGTGGGGTTGGCGCCGAACATGCGGATCAGCTCCAGGAAGATGTCCGAACGGGCCACGCGCAGTTTCAGGCCGTGCAGGTCTTTCGGTTCCACGATCGGGTGCTTGGTGTTGTAGAAGTTGCGCGTGCCCGAGTCGTAGATGGCCAGGCCGATCAGGTCGCGACTCTCGAAACCGCGCAGCACGGCCGCGGCGACGCCGCCGTCCAGCGCGTGGCGCATGTGCGCCACCGAGTCGAACACGTAGGGCAGGCACAGTGCCTGGGTCAGCGGGAACGCGTTGTTCAAGGCGCCCGAATACACGCGGGTGATGTCGATGGCGCCGAAGCGCGCCATGTCGATCGCCTCCGACTCGCGGCCGAGCTGGCCGGAGTGATACATGCGCAGGCGCAGGCGGCCGTCGGTCTGCCGCTCCAGTTCCTTGCCGATCCAGTCGACCGCGGTCACGGTGGGGTAGTTGGCGACATGCACATCCGACGCGGTCAGCAGCTTGCCGCCGGCACTGTCCTTGCCGCCCATGCCGGCCGAGGCGCCGTTGGAACAGGCGGCCAGGGCGGAGGCGGCCAGCGTGCCCAGGCCGGCACCGAGAAAACCGCGACGTGTAATCATTTCCCCCTCCCCTGCATGATCTTGTTCCTCAGCCGGCGGGGCTGGGCGTGGCCCGACAGACGATCTTGGTACTGCCGAAATCGATCAGCGCCAGCTGGCCCACGTCGATGTCATGAATGCCGGTGGCGTTGCCGGTGGCGATCAGGTCGCCCTTTTTCAGTGGCCGGCCGCGCAGGGCCGAGCGACGCAGGGCGAAGGCGAAGGCACCGCGCAATCCACCCGGCAGATTCGCCGCGCCGCCGGTGCCCACCACCACGCCGTCGATCTCGGTGCGCGCGGTGAGCTTCGATTCGTCGCACGTCGTCCAGTGGTCGATTTCCGGCCCCAGCACCAGGCCGTTGTTGTTGCCGAAATCGGACACCACCACGCGCGGGCCCAGTTTGTTGATCGTGGCCAGCGGGCTGCTGGCCACTTCCACGCCGACATGCAGCCGGGTGGGCAACAGCCCCGCTTCCTCCGGCGTCCACTCCAGCTTGTCGGCCGGCGCATCCGCTTCCAGTTGCAGCACGTATTCCGCTTCCACCGCGGCAAAACCACCGGCGCCGGAAAACACCGGGATATCCACGATGGCACCGGTGGCATTCCACAGATTGCGACGGAAAATGGGGCCCAGCAGACGTTCGTCGCCGGAAACATCACGGCGATCGGGGGCGATGTAGCCGATCTTCCAGCCCACCACCACATCGTCCCACTGGGCGATGGCCAGGTCCTGCACCTGATAGGCGCTGACCAGATCCGGCGGAATCTCGCCGGGGAAATCCGGCAGTGATCGACCGGCGCGCCGCGCTTCCACGAATCGGTGGGCAATGTCTTCCCAGGCGGAAACGGTCGCGTTCCGGTGACCTTGCTCGTTGCTCAAGTGACTCTCCTGATGGTTGCTGCACTGCCCATCGACAATACGGTGATTGCTATATATGGTCAACCGGTGTCATCTGGCAATAGGCAGTGCACAAATTTCGCCCACTCCCGCTCATCACGGAGCCGCACATGTCCCCATCGCATCGGTGCAAGCGACTGTTTGTCATGGTATTGACGCTGTTTCTCTGTTCCTTCGTCCCGTTGGCGGCAGCCACCGCCGACGGTGAGCCGGCGCCCGGCTCGGCCGACCGGATCAACCTGTGGCCGGCCGGATTGGCACCGGGAGACAAAGCGCTCGCCCAGCCGCTGCAACTGGTCGAGCGCAGCACCGATCCGGCCCTGCCGGATCGCTACGTCACCCACGTCAGCGAGCCGTATCTGGTCGTCTATCGCCCGGCCCGGCCCAACGGCGTCGGCCTGCTGGTCACGCCAGGTGGTGGCTACAAGCGGGTAGTGCTGGACAAGGAGGGTTCGGCGATGGCGCCGGCCTTCGTCGAGCAGGGCGGCGTGACTTTGTTCGTGCTGCGCTACCGCCTGCCCGGCGAAGGCCGCGCCGACCGCGAGGCCGCGCTGGCCGATGCGCAGCGTGCGCTGCGGCTGATCCGCAGCCGCGCCGCGCAATGGCGACTCGACCCGCATCGCATCGGGGTGATGGGCTTTTCCGCCGGCGGCCACCTGGCCGCGCGGCTGGGCACCGGTTTCGACAAGACGGTTTACCCGGCCACCGATACCATCGACCAGGTCAGCGCGCGGCCGGATTTCGAGCTGCTGATCTATCCGGTGATCGACATGGCCGGGCCGGACACGCATGGCGGCTCGCGCGATCGGCTGCTGGGCCCCCATCCGGATGCGCAACTGCTGCGCCAGTACTCGATGCAAGACCTGGTGCGGCCCGACACGCCGCCCACCTTCCTGGTTCACGCGCAGGACGACCCGGCCGTGCCGGTAGGCAACGCGCTGCAGTTTTACCGCGCCCTGCTGCGTGCGGGTGTGCCCACCGAGATGCACCTGTTTCCCCACGGCGGCCACGGTTTCGGCGTGCGCGGCACGCACGGCCTGACCACGGCCGCCTGGCCGCGGCTGGCGTTGGACTGGATCGCCACGCAACCCGAGAAGGTTTCGCCATGAGCGCCGCACCGATGGACCCGCAACGCCGCCACTTCCTGCGCGCCAGCGCCTTCGGCTCGCTGGCCGTCGCCTTGCCGGCCGTCGCCATGGCCGGTTCGGGCAGCAGTAAATCCAGCCCGATCGCCCGCCTGCGCAGCGGCCGCGTCGCGGGGCAACTGGAGCAGGGTATCCACGTGTTTCGGGGCATCCCGTATGGCGCCGACACGGCGCCGCGCCGGTTCCAGCGCGCCGTGCAGGAGCTGCCGTGGCGCGGCGTTCGCGACGCGTTCGATTACGGCCCCGCCGCGCCGCAAACCAGCGCCGAAGGGCCGGGCAGCGAGGATTGCCTCTACCTCAACGTGTGGACGCCGGCCCTGCGCGATGGCGGCAAGCGGCCGGTGCTGGTGTATATCCACGGCGGCGCCTTCAGCAATGGCTCCGGCAGCGATCCGCTCTACGACGGCACCCACCTGAGCCAGCGCGGCGACGTGGTGGTGATCACCCTCAACCACCGGCTCAACCTGTTCGGCTATCTGTACCTGGCCCAGCTCGGCGGTGCAGCGTTCGCCGACTCCGGCAACGTGGGCCAGCTCGACCTGATCCAGGCCTTGCAGTGGGTGCAACAGCACGCCGCCGAATTCGGTGGCGACGCGGACAATGTCACCGTGTTCGGCCAATCCGGCGGCGGCGCCAAGATCGCCACCCTGATGGCGATGCCGGAAGCCAAGGGCCTGTTCCACCGCGCCTGGACCATGAGCGGCCAGCAGGTCACCGCCGCCGGCCCGCGCGCTGCCAGCCAGCGCGCGCAACTGGTGCTGGATCACTTCCACGTCGACGCCGACGCCTTGCGCCGCATGCCGCTGGAAAAACTGTTGCAGGCGATGAAGATCCGCGATCCCTCGCGCATGGAAAGCACCAACCTGTACCTCGGCCCGGTGCTGGATTCGCAGGTGTTGCCGACGCACCCGTTCTGGCCGCAGGCACCGGCGCAATCGGCCGGCATCCCCATGGTCATCGGCAACACCCACGACGAAACCCGCGCTTTTCTGGGCCACGACCCGGCCAACTTCAACCTGACCTGGGACGATCTGCCGGCCAAGCTGGAAAAGCAGCAATACGTGGACCTGCTGCCGTCCGTGGTGATCGCCGAATACCGCCGCCTGTACCCCGACTACACACCGTCCGATGTGTTCTTCGCCGCCACCACCGCCGGCCGCTCCTGGCGCGGCGCCGTCGAGGAACTCGAAGCCCGCGCGCGGCAGGAAGCACCCACCTGGGCGTACGAGCTGGACTGGTACGACCGCCATGGCGACGCTGCCAGGCTGCGCGCGTTCCACACGCTGGACATCCCGCTGGTTTTCAACAACCCGCGGCAACCCGGCTCACGCACCGGCGGCAGCGACGACGCCACGCGCATGGCCGATGCGATGAGCGACGCCCTGCTGGCACTGGCCCGCCACGGCAACCCCAACCACAAGGGCCTGCCGCACTGGGACGCTTATTCGCTGGCCCGCCGGCAAACCATGCTGTTCGACACCGATACCCGCCAGGCCGACGACCCCCGCGGCGCCGAACGCCGCCTCTACGCCCAGGTCCCCTTCATTCAGCGCGGCACGTTCTAAAGCGAAATTCCTTCCCCCGCTCGCGGGGGAAGGTGCCCGACAGGGCGGATGGGGGCGCACTTTCCCTTCTCCCGCTCGCGGGAGAAGGTGCCGAAGGCGGAAGAGGGCGCTCTTGATCTGCGCTTTCCCCGCAAGAACGAAAAGCCCCCCATCAGCCCTCCGGGCAGCTTCCCCCGCAGGCGGGGGAAGCAAGCGTTGGTCCCTGCGCGAGATGTTCCTTCCCCCGCTCGCGGGGGAAGGTGCCCGACAGGGCGGATGGGGGCGCACTTTCCCTTCTCCCGCTTGCGGGAGAAGGTGCCGAAGGCGGAAGAGGGCGCTCTTGATCTGCGCCTTCCCGCAGGAGCGAAAAGCCCCCCCATCAGCCCTTCGGGCAGCTTCCCCCGCAGGCGGGGGAAGCAAGCTTTAGCCGTTGCGCGAGATGTTCCTTCCCCCGCTTGCGGGGGAAGGTGCCCGGCAGGGCGGATGGGGGCAAGCTTTCCCTTCTCCCGCTCGCGGGAGAAGGTGCCGAAGGCGGAAGAGGGCGCTCTTGATCTGTGCCTTCCCGCAAGAACGAAAAGCCCCCCATCAGCCCTTCGGGCAGCTTCCCCCGCAGGCGGGGGAAGCAAGCGTTGGTCCCCGCGCGAGGTGTCCCTTCCCCCGCAAGCGGGGAACAAGCTTTTGAGGTTTACAGCGGGCTGGCGATGCGCGCCGCCGTCGCCTCATCCGGTCGCGCCACCAGCGCACCGGTGCGCATCAAACTGACGCTGTAATGGCCCTCATCCACCAGCGGCAAATACGCGCCGCTGCCGAACACGGTGTCCACCTCGGGCAGCCATTGCGGATAGCTGCGCTTGAGACTCAGCAGGTCGAAACCATCGGTGGGGCGAAAACTGATCACCGTCCGCGGCGCGGTGGCTTCCTGCTCCGGATCGTCGTAGCGGCCGGACAACCGATCGAGCCGATACAGCGGCGGCAAACCACTTAGCAGTGCCGGCAACTTCCATTTCAGCACCACCGCCTCCACCCGCCAGTCGTCACCGGCCAGCTGCACTTGCCGCGTGCTGCCGTCGGGCCAGCTCAGGGTGAGCGCCCAGCGCTGCGGCGACAGGATGCGCGCGTCGATATCCACCACCGGGCTTTCCTGTGCCAGCAGCCGGTAGCCGCGCAGCGCGTAGCCCATGCCGCCGAGCACCACGGTCAGCGCGAAGAACAGCAGGCACAGCAGCGCCCGCCCGCTGGCCGCGAACCGGCGGCCGCCGTGCAATCGCTGGCGCACCATGACCAATTGCACCAGCGTGGCCAGCGCGAAGAGCGCCGCCAGCACCAGCAGCACGGTCATCGGCATGCGCAGCCATGTGCTCCATTCCATCGTGGTTCCTCGTTGCGCGTGATGCGCGAATGCAGTTGCGCATGATAACGGCAGCGGGGATGACGGCAGCGGGCCGGCGTAGCAGGTGGCTCGCTATACTGCCGCGAGTCTGGCGCCGAGGCGCCTTCCACCGCCCTTCCGGATACCGACATGCGCCGATCCCTCCTGCTGCTGCCCGTTTGCCTTGCCGTCGCCGCGCTTGCCGGCTGCGGCTTGAAGGGACCGCTGGTGATGCCGCCGGCCAAGCCGGCCAGCGCACCGGCGCCGGCGGCACCCGCGCCGGCAAGCACCGCCGTGCTTCCGGCCACCCAGCCCGCCCAACCCTGAGCGCGACCATGTCCCTGGCGTTTTCCAAGATGCACGGCATCGGCAATGACTTCGTGGTGCTGGATTGCCGCCAGCAGCCGTTCGCGCTGGATGCCGCGCAGATCCGCGCGCTGGCCGACCGCCACACCGGCGTCGGCTTCAACCAGTTGCTGAGCGTGGAACCGGCGCGCGATCCCACCTGCGCGTTCTATTACGGCATCTGGAACGCCGACGGTACGCCCTCGGGCCAGTGCGGCAACGGCGTGCGTTGCGTGGCGGCCTGGCTGCACCGCGCTGGCGCGCTGGCGCTGGGCGAGGATGTGCGCATCGAAAGCCCCTCCGGCGCGGTCACCATCCGCGTGCTCGATCCGCAGCGGGTCACCGTGGACATGGGCGAGCCGCAGTTCGATCCGGCGCGGCTTCCATTCCAGGCCGATGGCGCCGCCGTCGACTACGCCATCGACGCCGATGGCGAGGCGCTGCGCATCGGCGCGGTGTCGATGGGCAATCCGCACGCGGTGATCCCGGTGCACGACCTGCACGCCCCCGCGCTGGAGCGCATCGGCCCGCTGCTGTCCGTCCATCCGCGCTTTGCCGAAGGCGTCAACGCCGGTTTCGTGCAATCGATCGATCGCGGCCGCCTGCGCCTGCGCGTGCACGAGCGCGGCGCCGGCTGGACGCTGGCCTGCGGCACCGGCGCCTGCGCCGCCATGGCGGTGCTGCGCGCGCGCGGCGAGGTCGACGACTCGGTGACGGTGGAACTGCCCGGCGGCGCGTTGCAGATCGACTGGGCCGGCCCCGGCCAGCCCCTGTGGATGACGGGCCCGACCGCGTTCGTGTTCGAGGGCGAATGGCTGGCCATCGACGCCATGCATTGAAGCGCGGCCGCGTCCATCGCACACTGGCCGTTCGCTGGCGGATCGTCTCTGCCGTCACCCGTAGCTTCGAGGATCACCGCGCATGACCGAAACGCTGCTCGACGACGCCACCCAGGGCCGCGTGGTGGCTGCCTACCTGAAAAGCCATCCGCAGTTCCTCAGCGATTACCCCGAGCTGGCCGCGCAACTCACCATGCCGCACGAAAAAGGCGCGGTGGCGTCGCTGGCGATGTACCAGTTGCAGAGCCTGCGCGACAAGAACGCGGAGCTGGAGCGGCGGCTGGGCGACCTGATCGCCATCGCCGCCGACAACGAAAAGCTGATGGAGCGCGTGCATGCGCTCACCGTGGCACTGCTGCGCGCCAACACGGTGGAAGTCACCGCGCGCAGCGTGGTGGCCAAGCTAAGCGCCGATTTCCACACCGACCAGGTGCGCCTGCTGCTGTTCGGCAACCAGCCGGAATTGCCGCGGGCACCGTGGCTGCAGCAGGTTCCCGGCGGCGCCGCCGAGCTGCCGGAGTTCGCCGATTTCCTGCAACAGCACGAGCCCGTCTCCGGTCGCCTTTCGCCGCAGAAACTGGAGCGGCTGTTCGGCGATGACGCCGATCACGTGCATTCCGCTGCGGTGATGCGGTTGGACCACACCGGCATGCTGGCCATCGGTAGCAAGGACCCGGACCGCTTCCAGCCCGGCATGGGCACGTTGTTCCTGAAGATGATCGCCGCCACCGTCACCGCCGCCCTGGCGCGCGCACGGGACGTTGCCTGAGCCGGCGATGAGCCCCGCCAGCCAGGTCGACGCATGGCTGCAACGCCTGGCCAGCGAGCGCCAGGCGTCCGTGCACACGGTGGACGCCTACCGCCGTGACCTGGCCAAGTTGCTGCGTTTCATGGAGGCGCAGG
This sequence comes from Rhodanobacter fulvus Jip2, assembly GCF_000264315.1. Classification (GTDB taxonomy): domain Bacteria; phylum Pseudomonadota; class Gammaproteobacteria; order Xanthomonadales; family Rhodanobacteraceae; genus Rhodanobacter; species Rhodanobacter fulvus. The sequence goes on from NZ_AJXU01000060.1 coordinate 12,728, forward strand.
GCGTGGCCACGTTCGATGCGCTTGACCCCAACCGCATGCGCAGCTTTGTCGCTGCCGAACATCGCGCGGGTCTTTCGGCAAAAAGCCTGCAGCGGCTGCTTTCCTCCTGCCGCAGCCTGTTCCGCCAACTCATCCGCGAAGGCGCGCTGGCGCACGATCCGCTGACCGGCGTGCGCGGCCCCAAGGTGCGCCGCAAACTGCCGCAAGTGCTGGACGTGGACGAGGCCGGCGCGCTGGTGGAAACCGACAGCGGCGGCAAACTGGCCGTGCGCGACCGCGCCATGCTGGAGCTGTTCTATTCCAGCGGCCTGCGCCTGTCCGAGCTGGTCAACCTGCGCTGGATCGATCTGGACCTCGACGGCGGCGAAGTGCGCGTACTGGGCAAGGGCGGCAAGACCCGCGTGGTACCGGTCGGCCGGCCGGCCGTCAGCGCGCTGCGCACACTGGGTACCGCCGAAGGCATGCAGCCGGACAGCGCCATCTTCCGCGGCCGCGGCGGCGCCCCCATCAACCCGCGCACCGTGCAGCTGCGCATGAACAAGCTGGCCCTGCAGCAAGGCTTGCCCAAGCACGTGCACCCCCATCTGCTGCGCCACACCTTCGCCAGCCACATGCTGGAATCCTCCGGCGACCTGCGCGCCGTGCAGGAACTGCTCGGCCACGCCGACATTGCCACCACCCAGATCTACACGCATCTGGATTTTCAGCACCTGGCGAAGGTGTACGACGCGGCGCATCCAAGGGCGAAGCGCAAGCCGTAACCGCCGCGCCTCAAGGTTGAAAGACACCGTAACTCCCTCTCCCCTGCGGGGAGAGGGTAGGGAGAGGGGGCACGCCGAGTGGAAGCCACAACGAAGCCACTCACGACGCCGAAAAGCCCCTTTCCGACAAACTCTCCCGCAAGCACCGCCCCCTCT
>NZ_AJXU01000061.1 GCF_000264315.1 Rhodanobacter fulvus Jip2
GCGATGAAGCCAGAACAAGCCACGTGCCCAACCTCAGCACCACAAAAGCACCGTAATACCCTCTCCCCTGCGGGGAGAGGGCAGGGGAGAGGGGGACACGCCGCGGGGAAATCACAACGAAGTTGATCGCCACGCCGAAAAGCCCCTCCGACAAACTTCCCCGCAAGCACCGGCCCCTCTCCTGTGTCCTCTCCCCAAGGGGGAGAGGAGGTCACGGTGCCTTCGAACTTTCACGTTTATCGGTCGCACCTTTAAACAACCCGCACGCTCGCGCCGCATTCGCTCAGCGTTGAAGCCAGGCCTTCAAGTCCCCATCTCATCGGACCAAGCCATTCGAGTTGCGGAGCCCCCATGGAAGCATTCCACGCCACCACCATCGTCTGCGTGCGCCGCGAAGGACGCGTCGTTATCGGCAGCGACGGCCAGGTCACGCTGGGCAATACGGTGATGAAAGGCAACGCGCGCAAGGTGCGCCGCCTCGGCAAGACAGGCGACGTGGTGGCCGGGTTCGCCGGTGCCACTGCGGATGCCTTCACCCTGTTCGAACTGTTCGAGCAGAAGCTCGAGAAGCACAACAACAACCTCACCCGCGCCGCTGTGGAAATGGCCAAGGAATGGCGCACCGATCGCCGCTTCGGCAAGCTCGAGGCGATGCTGGCGGTGGCCGACAAGGAAACCTCCCTGCTGATCTCCGGCAACGGCGACGTGGTGGAACCCGAGCACGGCCTCATCGCCATCGGCTCCGGCGGCCCGTTCGCGCAATCTGCCGCCATGGCCCTGCTGGAAAACACCGAACTCGATGCCCGCACCATCGTCGAGAAGGCGCTGAAGATCGCCGGCGACATCTGCATCTACACGAACCACAACGTTTCCATCGAAGAGCTTTAAGCCCCGCCTTTCGTCATCCCGGCGAAAGCCGG
>NZ_AJXU01000062.1 GCF_000264315.1 Rhodanobacter fulvus Jip2
CCGGCTTTCGCCGGGATGACGGCTAAAGACATACCTTTCTGGTGAACTCATGTCCGAACTCACTCCCCGCGAAATCGTCAACGAACTCGACCGCTACATCATCGGCCAGCAGGACGCCAAGCGCGCCGTGGCGATTGCGCTGCGCAGCCGCTGGCGGCGCATGCAGCTTGAGCCGGACATGCGCAACGAGGTCACGCCCAAGAACATCCTGATGATCGGCCCCACCGGCGTGGGCAAGACCGAGATCGCGCGCCGCCTGGCCACGCTGGCCAACGCGCCGTTCGTGAAAGTGGAGGCGACCAAGTTCACCGAGGTCGGCTACGTGGGCAAGGATGTGGAATCGATCATCCGCGACCTGGCCGACGTGGCCTACAAGCTCACCCGCGAGCAGGCGGTCAAGCGCGTGCGCACGCAGGCCGAGGACCGCGCCGAAGACCGCATCCTCGATGCGCTGCTGCCCCGTCGCCAGGCCCAGCCGACCGACTGGAGCCATGACGCCGCCGCCGCACCCGCCATCGACAGCGACACCCGCCAGAAACTGCGCAAGCAGTTGCGCGAGGGCGCGCTGGACGAGCGCGAGATCGAGCTGGATTTCGCCATGAACGTGGGCGTGGAAATCATGTCGCCGCCGGGCATGGAGGAGATGGGCGCGCAACTGCGCCAGATGTTCCAGAACCTGGGCGGCGCCAAGACGCAGCAGCGCAAGCTGGCGATCAAGCTGGCGCGCCCGCTGCTGATCGACGAAGAGGCCGGCAAGCTGCTCAACGACGAGGAGCTGCGCGCACAGGCGATGGAAGCGGCCGAGCAGAACGGCATCGTCTTCATCGACGAGATCGACAAGGTCGCCCAGCGCGGCGACCACGGCCACGCCGGCGTCAGCCGCGAAGGCGTGCAGCGCGACCTGCTGCCGCTGGTCGAGGGCTCCACCGTGTCCACCAAGTACGGCCCGATCAAGACCGACCACATGCTGTTCATCGCCTCCGGCGCGTTCTCGCTGGCCAAGCCGTCCGACCTGATCCCCGAGTTGCAGGGCCGCCTGCCAATCCGGGTGGAGCTGTCGGCGCTCAGCGTGGACGACTTCAAGCGCATCCTGCGCGAACCGCACAACGCGCTCACCAAACAGTACGTGGCGCTGCTGGGCACCGAAGGCGTGGGCCTGGAATTCACCGACTCCGGCATCGACCGGCTGGCCGAGGTGGCGTTCCAGGTCAACGAGCGCACCGAGAACATTGGCGCCCGCCGGCTGCACACCGTGATGGAGCGGCTACTGGAAAAGATCTCCTACGAGGCGGCGGACAAGTCCGGCGAAAAATATCGTATCGACGCCGAACAGGTGGACAAAAGCCTCGAAAGTCTCGCCCAGGACGAGGATCTCAGCCGCTACATCCTTTAAACAAGCCCAAGGGCCCGCTCTGTTAAAATGACCGTCATGAACAGCAACATCATTGAACTCAAGAGCACCGGCCAGCGCGCCCAACTGCGCGAAGCGCAAGAAAAGCAAACCCTCGTGCGGCTATGGCGCGAGGAGCTGGAGCACGGCAGCTTCTGCGGTTACGTGGGCGGCGTCGGCCGCGAGTTCTTCCTGCTGTGGGTGGTCGGCGACGGCATCACCTACGACGGCATGTACATCATGCGGCACCGCGACATCTCCGAGCTGGAAGCCCCCGACAAGCACCACGCCTTCTTCGAGAAAGCCCTGGCGCTGAAACACATCCTGCCGCGCCCCCCGCGCGGCTTCCCGCTCGACAACATCCGCGACGTCGTCCAGGCCGCTGGCGCCCAGTCGCCCGTCATCGGCGTGCACGTGGACAGCGAAGACGAAGCCGAAGTCTGCTACATCGGCCGCCTCGTCGCCGTCGAGGAAGACGGCTTCACCATGCAGGAACTCAGCCCCGACGCCGAGTGGATGCGCGAGGCTTCGTTCTTTGCGTGGGATGAGGTTTCGACCATCAGCATCGAAGACGGCTACGCGATGTCGTTGCTGGCCGTAGCCGGGCCCGCTCCGGCGTTGCTGGAAGGCGAGGCGGGCGTGTCGGAGCTGCCGACGCGGCAGTAGTCGAAGCCGTCGCGTTTGGCGGCAGCGATATGACGAGTCAGCTCGCTGCAGCGACTGAGCCGTCGTCAACCTAATAAGGTGCCCGTGATCGATCCGGCGCCACTTTTGAGTACACACCTGTTGCGCGTGATCGCGGCTGACACCTGCTGATCACGCGCCCTTGGGCGTGGACCTCGTTCAGCCCGAGCAACCGTTCTTGCGCGAGTGATGATACGGAGAGAGCCCGTTACATCCCTATTTTGCCGGTGTAACTCATACACCCGAAAAAGTGCCGGACAACAAGGGAAGGTATGCAACGGCTGATCGCAGAGCCTCCGCGCAACCCCATGATCTGTCGCGTAATCCCTCGCTTGTGCGGCCAGGAGCCGGACTGCATACTCGATGCAACACCTCATTTTCGGGGTCTACTTAGCGTTAGCCCTCACAAGGAAGTAGCGATGCTCGTTGAACTCAAATCAATTCTCCTGTCGGCATTGTCCAACTGGCTGCACCGGCCGATTCCGTCAATCGCCGGCCTTTCGATGATCTCCGGTGGTCTGCCTCTGATGTTGGTCTCCAAGCTTTTCAGTATTGGAGCAAAAGTCTCTATCAGTACTCCGTATGTGAATGGCGAGTTTCAAGTTGACAACTCCAACGAAACATTGCTCTTCGTGTCTGGTCTTGCACTCGTTGTATTAGGTATTGTGCTCATATCGTGGGGTACATTCGCGAGACGTCCAGCGCAAGCAGATGCAAAGGCAAAGCTTGCATCGCTCCTTCAAGGCTCCGCCTTGCAGGCCGCCAACAGCGAGATCCAGCACCATTTCAGGACAGCCTATGGCTATTCAACAGACGTGGAAGCCATAAGAGCCATAATGCATAGCACGAATCCTGATCAGTTCGCCCTAGATACTCAAAATGCAGGGAACCGAGTTGAGATAGTCGGCGAAGTTTTTCGGAGCGCACAGGGATACGACGCCAAAGCGGCTATGAAAAGGAGCACCTCTCTGTATTTCGTTGTCGCTTTTTTAGCCCTTATGTGCTTCGCAAGTGCGCTTCAGCCCTGGTGGCCCGCTGCTCTACCGGTAACTGTCACTCTCATACTTTTATCGCTTGCACTTGTCGGGCTGTGCGTTCCCATCCTTTCGCGAGTAAAGCAATCGAGTGCTGTCCTGAGGTTGATCGCGTGAGGGCTAACAGGTCATTCGAGGCGGACGGCTGCGCCGCCGCTCAATTCCAGCGTTAGCCAACATGCGAATCAACGAAATGCTTACCGTAATTGGTGTCCTCGCCGCACTGCTCGGCACTGGCTTCATGGCCTTCGAGCTGTTTTTTGCATTCCAACGACGTCCCCCCGATTTTGAG
>NZ_AJXU01000063.1 GCF_000264315.1 Rhodanobacter fulvus Jip2
GCGCGCAGGGTGCTGCCGCGCTCGGTGGTGGTGTCGACCTGGCTCGACTGGCTGCTGCGCTGGCTGCCGTAGCTGATGGCGATGCCCGGCATGTCGAGCGCGGCCGCGCTGAGGGCATGCAGCGTGTCCTGCGTCTTCTTGCCGGAGCTGGCCTTCTCCCGCCGTGTCTGCCGCACGTTGCGATACCCGTCCAGCGCCGTGCCGACCATGGCCATCGTCAGGCCGTGGCTGCGGGCTTGCTGGGTGGTGGTTTCGTGGTCGGTCTGGATGGCGGAGGTGATGGTGACGT
>NZ_AJXU01000064.1 GCF_000264315.1 Rhodanobacter fulvus Jip2
TGCTGCCGATCAGGCTGCCGATGGTGGTGTGCTGCTCCACCGTGTCGGTGGCGTTGGCTTTCTGGCTGCCGGCGGTGACGCCGATGCCGCCCAGGCCGCTGGCGCCGCCGCCGCTGAACAGCCCGCTCTTCTTCTTGGCTACGCTGTACGCCTCGGTGGAAACCTCCTCGGCCGTGCCGATGGTGACGTCATGGCCGGCCGCCAGCGTGACGTCGTGGGTGCCGGCCACTTGGGCGGCCCGGGTGGTCAGGTCGTGGCCCGCCGCCACCGTCACCGACTCGCCGGACAGCGTGCTGCCGATGGCGTAGCTGTCGTGGGTTTCGTCGTGGGTGGTGGTGGTTTTGCTGGACAGGAAGCCACTTTTCTTGCGCTTGGTGTCGCGGGTGGTGTCGTGGTTTTCCACACCGGCGTTGAGCGTGAGGTCGTGGCCGGCGGCGATGACGAGGCTGCCGCCGCACACGCCCGATAAACTTGCCCATCCGGAAAACACAGGGGTCGCGGCAAGGATGATCGGTGTACTGGCTTGGCTTCTGGCTCTTGGACACTGGGCGAGAAAGCTGTTTGGACGGCTATACGCAAACCGTCGCGCTTGCTCGGCAAAGCCTGTTTTTATCCCGGCATCGTCGCGGCGATACCAGCCCAAACCGCCGTGGGTGCGCCGGGAATTGATCCGGCTGCGGGCGTGGTCGCCGGAGCTGGGGTGCCGAACGCTGGCGGAAGTCTTCAACCGGCGGTTTGCGGCGCGGGGCATGTCAGTGGGCAAGTCGCATGTGGCGAACGTGCTGCGGCAGGCGACGGTGGAAATCCTTCGGATGCGGCAGGAAGGCAAGCACCGGGTGCCGCGTGCCCTGCCGATCAACCGGGTGTGGGCGATGGACCTGACCGGCAAGGTCGATCTGACGGGGCGACAGCGGATGATGCTGGGTGTGCTCGATCATGGGTCGCGGGCGTGTTTGCGGCTGAGTGCGCTGGACGACAAGCGGTCGTTGACGATCTTGCGGGAATTGCTGGTAGCTTTTCGACGCTTTCAGGCACTTCGGTTTGCCGCGCTGCATCCGGGTGGACAACGAGGCGTGCTTCAACTCGCGCGTGATGAAAGCCGCGCTGCGAAGCCTGGGCATTCGTCTGCAAACCACGGCATTGCACTGCCCCTGGCAGAACGGACGGACCGAGCGGTTCTTTGGCACGCTCAAGCAGAAGCTCGATCGCATCGCCGTCGTGAATGGCGATGATTTGCGGGTGAAGCTGGTGGAGTTTCGGGCCTGGTACAACCATGCGCGGCCTCATCAGCATCTGGGCGGGCATACGCCGGCCGAGGTATGGGGCGGACGGGAAAAATCCGTCAACCGGCCCCGATTCGTGAGTATCTGGAGCGGGCATATCAGCGGGTGGTTCTTTCCGCCCTGATTTGTTGGGGCGGGGAAATCATCGATGCGGCTGGAATGGACGAAGGTGTCCACGGGCGGGCTGCGGGTTGTGCTGGAAAAGCGGAGGAAGTGGTCAACATGTGATCAATCCGCGAGCCATGGGTGAGCGATTGAGAAGAAATCATCGCGCCGGATAGGTCGTTTGGTTTCAAAAATCCGGCGCGGGAATGGCGGATGGGGCTTTGGACACCTTGGACGGGACACCACGGGTGAGCTGCGCCCAGTGCCGGGAAAGTGGAAGAAGTGGCCAACACCTTGATCAGTCCGTAAGCCTTGGGCAAGTGATCGAGAAGAAATCTTCGCGCCGGACTGCCGATTTTGTATCAAAAATCCTGCTCGGAAACGGCAGATGAAGCTTTGGACGCCTTGAACGGAACAACACCTTGGACGGGAAACTCCTGCTTCTAGGTTTAACCGTCACCTTTGCTGGAAATATATTTCGTCGCCACCAAAAGTCCCAAAAAAATACTGATTAGGGCGTGCCTCAATAGATATTTGTGAATCCACACATCCAATACCAAAGACACGTTTCCACCGCTGAATGTGCGCCCCCCAAATTCCTGGTACAAACTCAATAGAACGATAAATGCCACGCCTATAATTATCGAAATAAATGAAATGGCGAAGGTTACTATGAATATCTTGGCCCACTGGAATATCTTATTTGTTTTCATTTCCAGCCTTCTTTTCGACTTTCGATTTCACGTCATCTATTAAATCCTCTGCCGTACGCGTAACCGCCTCGCTAAGTGCCGACCCGACAGCATTGATCGCCCAAGGATTCACGGAAGCCCCTTCCATATAATTTCCTATCTTATAGCCAGACAGTGTGCCCAAGCCCGAAGTGAAAATCGCATTTCCAACATCCTTATTTTCACCATAAACAACATTATCAACCATCGTGTTCGCTGCAGCCCCTCCCGTATTCATCATCATCATCGCCACCGGAGCTTGCCAACCCGGAAGCCGAGTGGCCCAGCCGCCGAAGGTACCGGTTGCTGCTGCAAATAGGACGTCGGGGGTGCGAACAGTACCGTCGCTCAAGTACTGCGCTGCTGCGTTCGCGCCTGCGGAAGTCGCCCCCGCCCCACTGTAAGCCATCCATCCAGCGACAACCCCCTCTTTCGCCAAGGCAGCCCACGCACCGCCGGCGGCAACACTAGTGACCGTCGCCCCAAACTTGAGTTGCGCGTGACCGACATCCGACAGGTACTGTTGCGTGCGCGGATCAGCCATATCGAAATTGCCGCCTTTCATGGCGCACTCAGCCGTAGCACAAACACCACTCACACCGATGGTCACGACGCGACCAAGCATGGTGTCATAAAAGGTCATGTTGTTTCCGTTTACACCTTGCTGCGTCGGGGTGTAGCCCTCTGGGGCCACGGGCGTGATCGGCTGGGGTTTTGGCGCCCAGCTATATTGCCAATTTCCATAATCAGATTGGAAGTTAGAGCCATAGGCGGACTGAATGTCGGCATCACCCATATGCGATGCAATGAAATCGGCCGCACCACGATCGAGCACCGGCATGTTTTGGACCGCCATGACGTCGCTTGCATAGCCGTACAAACCCGGATTCTGCGATGTCGGGAATGTAAAGCTTGAACCGGGATCGAGCGTCCCACCCTGCTGACTGAAGGCGGACCAACTCATGATGACTTCCGCGGTACCGGGAGGTGTGTATGCATACAACTCCCCCTTCCCGACATTGTCGCCCATGCCAAAATCAACCGCCGGCGCATCGGGACTGCCGTAGCTGCTGTTTCGCATGGCATCTTCAATTTCCTGCCATGTGTATTCACCGTTGCTTTTGGCCGCCAGCTCCTTCGCGAGCTTGTGTTCCCAATCATGCAATTGCCGGTTATACAGCTCCCCATTCAACGCGGAGGCTGCACCCGCACCACCGCCCGCCGCGCCGCCGATGGCGGTACTGGCCAGCTCCATCAGCACCTTGCCCGTGCCCGTGTTTGGGTCATAGCCGTGTTCGATCAGGTAGCCCTGCATCACACCGCTGGCCTTTTCGCTGGCCGCCGCACCTAGCGCACCCTTCGCGGCATCGCCACCCCCGAGCGCCGCGATACCGGCGCCGACGACGCCATGCAGGATGGTCTTGTACGTGCCGCCATCACTCCATTGCCCCAACCTCGCCTTGGCGTCCGCTTCGGCGGCACTTCCCTGCGGCGCTGCCAACCAGTCGGCCTGGGCCTTATCGTGTTCGTACTTAGCCAAGTCGCCCGCGGCCCGCATCCCCACATACCCCGCCGCCTGCCCGAGCGCCTGCTTCTCCTTGATCTTGTCCACATCGAAGTCGTTGCTGACGCCGTTGCCGTCGAGCGTCGTGGCACTGCGGTCGATGCCGCTGAGGTCTTGATCGGGGTTGTCACGTACGATGATCGTGCCCTGCGCGATGCTGCTTTGCGTGTCGCTGCTGTCGCTGCCGCCCTGCGGTATCGCCATGTTCAGCGCCGCGCCCATGGCATTGCCGGCCAGGTTGCTCGCGGCCGAGCTACTGCTGCTGTACGAGAACCCCATCTGGCTCGCGCTGCTGTGGGCGCTGTTGTGCAAGTCATTGACGACCAGGCTGCCGGTGTCCAGCAGGTTCCTGCTTGGATCGGCGGTGCTGGCGAGGGCCGCACCCGTCAGCGTCGTCGTGTCGCCGACGTGGATATCGAAGCCACCGCTCCCCGCCGCTAGTCCGGTCTGATCCGTCACGCTCTGGTAGTTGTTGCTGATATTGGATTGGCTGTAGCTGGCGCCGCCGCTGCTAGAGCCATAGCAAATGGGCGGGATGCACAGGCTTAAACCCGCACTCGCACTCTGATAAGTCTCCTTGTAGTGGTCGGTGTCCTGCGTGCTGGTGAGGCTGAGGCTGCGGCCGATGTCGGCCAGGATGGTGTTGCCATAGGCCTGGGCACCTTCCAGCGTGGTGTCTCTTCCGCTGGTCAGGCTTAGCGTGTCGCCCGCGTTGACCGTGGTGACGTGGTTGGTGGCGCTGTCGCCGTTGCCCTTGCCCCGGGCAGCCGCCGCGGCCAGCTCGATGGTGAAGCCGTTCTGTTCACCGCCCAGCGCGAAGCCCACGCCGATGCTGGCGCTGCTGCTGTGGTTGGCGCTGTCCCGGGCGGTGGTGTCCTGGCCGGCGGTCAGGTTGATGTCGCGGGCTGCCGCCAGCGTGGCATCGCGGCCGGCCTGGATCTGCGTGCCTTGCAGGACCACGTCGCCATTGGCGGCGTAGCCATCCTTTCCCTTGGTGCCATCGCCGGTGGCCACGATGGTGACGTCGCGACTCGCCGTTACCGTGCTGCCCTGCTGTGTCTGCTGTTGGTACGACGTGTTGCTGGACTGGTGGCTACTGCCGATGCTGACGGTGACCTTGACCAGGCCGGTGCTGCCGTTGGGGTCCTCGGGATGGCCACCTGGCGGGGCGGCGGTGGCGGCGTTGCCGGTGGCTGATTGCGCCGCCCGGCCGTAGTCGATCCCGCCGGCCACATTGACTGCGTCCTTCGCGCCGTAGTACGCCTCGGCCGCATACAGCACCGCCAGCCGGTTGTCGCCCCGGTCGTGCGCGTCCACGGCCGCATCCACCGCCTGCGCGGCCTGCACCGCCACGCCGGACAGCGCCACCGTCACACCCACCTGACTCATCTTGTCGCGCTGCCGCTGTTCGGCGGTATCCGCGCTGGGCGTGAGCGTGACGTTGCGGCCGACCAGCGTGACGTCCCGGCCGGCGATGTCCACGCCCTGGCCGGTGAGGTCGCCGTGGGCCACCACATTGACGTCGCCCTGTTCGCTGCTCAGCCCGGTGCGCAGCGTGCTTTGCCAGGTCTGGTTGCCGCTCTGGTCGTGCAGCTCCTGCCGTTCGCCGACGGTGCCGGAATAACCGTTGCCGCCCAGGTCGCCGACCTGGTGGCCGCTCTGGTGGTTCTGCCAGGCCTGGCTGGCTTCGCCGGTGCCCAGATCGATCTTGCCCTGCGACGCCAGCACGTTGATGTCGTGCTGCGCGGTCAGTTGCGCGCTCTCGGCGGTGATGTCGCCTTGCTGGCTGATCACGTTGATCTGCCCGGCATCGATCGTGGTGCCGGTTTCGTTGACGACCTGCTGGGCGCTTTGTGTATTGCCCGACTTGCTGTTGTAGGGCGACATGCT